>CAZSYL010000039.1:12567-34651 GCA_964610745.1 uncultured Acidimicrobiales bacterium
TCGAGCGAATCGCTCCGAGGGCGGATCCGAGTGTGAAGCCAAGGATGAGGACGATCAGTCCGTAGGTGATGAAGAGTTGTGTCGCTGTGGTCATGGCGCCACTTTAGAACAAAGTGGCACAATATGCCATCATGGCACCCAGTGCCATTTGGTGATCCAGTCAGGTATGCTGTCCTGATGCCCGAGGCCGCTGCGACCCCGCAATCTTTGGCTGATCGCCGTCGGCGTCAGATGATGGACGATCTTGCGACGGTCGCCATTCGTCTCTTCACTGATATTGGTTTCGAAGAGACCTCGATGGAGGACATTGCCGATGAAGCCGGGGTGTCGCGTCGAACCGTCTACCGGCACTTTCCGACCAAAGCAGACCTCGTTTTCGAACATCCGCGGCGCTGGTTGGAGCACTTTGAGGCAGTGTTGGATTCACCGGTTGAAGGGGAGACGCCGCGGCAACGTATCGAACGGGCCATCATCGAGATTGGCGAGATGATCGCCATCGACCCCGAGCCGGTGTTGGAAGCGTTCGCTGTTCGCAATGCAAACCCGATCCTCGGCGCGACGCACGCTGCCTCGGATCAGCGTTGGGCTGAGCTCGTCTTTGCCAACCTGCTCGCCGAGCACGGGGAATCACAGATGTTCCAATGCATGATCTGCGCTGGAGCACTCGTCGGGGCAACGAACGCACTCATACTGTCCTGGTCGCTCGCGTATCCGGAAGGCGATTTTGGACAGATGACCGAAGCCGCCCTCGCCCAGGTCAACGGACTGTGGCCTGACGAAACCTGAGAACGGCAACTGTCATGGTCGTGCTACACGGCGATAGCAACTTTCTCAGCTTTTTCGAGCGGTGCAGGTGGCGAGGCCAGAGCCCAGAAGATGTTTCCGGCGAACGCGAGGCCGGCAATGATGGTGAATCCGAGTCGGTAATCGCCCGTTGAGTCGGCGAGAATTCCGGCGAGTAGCGGTCCACTCACCGTGCCGACCGTGATGATGATCGACGACCATCCCATGATCGAGGCGAAGTGGGTCGTGCCGAAGTAATCGGCGCGAATCGCTTGCATCTGTGGGCCGCGCGAACCCCAAGCCAGGCCGTGAAGCACCACGAAGGCGCCGATGGCAATCGAGCCGCCCGTCCAAGTCAGGACGAGCAGGCCGACGCCGTGAGCACACATGGCGACGACGATGATGAGCCGCTTGTTGATGCGGTCGCCCAGGTATCCGCCGAGAATGGTGCCGATCAACTGGAAGACGGGAATGGCTCCGGCGATAAGCGCTGCTTCGCGGGCATCAAATCCGCGATCTTCCACCAAGTACAGCGCGACGTGTGCAATGACGGCACTGACGACGATGAGCGCCGAACCGTGTCCCATTGAGACCATCCAGAAGGATCGTGTTTTCATTGCCTGGGCTGCGGTGAAGTGGTTGTCAGAAACACCCTCGGCCCTCGGTGTTTTCGCGGCGACCTCGGCGGGAATGCCATCGAGTGGTTCTCCGGTTTGCTCGCGAGTGCGGCCGAGAAAGATTGAGGCCACGAAGATCGCTGCGGTCAGGACAGCACCAGCGCCAACGAGTGAAGCGCGCCAGCCGAACCAGTCGAAGCTGAACACGAGAAGCGGTCCGGCGAAGCCTCCGACAGCGAAACCCATGCTTTGCATAGAAAGGGCGCGGGCTCGCTTACGCTCGAACCATGGCACCAGTGCAGACGTAATCGTCAGGAAGCCGGCGAGGGCCATGCCGAAGGCGGCGACCGACAACGCGATGAAGAACTGTGTTCGTGTCTCGACGAAGGAGAGTCCGACGAAACCGCCGAGCACGAAGATGCTGCCGAAGCGCATGACGCGTTTTGTGCCCCATCTGCGCAATCCCGAGCCTTGCGCCGGCGCGATCAGTGCACTTCCCGCGCGGGTCGCGACGAACGCGACTGAGAAGAGGGTCTTGGACCAGCCGAACTCCGAACGAAGTTCAACCGCGAGGTTTCCAAAGCCCTGCATCCACAGCATTGATTGCAGCGCCCACAACGCTGCGCTAGCCGCAACGACCTTCCAGCCGGTGAAGACGCGTCGACTCCACGCGGTTTCTTCGTGTGGTTTTGATGTCGTCAACGTCACGTGGGACTCGATCGTCGGAGTGTGCTCCGCAGAAGCGGGAACATCGGGGGTTTCAGGCTATGTGGAGGAGTCGAGGCTGAGCCGTCGGTGAGTCGGCCGTCACCGACATGTCAGGCACTCGCGTTACAGTTCGAAGCAATGCCGACTCCAGCTGTGCCGAAGTACCAAGCGATCTACCTGGTTCTGCGTCAGAGGATTCTTGACGGAGAGCTGGCTCCGGGCAGTCGTTTGGCATCCCAGCAGGAGTTGGCCAACGAGTTTGGTGTGACCGTGATGACCTTGCGTCAGGCCATTGCCGCGCTCGAGGCCGAGGGTTTGTTGTGGGCTGCTCGAGGCAAGGGCACGTTTGTCGCGGACAGGCCGGTCGATGTCGGGGTTGGAAACCTTTCGAGCTTCGCCGAGCAGATGAACTCGGTCGGCTTGGATCTCTCCACCGAGGTCTTAGCGATCGACACCGTCAGTGCATCTGCACATCCTGAGGCGGCCGCGGCATTGGAGACGGCCGAACCGCTCTCCCGAATGCTGCGACGTCGCCGAGTCAAAGGTGTTCCTATCAGTCTGCAACGGAGCTTTCTTGCTCCAGGCGCCGTTTCGATAGACCTTAAAAACGAGCTCGCTGGCTACTCGTTGTATGACGCGATCAAAGAGTCAATCGGGTGGGAAATCTCCGAGGCGCGCGAGACCGTGACCGCTGTTGGTCTTGACGCCAGTGACGCCGAGATGCTGGAGACCGAGCCAGGACACCCGGCGATGTTGTCCATCCGGACATCGATTCAACAGTTTGGTCGCCCCTATCTGTACGACGAGGCATTGCTGGTCGGAGGGCGCTGCAGTATTGCAGCCGATCGAACGGTCGACCGTTTGGCGATCGAGTACACGGTCGACCGCTAAAGCACGTAACATATATACATCTAGAAGTTTGGGGTTTGTATGACTATGCCAACGGCCGCGTCGCCACAGAACATGGGCGCACCAGATCAACTCGGGTTCTTCGGCGACTTCGGCGGCCGCTACGTGGGTGAGCCGTTGATCGAAGCGTGTATCGAACTCGAAACCGCCTTTCTCGACGCTTGGGCAGACCCGAGCTTTCGTGATGACTACCTACATCTGCTCAACGGTTACGGCGGAAGGCCATCGCCAACAACCGAGTGCGGGAACCTCAGCGAGATGCTCGGTCTTCGTCTACTGCTCAAGCGGGAAGATCTCAATCACACCGGCAGTCACAAGATCAACAACGTCCTCGGACAGGCCCTACTCGCGAAACGTATGGGCAAGACCAGACTGATTGCGGAGACCGGGGCCGGTCAGCACGGTGTGGCAACGGCGACCGCGGCCGCGCTCATGGGCATGAGCTGCACGGTCTACATGGGCGAGGTCGACATGGAGCGTCAGGCGCTCAATGTCTTCCGCATGCGGTTGCTCGGCACCGAAGTACAAGCCGCGCTCTCTGGCAGCCGGACCTTGAAAGACGCTGTCAACGAGGCAATGCGAGCCTGGGTGTCTGAAGTCGGCGACACGCATTACTGCCTCGGTTCGGTCATGGGGCCGCACCCGTACCCATGGATGGTGCGGACCTTTCACGAGATCATCGGCACCGAGGCGCGCCAACAGGTACTCGAGATGACCGGCGGACTGCCCGACGTGGCGGTGGCGTGTGTCGGCGGCGGCTCGAACGCAGCAGGACTCTTCGCTGGCTTCGCAGACGAACCATCGGTTCGTCTGATCGGTGCAGAGCCCGCGGGCGGCGCAGCAGCGGGCCGTGGCGTTCCAGCGGTCGTGCACGGGATGAAGTCGTATTTCATGCAGGATGAGGTCGGGCAGATTCTCGAAGCCGAATCGATCTCTGCGGGCCTCGACTATCCAGGTCTTGGTCCCGAGCACTCCCACCTCGCGAAAACCGAGCGAGCCGAGTACTTCTCCGTAACCGACGATGAAGTTCTTGAGGCGTTCCAGTTGCTCAGCCGGACCGAAGGAATCATCCCGGCGCTCGAATCGGCGCATGCAATTGCGTGGGTCGTAAAGGCCAAGGATGAACTCGCCGGGCAAACCGTTCTGGTGAACCTCTCCGGACGAGGAGACAAGGACGTACAACAAGTGCAGGAGATTCTCGAACGATGAGCTCATCAACCACGACCGACACCCGATCGCTACAGACGTACCTTCGTGAGCTTTCCGCTGAGCGACGCCTGCTCATGCCGTATGTGACGGCCGGAGTTCGCGACGATTGGCTTGAGCTCATCGACGGGTGCATCGAAGCTGGTGCTGACGCAATCGAGGTCGGCATTCCTTTTTCTGATCCTGCAATCGACGGTGAGACGATCCAGCAGGCCTCCGTCGTTGCTCTCGACGCCGGGATGACACCAGCACGCGCTCTTGCCGAGCTCTCCAAGCGGGAGTTCGGCGTCCCCCTGATCGCAATGACGCACTACAACCTCGTCTACCGCTACGGACACGAGCGCTTCGCCGCTGACCTTGTTGGCGCTGGTGGATGGGCAACGATCCTGCCTGATCTGCCGTTGAATGTTGCCGGTGACTGGCTTGCCGCCGCAGACGAACACAACATCGAGAACGTACTCCTCGCCGCGCCCGTGACAAGCGATGAACGACTGGCCACGATTGCGGAGAAAACGGGCGGATTCGTCTACGTGGTTTCGACGATGGGAACGACCGGCGGCCGAGACACCGTCGATGACGCTGCGACAGTTCTCGCCCGTCGAGTGAAAGCAATTTCGGACGTACCGGCCATCGTCGGATTTGGGATCTCGAGTGCGGAGACAGCGGTGACCGCAGCGAGGGAATCCGATGGGGTCATCGTGGCATCGGCACTCATGCGTCGCGTGCTCAATGGCGACGGCATCGACGATGTGGTCTCGCTCGTTTCAGAAATTCGGGTGGGCCTCGACGAGGCCTACGGCTGATCGAACCGGAGAACAGGCCGTACACTGAGACGGTCGGCTAGTCGAAGATGGAGCAGCACATGAGCCCGAGCGATGTCACCCTGATCGAAGACGCGATTCACAACCCCGATGAGCCTCGGCATTTCATGACGGTCTTACCCGTCGGCGAAGCACGATCGGTCTCCATTGGTGGAACCGTCGTTGCTGAGTCATCCGACGCGGTCGTCGTGCGCGAAGTTGGATACTCGATCTACGAACCCGTGCTCTACTTCCCCCGGGCCGATATCAACATGGAACTTCTGCAGAAGAGCGAACGTACGACCTACTGCCCGCTCAAGGGCGATACCGAGTACTTCGACTTTGCCGGCGACGATGGACAGGTAGCGGATGCTGCGTGGTCTTATGTCAACATGCGCCTTGGCGACGAGTTGAAAGAGCTGGTCGCCTTCGACTCGAGCAAGGCCGAGATTTCCTAAGGGCCGATCGCTACCGGCTTCGGCGGACTTCGTAGGAGACAAGAGCTGCGGCGACCGCTGCGTTCAGTGACTCCACACCATTGTCGAGTGGGATGGAGAGCAGACTTTCGCACGAAGCGCTGGCATTCGCACTGAGTCCGTCGGATTCGTTGCCGATGATGTAGGCCGCACGTTCGGGCAACTCGGCGCCGAGAAGCGGTTCGCCCGCTCCATCGAGGCCGTACAGCGCAAAGCGATGCTGCTCGAGAATTGCGAGCGCTTCGAGGGTGTCTTCGGTACGGAGAATCGATGCCCGGAACGCGACTCCAGCCGATGCCTTGATCGCGACCGGCCCAATGTCTGCGGTGCCCTTGTGGGGCACGACGACGCCGTCGATACCGGCCGCCGTTGCAGATCGCAGAATCATGCCGACGTTGGCCGGGTTGTGAACCCGGTCCAAGACGAGCACAGAACAGGCCCAATCCTTGCCACGGCGTCGCTTCTCGCAGAAGTCCGCCAAGTGTTCCATTGCAGGAGCCACGACGTCGGCAACCACGCCCTGGTGATGTCTCGCCGACCTCGCCACGGCGGTCACCTTGGCCTCGGCCACCCGCTCGATCGTGACCTTGCGACTCGCTGCCATGCCGGTGATCGTGTCGATTTCCGGGCCTTTGGCCGTTTGGCTCACGAGGATCTTGTCGAAGCCCAACGACTGGTCGTGGAGCGCTTCGATGACGGGCTTGCGCCCCATGACGGTCAGAAACTTGTCACGGGGCGAATCCACGATGTGTCGGTTGCTCAGCCAGCCACGACGAAGGACAGCTGCCCAACGCCTGCAGCGTCGTGCCCGCCATCGACCGAGCCGTAAGTGATCGTTGTTGCGAGCGTTTGCTCACCGACGTAGCTCTCCATGGCTTGCACAGCCGCGGCGCCTTCGGGGGAGAGGTCGAGGGTAAGCGAGATCCGATCGGACACGATGAGGTCTTCGGTCTTGCGGGCTTCCTGAATAGCGCGGACGATGTCTCGAGCAAGGCCTTCGGCTTCCAGTTCGGGAGTGACCTCGATGTCGAGCACCACGACCGCATCGTTCGTTGGGAGCGCCGATGCTGTGACGCCTTCGGCTGGTTTCACGTTGAGCGTGAACTCGTCGGGGGTGAGGGTGTAGCCAGCGATTTCGATCGATCCGTCGCTGGACTGAGTCCAGTTACCCTGCTTTGCCGCGCCGAAGACCTTTTGCACATCGCCACCGAGGCGAGGCCCAAGGACCGAACCGTTCGGCTGTAGCGCGAAGGCTGCGAACGATTCGATGTCGTCTGAGAACTCAACCGACTTCACGTTGACCTCGTCTGCGATGAGATGCGAGAGGTCGGCAACCGACCGAGCGCCGTCGCCGGCGAGCGTGAGCGATTGGAGCGGCAGGCGCACGCGGAGGCCTTCGTCCTCACGGAGGCGAAGTGCCGCTGACACGACGGTGCGAACACGATCCATGTTGGCGACGAGCTCGGGGTTGGATGGGAAGTCCTCGGCGTCTGGCCATGCGGTGAGGTGCACGCTCTCTTCGCCGGTGAGACTCGTGTAGATCTCTTCGGTGATCATCGGCAGGAATGGTGCGCCGATCTTCAAGAAGTTGACGAGCACCGTGTAGAGGGTGTTGAACGCGGCAGCTTTATCGTCCGACATCTGAGGTCCCCAGAAGCGGTTTCGACTACGACGGATGTACCAGTTGTTTAGGGCATCGAGGAACGAGCTGATCTCGTCGGTTGCTCCGGCCAGGTCGTATGCCTCCATGCGTTCGGTCGTCGCCTCGATGACAGCCCGGAGCTTCGCGAGGATGTAGCGATCGAGTTCATCGGTTGAATCGGTACGAATCTCGGCTTTGTAGCTGTCGGTGTTCGCGTAGAGCGTGAAGAACGAGTACGCATTCCAGATCGGCAACATGACCTGACGCGTGACGTCGTCGATGCCCTTATCTGAGATCCTTGCGTCTCCGCCGCGAACGATGTTTGAGCTCATGAAGTACCAGCGCAACGCATCCGCGCCCTGTTTGTCGAAGATCTCGCTGGGTTCGGTGTAGTTGCGAAGCTTCTTGGAGAGCTTCTGGCCGTCCTCGGCGAGCAGGATGCCGTGGCAGATCACGTTCTGAAAGGAGGGCTTGTCGAACAACGCGCCAGCGAGAACGTGCAGCGTGTAGAACCAGCCGCGGGTCTGGTTGATGTACTCGACGATGAAGTCGGCGGGGTAGTGCTCCTCGAACCAGTCTTTGTTCTCAAAGGGATAGTGAACCTGGGCGAACGGCATCGAACCGCTTTCGAACCAGCAGTCGAATACCTCCGGGACGCGGCGCATCATCGACTGACCGGTCGGGTCGTCGGGGTTTGGTCGTACGAGCTCATCGATGTGTGGTCGGTGAAGGTTCGTCGGTCGGACGCCAAAGTCTGCTTCGAGCTCATCGAGGCTGCCATAGACGTCGATGCGCGGGTATTCGTCGTTGTCGCTGCGCCACACAGGGATTGGTGAACCCCAGAAACGATTTCGGCTAATCGACCAGTCGCGGGCACCTTCGAGCCATTTGCCGAACCGACCGTTCTGCACGTTTTCGGGGATCCAGTTGATGTCCTGGTTCAGTTCGACAAGGCGCTCGCGAATGTCTGTGACCTTCACGTACCAACTCGGTAGCGCCCGGTAGATGATCGGCGTATCGGTGCGCCAGCAGTGCGGGTAGTTGTGCTCGTAACTCTCGTGACGGATCAGCCGACCGAGGCCGCGGATGTGGCGGATGATGTCGCTGTTCGCCTCAAGGACGTTGCGGCCGGCAAAGTCGGTGACTTCGCTCGTGAACTGGCCCTGATCGTTGACGGGCACGACCATGCCCATGCCGTTCTCCTCGGCGATCCGCTGATCGTCCTCACCAAAGCCTGGTGCGGTGTGGACGACGCCGGTGCCTTCGTCGGTCTCGACAAAGTCGCCAGCCATGACTCGGAACGCGTTGAGGTCGTCGCGGCCGGCAAAGTACGGAAGCAGGGGTTCGTAGGTGCGGCCAACGAGATCGGCGCCCTTGATAACACTGTGTTCGAT
Organism: uncultured Acidimicrobiales bacterium; assembly: GCA_964610745.1. Taxonomy (GTDB): domain Bacteria; phylum Actinomycetota; class Acidimicrobiia; order Acidimicrobiales; family SHLQ01; genus SHLQ01. Next base: position 21,103 of record CAZSYL010000039.1, read on the forward strand.
AGCGCCCTCGAGTTCCTTTTCATAGGTAGGGACCGTGGCCGTACCGAGGATTAGGTACTCGCCGTTCAATTCCATCACGGAGTAGTCGAGGTCGGGGCCGACGATCAATCCGAGGTTCGAAGGAAGTGTCCACGGCGTCGTCGTCCACGCCAGGATCTTCATTGGTCCTGGGTCATCGTTCGTCGGAGTCAGGCTGAACGCCACGGTGACCGCCGGGTCCTGTCGAGGGCGAGTTGCGTCGTCGAGGCGGATCTCAAAGTTTGAGAGCGGCGTTTCCGCACCCCAGCTGTATGGCATGACACGGTTGGCTTCGTAGATGAGCCCCTTGTCCCAGAGCTGTTTGAATGCCCAGATCACCGACTCCATGTAGTCGAGGTCCATCGTCTTGTAGTCGTTCTCGAAGTCGACCCAACGGGCTTGACGAGTGACGGTGTCTTCCCATTCGCTCGTGTACTTCAGCACCGATGTTCGACACGCGTTGTTGAAGTTCTCGATACCGAAGTCCGTGATGGCGACGCGCCCCGATACATCGAGCTGCTTTTCGGTTTCCATCTCGGCGGGGAGGCCATGGCAATCCCAGCCGAATCGGCGATCGACCTTCTTGCCGCGCATGGTCTGAAAGCGCGGGACCACATCCTTCACATAGCCCGTCAGAAGGTGGCCGTGGTGGGGGAGGCCATTCGCGAATGGTGGGCCATCGTAGAAGACGAACTCGTCATCATCAGGGCGCTGGTCGATCGACTCCTGGAAGGTGTTGTCTTCTGCCCAGCGCTCAAGAATCTTCGCCTCAATCGCAGGGAAATCGGGCTTGTTGACGGCGGGATACGGCGGATTCGAGGCGTCACTCATAGCTGCTCAGACTATCGGGACTCATGGGCGCACTCGTCCACCGAACCTTCGGGCTCAAGAGATTGCTTCGTCCACCAGCCGAGGAGAACCGAAATCGCACTTAACCTCACGGCCAAAATAACGTAGAGTGGTCAAAGAGGCCCCCTGCGCAGCGAAAGATGTGTCCGATTGGACTATTCAGGAACCGCTAACGCGGTGAGTAGTTCAGCCCAGGATTTTCGATCGGCTTTGTGCCAGCATGGGCTTCGTTGGCGAGGAGTGGACGTACGCGAGGGCGTACATGAGCAATGTGGGTGACGTAATGACAACGAGGCTTCTACGGACTCGGTACGCAATGGCGGCCGTCCTGATGGTCGGTCTGTTTGGATTTCTGCTGATATTGGGCAGAAATGCAGATACAGCGAGCGCGACCGGGCTCAATCAAGGGGCGGTTGTTCCTGAGAGTGTGCGAACAGACGTGCCGGTGGTACTCGACGGTCGAGTTCGAGCGCACGCGGTCATTGGTGACCGAGTCTTCGTCGGAGGCGACTTCCAGCAGGTCGAGCTCAACGACGGAACGGTCGTCGATCAACCCTATCTATTCGCTTACGACATCGACTCGGGCGCCTTTGACACCAATTTCCGCCCTGTGCTCGACGACAGCATTCGTAGCCTCGACCTGACCGAGGATGGTCAAGGCCTGTACGTGAGCGGCCGCTTCATCCGTTGGGACGACACCTTCGTGCTGCGCGTTGCGCGAATCGATGGTCAAGGCAATTTGGATACCAGTTGGACACCAGACGCCTCGGCTCGCGTCCGAGGCGTGGTCGAGATTGGTGACTCGGTGTACATCGGCGGCAACTTCACAGAGATCGGCGGCGTTCCTGTCACAGGACTAGCCAAGGTCGATCGTGTCACCGGTGCGGTCGACACGTCGTTCTCCCCGAGTCTCGTCGGTTCGGTTGCTGGGTCAGCGCTCGTTCAGGCACTCGAACGAACCCCCGACGGGTCAAGCCTATTCGTGCTTCACTATGCATCGCTACTCGATGGGCAGGTCCGCGAGGCCGTTGCAAAGTTCGACATCGATGCAGCCGGGACTCCAAGTCTCAGCGGATGGAACATTCCATGGAGCGCTCAAGCCGGGCGATCGCAGTGCCTTTCTGCACTACGCGACCTCGAAATTTCACCCGATGGCACGTACCTCGTCATCGGTGGCCAGGGTGCGGACAACCCGCCGAACTGTGACTCGGTGCTTCGCTACCCAACCGCAGGTAACGCAACGGTCAACTTTGATTGGTCTGCTCGTATGTACTCGAGCGTTTACAGCCTGGCGGTCAGCGATGTCGCTGTGTACGTCGGCGGCCACTTCTGTGCAGCGCCCCGGAATGGTGCTGAGCCCGGCGGCGTCACGAGCGACTTTCTTGGCACCGCCAACGGCTGCGATGTGAACAATCCCCTCAACCCGATCAACCCGTCCCAGCGCGATCCAGAGGGAGCGGTGTTCCGTTCCCAGATGGCTGCGCTGAACCCCGAGAACGGCCAGGCCCTCCCTTGGGATCCAGGTAGCAACAACCTGGTTGCCGTCTTTGATCTGACGCTGACCGAACGTGGCTTGCTCGCTGGGCATGATTCGACTCGCTTCAACGGTTTCTTCACCGGTCGATCCGGGTTCTTCGATTTCGGTGCCGAAGGCCCTGACCTCAGCGCTCCAACGATCGCGATCACATCGCCCGTCGATGGCACCGTCGCAGCCAGTATCAGCGAGATCGCAGGTACCGCAAACGACGACCGGGAAGTACGAATCATCTCGGTACAGCTGCAAAACACCACGACTGGCCAGTGGCTGCAACCGAATGGCAGCTTTGCTTCCACGCCAGCTGACCTCGCGATCAGTGCAGTCGGGGTGAACCCGGTCAACTGGAGTCGTCCAGTCGCCAACCTTCCACTCGGGGATTACCAGCTCAGCGCGGCAGCGACCGATCCCTCGGGGAACACGTCGACAACTGCGGTCTCGAACTTTGTGATCGCCGATGTTGCTGACCCTGCGACATGCACGGTTGCACTGAACGCAAACGACCAGCCGGTCATCACGTTGGTCAACTTCGATCCGAACCTCAACGCCGGTTCTATCTCGATCACACGCGACGGATCACTCATCGACACGATCGATCAGAACAGCACCAGTTACGTCGATACTGCAGCTGCTCCCGGAGCGAGAAGTTATGTCGTGGGTTGGAGTCCTGGTGGTGTGGCCACGGACGTTTCGTGTTCGCCTTCGTCGATCGTTGTGCCCGACGGCAATGCCATCACCCGATGCACCGTCTCGCTCAACGCAGACAACGACCCGGTTCTGACCTGGGACCCAATCGATGGTGTGACGAGCTACGTCGTGCGTGACGTCGACCGCGGCTGGCTCGCCACCGTCGACGGAGCACTCACCTATACCGAGCAGAATGCTGCGCCTGGTGAGTACAACTTCTTGCTGCGGGTGAGACCTCCAGGCGTCGGACGCACCGACGTTGCCTGTACCCCGAGCCCGCTGACGGTACCCGACGGTGGGGGCGATCCGGTGGCCTTTACTTGTAACGCGGCCCTCGACGGAGCCGGCGGGGTCCTGCTGACCTGGGATATCGACAGTGTCACGACCTTCCAGGTTCGAGATAACGATGGCTGGGTTGCCACCGTCGAGAACTCGAATACCTTCATCGATGCGAATCCAGGAGCCGGTGACCGCACCTATGTCATTCGATACCGGCCCGGTGGCGGTCGAGTCGATCTGACGTGCGCTCCACCGGTAAACGCCGGATAGGTAGCTTCGAACGTAAGTGGCCCAAGCGTGCTCAACACGCTTGGGCCACTTACGGTTTTGTCGCGCTTTGCTGAATCGGTCCGCTCTCGAAGCGGCTAGATCTGATCGAGGGCGTCGTTGAGATCTGCGACCAGGTCGTCGCCGGTCTCAATGCCAACCGAGAGGCGCACGAGATCATCGGGGACCTCGAGCGGTGACCCGGCGGCTGACGCGTGAGTCATCACACCTGGATGTTCGATCAGCGACTCGATGCCGCCGAGTGACTCGGCCAGCGTGAACAGGCGTGTACGTGTGGTGACCGACTTCGCGGCTTCGAGCCCGGCGTGGACTCGAAACGAGATCATGCCGCCAGCGGCCTTCATCTGACGTTGGGCGACCTCGGCTCCTGGATGGCTGTCCAAGCCGGGATAGAGCACGTGGGATACAGCGGGGTGAGCGAGGAGCATTTCGACGATCGCTTCGGCGTTCTGGGTATGGCGATCCATTCGGACACCGAGGGTCTTGAGGCCTCGGGTCGTCAAGAAGGCATCTTGAGGTCCCGGAACCGCGCCGACCGCATTTTGGAGGTACTGGATGTCGTTCGCCCACTCCTCATCGTTGGTGGCTGCAAACCCGCCAACAACATCGCTGTGGCCACCGATGTACTTGGTTGTCGAGTGGATAATGAGGTCGGCGCCGTGTTCGATTGGCTGCTGCAGGTACGGCGTTGCGAACGTATTGTCGACGACGAGCTTCGCCCCGTTCTTGTGGGTGACCTCGGCGATTGCGGCGATGTCGAACACGGTCAGGAGAGGGTTCGTGGGTGTCTCCATCCACACGATCTTTGTGGCCGGGTTCCAGTCCCGATCCAGTGCAGCCGGGTCGGTCAGGTCAGCGGCGGACCACGTGACCCCGGCGCGGGTGACGACCTGAGAGATCAGTCTGAAGGTGCCGCCGTAGGCGTCATTGCCGAGAACAACGTGGTCGCCGGCAACGAGTGAACGCAGGACGGTGTCTTCGGCCGCGAGACCCGAGGCAAAGGCGTAGCCAAAACGACACCCCTCAAGGTTCGCAAGTGCCTCTTCGAGCGCCGTGCGGGTTGGGTTGCCGGTGCGCGAGTACTCGTACCCGGTGTGGTCTCCCGGAGATGGCTGGGCATAGGTCGAGGTCTGGAAGATCGGTGTGATGACCGCGCCGGTAATCGGCTCGGGGTCTTGGCCAGCGTGAATAGCGCGGGTTTCAAACCCGTCGGAGTGTTCGGACATAGCTAGGACTCTACCGGCCGAAGTTTGACGCTCTAGCGACGCTGGCCATCATTGCTGCCAACACTCCCGGAAGCACGGCCTGACGCCGCCGCAGGCAGATCGCTTATCAGCTCGGCGAGAGGAACTCGAGGACGTCGGTGTGGCTGATGACGGTGAGTGGTTGGCCGCCTTCGATGACGAGCAAGGCATTGGAATTTTCGAAGAGGTCGACGGCGGTCTGCACTGTTTGACCGATGCCGATGGTTGGCAGGCCCGCCGCCATGACCAATTCGACCGGCTTATCGAGCACGCTCTCGTCGGCGAATGCAGCGTTCATGAGTTGCAGCTCAGACACTGCGCCAGAGATCTCGGCAACCGCGAACGGTGGCTCGTTCTTCGCGACCGGTACCTGGCTCACGCCGTTGGCTCGCATGACCTCGACCGCTTCGCGAACGGGCGTCTCGGGGTTCACATAGATGAGTTCGGAGTTCTTGTCGCCCTTAGCCTTTACGACTTCGCTGATGCAGATACCGGTCTCGGCCTTCAGAAAACCGAGTGGCGCAAGGTAGTCGTCGTTGAAGACCTTCGAGAGATAGCCGCGGCCGGAGTCGGGCGTGAGCACGACCATGAGATCGTCGGGTCCGAGGGTCTCGGCGACCTTCAGCCCGGCAACGACTGCCAGCCCGCATGATCCGCCGAGGAGCAAGCCCTCTTCGCGGGCAATCTTGCGAGTCATCGAGAAGCTGTCAGCATCGGATACAGGAACCACTTCGTCGACCAGATCGGGGTGGTACGTCGTCGGCCAGAAATCCTCGCCCACGCCCTCGACGAGGTAGGGGCGGCCGGAGCCTCCTGAGTACACCGACTTCTCGGGGTCGCCAGCGATGATCTTGATGTCGGGGTTCTGTTCTTTCAGGTACTTGGCAACGCCCGAAATCGTGCCGCCGGTCCCGGCCCCTGCGACAAAGTGCGTGATCTTGCCGTCGGTCTGTCGCCAGATCTCCGGACCGGTGGTGTCGTAGTGAGCTTGAGGGTTCGTCTGGTTCGAGTATTGATCCGGGCGGTAGGCGCCGGGAATTTCGTTCACCAGGCGCTCGGCGGTCGAGTAATACGACTCGGGATCCTCGGGTTCGACCGCGACCGGGCAGACAACGACCTCGGCGCCGTACGCACGGAGCAGGTCAACCTTCTCGGGTGCGACTTTGTCGGTCATCACAAAGACGGTCTTGTAGCCGCGTTGGTTGGCAATGATTGCGAGACCGACACCCGTGTTACCGCTCGTCGGCTCGACGATGGTGCCACCGGGCTTCAACTCGCCCGATGCTTCGGCTGCTTCGATCATGGCGAGCGCCGGTCGGTCCTTCGAGGAGCCACCAGGGTTGGTGAGCTCGAGCTTGAGAACGAAGTCGCACGACACGTCACTGGCGATCTTGGGCACCCGCACGAGTGGTGTATTGCCGATGAGGTCTATTACTGAGTCTGCGATCTCCATGAGTCGAGTCTACGATCGAGAAACCACGCTGGAACGGAGAAAGTCGTGAACTACGAAACCATCAAACTCGACGAAGGTGACGGGGGCGTCTGGGAATTGGTGCTCGCGAACCCTCCAGCGAATGCGTTGAGCAAGCAGATGGCCTTCGAGCTTCGCCACGCGGTCGCTCAATTGGCGACCGACTCGACCGTCCGAGCGGTCGTACTGCACGGTGAAGGCAAGGTCTTTTTCGGTGGCGGTGACTTGGTCGAATTCAGCGATGGCGGCGCCCAGACCCCGGCGAACCTCCACGAGATGACGAGCGACTTTCACGGCGCCATCTCACGCATGTCACGTATGAACGCACCGGTGGTGGGCGCAATCACGGGGACTGCTGGTGGTGCCGGGATGAGCCTTACGGCGGCGATGGATCTGGTGCTAGCGGGGGAGAACGCAAAGTTCACGATGGCCTACACCGCTGCCGGGCTAACTCCCGATGGCACTTCGAGCTTCTTTTTGTCTCGCGTGATCGGTCTGCGTCGTGCGACCGAGATGGTCCTGACCAATCGCGTACTCTCGGCCGACGAGGCGCTCGACTGGGGGTTGGTCAACGCCGTCCATCCCAACGAGGACGTGCTCACCGAAGCACGTGCACTCGCCGCGAAGCTCGCGAAGGGTCCAATAAATGCCTTTGGGGGAGCGAAGCGACTTCTGATCGAAGGGGCGAACTCATCGCTCGGCGAAGCTATGGAACGCGAGTCGTTCTCCATCGCCACCCAGGCGCTCCACCCCGAAGCCGTCGAAGGCATCGACGCCTTCCTCAACAAACGCCCCCCAACCTTCCCCCAAGATTTGTGATGACTTTCCGACCGTATGGGTCGGAAAGTCATCACAAAAACCTTCAGCGGTGTACCGGGCGGCTTTCTCGGACAGTTGGCTCTGTCAGCTGTAGCCGGCTAGGTCGCCCAAGGCGGTGACCTTGGTTGGCGTAAGGCGTACGACGAGTTCGCCGGGCACGCCGTTTCGCTCGCCAAATTCCTCAGCTCGATCTGCGCCCATGTAGCGCGCACCGATCTCGGTGGCGACGGCCCGGACCGTGTCGAGATCGTCTTCGAAGGTGATCGTGCCGTCGATCTTCACAAACGCGTATGGCGGTTCTTCAAGGTCGACCACCAAGCTCGCTCGACCTTCACGCTTGAGTGCCTTGCCCTTGCCGCTGTCGCTGTGGGTGTTGAAGATGATGTCGGCGCCGTCGAGGGTGAACCAGATGGGTGCCACGTGAGGAGCGCCGTTTTGTGCAACCCAGGACAGCTTCCCAGTGCGCGTTCCCGTCAGTAAAAACTCTCTGGTTTCAGCTTCTGTCATCTCACGCATTGCACCACACTCCGTTCGTCGCTCCAGTTCTAGCATCCTCGGATTTGTGATGAGTTTTAGACCTATATGGTCGGAAAGTCATCACAAATCTTGGGTTAGGCGGAGACGGAGCGTAGGAACCATTTTTGGAGGGCGTCTACTGCGCCTCTCATGGTCTCGGGGGTTCCGCAAAAGCTGAAGCGCATGAAGCGGTGGCCATCGGTTGGGTGAAAGTCGACGCCGGGTGTCGCTGCGACGCCGAGTTGCTGGAGCCACTCCGAGGCGAGGGCTTTACTGTCCGCGGCCATGTGGTCGGTGCGGGCCCACACGTAGAACGCTCCATCGGATGGCGCGAGGTCGGTGAGGCCCGCCTTCGGTAGGCCTTCGAGCAGGATCTCGCGATTCGATGCATAACGAGCCACGTGCTGGTCGAGCTCGTCTCGGCAGTCGAGGGCCGCGACCGCCATGTATTGACTGATCGCTGGCGGGCAGATGACCAGGTTCTGTGCGAGGCGATCGAACAGGCCGGTGAGAGCAGATGGCAACACGGTCCAACCAATGCGCCAACCAGTCATCGAGAAGTACTTGCTGAACGAGTTGACGACGATGGCGTTCTCGGAGAACTCGGCGGCCGTAGCTGTGACAACGTCGCCATAGGTGAGGCCGTGGTAAATCTCGTCGCTGATAAATCGAACGTCGTTGGCATCAGACCACGCAACCAGGTTCGCCAACTCCGTCGGCGACAGAACAGTTCCGGTCGGGTTAGAAGGGCTCGCGACGATCACACCATCGAGTGGACCGGCGGCTTCGAGCAGCTCGATGGTGGGCTGATAGCGAGTGGACGCGTCCACGTTGATCGCAACCGGCTCCATGTGCAAAGCGGTGAGCATGTTTCGGTAGCACGGGTAGCCGGGCTCGCTCACTGCGACACGGGCACCCGGTTCAAACGCTGCCAGCAGCGCAATCACAAATGCGCCAGACGCGCCTTGCGTAATCGCAATTCGCGCCGGGTCGATGTCGAGGTCGTACTGACGCTTGATATGGCGCGCGATAGCTGGAGCGATCTCGGGGATGCCTCGGCTGGTGGTGTAGCCGAGCGTGTGCGAGTCGAGCAGCTCATGGGCTACCGCTACCGCACCACGCGGCGCGCCGGTCGATGGCTGGCCGACCTCGAGGTGGAACACCGCTTCACCGGACTGCTCTCGTTCCTGAGCCGCTGCGACGACTTCCATCACATAGAACGGATCGATATCAATTGCCATACCCGGATTTGTACAGGATTTCGGACCGGATAGGTGGCCCAATCCATCACAAATCCGGTCAGCCGCCGGAGGCGAAGGCGCTGGCAAGTACGCCCGGTGGCGTCGGGTCGTCTCGAGAGTCGAGCCAGCCGTGGGGGAGAGCGACGCTCTTTGGCCCGTGACTGTGTCCTCGGGTCAAGCGTGCAGCTTCAGGGGGAAACTCTTCATCTTCGAGCGAGCCAAGAATCTCGAGCATCTCTTCACGGCTCGTCATCATCGCGACTCTCTTGCGGAGCTGGCCGCCGACAGGAAAGCCCTTCAGATACCAGCTCGTGTGCTTGCGAAAATCACGGGTGCCGCGGTCCTCGCCGAGCCAATCGGTCAACAGGTCGAGGTGAGTGACCATGACCTTGACCACACCGTGAAGCGATGGAGCCGGAGTGATGTCACGACCTGCCAGACCTTGTGTTAGTTCGCGGAACAACCAGGGACGCCCCAGACATCCGCGGCCGACCACAACACCATCGCATCCGGTCTGCTCCATCATCGCGATTGCATCGGACGCTTCCCAGATGTCGCCATTGCCAAGCACAGGGATCGAGGTGACATGATTCTTGAGCTCGCCGATCGCATCCCATCGGGCCGTGCCGGAGTAGGCCTGCTCGGCGGTGCGTGCGTGCAGCGCCACGGCGGCCGCTCCCTCGTCCTCTGCGATCTTCCCGGTGTCGAGCATCGTGATGTGGTCCTCATCGATCCCGATCCTGAACTTCAGAGTGACCGGAAGGCCCTCGGCGTTCGACACCATGGCTCGCACGATGTCGCGCAGAAGAACCTGTCGCCAGGGGAGAGCGCTGCCTCCTCCGTGGCGTGTCACTTTCGGAACCGGACAACCGAGGTTCATGTCGATGTGATCGACCTGGCCTTCACTGACGAGTTTCTTTACGGCCTCGCCAATCCAGTACGGATCGGTGCCGTAGAGCTGGATGCTCCGGGGGGTTTCATCGTCGGCAAACTTGGCTGAGTGCAGCATCTTCCGGTGGCCCTCGATGAGCGCCCGGGCTGTGATCATCTGGTTCACATAGAGGCCGCCGCTCGCGGTCGTGGCATCACCAGGTGCCGGCGTTGGATCGTCGTAGGCCATCTCGTTACCGAAGCGCCGACAGAGCGTTCGATACGGCGCGGTCGTGACCCCAGCCATCGGCGCCAGGACGACGGGTGGGCTGACCGTTATCGGTCCGATCTTCAGTTCGGTGGGGTGAGAGTCCACAGCCGATGGCGGCGACTCGGAAGAATCCATCCCTCCATTGTGGCAGCGGTTCGCAAGTTTGTGGCTGTCTCGGCCGATGTAGCCACGTAGTGTTGGGTGTCGAGATGAGCCGCTCAGGGTGGGTTGGACAGGCGATTGGTGAGGTAACGATGCGTTGGAGAACGAGTGGGGTTTTCTTAGCGATGGTGCTGTTGGCGACGGCGTGCAGCGGATCAACGAACTCAGATGCCTCGGATCCAGCTGCGCCGGAAGACGAACCAGCTGTCGGCTCGACAACGAACGAGTCTGGTGATGATGAGTCCGAGGTTGCGACCGAGGGCTCGGTAGCGGTAATCGAACAGGAGCTCGACTGGAGCTCGTGTCTCGGAAACCTGGAATGCACGACCATTCTTGTCCCCCTCGATTACGACGATCCCGACGGAGAGACTGTTGAACTCGCAGTGACCCGATGGCTCGCAAGCGACCGCGACAACCGCATCGGGACGCTCTTTGTAAACCCGGGTGGACCAGGATTCGGAGCGGCGTTTCTCGTCGATAGTTTCGCCAACTTCGCCATTTTGGAACTCAGCGAATGGTTCGACATCGTAGGGATCGACCCACGTGGGACAGGGTCGAGCAACGCTATCGACTGCAATAGCGACTGGGAGGAGGACATCAACACCCCGTTGACCGAAGAGGACGGGTTGGCCGATGACGTCGAGGAGTTCATCGAAGACTTCCAGCAGATGGGCGCTGAGTGTCTCGACGAACACGGCCTTGACTACCTCGCGTCGATCACCACCGAGAACGCCGCCCGCGATCACGAATCGGTACGGATCCTGCTGGGGGACGAGCCAATGAACTTCTTCGGTGCAAGCTACGGGACCACGCTCGGGTCGGTCTACGCGACGATGTTCCCCGAGAACCTCCGAAGTCTGGTTCTCGACGGCGCAGTCCTGCCGGACGCAGGCTTGTTGTCTCCGGGGGAAGTAGCGGACTTGCAGCTGCAACTCGACCGTATCGAGACCTCGTGTAGCGCTTGGGAGGATTGCCCGCTAGGCGACAAAGGATGGATCGCTAGTCTCGAAGCCCTCGAGAGGAATCTCCTCGACGGGCCGATCGGGCCTCTGACGCTCGGGGAGTTCCAAAACGTCGCCAGCCTCACATTTTCCGCCCCGGAGTTTATGGCCGATGTCGCTGCGGGAGTGGACGAAGCGCTCGATGGTGACGGAACCAGACTGTCGAACCTGAGCAATAGCTTCATCACGCCACTTCCCGGCAGCGGGAACCCGGCCGAGTTTGCTGGAGGGTTGCCTGCGATCCATTGCGCGGACGGTATCGAATGGTCGATGGTCGACTCGGCCAACGTTCTCAGCGTTGCTGAGGACACCGCAGCGGCCAGCCCTGACATTGGCCCATTCTTCGGCATCCCATGCGATCAGTGGCCCGTGCATGGAGATGGACTGCCTGCAATCGACTATCGAGGGACCGCTCCTGTTCTCGTCATTGGAAACACGGGCGATGCAATCACACCGCTTCGTTATGCGGTCGACATGGTCGAAGCCTTCGGCGACCAGGCTCGCCTGCTGACCTGGGACGCCACTGGCCACGTGGCCTTTTCCTTCGGCTCGAACTGCATCGATTTCCATACGCTCGACTATCTCGTCGACCTCGTGCTGCCCCCTGTGGACACGGTCTGCCCGCTCGAAGCAGTGCTTGGTGTGCAGGTCGATGACAACCTCACGATCGAAGAAGTGGGCGCTGGGACGGCAGCCGACACTTTGGGAATTGAGCCGGGCGACCGAATCGTTTCAGTCGACGGCGAAGAGTTCTCCACAATCGAGGAGCTGCCGAGGTTCGAGGCGGGCGATTCTGACGAACTTGTACTTGAACGTGACGGCAATGAGTTGGAGTTCCAGGTTGACCATGCCCTGCCAGAATGGGAGCTTTGGCGTCAGGCGGAGTAGCGAGATCAGTCGAACATTTCTGCGGCGATGAAGGGCCTGAGCCGATATCGAGGCAGGCCGATCACGTTGTCGTAACTGCCTTCGATTGCGGTGACGAAGGCGCCGCCTCGCCCCTGCATTGCATATGAACCAGCTTTGTCAGCTGGCTCGCCCGTGCCGACATACCACGCAATGTCGGCCTCGCTGAGTTCCGCGAAGTGGACGGTGGTTGACTCGACGAAGGACGTTGCCTCGTCGGCGCGGTGAACAGCAACGCCGGTCATGACCTGATGGGTTCGCCCGGAGAGGCGGCGAAGCATCTCGGTTGCGTGTCCGTCGTTCGTTGGTTTGCCGAGGAGCTCATCATCGAGCACGACGATTGTGTCTGCTGAGATCACCACGTCGTCCACCTGAACATCGTTCGAGTTTGAGATAGATGCTGCGCCTTTCTCGATCGCGAGCCGCTCAACGTACTCATCGGCCCGCTCGTTGGGCAGCGGCATTTCATCGATATCGACGGCTCGAACAAGGGGGTCGAGGCCGAGTTCTTCGAGAAGTGCCTTTCGGCGCGGGGATCCAGAGGCAAGAATGAGGCGCACGGCCAAGAACGGTAGTGACTTCAGCCCCATACGCCAAGGCCATGGAAGTGTCACTATTTCGGTGGGACGGCTATGTCTTGGGTCAAATGACTCACGACTCTAGACACGACGAATGCAAGGAATCCCCCGATGAGCGAAACAGTATTGGTAACCGGCGGCGCTGGATATATCGGCAGCCATACGTCGTTGGCGTTGATCAACGCCGGCCACAAGGTCGTCGTTATCGATAACTACGCGAACGCGAAGCCGGAGGCACTCTCCGCCGTCAGTGAGTTGACCGGTACCGAGATCCCGATTGTCGAGGGCGACGCCCGCGACGTCGATCTTGTGGCCAAGACGATTCGGGATCACGGGGTGACAGCGGTGATTCACATGGCTGCGTTCAAGGCGGTGGGCGAGTCCGTCGAGAAACCTCTCGAGTACTACGGCAACAACCTTGAGTCCGTGGTTGCCACGCTTCAGGCCATGCGCGACGAGGGTGTTTTCAAGTTCGTCTTCTCCTCATCGGCCACTGTGTATGGCGATCCAGATAGTTGCCCGATCCCGGAAGGTGCGCGGATTGGCGCCACCAACCCCTATGGCATGACCAAGGAAATCAGCGAGTACATCATGCGAGATGTCGCAGCGTCTGACGACCGTTGGAAGGTCACCTCACTTCGTTACTTCAATCCCATCGGCGCACATGAGTCGGGCAAGATTGCCGAAGCGCCAATCGGAAAGCCGCTCAACCTGATGCCAATGGTGATGGATGTTGCCACCGGCAAGCGGGACAAGGTCATGGTCTTTGGTGATGACTGGGATACCCCCGACGGCACCGGTGTTCGTGACTACAT
>CAZSYL010000040.1:0-33936 GCA_964610745.1 uncultured Acidimicrobiales bacterium
GCCTCCCCAAACGGTAGGGAAGGGCTCGGCGTCTTTTGCTCGCACCTGCTCGGCGTCTTTTGCTCGCACCTGCTCGATGCGAGCTCGGTCCGCGAGCGCAGAGGCCGGACCGGAGCTCAGCACCAGATCGACATCGCAGTCGTCGGCCAGAAACTGCTGTTGTGTCGCCGAGAGGTCGGGTGAGATTGGCACCCACGCCCGGCCAGCGCGCCACACACCGAGGACTGCTGCCAATAGATCAGCCGACTTGTGAAGATGCAGGCCCACGACTTGCCCTGCATCTGCCTCATCGACGAACCGAGCAATCGCATACGACCAATCGCGAAGCTCCTCGTAGGTCAGCTCTGTCGAACCGTGCTCGATCGCCACGGCGCCCGGATCGCCATCAACGATCAGGTCGAAGCGCTCGATGAACCGCGACCCCACCTCTCGGTCGACGCTCTCAGGCTGCATCGATCACGTCGATGACGTCGGTGAACTTTGCTTTCCAGGAGCCGGTCGACCGGTTGTCGACGTTTGCAGGACCGCGCCCAGCCCCTTCATCGGAGTACGTCACGGTTCGAAAGTCGAGACTGAAGCGCGTTTTGCTCGTCGTTTGTGCGTGGGTGCGATGCAAATGTTGACCAGAGAAGATCAGCAGGTCGCCGCGGTTGCACACCAATGGTTCCTGGCGGCCGTGCGGTTCCTCGAGCAGCTGTGGGTAGTCGGCCGTGAGTCCGGTCTCACGGTCCTGCCAACCAATCAACTTCTTGTCGTCGGTTTCGACCCATTCGGCGTAGTCGAAGACCTCCGAGTCATTGGCGACGGGTCGATTGAAGAACTCGGGATAGAACGCAAAACTGTTCGACGCGTCGACATCTTCGAGCGCGGTCCACCAGGTCAACATCGTTTGTGGATTCGTGTACCAGGTATCGCGATGGCCGTAGTAGAGGGGAGCGGCGGACGGAATCTCGTGTCCATAGGGCGAAACCATACGAAGGCGTGCCGGGTTGAAGCCGGTGTCCTCCACCGCGAACCCTCGCTCGGTGATGACATCGCCAACCAACGCGTGGAAGTCGGGCTGGCTGTAGATCTGCCTGCGCAGCGGGCTTACCCGATCGAAGAATGCGTCGTTGCCCAGTTGCTCACTCGCACGACGAGGATCGATCGAACCAAAGGCCTCGGTGATCAATCCTTCGACGCGTTCGACGAGCCGCAGTGTCGCCGATGATCCAGGGATCACGAACACTTCACCCAGATACAGGCGTCGGCGGAGCTCGCTTGGGTCGCTGGGCAGATCATTGCTGAACACGCTCATCTCGGACTCCATCATGCGGGCTTGGTCGCGGTCACCAACAGTCGGGGGCTGTCCATCTCGAACGGTTCGCCTTCATCGCTACCAAAGAGCTCAAGGTCGACGAACCCAGCTTCTCTGAGGAGCTCGCAGACCCGATTGGGCATGTACATCTTGAGCGCGCTGTGGCGAACTTTCGGCTCCCTGCCCTCGACCTGCCACTCCCATCGCTGGCGCAACAATCCTGCCGCGAAGTCGGGGATGCACGTTCGTTCGAGCGTCACTGGACCGTCGCTGGACATACCGTGCTGCACAAGCACGTCTTTGAAGCCCCGTAGAAGCCCGGCGATGTTTGGGACCTCCAGCGCGAGCAAACCAGCGGGCTTGAGGGCTTCGAATGCGCGGTCGAGCATCTGTTGATTTACGTCGTCGGCCGCGGCGTAGCCAAAGCTGCTGTACCAGTTGATCACCGCGTCGACCGGCTCATCGGGAACGAAGTCGAACGCATCGGCACAGAAGAAACGTGGTTCAATATCGAGCGATCGCTGGGCTGTCGCTCTGCGGGCTCGTTCGATGTAGGGCTCGAAGAGATCACAGCCCGTGACCCGGATCCCACGATTCGCCAACGGGATGGCCAAGTCGCCACTGCCGCAGCACTGGTCGAATACGTGATCGCCGGCAGACAGCTTGAGTTCGCGTTCGAGAAATTCGAGCGTCGTCGCAACCTGCTCATCGCTTCGAGACAGAAGGACGTCGGCCATCTCAGCAACATGAAACGATGTCCACCATTCGTCATCTTGCGCCTCAAGATCCATAAATCGAGGCTACCCGACGACCATTGACCGCAGAGTTGGCTCATCGAGGCCTGTCCGGCTCAGTGTCCTCGTAGCGTGAAGGGATGACTGGACAGTTTCTGACCCCCGACGGGCCCATCGAAATCCCCGAGCGGGTGCTCGTCGTCGTCGCCCATCCCGACGACATCGACTTCATCATGGCGGGTACGGTCGCAGAGCTGACCAAGGCCGGAAGCTACGTCGCCTATTGCCTCGTCACATCGGGCGAAGCTGGCGAAGACGACATGACCGTCGACAGCTCCGAGCTCGCCGCGATGCGCGAAGCCGAGCAAACCGCTGCCGCAAAAGAGGTTGGTGTCACCAAGCTGCACTGGCTTCACCACCCCGACGGCATGGTCGAAGCAAACTTTGCGTTGCGTCGTGACATCTCCCGAGTCATCCGCATCGAGAAGCCCGACGTCGTGATCACGCAGGCACCGGTACGCAACTACGACAGCGTCTACGGCAGCCATCCCGACCACCTCGAGACCGCCGAGGCCACCTTGCGCGCCGTGTATCCGGATTCTCGAAACCCGAGAGCATTCACATCTGAGTTGCTCGACGACGGATATGAACCTCACGCCGTGGCAAACGTGTGGATCACCAGCCCCGAACCAAATCTGTTTATCGACATCTCCGCCAGCTTCGATGCCAAGGTCCGAGCACTGCGATCACACCAGTCGCAGGTCGCCAAGCGCGACGCCGAGTTCGACCTGCGTACATTCATGCGTCAATTCGCAGAACGCAACGCCGCTACTGCAGAGAGCAAGGGCATTTCGCTCGACTCCGCCAACGGTGAAGCGCGTGACCCGGCCAACAAGCTTTGCGAGTGCTTTCGAATTCTCGACACCGCCTGACATCCCATCGGATCATGGTCGATCAGCACCGTTGCGGTGAATGTGGCCAAGCTCGAACGGGTCGAAGAAGGGCGAATCGACCTTCTCGCACGTCCTCAGGACGCCCGATAGGCCGGCGCTAAGCGAGGGCGCAGGCGTCGATTCCTTCGAGCGTCCCAACCCGCAACGCGGCGACCATCTCGAACACGACACCAGGATTCGAGAGGAGTTCGTCCGAGCTCGTCAGGGTGATGATCGCCTCGTCGAGATCGCCCGGTGAAAGGGTGCCCGCGGGCAGCTCTGGATCGTTCGGGTCCTCGCCGATACCGTTTGCCAACACATCTTCGAGGAAGGCACCGACCAGGCACGCCCGCTGCAGCGCAGGCCCGACCCCACCGACGGCATCGCCATTTGCCTCCTGGACAGCAGCGCCGTAGCGCAGGGCGTACTCCGTTCCGATTGCGAGGTCGCCGATGCCCGCGTGAAGGTCTCGGAGGAGACGGTCATCGGGTTCGTCGACGATTCCGTCGAGCGGTTCGTCGCTCAGTGCTTCGAAATAGTCGACCACCGCGGGTACGAGCAGTTCGAAGGCGGGTTCGAACGGCAGGTTGCCCTCGTTTGCGCGGTCGCGGGCGGTGGTGAACCCGCTCTGGGTAATCGGCGGCGGCGTATCGTCGTATCCATCGCAGAACGTCACACCTCGGTCGTAACCTTCCTGGGTTGCGCGGACTCGGTCGAAGCCGTTGCCGTGCGCACCGAAATCGTCGGGTCGTGAACCGACAGCGTCGCGGGTCTCGAGTGTCGAAATGATCGCGAAGTCGAGCGCTTCGGGGTCGGTAAACGGTTCGATGCCTCGGTCCTCAGCCCAGGCCGCGTAGGCACCTGAGTAGCAGTCAGCCTGTTGTTCGGCGATCAGATCGCTTTGAGAGAACTGTTCGCGCTGCAACTGAACGACGTGACCCCACTCATGAGAGATCAGCATCGCCATACCAGCACCAGGGAAGCGTTGTTCGAGGTCGGCTTCGAGGCCAATGTCATCCCAGACCATCGTGATGCCTTCATCGCAGAGCTGTACATATGCGTTGAACGCGGCGATGTCAGGATCGACAGGTTCGGAGATTCGACGGAAGGAGCACGTGTCTGTATCGGGTCCGCCTGCGTTCGCGATCACCAGACTTCGCGGCAGGAGGCGATCGTTCTGCACCGGGGTGTATGTGAAACCGAGCTCGCTCGCGACGTCGTCCCAAAACGCTTCGACATAGGCAATGTGTTCGATGGCCTCGTCCGAGGCTCCTTCGACGTCACGAAATGTGACGACCGGAGCCGGCAATAGATCGGCTACCGGTTCTTCAATTTCCTTCTCGGCATCGTCGATCAGCTCGTCGAGGTCCTCATCGACTTGTTGCTCACCTTCGTCGACCTGGCCTTGGCTGGGCGCAACCGGTGGAGTGTTCTCGGCTCGATCATCCTCGAACTCGGCGAGCGACTTGTCTGCGACGGTTGTGGTTCCACCATCGATGAGGCTGCACGCGGACGTGATCAACGCAAGCATCAGAAAGACACAAAGCCTGCGGAGTGAAGTTCGAGTCATTACTCAAAGACTAGACCCGGGTTGGCCGCGGTTGATGGCGACAAGACGAGCAGACTGGTCTACTCAGCGGCTCTGGCGCTTGCCGTCACCCGACCGATGATCAGCTCGGCTGGAACAACTCCGAATCTGCGTGAGTCAGCGGACTCGAGGTCGGAGGCGTTGTCGCTCACCAGATACACACCGTCGTCGTTCGTATGTTTCACCCGCTTGACGATTTCGATATCGGGCTGTTGGGGGTGCTTCGACACGACGACATCTCCAGGAGCGATCGGCGAGTTTGCATAGGCCCGCGGGTTGACGAAGACGATCTCACCGCCGACCAGGGTTGGTTCCATCGACGACCCCTGCACCCGCAGCCTGCTACGTCGGCGTAACAGCCATGCCAACAGCTCGGTGTTGGACGCCTTTGGCAACGGTTCTGGCGTCATGGTGTCTTTGGGGTCGGTGTCTGGGTCCACGTCGAGCGCGCCAAAACGCGAAACGAGCGCCCGACGAAACGTCGAGCGCTCATTCGGCGTCAGTTCTACTGTGGGCGACTGCGCAGCTGATTAGCTGGCGGTGACCCAGGCATCGTCACGGCCCTTTGTGGCCCAGAAGATGTGGTGGATTTCTTCGATAGCGGCCATCAGCTTCTCGGCGACCTCGACGCTTACGTGAGTCTTTGCCTCCGAGCACAGCTTCGCCGCGTTCCAGAAGGTGGTGTGAAGCTCGGGGTAGGTCTCGAGATGTACTGGCTTGAAGTAGTCAGTCCAGAGGATGAGGAGCTGGTCCTTGGCGACCTGAGCCTCGTGCTCCTTGATCGCGATGTAGCGAGACTGTGTGTTCTGAGCTTCGAGCGTGGTAGCGGCGCCGGCATCGACGAGCTTCTTGGACATCGACAGAACCGCTTCGCCTGCAATGCGCGCAGACGCGGGGTCGTAGACGCCGCATGGTCCGTCGCAGTGAGCGCTGACGTCGGCGGCGGGGAGGTGATTGGCGAGGGCGTTCAGTGAGTTGAACATGGAAGATCCTTTGGCTCAGAGTGTGCTGACCGCACTCTAGTGCTCGGTTCGAGCGTTGCGCTCAACCAACGCAGCGGTTACATCGATATCGGTGGTGCGTGTCAGATTGGTAGCGGTTGGCTCACGATGACATTCACCCCAACCAGATGCGTTGAGGAGCTCTTCGCGTAGTGTCGGCTCATGGCTGAGCCGTTGTATGAACATGAGTATCCATCCGCGGAGTTGGCAGCGCAGCACCCGTTCGTCGGCTACGAACCCGAACGGTATTCAACTGACGAGATGGCTCGACGAGCGGCTGCATTTCACGAGCTCATGGAGGCGCGTCGGTCCGTTCGCATGTTCGCGGACGATTCTGTTCCCCTCTCCTTGATCGAGGCTGCGGTGGCCACGGCATCGACCGCGCCGTCCGGGGCACACAAACAACCGTGGACGTTCGTCGCCACGAACGACCCGGTCGTCAAAAGAGCGATCAAGGAGGCAGCAGAGGAGGAGGAGCGGACGAACTATCTCGACAACAGGATGAACGAGGAGTGGCAGGAGACTCTGGCGCCGATCGGCACCGACTGGCACAAGGAGTTTCTCGAAGTGGCGCCGTGGATCGTCGTTCTGTTCGAACAGCGATACGAACAACTCGCCAATGGCGAACGCCGCAAGAACTACTACGTAAAGGAAAGCTGTGGGATCGCTGCCGGTCTGTTCATCGCGGCACTTCAGAACATGGGCCTCGCCACGCTCACCCACACTCCGTCACCCATGGCCTTCCTGACCAAGGTGCTCGGCCGCCCAGAAAATGAACGTCCGTTCGTGCTGTTCCCCGTCGGTTACCCACTGCCCGGAGTGCAGGTCCCGGACCTCCAACGCAAACCACTTGAAGATGTCCTGGTGCGAATCGGCGAGAGCGACGCGCCACAATAGAGATGTGGCAAACGACGACCTTCGCTCCGTTCGGATCGAAGTCGAGGACGCGTCTGACTCCGCCGTCGAAGCGCCACGAGGAGACGATCAACTCAATCGGCTCTCGCGCTGGCCCATCGCCACGGTGGCGATCCTCGTCGTCGGGTTGGTCACGGCGTTGTTCGTCCTTTCTCCCGAGGGTGACGAAGCCGCGGACGGTACCGAGCGCACCGCCCCGACAACGACGACCCCCGATGTCGGCTCGACCACCGATGACGCATCAGCGCTCGACGGTTCGGTAGTCAACGAGGCCGAACCCGAGCCTGAGCAGGTTTCGGTTCCAGTGCTGCCGGCCGACCCCGTCGTCCCGGTCGAAGCCGACGCCATTTTGACGTTCGGTCAGATCCTGGAGACGAGTGATGGCTTCATTGCCATGGTGGCAGAGCAGACGCTCGACCGCCCTCGGTTGGCTCGGTCGTCGGACGGGCTGGAGTGGGACGATATCGACACCACCGTCACGTTAACCTCGGGGGAAGGTACCGAAGGGTTGAACTGGATTCGGCTTTTTGAGACGAACAACGGCTTCGAGATCCTGGTGTCCACCGACGGTCCGCAATTCGATACGGAGATCGCCTCTTCTACCGATGCCGTCAGCTGGACGCTCGGTAGTGACCCTGCGTCGGCGCTACTCGGTCCGTTTGGCGAACCGATCAGTGTCAACGATGACTCGATCAACGCTGTTCGCTTCGAGTTGCAGCCGATCGAGCAGGTGCTCCAAGAGTTCACCGACGTGCGATTCATCGGTCCGGGCGTGTGCCAGGTTCGCCGAACCCCAGCAGCCGAGGTGCAGCTCGAGCTCTTCTCTTGCACCGACGGCGAACGACAGCTGTTGAATGCGAGAAATGTCGTGGCCGGAGCCGATGCTGAGGGTGTGATCGATTGTGTTTCAAGTCTGGGCAACCTGGTCGAAGGACCCACCGTCTCGTTCGTCGAGGTCGATCGCATTGCTGGAGTGTCGCGAGCGCTCGGTGGAGAATCGAGCAGGTGGAGCCCGACTTCGTTTCCCACAGCGCTGCGCCTCGGCGGTATTGCCTTCATCGACGCCGGGATACGAGGTAGCGAGATCTGCGAACCATTCATCGCCCTCGACCCACCACGCGGTCCGTCGATAGTGATTCTCGACGCCGAAGTCGGACGCGAAGGCATTTTCGCCCTGCCGGTCGAGCTGGACAACGGCTCGGGGTCGGGCTCGCTTTTTGGCGTCGAAGTTGTCGGAGAGACTCGCGAGTTTGCCGACCGATCACCGCACCTGCTCGTGACGATTGGGCAGCAGTTGTGGTCGTTGAACACGACCTGGGGCGAGTGGACCCTCGTGTACGACACGACCGAGGACGCGGTTGGGTCTCGACTTGGCTCGCTCACGCTATCTACCGACGGGAACCGCCTCTATCATCCGACGAGCGAGGGATTACGCATCATCGAGCTCGACGAGAACGCGGACGGCGTGCTCGTCGCAACGGCGCGTCTGGCCCCACTCGACGCACCGATCAACTTTGCACCAGAGTCCTTTCACTTCTCGGATCTCAACCATGCCTCAAACGACCTCGTGCTCCTCACGGACAGCTCGGGGCGACTATGGAGCATCGAGGTGCCGCTGCCATCCGATGAACGTCAGCTGGAGTTCGCCGAAGACCAAGGTGGGGTGGGTGTCGCCCGCGTTCGCTAGAGGTACGACCACGTGGGGCGTTGCGCATCCGGCACAATGGTGTTGTGGGGTCGAACGATGAGGCTGGCGTAGTACGGGTCGAACTGGAGAATGCCTCGTCCCTCGAAGCGCCGATGGTCGCAACCGCTCCGAGTGGAGAACCGAGTTGGACGATTGGACTGGTCGTTCTGCTCGTCGCCGCCGCCGCCGTCTTGTTGATAGCGTTGTCGCCCGAACAAACAGAGACCCCTGAAAAGACGGCGAGAGCCGAAGTGGTTGACGAAGCAATCGATGTCATCGATGCGCCCGGTGAGCAGATCGAGGAGGCAGGACCACCCGGCATTGCGCCACTCGACATCGATGGCAGCTTCGACGACATCTTCGCCTATAAGGACGGCTTCGTCGGTCGGATCGCTGGTGTCGAAGCGGCCGCCCCGCGGGTTTTGCGCTCCGTCGACGGGATCGAGTGGACAGAGGTGGCAACGACCGTTGACAGGATCGAAGTTGAATTCGACACGCCGCTCAATCCGTCGACTCTCCCCTCAGAAGTGGGCATGTGGCGCAGCGTCGCCAGCATCGGGTCGAACCTGGTGATGTCCTCCACCACGCAACAGACGGTGGACATCACGCGCAGCTACTTCGTTTCCGAAGATGGTGCCACGTGGTCTCAGCTCGACAACATTGGGTCGACCGCCAACAACCCGGCCCCCATGATCCCTCTGATATTCGACGAGACGTCCTTTCTCGGGCTGCAAATCGCTCCGACCGAGGCCTTCGCCAGCCTGTTCGCCGACCACACGACAATTGTGACGCCCACCGACGGCATCTGCGGTGTCACGGCATCGGGTCCGGCGTCGGAGCAACGGTTTCAGCTGGTGAGTTGCGGCGGTAACGATCTGGGACTCCTGGATGCTGCGTCGGTGGTCGGTGCTGTCCCGGCCGACACCGTGCTGGAATGCCTTCGTTTCTTGCAGGCCAACGTCCTCAACTCGTCGCCGAGAATCGTGCGCCAGGCACTTGGAGCCGACGCTCAACCACAGGTTCTCGCCGAAGGTGCAGAGGGACGAGTTGTCGCTCTCACCAGCCCGCACGGATTGCGAAACGGGGGCCTCGTAGCGTTGGATTTTGGTCCGATAGGAAGTGAACAGAGCAACATCTGCGACGGAGTGGTCGAGCAGGACACGGCGCTAACCCCAGCCTTCGTTGTCGTCGACCCCACAACCAGTCGCGTATCAAGATGGGGCGTTCCAGGAGGTGTGGCACTCCGCGAACGAGAGATCCCCAGTATTCACGACCTTGTCACGCTGTTCGATGGCCGGACCTTGCTCGTTGCAGAGTTTGCAGATCAGCTGTGGATGCTCGACGTCGAAACGGGAGAGTGGCTCGACATCGTGACTCCAGTCGGCACACCGTTCACCCGCTCGTTCGGTGAGACGATCGCAATATCTGAATCCGGCGCACGCATCTACCGAGTCTCTGGTTCTCAGCTCACCGCGTTCGACGTCTCCCAAACCGAAACGGGGCTTCTCTTCGCCAAGGTCTCGACAATGCCAATCAACCTGGGAGAGTTCATCGACCGGGTCGAGGTCATCTACGCCGACGACCAGGTGTTGTTCGTGACCGACGGCAATTCGGTCTGGAACATCGACGCCCAGGGGAGCGGGTGATGTTCCATGACAACCGGTGAAAGCGATCACCCGCAGACGGTTCGGGTAGAAGTCGAAGGAGTCGAACCGACGCAAACATCTGACCCATCGGCTGACGGCATAGAAAAGGACGGTTCGCCGAAGTGGGTCGTGGCCTTGGCGATCGTGCTCGTCGGAGTTGTTGGTGCTGTCGTGCTTTCCCTACAACCCGATGACAACACCGCAGCTGGCGAGAACGAGCGAGAGGATGCTGAATCGGATCTCAGCGATCGTATTGAGGTTCCTGACCGGAGCGAAACCTCGGGCGGCGGACTCGTCCCAACAAGACTTCTCATCGATACTCCGGTTATCGACATCGCCCGAACCGAAGAGGGATTCTTCGCCCTCAGCGCTCGACCCGGAGCGACGCCCACGATCTTTCGGTCCACTAATGGTGAGGATTGGTTTGAATCCAACACGACGGTCGCCCGCCTCGATGGTCGAGTGGGCGAGCCACTCAACTGGTTCGCCCTCGACCATCAAGGTTCGTCGTTTTTCTTGCGAGGGGAGGCGCCGAGTACCGGCCTGACGAACGTATTCGTCTCGAATGATGGGGGGAGTTGGAGTCAGGTTCCAGGCTTGGACGGTGAGGATCCTGGAGGTCTTCCGATCACTCCGGTTGCTTTCACCAGCGATTCGGTCTTCACCTACGAGCGAACCAGCAGCCGCTTACGAGCGCAGGTGCTGACAGACCACACGACCTTTGAGGTCCCCGCTGCGGGGGTGTGCGGTGTCGGAGACGAAGTCTCTGAGACCGGCGAACAACTCGTCTCCATCATCGACTGTGTGGGCAACATCGAGTCGTTGGATGCACGACAGGTCGTTGGTCCCGCGACGGCGCCAGACGTCTTCGGCTGCTTGACCGAACCCGACGTTAGTGTCCCGTTCCAGTTTGTGAGACATGACGCTGTACGTGAACGTGCGCCACTCCCACTGCTGGACCTGCGACCTATGGGTCTGCCGCTGACGTTGCCAGATGGGCGTATCGCCACTAGCGACGCGGGCCGGCAAGCATTGCCTGCGGGTTCATGTGAGGGCCTCGTACAGCAGGACTTTTTGGCCCCGGGGATTGTGCTCGTCGACGCCGAAACAACCGAAGTGACCCGTTGGCCATTTCCGAGCGGTACTGGGGTGCTCGAGGGCGGACGTTCTCCCCATCTTTCTGGCAGCTACGAACTGGGCGGCGGTGAATCGGTCATCGTTGTGGAGCTCGAGGATGAACTTTGGTTGCTCGAGACAACGACCGGTGACTGGACCTCACTGTCCACCGATCTCCTCGCCAGATTCGTGCCGGGCGCTACTCTCATCGTGTCGGCGTCGAACGTCCTGGTCCTTCTCGGAGACGGCCAGCTGACGACGATCGATCTCCCCGAAGACAGAGGCGCCCTCAGTGAAGTCGATACCAACAGTGAGGTCACCACCCCGATCGATACGCGCGGTGTAAACGATCTTCGATTCGGCGGTGGCATTCTCTATGCCGACAACCAGCGAGTGATCTTCAGCGACAGCACGAACATTTGGGAAGTCGAGCCTCCGGAGCGGGGCGAGTGAAGGCCGACGATACGCAGCGTTCGGTTCGTGTCGAGGTCGACGGCGTCGAGCCTGTGAGCGTCGGAGCGCCCGAACTCGATCGAGTTCAACCCGGTGCGCCGGCGTGGCTGACCGTCGGATTCGCGTTGTTGGTCATCGCATTGGTCGGGGCTTTTCTGTTTGCGGTCCAACCCACTCGTGATGCGACGGCGACACCCGACGGAGCGGTGGGCGATGTCACCCCCGACGATGCCGGCGAGTCAATCGACGTGGAACGGGCTTCGATAGTGTTGGGCGAATCCGACCCAGCGAACGCTCCGGATGAACTGCGCCCGACCAACCTCGATCTCGACTGGGATGTGGACTCGATCGTTGCGACCGAGACCGGCCTCTTTGCGCTCGAGGATGCTGCGAGTCCGTCCACTACACCGCCGATCTTCCTTTCGGGCAACGGTCGTGACTGGTTGCCGGTCAACTCCGAGGTGACCCTCTTCGACGGTGTGCTCGAGCTTCAGTTCACCTGGTCACGACTGACCCGGACGGACTCGGGTTTTGCGGTGACTGCATCTTCAAGTCGAGATGGCACTCAGCGCACCGACCTGTTCGTTTCTTCCGACGGCGGCAACTGGGAGCAGGTCGAAGGGTTTGGACTGCTCGCCAATGCAGCGACCACTCCGGTGTTTGTCAGCGATGATTTGGTGATTGGAATGACCCCGGTCGGTGGGCGAGAGATCAACGAGTTCCTCGCTGCTCATACCAACATTGGGGCGACCTCAATCTGCGACAACTTTTCAGACAACGATCCGTTGCTGCTCATCACCTGTGATGGAAGACGGCTTCGCCTCGGCGCCAACAATGTGGCATCCGAACGCCCCACGGTCGAGGTGCTCCAGTGCGCGACACGCCTAGCGCGGGTGGGCTTTGGCGCGACTCCGGTCGTTGGCTCGGTTCTCGATCGCAGCTCCGGCGAGAGCGAACCGATGGTTCTGCTGCAGGGAGCGATCGATCTCACCCGGGCGAGCCCGAGAAGCGAGACGTTGGCGTTTCTCGACTTTGGAGTGATCGACACCGAGGTTCTCACCGGACAACCCGAGCCGCAGCTTCCAGACGACGTGTGTGAGGGTCTCGCCGAAATTCCTGAGCTCGGCGAACCTGCGGTCGTCGTGTACGCACCCAACACGGACGGCGTTACCCGTCTGCCATTTCCTAACGATGGCATCTCGACCAATCCGGTGAATGTCTCGGTCATCGGCGTCCTCGACTCCGGTGATCGCCAAACCGCTGTCGTTCAACGACCCGGGGGAGCGGTTTGGGTCGTCGACGTCGAGACTGGACAGTGGTCCTTCATCGGCGGAGCGAACAGCCTTGGACGCGAAGTCGTCGGCATTGCTGACTCCGGCGACCGGATCTATCAGATGAACGCGGACGAGCTATTCGTCCTCGATCTTGAGTTCGGTGAGCAGGGACTCGCCAGGGTCGACGCTGCGGTCGTGCCATTCGTGGGAGCGTTCCGTGGCTTCGACCGGATTCTCCATGCAACCCGTGACATCGTGTTCTTCAACGATGACAGCGACACGTGGATGCTCGACACATCCGAGCTTGGAGTCAGCCCGAGTCGATAGTACGTAGTTCGCCGCTGACGAGGTGGTGCTAGATGGGCAACCGCTAGCTGCTCGCAGCCAGGTCGAGACCCGTTCCAGAGGCGAGCAGGTCGATGAGCAGTTGATCGGACGTCGTGAGAACCGTGGCTGCTGTGCACGACTCGTCGACCTGACGGGTGACCAACGGCGACTCGGCGTAGCCAAGGTCGGGTGGCAGCAGTGGGTTGGTCAGGACCGACCATCCAATGCCGTCTGCTGCGCAGTCAAACCGTTCGATGGTTGCCGCTCGCGCGAGCACATCGCGAGGGATTGGAGCGTCGAGGGCCTCAGCGGGGATTCCTCGAAGCCCTGGGTCCAGACTTCGTGCCTGCTTGATCACCAGGCGTCCCGGCGCAGGCGACGACTCGTTCGCGACCGCAGGCCAGCCGGGTGCCATGGTCTTGAACTCGAAATCGAGCGTGACCGTCGTGACGTCCTGGTCGTTCGTGAGATCGGCGTTCACTTGTGTTCGCCAGAGCTCGGTGACGGCCAACAGCTGCTCGGTGAGCTCATCGACAGCAGCGTCGTCGAGCAGTTCTGCATCGGGCGACAGCGTCGAGGTCGCGAGGCGTTCAATCGAGTTTTGCCCGCCATCGATCGTGACCTCGATGACCTCGGGAAGCTCGACGTCATCGGGGTCGGGGTTCGTCACGCTGACATCACCCTGTTGGGTGTTGATAACAACGAGCGCATCGCCGTCGCCAGAGGCTGGGTCGGTCAGGGTGACGGTGGCGACGCCGTTGTTGATCTCGAGCTCGTCATCGAAGCGGGCGTGCACGAGCACCGCCATTGCACCGCTCAGGTGGTCGACGTTCTCGCGACGCCGTTCCTCGTAGGCCTCGAAGCCCCAGTACGACGCCCAGGTCTTCTTGATCGCCCGCTCGACCGTGCGGTCGTGGTCATCTTCGTCCTCGAGCACGGTCGGGTCGAAGAATCCGGTGTTTGAGTCGTACAGCCCGGCACCGCTGAACCCTTCGATGTCCTCGACCGAACTCGACGAACGGAAGCGAAGGCCTTGGGTGTCGGCATAAGTCCCGAAGTTCTCGGTCAGTGCCGCATTGAGTGCGGCGAGGTCGTCGGCGTCCATCGGCGTTTCGCGGAGTAGTTTCTTAAAACCGTCGGCCTCAAGGATGGCGGTGATGCTCTCGTTTCCCGCGTAACGCTGCACAAAGAGCTCATGGAACTCAGCATCTTCGTCGGTTTGGTACTCGTCCGCGAAGTCGTCGCCACCTTCGAGCAGGAGGAACCGAACACGACTCGACTGTTGAAATTCGGTGTTGGAGAGCATCTCGTCGAGTTGCTCCTGGTGGAGGGCAAGATGTCGGTCATAGAGCTCGATGGTTACGGCGAGAGGGCCGTCGGGCGTAGTGACACCATCGGCGTTGATCAGCGAAAGGAAGCCGGCAGCCTTGCCGCCGATGACCGGACGCCACGCATCGATGCTGGTCTCGGTGATACCATCGGGGCCGCTGGCGGTTGTGAGATCAGCGGCCAGTTCGTTTAGGTCGATCGTGATCGGCACATCGTCGAAGGTGATGTCTGGAACCGAAATCGGGTCGAGTTCTCTACTCTGTTGCCACTGGTTGAACTCTTCTCTTGTGATGAGTGTGATGTCGAGGTCACCCGATCCGCTCGCCCGAACAACGGCGTGGCTACCGATCACCGCAGCGCGCAGGATCGCTGGATCGTTCAGCAAGCCGCTGAGGGAAGCATTTGGGATGCCCCGGTTTCGAGCGAGGAGATTCACGTGGGCCAAGGGGGTCTGGGGCGACGACGTCAACAGAGCGCTGCCGGGCGGAAGCCAGTCCGGAACGTCCTCCATGATGAGAATGTCCGTGTCGGACGTGTTGTTGATGTTGATGCCGTCGGGGCCGACGACCCGCAGGCGACCGGCAGCGATGCCCTCGTTGTAGACCTCGACCTGGCCTGCCGGAACGATGTCGCGATACTGCACGATGGAGTCTGCGAACGGGAGATCACCAGCAACCATTTCGTCGGCGGTGCCGCGTTGGTGCGGCGAGCGCAATACCCACAACAACTCGTCGGCGATCTCTGCTGGCAACGTGTCCTGGAGGGCAACGAAGAACTGTTCGACGCTTTCGGGCGTGGTCTCCTCACTGAATTCGAGCTCCATCACCCATCGGTCGACGTCTGAAAGTTCGTTCGGGGGATAGTTGATCAGCGAACCAAGACCGAGCTGCTTGTCATCGTCGAAGAGCGCGACGTCATAGAAGTTGTTTGAGTACAGTCGTTCGCCGATGAAGCGGAGGTCGAGGGGCAGGTCGCTTTCGGTTTCGGCCCACTCGTAGATCTCGGCGATTGTCTCAAACGACTCACCCTGAACCGGCTCGGTGCTGAATCCCGGCACTGGTTGCCCGTTGAGCAGGCGGAACCATGAGTACTCGTCGTGGAGTGAATAAAAGTTCGAGTCCAGCCAGCGGACGTTGCGTTCCGCGGCGTTCTCTCCGGACAGATCGGTAATGGTGAACTTCGCAACAGACTGCCCACCGCCATCGTCGGCTTTGGCGAGGGCGAAGTACTCGTCGATCGAAGCGATTGCCGAGACGGTGTGGTCATTGAATCCGTTGTCGTCAACCTCGCTGGGAACAGGAACGGTCGTCGTTGTTTCGGGTGTAGTCGTCTCGGTTTCGTCCGTGTCGGTGCCAGGCTCGGTCGAAGTCGCGGTTTCGCTACCGCCGTCGGTCTCCGGGGGAGCGGTCTGTGGTGGATTCTCGACCAACGACGAGGAACAACCAATGAGAACCAGAATCGTGACAGCGAGAAGCGCGGTAAACGAGGTGTTGCCCCCGCGCTTTCTCGACTCTCTCGTTGCCGGTTTCATGATTTTGAATCCCTTCCGCCTGCACCAAACCAATCGGCAGGTGCTGTCTCTAGTTTTAACCGCGTTGATGGCCATAAAGCGGTCGGTAGCTCATCTTGGGCCGAAGTAGTCCACAATGACGGTAGGTAAACATTGAATTGAGGTGACGTGGCGAACAGCGACCTTCGATCTGTGCGGATTGAGGTTGGAACCGTTAGCGAGTCGGTCACTGGCGCGCCCGAGCCCTTCGATAACCCGTCGTTTTCTCGGTGGCCACTGGTCGTCGGCCTTGTCGCGGTCGCAGTGCTCGCGCTCGCGGTCGTGTTCGCCAGGCCAGAGGGCGATCAGGCCGCCGATGGAACCGAACGGCTCGCTCCGACAACGACGATCCCAGAGCTCTCAGAACCAGGTGTCGAAGACGGGGCCACCACGACAAGCGAGCCCGAAGAGGGGCTGATCGAACCCGCCACGATCCTCGTTGACGATCCGGTCACTTCGGTGCGAGTTGAGTCTCCTCGCAGAATCGACCAAATCGTCTCGATCAACGATGGCTTCCTAGCACTGCCCGACGTCCAGTCGAGCGAGGTACCACAGGTTTTAGGGTCGATCGATGGGCTTGATTGGGTCGAAGTTGAGACATCGCGAATCGATGAGACTCCGGAGTCAGGGACGCCGTTTGACTGGTTCTCGCTCCTGGCAGGCGAAGGTGGGCTGACGATGCTCGGTTCTCCAGATCCAGGCGCCGGTCAGCTCGAGGTATTCACCTCGCAAG
The DNA here is from genome assembly GCA_964610745.1 of uncultured Acidimicrobiales bacterium. Lineage (GTDB taxonomy): Bacteria > Actinomycetota > Acidimicrobiia > Acidimicrobiales > SHLQ01 > SHLQ01. The sequence goes on from CAZSYL010000040.1 coordinate 16,582, forward strand.
ACGGCGTGCTGTGGCAGCCGCTTGAAGGGTTGGGGCCTGTGACCGACATCGATCGGCGCGTCGTGCCAGTTGTGGTAGGACCCGATTCCATCGTCGGACTCGAGTTGTTTGATTCACTTGAATTGGGACCGCTCTCGAGTCAGCTGATCGAGCCGCGTGAGCCTGGGGTCTGCAGCGCGTATCAAGCTGGGGCGGTCGAGTTTACGCTCAGCGAATGTGCTGACTTTTCGGTCTCGCGCAACAGGGGTTCCTTTGAGGCCCCCAATGCGACCGCGGTGGAATGTGCAGCGGTGAAGGCGGACGGAGGCACACCCGGCTTCGGGTTGATCGACATCGACCTGTCCACCAGCGCCTCAGGTCAGGACCCCATTGAGGGGCCGACCGTGTTCTTTGCCGCTGGCGATTTCTTTCCTCGCTCAACCGATCTTGGCGGTGGTCGAATCGGTGTTCTCGATGTCGGTAACGACGACGTTGTGTTGTGCGATGGGCCCGCCACTCTGAGATCTCGAGGTGCGGGAGTGGTCGTGGTCGACGCCGAAGCAGATCGAACGTTCGGCTATCCAGCGCCGGATGCACTCGTGAGCGACGTGGAGAATCGCTTCGACAATCAGGTACTCGGCGAGGTTCACTTGACGAATGACCGATCCCATCTCGTCGTCGCGATCGGTGGTGCAATGTGGGCGATCGACACCTTGTCAGGGGAGTGGACGGTGCTGACCGAACGCTTGGACGACCTTGGATTCCAAGCGCCGTTCAATCCAAAGTTCGCGGCATCGAGTTCCGGCGACCGTTTCTACCGAGTGGCAAACAACAGCGTTGCGGTGTTCGAACTCTCGATCGACGAGGATGGAGTGCCGCGGGCAACAACGACGATTGCACCCCTCGCTACTGATTCGGCTGAGGCGGTCATCTCCGGGTTTGGCTCGATCATGCACGCCACCGACGAGGTCATGTTCTACACCGACGGAATTACGGTTTGGCATCTCGAGCTTCCCGAGGCGGTTCGAGGCTGACCGCAGCCCAAACGACACCTGGTCAGGCGGTGGCGATACCCTCATCGCCATGTCCACACTCGTGTGTTTCCACGCCCACCCCGACGACGAAGCTATTTCCACCGGAGGTTTGATGGCTACGGCCGCAGCTGCTGGCCATCGCGTGGTGCTGGTCAGCGCGACCCGTGGCGAGGTGGGCGAGCCCCAGGAGGGCGTTCTTGAACCCGGCGAAGCACTGTGGGAACGCCGCATGGCCGAGCTGGCAGCATCGGCGACGATACTGGGGGCCGACGAACCGCGCTGGCTTGGCTATCACGATTCGGGAATGATCGGCGAAGAGACGAACGATGCTCCGGGGTCGTTCTGGACAGCGGACACGGACGAGGCAACGACGCGCCTCGCAGACATCCTCACCGAAGTCGATGCCGACGTGTTGACGATCTATGACGAACACGGTGGTTACGGTCACCCGGATCACATAATGGTGCACAAGGTCGGCCTCGCCGCAGCTGCTCGAGCGGGCGTCGAAAACGTGTACGAGGCAACGATGAACCGCACCGAGATCCAGGCGATGATGGAGGCCCGATCCGACCTGTTCGAGGACGAGAATGAAGAGAACGATGAGCGCATCGACGTCGACAGTATGGGCACTCCTGCCAACGACATCTCCTACCGGGTGAGCGTTGGCGACCACATCGACAAGAAGCGTCAGTCGATGATCGCCCACCGAAGCCAGATCGGGCCGGACAGCATGTTCCTCACGATGCCCGATGACGTGTTTGCGGCGGCCTTCGGCTCTGAGTGGTTCAACGTCCCCGGCCGAAAGGATACCGGCGGTCCTATGGACGTGACGCTCCTACCGGGGCTCTAGCTCGCTCTGCGCGACGTAGGCCCAGCGTTAGAAGAAGCGATCTCCAACGGCTCGGACGAGGGATTCGGGGAGCGTCTTGATCGCGCCGACCATGACCTTGTTGACCGCGCCCGGAATATGGCGCCGCTGACCGCTTTCGGCAGCGTCGAGGCCTGCTCGGGCGACCTCATCTGAGGACTGCCAGGCAAAGTCAGGGAATTCATCGAGTTCGTAGTCGCCCCGTTCGTGAAACTCGGTGCGGGTCAGTCCGGGGCAAAGAGAAGTAGCGGTGACTCCGGTCCCCTTGAGCTCAGATGCGAGCGCGTCGGTGAACGACACGACGAAAGCTTTGGTCGCCGAATATGTGCTCGACCGGGCGGTTGCGGTGAAGGCAGCAACCGATGCCACGTTCAGAATGCTGCCGGTGCCAGCAGCACGCATCGTGACCGCAGCTGCGTGGCTCAGTCGGTGAAGCGCGAGTACGTTGACCAGCACCATGTCGGTCTCGGCATCCCGCTCGTGATCGCAGAACATGCCGTTCAATCCAAACCCGGCGTTGTTCACAACAAGGTCGATGTCGCCCACTTCGATGCGTTTTTCCACCTCGGCGAGTTGGCTAGCATCGGTCAGATCCGCCGCTAACACTTCGGCATCGACCGGGTGGCTTTCGGCAATGTCGTTCAGTCGATCGACATCCCGGGCGACGAGCACCACTGGGACCCTACGTCGCCCCAGCTCGTGCACGATCGATAATCCAATCCCGCTCGACGCTCCCGTAACCAGTGCCTTAGACCATGTCATCACGACAGCCTAAACAGTTTGGTGTGAGTCGATGGTTGCTCAACATGTGGGGGATGCAGCCGATGTTTGTAGTCAGAGGTGCCTGATCCTTTCTGGGGACTGAAAGGGTCAGGTACCCACCTTCGTGTGGGATTAACCCACCAAAACGAGAAGAACCCCGCCACTGCACGCAGCGGCGGGGTTCTTACCGTTTCTGGGACCGACTAGATGTCGAAGCGGTCGTTCTCCATCACCTTGGTGAAGGCTGCGGCGAAGTCCTTTGCAAACTTCTCTGCAGCGTCATCGGCCGAGTAGACATCGGCGATTGCACGAAGGATCGAGTTCGAGCCGAACACGAGGTCGTTGCGAGTGGCTGTCCACTTGGCATCGCCCGTTGCACGGTCGGTGCCATTGAAGACGTCGTGATCGGTCGCACCGTTCCATTCGGTGTTGATGTCCATCAGGTTGACGAAGAAGTCGTTGGACAAGGTGCCAACGTTGTTGGTCAACACGCCGTGTCCGTCGTTCGACACGCCGAGAACGCGAAGGCCACCGACGAGCACCGCCATCTGTGGAGCGCTGAGGCCGAGGAGTTGCGCCTTGTCGACGAGCAGGTGCTCGGCAACATGGCTGGTGCCCTTGCCAAGGTGGTTACGGAAGCCGTCCCACCGCTGCTCAAGCCATGCGAACGACTCTTCGTCGGTCTGCTCTTGCGTGGCATCGCCACGTCCGGTCGAAACAGGAACGCTCACGCTGTATCCGCCAGCTGATGCTGCTGCTTCAACTGCAGCAGCACCACCGAGAACGATCATGTCTGCCATCGATACCGAAACGCCGACGCTTCCCTGCACACCTTCGAGGGTGCTGAGGACACGAGCGAGCTGCTCGGGCTTGTTCACTTCCCAGCCGTTCTGTGGTGCGAGACGAACCCGGCCGCCGTTGGCGCCGCCTCGCTTGTCGCTGTCGCGGTAGGTCGATGCCGAAGCCCATGCGGTCTCGACGAGCTCGGTGATGCTGAGCCCCGAGTCCATGATGGCTGCCTTAACCGTGGCAGCATCGGCGTCGCTGAGTGCGGTTCCCGCTGGAATTGGGTCCTGCCAGATCAGCTGCTCGGATGGCACCTCAGGGCCGAGGTAACGGACCGTTGGTCCCATGTCGCGGTGGGTCAGCTTGTACCACGCGCGTGCGAACGCATCGTCGAGCAGTGACTGATCGTCGCGGAAACGCTGGCTGATCTCGTTGTAGATCGGGTCCATCTTCATCGCCATGTCGGCAGTGCTCATGACCGGGGCATGGAAGAGCCCATGCACGTGAGCATCTGGAACCGTGCCAGCGAGCGCCGGTGCGTGCCATTGCTTGTGGCCAGCTGGGCTTTCGGTCAGTTCCCACTCGTTATCCATAAGGGTTTCGAGGTAGTTGTTGTCCCAGGTCGTTGGGGTCGAGTTCCACGCGCCTTCGAAACCTGCAGTGGTCGTGTGTTCGGCCACGCCGGATCCATGGCTGTTCTTCCAACCGAGAAGCTGCTGCTCCATCGGCGCCCCTTCTGGTTCTACACCGACGGCGTCCTCGGGGCCGGCACCGTGCATCTTGCCGAAGGCGTGGCCACCGACGACGAGTGCAACGGTCTCTTCGTCGTTCATCGCCATGCGACGGAAGGTTTCGCGAATGTCCCGGCCGGATGCAACAGGATCAGGGTTTGCGTTCGGGCCTTCAGGGTTCACGTAGATGAGACCCATCTGGACGGCGCCGAGAGGTTCCATCAGCTCGCGGTCACCGCTGTAGCGCTCATCTTCGAGCCAGACGTCCTCTGGTCCCCAGTAGATGTCTTCTTCTGGAGCCCACACATCTTCACGGCCACCCGCAAAGCCAAAGGTTTTAAAGCCCATCGACTCGAGAGCGACATTGCCGGTGAGGATCAGAAGGTCAGCCCAGGACAGGCTGCGGCCGTACTTCTTCTTGATTGGCTCGAGGAGCGCACGAGCCTTGTCGAGGTTGCCGTTGTCCGGCCAGCTGTTGAGCGGAGCAAAGCGCTGAGTTCCGGTCGACCCACCGCCGCGACCGTCGTGGGTGCGGTACGTGCCAGCGGAGTGCCAAGCCATACGAACAAACAGCGGTCCGTAATGACCAAAGTCGGCTGGCCACCAGTCCTTCGAATCGGTCATAAGTGCGGCGAGGTCGGCCTTGACCGCGGCGAGGTCGAGTGATGCAAACGCTTCGGCATAGTCGAAGTCATCGTCCATTGGGTTCGATCGCGCGGAGTGCTGATCGAGAATGTTCAGGTTGAGTTGGTTTGGCCACCACACTTTGTTGGCAGTGCTGCCAACGTAGTTCTGTGGCTGGTGCTGAATCACCGGGCACTTGCCTTCATGTTCACTCATAGGTGCTCCTCTTATCTGTATGTCTTGTGCTTGGTTGCTGGTCTTTGGTCGTGCTTTGCACGGTCGTTGCTACGAGCGTCACGCGGCCTGGAGTTTCTGACACGCTGGACAGATTCCCCAGTAGACGACCTCGGCCTCGTCGATCACGAACCCGTGGTCGTCATCAGCGATGAGGCATGGGGTATCGCCCACCGCACAGTCGATGTCGAACATGAGATCGCATGATCGACACACGAGGTGATGGTGGTTGTCTCCAACGCGGTCTTCGTAGCGGGCGGCTGCACCGCTCGGCTGAATACGCCGCAGAAGATTTTTCTCCACCAACGTGCCGAGCGAGTCATAGACCGCCTGACGGGAAACCGAGCCAATGATGTCTCTTGCTGCATCCGCGAGCTCGTCAGCAGTGGCGTGCGGATGATCCGCTACCGCCTGCATGATCGCCAGCCGCTGCGCGGTGACCTGCACCCCGTGGGATCGCAAAAGTTGCTCAGCTGTTCCCGTCATCGGGAAGCAGCATAGTCAAATTCTGGACTAAGTCAAGAATTTGATTGGGTCAGATTTTTCCGGAGGTTGGCTGGCGAAAGCGAGGGCGTTCTCGGTAGCGGGGAGTGGAGTGAATTGGTGCTTCTTCTTCGAGCACGTTCAGGTTTAGGACCGTATGGTCGTCAGTCGCTTCGCGCGGTGTCACGCAGCGCGCCAGGGCAGCTGCGGTCGCATGTCGAAGATCTTCCCTCGTCCGGTCCACGACATCAATCATGGCGTAGTCGTCGAACCGCTGCCATGAGCCTTCCGTGCATCACTACTGGTTTCTTTGGTCCGGCGTTGAGTGCGTACGGCTCAGCGAGATCAACAGAGGATTGTGCAGACCTCGGCAAGTCGATCTGCGCTGACCTGGAACCACGCCCATTTGCCCCGTTGTTCACGCTCGAGAATCCCGGCTTCGACGAGTTGTTTGAGGTGATGACTAACGGTCGGTTGAGACTTTCCCACCGCCGCGGGGAGATCGCATGCGCACTCTTCGCCAGAGGCGGCGATCAGGCTGACGAGCTGCAAGCGGATTGGGTCGGCTAGTGCTTTGAGGACGCTGGCGAGGACCTCGGCGTCGGCGCTTTTGATCGGTCCCGACGACAGGGGGGCGCAGCACAATTCGAAGGTCTTTGCCATGGGCGGAAGTGTAACTTTCATATTGACATCTGTAAATATGAGTGTATGGTGGCGTTCATGTTCATATTGACAATGATCGATATGAATCATCAAACCCTCCTCCGCAGAAACGAGACAGCTATGCGCGTACAACTCGCCCTCAACGTCGAAGACCTGGATGCATCGATCGACTTCTACGAGAAGATGTTCGACACGACCGTGTTCAAGCGCAAGGACGGCTACGCCAACTTCGCTATCGAAAATCCTCCGCTGAAGCTCGTCCTGTTCGAAATCCCCGGCAGTGGCGGCACGTTGAATCATCTCGGCGTCGAGGTCGAGGAGGCTGCGCAGGTGTCCAATGCCGAACAACGCATCGCCGATGCTGGGGTGGCTACGAACGGCATCGACGAGACGATCTGCTGTTATGCCGAAAAGACCGAAACTTGGGTCGACGGCCCGGACAATCGGTGGGAGTGGTACGTCAAGACCGGCGACGCCGAACAGCTCGAGAACACTGTCGTTTCATCGATCGAAATGCCGATGGATGACTCAGTAGACTGCTGCCAATGAAACCACTGCCGGCAGCCGAAGAGCTCCAAGGCCTAGTCGCGTCGTTCGAAGATGGAACGATCGACAATTGCAACTTCAGCCACCCCGAACACCTCTTCGTCATCTGGTCGCTCGTTCGCTCACACGGAACGCTTCCTGCCTTGTCGAGGTTCCAGGAGTGCCTGAAGCGGATCACCGAAGCCGAAGGTCACCCGGAGAAATACCACGCAACGATCACACACGCCCTCGCCATTATCGTCGGCGAACGCGTCGCCGCTGCTCGAGACGTCGACTGGGATGGGTTTGTATCGGCCAACGCTGATCTCTTCGAGTGGCCGAGCCCGACCCTCACTGCGCTCTACCCGAACAGCGAACTCGAAACCGCCGAAGCACGAGGTCGGTTCGTGCTTCCGAGCACAGAAGCGTCAGCCTCGTGAACCTCGAAGATCACATTCGTAGCATCCCCGATCACCCAAAACCCGGGATTCTCTTCCGAGACGTCACGACGCTGCTCGGATCTGCCCCGGCGTTTGCCGAAGCCATTGCCCAGTTGTGCGCTCCGTTCCACGATGCCAACGTTGCCCAAGTTGCGGGAATCGAAGCCCGCGGCTTCACGATCGGCGGAGCCATGGCGATTGAACTCGGTGCCGGATTTGTCCCGATCCGCAAAGCCGGGAAGTTGCCGGCCGATACGTACAGCGAAGACTACGAACTCGAGTACGGAACAGACTCGATCGAAATGCACATCGACGCTGTCGGGGCCGGCGATCGAGTACTTCTTGTCGACGACCTCATTGCGACCGGCGGTACATCCGAGGCTGCCATTGGCCTGCTCCGACTGGCAGAGGCCGACATTGTTGCGGCTGCTTTCATGATCGACCTTCCCGACCTTGGCGGGATGGATCGCATCAAGGCACTCGGAGTCGAGGCTCGCGCCCTGCTTACCTTCCCCGGGCATTGACCCAAAAACACAACACCGGTGCCCTCCGAAGAGGACACCGGCATAAGGAGGGGAGGAAGAATGATGCTGACGAGAGGCTGTTCCTTTCGGGCTGCTAGCTGATGACTTCCATTCAACTGGGCATGTTCAAGAGGAAGTTGAAAGCGGTGAAAACCCCTGATTACCGATATCTAAGCGTCGGGTAAGTTCCCCGCGCGGCGTTCACGGCCTTCAGTCGAGGCTGGCGTTGATGAAGTCGATTGCGGCCTGAGCGTCCAACAACGTACCGGTGGTCAGCACCTTGCCTTCCACATGATCAAAGACGTGTTCGACAAACTCGCGCAGCTCGCTCTCGATCGATGGGTCGAGTACCGCAGCTTCACCGACCGGAACCGCCAACACGTTGTGATCGACCTGATCCTCGCCCTCATCCTCCACGGTGATTTGCTCGAGAAAGCCCACGGGAACCACCTCGAGCTGCTCGCCCGTTCGTAGCCGTTCGTCGGTGAGGACAAAACAATCGACGTTGTCGCCGTCTCCGCTCGTGGTGTTTAGGACGAATCCGTACGGATAGGGATATGGCCGAGACACCTCCTCGGTGTGCGACAGGATCAGCGCCTTCTCGTCGTGGTGGTGCTTGGTGGTCGATCCGCGTTCGTTCTCGACAAAGACAGTGAACATAGCTGTGAGTTTCTCATGGGCGCACTCGCTTCGCCGAAAACACCCCGAAGCCAGCACCGTTGGGGGGACACGGCACTGGCTTCGGGGTGTGGAGGAGAATCCTGACGCAGGTTATGAATCGACGAGGTTGGTCTCCTGAGCGTTCTGTCCTCGACCCGGGCCGCGGTGTCCGCGGCGGCCTTCGCCGTCTCGGTCAGGTGCGTTCTCAAGGCGCTCGGTGATTCGCTCTTCAAGACCTTCGCGGCGCTCATCGGCCTGTTCCTGGGTGAGGCGCTCACTCTCGACAGCAGCGTCGAGGCGCTCCTCGATCGCATCGACGAGAGCGTCGACAACCTCGTCGACCTGGTCACCAGCGATATCGGCGAGTGTTGCTCCATCGTTGAGCTGCTCGGCGACCTCTTCACGGGTGAGGTCGAGAACATCGAGGTAGAGCGCCCTCTTGAAACCCCGGCGTCCGCTACGACGGTCCTGTTCGCCCGCGTCGGTCGTGTCTTCGGTGGTGTCTGGCTCGACGGGTTCAGCGTCCTGAGCTCCGGCAATTCCGGTTGCGCCAAACATAAGTGCGGCCGCGGCAACGGCGCCTGCACCGAACTTGGTGATCGCGTTTGTGGTCTTCATTTTTGGGGGTCCTTTCGTGAACCAATTGCTTGAGACACCCATTCAACGAGTGCGGATAAAGACGAACCTGAGCCAATTCGAAGGCGTGGCTGATCCTTGACTGAAGCTGAAGTAAGGAACTGGCTGTGTCCGCCTCGCTCAGCGAATCGGGTGATCCGAGGCCAGGGTTTGGAAGTGACCGTTCACATGGTTTTCGAAGGCCTTCTTCGCTGGGCCGACGGCGAGCACCAGTGTCCACAGACCGCCCCGCAGCCGGAAATGGCCGGTGTGTGTGAGGCGAGTGCCTCCATCGATTGGCGTCAGCTGGAACCGTTCCTGGCATTCGGCAAACGGGCCGGCGAGGTGTTCGAAGGTGACGGCGTCGTCCTCGTACTGAACGAGCTCGATCGTTTTGAACGAGAACTGACCTTCGGTCCCGGCGAAACGGCGGACCAGACGATTCGGCTCCATGGCGAGGATGTCGTCGGGACTGTCGGCGAATCGCTTCCGAAACAAGGTGAGCAGTTCGTCGAATGGCAGACCGACGTCGACGCTGTCCTCCGCTAGCTCGATTCGAGGACGAAGAAAGAGTGCACCGATTGAACCGCTTGCGATCACGCCGAGTTTGAAGATTCCCACGGGTCGTAAACCCACTGAGCGTGTCTGCTAGTCCTGCTTAGGCCAATCGTATAACCGATTCGCTTCTGGCCGCGATGGTCGACTGTCCGAGAGGCGACGCTCGACTAAGTCTCTCAACTCTTCCACGATCTTCTCTCGGGTCTGAGATACCCTGCGCACTATGGCGCCAAGCCAAAACTCGCGGATAGATCTGATCATTGGACCGTCTAGCTCAGGAAAGAGCTCATTGATCGAGGCGATGTTCAACGATGGACGGCTCCCTCCTGGAACCGACGTTGTATTGGCTCATCTACTCACTGAGCAGATCCTCGCCGACGCTCGTGATAGCGGTAGCCACCTCGTCATTCACTACAACTCGTTCTTGGCATTCGAAAACTCATCCGCTCACCTGGATCGACAAGTCCAGACAGAACCCATTCTCGACATGCTGCTCAAGACAGATACCGAAGTGGCCGCCACGTTGCTTGTGGCATCCGCCTCGACGTTGGTCAAACGTGCGGCGGCTAGGGGCATCACCGAACCAAAGTTTCGCACGAACAGTGGCTCCTACCCCAACGAACAAATTTTGGATCTATTGAACGTCATCGACCTAAGCAAACATTTTGCAGAAGTGGTCGCGATGCTCGATGCGAACAACATCCCGATCCGAGTCCTCGATACAAACCTTGACCCAGTCGAAATTGAAGACTCGCCTGCGGCCATCGAACGGGCTCTCTCAAAGTCGAGAGCCGAGTACACCTCAGCCGAGGTTGACGAGGTGCTCGAGAAGTATCACTTCGAATATCACAGCATCGAGCTTTCCCATGACCGTAGGACCCCTGGCGCAGTCCGGACTGGCAAGCTGTTCGCCGACATTGACCTCGAGGGTAAAAGCTTGCTCGATATTGGTTGCGGCTACGGATCGGCGTGCTACCTGGCAGAAAGTGCGGGCGCGACGCGCGTTGTTGGCACCGAACTCAAGCCACACCGCTACATCGGTGGAATCGTGGTGAAAAACGTGAGAGATTCCGACGTCTCGATCCGAGCGGAGAATCTATTTGATCGCGCTGTTTCGTCCCAAGAGCAGCAGCGTTATGACGTCGTGCTACTGCTCAACGTCATCCATCACCTACCCGAACCATTCAACGCCTTAAACACCATCTGCGAGTTGGCGAAAGAAACGATCATCATCGAGTTCCCGACCCTCGACGACCCAAAGTTTCGGTCAACACTTCCCGATAGCGCCGAGATCGATAGTGCTCTTCCCCTGGTTGGAATTAGCACCATCGAGCAGGACCAAACGTTCGTCTTCAACCCGTCTGCGCTCGAACGGTTCATGGCCGAGAGGCACCCGGATTTCTCCGTGCAAATGCGGCCATCGGAGATTGCCACCTCGAGACTCATCATGATCGCGACTAGAGCGTCGTAATTCTGCTTCTGTGGAGTCTGACGCACGGGGTCGTAAACAACTGAGCGGGCTGCTAGTCCTGCTTAGGCCAACGGGAAGGGAAATTGCAGCCACGATGGTCTATCGATTGGTTCGATAGAGACGACCCACTTGACCCACCACGGGCCACGACGGCCGGGCGCGACCAGCCTGACCGGTGCACCGTGTCCACGCCGCAGTGGTTCACCGCCGTAGCCGGTTCCGACGAAGAGGTTGGCGGCATCGGTCATTGAAAAGATCCTGCTGTAGCCAGTGTCGGAGGTGACTCGAAAGCTGGGAGCGGTCGAGTCGAGCAGCTCGGCAACTGGCACGACATCCCAGGATTGCTCGCTCCACCAGCCACCCGTGCAATCGATGATGGCATCGAGTGGTCGGGCGAGAGCGGAGAGTGCGTCAAGATCCTGAAGCTCGCCACCGATGGAGAGTTGCCAATCCTCGCGCGTCGTCGTCGGAATGGCGTCGTTGTACCAGGAGACCACCGGCATTTGTGAGGGATCGCCCGATGCTGTTTCGTGTGAACCGGTGAAGCGACGGTCGGCACCCGCGGTGCCCAGTGCCTCGAAACCCACCTCGGTGACGCCGACCATGATGCTGGCAACGCCGGCGGCGAGACCGCCGCGGACGACCATGCGCCGGTCGAAACTGATACGGCGCACGTTCACTGGCCGGGCACGGATATGCCAAATGAGCAACGGGATGGCGATGAATCCCGCCGCGAGGTGGATCCACAACGACGAACCAACACCGACGCCGAACCAGATGCCGCTCGAGTGCAGGAAACCAAACAGGATGCTCGCGAGCACCAGCACGCCAAAAAGGATCGAGATCCATCGAGTCGGCTTCTTTCGACGCATGCCAGTCCGGACCGAAGTACGGGTCTTTGCCGGCGTTAGAAGCAGGGTCATGAATCCGAAGATCGTGTGGAGAACCGTCCACGGTCGGACGGCTTCCGTGCCGATCCCCCAAGACACAACTCCGGTGACCGCGGTCAGCGTGAACGAAATTGCCAGCAGTAGGTTGACCTGAGGCGAGCTCAGCGCCGGCACACTCCGCTTCTTCGAGGTCGCAGTCACCTCTCCAGCGTACCCACCCCTGACCTTTCCAAATATTCAGTTGAGGAGCAGGGTCAGGGACCCGTCGGCGTCCTTTTCCACGGAGATTCCGGTCAGATCAGCAACGCGAGCTACCGGTTCGATCTTCCATTCCTGGTCACCGACCGCAATGACCTTCGCGCCGGCTTCGCTGGCAGCGATCCCACCAGAGGGCGAGTCCTCGAAGACAATGCAACGCGATGGGTCGACGTCGAGCAGGCGAGCAGCATTGAGGAAGGGTTCGGGGTGTGGTTTGCCGTTGGTGATGTCATCGGCGGTGATCGATGCCGGCGGTGCGCTAATGCCAGCCCCAGCCCATCGCGCGTTGGCCAGTCGACGGGTGGCCGAGGTGGCGACCGCCCAGCGGCGTGGCGGTAGGGCAGACGTGAGTTGGATTGCGCCCGGCATTGCCGGGGTATCGCCCGCGACTTCCACCTCAAGGTCTTCGAGGCGATCGATCGCCTTGGCGAGCTCATTTCCCGCGAGGTGTCGGGCCAAGGTGTCGGCTGCGGGCACTCCGATCAGCTGCTTTTCGAGCACGCCATAATCGAGCCCGAACTCGGCTGCCAGTTGTCTCCAGGCCACGTCGACGAGCTCGTGAGAATCGACGAGCACGCCATCGTTGTCGAACAAGATTGCGTCAAAGGGGATTTGCACAACATCAATCTAAGCGGTCAATCTACGCGGAGGCCGCGACGACACTCCGGTGAACTCTCGGCACGCTGGTCTAGCGCCGCGCTCTGGATGTGTGATCGGGGGCCGCTACCCTGACCTCTGGGGCAGCGCGGCGGGTTTGCTGAGGCAAGCCTTTGGGGGCGGACAGACAGGACACACGAGTGGGGTTAGAACAAAGGCGGCGACCGGCTGCTCATCTGCACGAATCTCGGCGTCGAACGGTGCCGCTGAAGATCGCGCAGCGACTGTCGCATGCGCTCCCGGGAGCTCGCAGTACACCGGACTACCTCGTGGTCGGCGAGAAACGTTGTGGAACGACGTCGCTACACCGGTATCTGCTTCAGCATCCCCAGGTACGCACTCCGCTTGCATCGAAGTCGACGCACTTCTTCGATCTGCACTTCGAGCGTGGCCTCGACTGGTACAAGTCCTTCTTTCCTCCAGCGATACCGCCATCTCGGTCACCGAGGTCGATCGTGGGCGAGACCAGTCCCTACTACCTCTTTCATCCGCTCGCGGGGCAACGAATTGCGCAGACGATCCCCGGCGTGAAGCTGATCGTGTTGCTGCGCGAACCGGGTCTTCGCGCGTGGTCGCACTATCAATACGAACACGCAAAGCAGACCGAGCCACTCGACTTTTCGGCGGCGATCGAAGCCGAACCGGAACGGCTCGACGGTGTCGAAGAACAGCTCATCTCCAACCCGGAGATGATCAGCGATGAACATCGGGCATTTTCTTATGTGTCGCGTAGCCGTTACGGGCGCTCGATCAGGAGGCTGCAGGAGAGCAATGATCCGAGCACGATTCACTACGTGCGCAGCGAGAGTCTTTTCGAGGATCCCCACGGAGTGCTCGCCCGCCTCCACGAGTTCCTCGAACTCGATGCCTTCGAGACACCCAACCTGAAGCCGGGCCGACAGAACATTCCTGCATCGGCACCAACACGGGAGATCGATATGGTCCGTGAGCTCATCGCGGATGACAATGCATCACTCGAAGAGCTCACGGGCGGAGTGCGTTGGTGAGCTCGGCGTTTCACATCGCGATCGTTGGACCTGACGGTGCGGGTAAGTCGACCATGGCGAACCTACTCGCCGAACACCTCGAGGAAGCTGGTCGCAAGGTCGAACGCTTGGAGCCACGGCCCACCTGGTTCCACACCGTGTCCCCGTCGACATTCGACTACCACGAACCACACGCCGAGGAACCCCGCACTCCCGCGAAGTCGCTTGCGCAATTGACCCAGAAGCTGTTCTTCTACGTCGTTCGAACCGCAACATCGAGAAAGCGTGACACGGTCTACATCGAAGAGCGAGGTTGGTTGGACCAGGCCGTAGATCATCGCCGCTATCGCCTCAACGAGCGAATCGTCCCGGTCGTCGAGCGGACCGCGCGGGTCGCTGGTCGACCTGATCTGATCGTCGTTCTCGGTGGCGACCCCGCAGTCATCGCTGCTCGAAAACACGAGCTCGAGGAACACGAAGTCGATCGACAATTGCGCAGATGGGACGAGCACGCCGGCTCTTCTCCTTCGGGGGAGACCATGGTTCTCGATACGACCGCGACATCGGTCGAAGACACGGCCTTGGAGATCCGGGAAGCCGTCTTGGGCAAGCTCTAGCGCTAACTTGGTCGTCTGCTAAGTCGGCACCGGACCGGTCGACTCGCGCACGATGAGTTCCATCGGTATGGTGATCGTCCGAGCTGGCGCATCGGTCGTCAGTCTCGAGTGGACTTCTTCGGCGGCTAGTTTCCCGACTTTGTCCAACGGTTGGGCGACCGTGGAGATTCGCGGCTCCGACAGGCCCATTTCGGTGATGTTGTCGAAGCCGACGAGGGAGAGTTCGCCTGGAACGTTGATGCCACGTTTGCGAACGACATCGAGGACTCCGACCATCTGTGAATCGCTCGCCGTGATGATCGCGGTGGGTGGGTCGTCGCGATCGAGCAACTTTTCGGCTCCGGCTCGGCCTGACGGCCCCAGGAAGTCGCCCTCCACGATCAGGCCGCGCGTGTCGCAGCCTTCGGCTGCCATCACTTCCTGAAAGGTGGCGAGTCTTGTGTGGGCGGCGATCTGACGAAGGTCGCCGGTGATATGAGCGATCCGTTCGTGGCCCAGACTCCGCAGGTGCATGACCGCGCTCGTCATGCCCTCTTTGTCTTCGGTTCTGATCACGCTGGTCATCGCGCTGATCGAGCCGCCCGCATCGCCGGTCAGGATGACGTGGGGAACACTCGATGAGTTGAGGGGCAGCAGGTAGCGGAGCTGGTCAGAGGACACGGTGATAAGTGCATCCACCTTGCCATTCGACAACTCCCGGACGTACTTGGCTTCGTAACCTTCTCGCCCGCGGCTCGAGCAGATCATCAGGTCGTATCCGAGGGTCGTGAGGGTCTGCAGGATGCTGTCGACGATCCCTACGACGTAGCTTTCGGTGAGGTGCGAGATCAGCACCCCAACGCGCTGCGAACGTCCCTGGGCCAAGTTCTTGCCTCGAATGTCAGGGGTATATCCGAGGAGTTCGACAGCGGCGAGAACCTTCTGTCGGGTGGCTTCTGATGACGAGCCATCGTTGAGTACTCGTGACACCGTGGCGATCGAAACGCCGGCTACCGCTGCAACGTCACCAATGGTGCTGCGTTTCGGTGCCATGCCGGGATTGTAACGCTGTCGGTGTTCCGGTCCCTGGTGTGTGTGCGCGTCGAGTTGTTTGCGACGCGCTCACCGACTTTGGCTGCCGCGGGTGCGAAACTGTGCCATGACCGTCGGGATCTTCGGAAGAATCCAGAATAGATCTGTTATTGGCTGGGCGTTCGATCCCGAGATATCAGAGCCGCTTCGGATCGAGGTTCGCGAAGGAGAGGCTCTCCTCGCTGTGGGACACGCCGACGTTCTGCGCCCTGCTCTTCGTGAGGAAGCGCCCCATGTCGATGGACACGTTGGCTTCAGGATCGAGTTGCCGAAGGGTCGCCGGAATTGGCGCAATGTCGAGATCTACGCTCACGGTGAGAAGTTGAAGAAGACCAAACAGCTTCGCCAGAAGATCAACCAGTCGACCCAGACGCTGAAGCTCGACATGGGCGATCCGCACTTCTTCATTCACATTCCAAAAACGGCCGGCACTGGGTTCAAACGCTTACTGGAAGGCCACTTCAATCCGGATCGGATCTTTCCCAGCGATGAATTCGTTCGGGGTAACGGTGGCTTGTATCCGCACTTCCATGAAGTCATCAAGCTCGACCCTCCAGAGGCCACGCCCGATCTGTTGATCGGCCATTATCCGTTTGCCACCCATCACCTGATCAACGGCGAGTCGAAGAAGATAGTCATCTTCCGTGACCCGGTACCTCGGGTCGTCTCGAATGTGTTCCATATGAAGAACAACGACGCCCGGTTCACCGACATGGATGCTGAGGAGATTTACGGCATTGCCAAGTGGCACTTCAATAACCTGCAGGTTCGCTATATGGTCGACAGACGGATCCACGTGAGCATGCGCTTCCTCGATCGGCGGCCGCTACGTCAAGGTTCGGTCGGTCCAGCGATCGAGAACATGTCCAGTTGCGACGTCGTCGGAATCGCCGACTCGATGGAGCGGACGGTCGACATGGCCAATCAAGTGTTCGGTTGGCAGCTCGACGCTCCGGCGCGAATCAACACGGCACGGTCAGATACCGGCGTGTCCGACGCCCTGCTCGATCGCATTGCCGAGGACAACGCGCTCGACATTGCGTTGTACAACGAAGCGGTCCGCAAGTTCGAACAACTCTGCAGTGATCACGCTGTCTGAGGCATACCGAAAACGACCGACCGCGCGTCTGGGCGATGGGGTCAGGTCTCACTTTCACCGATAGTCCCAACGGGGTCAGGTCTCACTTTCACTTGTCCACTATGCGGATCATCCGAATTTCAACAGTTTGGTCGTGTAAGCCTGGACTTCATCGTCGTCCGGGCTGCGAAGGCCGATCGCGTTCGGTCAGCGAAGAGCTAATGAATTGAACAGTTTGCGGGCAGGTGAGTGAAAGTGAGACCTGACCCCAACCAAGATGGGGTGAAAGTGAGACCTGACCCCAATCAAGAGGACTGAGGATGAAACGCATGGTTGACGAGGTCGACAGACCAATATTCGAGCTTCGACAGTATCGGATTTTCCCTGGGCAACTGGACCGTTGGGTTGAGTGGATGGACACCACTGCCATTCCCTTCTTGGAATCGATCGGCATGACGGTCGTGGGAAGTTGGTCCGTGTCCGAGACCAACTCATACATCTGGATTCGCCGTTTCGAGAGCGAGAGCGAACAAAAACGCCTGACCGCATTGCAGTATGAGAACGAGACGGGGGTAAAAGAGATGCGCCCAATTATCAACGAAATGCTCGACCGCGAAGCAGGGCTGGTCATCACCGAGATGGAAGCATCCCCGGTGTCTGCTATTCGTTAGACACAAATGCACGCATTTGTCTGGTGGGAACGCAGTCGAGGCCGCCCCAATTGGGACGACCTCGGTACGTACTTTGCATGGCTTGGCTTGGCGGGGCTAACGGGACGAAGTTCGGACCAGGCCTGAGAGCTGGAACGTCCGAAATGCCTGGCTTCCGGCGGGTGGTTGCA
>CAZSYL010000041.1:0-33610 GCA_964610745.1 uncultured Acidimicrobiales bacterium
TTGTTGGGATCGCGGCAATTACGGTCCTCGGTGAAACGGTCTCCGGAGAATTCAGCAACATCTACGGCTCGCCGCTGCAAGCGAACCCTCAACCGTAAGGAAGTCAGCGTCAATACAGCATCGTCGTGCGTTGAGCTCGACGTTTGTTAGGCGCGTAGGTGCCGTTCGCTGAGCATCGTGGCGATATCGGCAACGATTCGCTCGGAGGCTTCGTAGGCCGCGGGCGAGAGCGCTCCCATCGACACGAACGAGTGGCACATTTCGGTCTCGCAGCGTTCGATCACGGGAACGCTCGCGTAGCTGAGCTGGCGCGCATACCGGCGCCCCTGATCGCGGAGAATGTCAAAGGCTGCGGTGATCACGATGGCGGCGGGCAGTCCTGACAGATTTGGGTGCAGTGCCGGGCTGAACGCCGGGTCGGAGGAGTCGACAGAAGCGTTGTCGAGGTGCGTGCCGAAAGCCTTCATGAGATCTCGGCTCAGCGGCCACTCGTCAGCGCAGCTCTCCATCGATCCCCCCGAAGCCGTGCCGTCGACGAGCGGATAGATCAGTACCTGAACGGCCGGCGACGGGCGATCGGCGTCGCGCAGCCGCTGGCAGAGTGATGCAGCCAGCTGTCCGCCTGCGGAATCGCCGCAGACGACGAGCTGTTCGGGGTCGATCCAGAGATGCGGTGCCGAGTCGACGAGCCAGTCCCACGCGGCGTCGACGTTGTCGTTCTGAGTGGGGAAGTGATGTTCGGGTGCGAGTCGGTAGTCCAGGCTCACCACGATCGCGTCGAGGCCAGCCGCCATCTGGGTGCAGAAGGTGTCGCAGGTGTCGGTGTCACCAAGTACCAGGCCACCCTGATGCAGGAACAGCACGGCCGGGCGAGGCCCATCGGGGGTGTGAGCGGGCGTGTACACACGGGCAGGAAGGTCGCCGTGCGACGGATCGGCGATGATCGTCTCGCTCACGTTTACGCCCGGAACACGAGGAGCATTCGACAAGGCAAACGATTCTTTGCTGGAGCGTCGAAGTGCGACGGGGTCTGCCGCGTCTACCGAAGTGTTGAGTCGAGCCGCCTTCATCGCCAGCCTGAGACGGGGATCGAGCGTGTAGCCGTCGACTTCATGTGGTTCACCAGCGAGCTTTTCTGTGGCGGTGTCCGGGAGTGCTCCCATGGCTTTGGTCGCAGCCTTCCTGACCTTTGCCTCTAGGGATTTTCGTTCCAGTCGCATCGTTACCCACCTTAGAAGGGCGCCCCAAGACAGGGGTGGAGCGCCGGTGTCCACATGACCAATCGTCAGACGAGCCGAGTAAGTTGAGACCATGGGCATCGTTGATGATGATGTCGAGCGAGTTCGTCAGTCGACCGACATCGTCAAACTCATCTCGGAACACACACAACTGAAGCGTGTCGGCCGCCGTTGGTCAGGGCTCTGCCCATTTCACAATGAGAAGACGCCGTCGTTCTCGGTGAACTCCGAAGAGGGGCTTTATCACTGCTTTGGCTGCAAAAAGTCCGGTGACGCGATCTCGTTTGTTCGAGAACTGCAGATGCTCGATTTCCCAGGTGCGATCGAACACCTTGCGCGCTTGGCCAACATCACCCTGCGCTACACCGACGCCAACGAAGGGGCAGTCCGGAACCGACGCAAAGAGCTCATGGGCAAGGTGCAAAAGGCCGCCGACATTTACCACGACTACCTGCTCACCTCACCTGACGCCGGCGCCGCCCGTGGTTATCTGCGCCAGCGCGGGTTCGACGGCGACATGGTTCGCCAGTACAAGGTCGGTTACGCCCCTGACGCGTGGGACCATCTCGCCCGCCAGCTCAAACTGAGCAACAAGGATCTGGCCGACTCGGGGCTCGGCAAGATGAACAGCCGCAACAAGCAGATGGATTGGCAGCGCAACCGCATCGTCTTTCCCGTCTTTGACGAACGAGGCGACGCCGTCGGCTTCGGCGGACGAATTCTCCCTGGGGGAGAGGGCGCCAAATACATCAACAGCCAGGAGTGTGCGGTCTATTCGAAGAGTCGAGTGCTCTACGGGTTGAACTGGGCCAAGGAACACATCGTGGCGACCAATACCGCCGTGATCTGTGAGGGTTACACCGACGTCACCGGCTTTGCTCGCGCCGGCATCAACTCGGCGGTGGCGACATGTGGCACGGCGCTCACTGACGATCACCTAAAGCTCCTGAAGCGGTTTACCAACAAGATCGTTCTGGCCTTCGACGCCGACGATGCGGGCAAGGCAGCGGCCGAGCGGGTCTATGAATGGGAGCAGAAGTACGAGATCGAAGTGCTCGTTGCCGACCTGCCGACCGGCGTCGACCCCGACGACCTCTCTCGAAGCGATCCGGAGCGACTGGTCGAAAGTGTCACGAACGCGCTGTCGTTTCTTGAATTCCGTCTCGAACGCGAGCTCGGCCGACACCAAATGGATTCCATCGAACACCGAGCACGGGCCGCCGAAGAAGCGCTCGCCCTCGTTGGTGAACACCCGAACGTGCTCGTCCGGGACCAGTACGTCATGACGATCGCCGATCGCTGCCGCATGGATCCGGATCGTCTCCGGGAGATGGTGCGCAACCCTCGAAAGCGCAAAGGGGCCCTCGTTCCAGAAGCGCCGCAGCTTCCAATGCCGAAGAAGGGGACCGACCACGTCGAAGATCAGGCGATTCGGCTGTTGATCGACGACGAAGAGGACACCACGCGCCTCCTGACCGAGAACCTCTTTGCGGCGCCGTTGCGACGAGATATTTTCGTTGCGCTGCGCGAAGCCCCGTCCGTGCGCGAGGCTGTAGACATGCTCGGCGCGGATGAGGGCAATCTTCTAATCGAATTGGCAGCGACCACCGACGAAGATCTCGACGCGCAGGCGGTGCTTTCCCGGCTGATCGGGCGAGCTGCAGATCGGCTTGCTCGCGACCTCGAGTCCGAGATGCGGCTCGGAGGAAACATCGAGGAGCTCCTCCCAGACGTGCGATATCTACGCCAATGGGTGATCGACCTGCGAGAGCCCTCGACAGGGCTCAATGAACTGGGTCCGTTGGCCGATTGGATTGCTATGCGGAGTGAAACTTCTGAGGCCGGGACATGACGACGGGCTCGGCACCAGTCGATCGGGACGACGTTGGTCAGGCACGACAACGGCGCGAACGGACACATGCGCTGAGCGGTGACCGCTCCGCCCGTTCGACCGATTCGACTCGTGTATACATGCAGGAGATCGGCCGCGTGCCGTTGCTGACCCAGCGCGAGGAGGTGCGGTTGGCCGAAAAGGTCGCTCAAGGTATGGCCGCTGAAGAAGAGCTCGCGCTGCATGCAGCGGCAGAGACACTCGACTCAATCGAACCCGCCCGGCGCTCCCGGCTCGAACGTCACGTTCGCATCGGCGACGCAGCCAAGGGCGATCTGACGCAGGCCAACCTTCGCCTCGTGGTCTCGATTGCCAAGCGTTACTCGGGGCGAGGTATCCCGCTGCTCGACCTCATCCAGGAAGGCAATCTCGGGCTTATGCGTGCCGTCGAGAAGTTCGACCACCTCAAGGGCTTCAAATTCTCGACCTACGCCACGTGGTGGATTCGCCAGGCGATCACCCGCGCCATTGCTGACCAGGCTCGCACGATCCGAATCCCGGTTCACATGGTGGAGGTGATGAGCCGGGTACGTCGTGAACAGCGTCGTTTGACTCAGGAGAACGGCCGGGAGCCCACCATGGACGAACTCGCCGAATGTTGCGACCTCACTGCGGCGCGCGTCGAGGAGCTGCTCAAGATTGCTCAGGACCCACTGTCTCTCGACACACCGGTTGGTAACGAAGAGGACGTCAGCCTTGCCGACTTCGTCGAGGACTCTCGGGCTGTTCGCCCGGCCGAAGCCGCAACTCGAACGATGCTCTGTGTCGAAGTCGGCGAAGTGTTGGGTCAACTGAGCGAGCGAGAACAGGAAGTCGTGCGTCTGCGATTCGGCCTCGACGATGGTCGCCCGCGCACGCTCGAAGAAGTCGGCCGCACATTCGGTGTGACCCGAGAGCGCATTCGTCAGATCGAATCAAAGACTCTCGCCAAGCTTCGGCACCCACAACGCAGCGAACACCTCAAGAGTTACCTCGTCGACTAAGAGCTATTCGCTCACCCACTCGAAAAATGTAAAGAGCCGCCCGTGAGGGCGGCTCTTTCCATTGCGCTCCGCGGGTTGGGATCGAACCAACGACCTGCCGATTAACAGTCGGATGCTCTGCCAGCTGAGCTACCGCGGATTGACTCGATGCATAGTAGCAGCGAGCGAAGAAGCTCGACACCTGAACGCACCTTCTGTCTGGATTCATCGGCGCGTGATCTCAGGTATTGAGCATTGGTTTCGTTCCCCTAGACTCACGTCGGGCCCGTAGCTCAGTGGTTAGAGCAGGCGACTCATAATCGCTCGGTCGTGAGTTCAATTCTCACCGGGCCTACGTATTGCCGCCTGTAGCGGTAAATCCGAGCTTCGGCTGTGCCGAAGCGTCGCTGGAGAACGAGGAGGGTATCGCCATGAAAGTGCTCAAATTGTTGTTGGTGGTAGCTCTTTGGACTGCGCTGCTCGCCCCGGGCGCCACGGCTGGCGCACAGTCGAGCGCCGTCACGCTTGAGACGGCTGAGAGTTCTGACGATACGTGTGATCTAGTAATCAACTCCGGCGGGCCGTATGAAGTCTCGATCGCCGGCAGCGCTGCGGTCGTCTACGAGAACGGATCTGTGGTCTCGATACCCCAAGGTTCGTCGGTGAACTACCTCCGAGTCGAGCGAACCTTTGGAAGCACTGCGATCGGCGTCAGCGAGACGTGTGCGGAGTTTGTGCCTGCAGCAGAGCCCGCACCGGCTACCGGCGGCAATGGTGTTGGGGCTCCAACCATCGTTGTAGCTGGCGTTGCTGTACTCGCTCTGCTGGGAACGGCCTGGTTCCTCAGCAAACCCAAGCGCGGCTAAGCGCCTCAAGCGACCGCAGATCTAGAAAGACAGGAACGCGGCGATAGCGAGGATCACGAAGAGCGAAACAAACCCGGTGATCACAAAACGAAAGATCGGGTCTTCGAGCGCTTTGCGGGCTTCGTGTACGGGAACGGACTCTTCGCTCTGAGGCTCAACGGCTTCGAAAGTTGGGGCGTGGTCGTCGTGCTCGTCGAATGAACGTGCGCTTGCGGCTGAACTCATCGTCCTGTTCCTAGGGTCACGTAGAAATGACGCCGCCAGCGGTCAGAAAGTCGCGAAGGGTGACCCGTCTCACATTTTGGGCGTCGCGTGCCGGTTCTCGGCCTAGTGCCCTGCTCAGAAGGCGAGCATGGCCGCAACCACCAGGATGGTGATGAGGCTGATGATCCCGAGGATCACGAATGGCATGACCGGGTCTCTGAAGCCGTCGAGGACTTCGTCATCGGCGACAAGCGGATTTGCGACGTCAGTGGCCGGCTCGGCAACGGGTGAGGTCTCGTCGATGATCTGGATGTCATCGACGATCTGAACGTCATCAACAACAACGATGTCATCTGTGCGAATGTCATCCACAACAATGGCATCTGCGCGAGGTGCTTCGAGGGTCCGCTGACCGTGCGGTTCATCGGGACCGTAGCTATCGACACTTACCGTGGCTGACACGCGCATTCCTCCGTAGACGATGTGTGCACCAATAGGTTCCGCCCGAGCACGCATCGCTGTAGTCGTATCGTAGTCGATGACTGCGAAGCGTGGCCAAGTCTCGCTCAATGTCACAACATTGCAATCATTGTGAATATGCGGAGCAGCACTCGCGCTCAGTGTGGTGAAATAGCTATGCCAAACCTTCGTTGAGCCAGCTCACCGAACGGTCGAGCAGGTAGTCGCTGACGGCGTGGCAGCGATCCAAGACGTCGCAAAGATCGTCCTCACCGAGGTAGATCCGAGACAGTGGCAGCTCGACACGGGCCACGACGTTCAGACTTCGCTGCGGTGCATCGGTGACGGCAGCGAAGCCGTCGACAGCACTGATATCGAGCGGAAGATGAGGGCCGCCCACCCCTGCGAGCTCGGTAGCGAGAACGAGAAGATCCGGCCCGTTGACCAACGGCGGAAGACTCCACGTGAAGAGCAACGGGAAGCGTAAGTCCTCCGAAGGAGTCATCTCCGGGTCGGTCAGTGCATAGACCTCGTCTTCGAAAGCGAGCATCATGCGCGGATCGATTTCGAGTGAGAGGTGCAGATCGAGAGGACCGCCACAGGCATGTTCGGGATGGAGGTCGACTTCGAATGCCTGGCGCATCGAATATGTCTCGACGAAATGCCTCTCATCGTGAACATGAAAACCGTGATGCGTTGCGTGGTCTTTCAGGTCTGTGATGAATCCCGCGATATCAATGATCGCCAATGTTGTTCCTCTGACACGATGAGAGGGCGTCCGTCTGGCGACGACGCCGATCGTGCGCAGACTACCGTGTGTGGCGAGAGTGAACAAAAGCCTGCCGCAGATCGCATGTTGCAGCCATCATCAACGCAGTTGGAGACCCCCATGCCAGATATCGACGAACTGCAGCGGTTGCTTCGCGCCGTCACCGACACCGCAATCTCCACGCTCGCCACCTACGACGACCGCCGCGCCGGGGGCGAGCGCGACGATCAGTACGGGCTCGACCTTCTCGTCGATGGCCCGCTCGTGCAGTCCTTGCTCGATCACGGCCTCGGGGTGTTGTCCGAAGAGGCCGGCTTGATCGAGGCCGATAGGTCACTCATCGCTGTCGTCGATCCGGTGGACGGGTCGACGAACGCTTCCCGCCAGATCCCGTGGTTCGCAACGAGTATCAGCATCATGGATGATGACGGACCGCTGGTCGCTCTCGTCGAGAACCACGTCAGTCGTGAGCGCTTCGAGGCAGTGCGAGGAAGCGGCGCGACCCGCAACGGTGCACCGATGCGAGCGGTCGAAGCAGCACCATCGAACGAACACATCGTGCTCATCAACGGTGTAGCTCCCGCTCAACGGCCGTGGGCACAGTACCGAGTGTTCGGCGCTTCGGCGCTCGATATCAGCTACGTGGCCGCGGGCGCGGTCGACGCCTACATCGACTTCGATCATGAGGCTCACGGGGTATGGGACTACGCGGGAGCGCTCCTCGTGTGCCGGGAGGTGGGTGTTCCGATCGTTGACGCCTTTGGCCGAGATCTCATCCATCGCGACATGGCCGAGCGTCGAACGCCTGTCGCCGCCCACGATCAGGAGACCCTCGAAACCCTCGTCGAGCTCCGAAAGGCGCAGGCCTAACGCCTCGCCGCGGGCGTTTCCCCCAGAGATCTTTGAGGGCAAATCCCCACGCTCCTGGCGGGGTGCGGTTCTTACCGTGTTCCTATGGATGACAACGTGACTGCCATCGCCGCCCTCGAACGTGTTCTTTTGACCGTCGAAGCCGAGCTGACCGCCCTCCACACCGGAAAGGTGGTCGATCAAGCCGAGCTTGGTGAGCGCCTGCGCAATGACCTCACCTCACCGCCTCACGCCCCAAGCCCGGCGATGCAGGCACCCGTTGCGGCAGCGCCTCAACCGAAGCCGCCCGCGCCGCCCGTTTCTCCGGCTGCGACGCCTCCGCCGCCACCTCGCCCAAACCCGCCAGCACCTGTCCCCGTCGGGGCCCAGGCCACTCGTCAGCCGTTCGCCGGGACATGGCCTCCTCGTCTCGACCGCCCAGCAACGCGAACCGGCAACCCTCAGCCGCCTCCTCCCACGGCACGACCGGTTGGTGCGTCAGGCCCGATTGGCCACCCTCATCCCAACCCGTCGCAAAGTCCGAGCTCGTTCGGCCTCGAACGAGTCTTCCGTATCGGCGGCATCTCTCTCGTTGTGCTCGCTGCGATCTTCTTTGTGTCGACCGCGATCAGTCGCGGCTGGATCGGTCCGACCGCACAGCTCACGCTTGCCGGCTTCGCATCGCTCGCGATCATTGGCCAGAGTTTCCGTTTCGCCACTGAGCAACGGCCATGGCGAATCACGATGGCGATCGGCGGCGCGATTGCGTTGTTCGCGTCTGGCGTCGTTGGCCACTTTGGGCTGGACCTGCTCAGTATCGAAGCCACCCTCGTGTGGCTTGGCGCAACCATCGTCGCGTTTCTTGCCCTCGGCCGAGCTCACGACTCCGAAGCAATCGCCGCGGTCGGCGCGCCGATGGCGGTTCTCGGCACATTCCTCTTTGCAGCGAGCGGAGATGCGCCGGCGCTCGTGACAGCCGTACTCGGCATCGCCTGGGGTATAGCGGTCCTCATCGCCACCTGGGAACAGCGCTGGTTCGCGGCTAGAGGTATGGGCGCAGCCGCGACAGGCTTCATTATTCTCCTCGCCACGCTGGCCGAACCGATCGACGGCGCCATAACGTTCGCCGTGTCGTTGGGTATCGCCACGGTTGTTGCGTTGGCCGTGTCACAAATCCTCGAGTACTCAATCGTCAGCGCCGAGGGAGCTGTGACGCCGCTCGCGCAAATCGAAGCCCGACTGTTCGCCGTCACCATCCCGTTGGCGGTGCTGCTGATGTCGACCCTCGTCAATGAAAACTTCGACGGTACGGAGATTGGCTGGTTTGTTGCAGCCGCTGGCCTCAGTGCGACAGCGATTATCACAGCGCTCGCCTCCCGAATGCACCCGACGATGACGATGCTCCACCAGTTGGCTGGCATCGGAACTGCAACCATTGGATTCGTCACCGTCCTCGATGGTCCCGTGCTGGTCGCTGTGCTGCTGGCACAGGCGGCAATCACGGCGGCGTTCGCCTTCCGGACTTCTGCTCCGGAAATGATCATCGGTGCAGTCCTGCTCGCCAGCATCCCCGCTGGTTGGACCACCGTCATGATCGCCCTGGCGCTCGGCGGAGAGGCAATGACCATTGGCGAACTCGTTGTCACCGGCCTTGTGGTCGGCACTGTCGCAGTCAGCGGCTATGCGCTGCGGAACCAGCGCAACCTCGAGCTTGCGTGGATCGGCGCCTGGATTGGTGTGTTGTATTGGGTCGCCGCTGCGTTCCAGGGCGTGCCTCAGGGACAGATGGCGGTCAGCCTCACATGGGCAGCGATTTCAGTTGCCTTGATCGTCAGCCGCAAGGCGCTGTGGGATCCAGCCCGCTTCCGCTCGGTCATCTACGTTGCGCTCGGCACGTTGCTTCTCACGGGCGCCAAGCTCATCTTTGTCGACCTCGTCGCTGTCGATGTGTTGTGGCGAGCTGGCCTTTTCTTCCTCATCGGTGGCACGTTTATGCGTCTGGCTTTCGTCCTTCCAGAGATGCTCGAAGGGCCCGGCCAGGACGAGATCGTCACCGAACGTGAGAAACAGCCTGTGTGACTGATACAACAGCGGTTCAAGACCTGGCTGTGGCTTCCGATATCTACCATTGATCAAGGTTTCGAAATGGCGACCCGAATACGGGTTCGCTTGCCGGGGGTCAAGGTTCTTTCGGTGAAGTGAAACACCCCCCGAAAGGCCCCCTGTGTCCCAAACCCAGAACGATGTGACCACGCCTGCGCCTGCATCGACCCGACTCGCATCCTGGACGACCAACCCGAAGGCAGATCTGCTGTCCGGTCTTGTCGTCGCTCTTGCTCTAATCCCAGAAGCCATCAGCTTCTCGATCATCGCGGGCGTCGACCCCAGGGTTGGCCTCTACGCCTCGTTCAGCATCGCCATCGTCATTGCATTCGCTGGTGGCCGATCGGGCATGATTTCCGCTGCGACCGGCGCAATGGCGCTCGTCGTAGTCGACCTTGTCGCCGATCACGGACTCGGCCATCTGTTTGCTGCCACGATCCTCGCTGGCATCTTCCAGGTCGTCTTTGGCGCCCTTGGGGTGGGCGAGCTCATGCGGTTTGTGCCGCGTTCGGTCATGGTCGGCTTTGTTAACGCTCTCGCGATCTTGATCTTCCTTGCGCAGATTCCACAAATCATTCTCGAAGATGGCGACACGAGCCAGCTGCCGCTCAATCTGATCTTCATCGCTGCCGGCCTCGGCATTATCTACGGCCTGCCAATGATCACGAAAGCCGTACCATCGCCGTTGGTCGCAATTGTCGTGCTTGCGGGCATTGCGATGAGCCTCGGCCTGAGCCTGCCGACGGTTGGCGACATGGGCGAGCTTCCCTCAGCGCTTCCATGGGTTGCGCTTCCTGAGGTTCCATTCACGTTCGAGACGCTGGCGATCATCACGCCATTCGCCCTGACACTCGCCTTTGTTGGGCTTCTCGAGTCTCTGCTCACCGCATCGTTGCTCGACGACCTGACCGACACCGACTCGGACAAGAACTCCGAAGCTCGTGGGCAGGGAATCGCCAACATCGCCACTGGTTTCCTCGGTGGTATGGCGGGTTGCGCAATGATCGGCCAGTCGATGATCAACTACCGGACCGGCGGTCGTGGCCGTCTGTCGACACTCGCATCGGGCATCTTCCTTCTCGTTCTCATCATCGTCCTCGGTGACTGGGTTGCACGCATCCCGACCGCCGCACTTGTTGCGGTGATGATCATGGTTGCGGTCGGCACGTTCGACTGGCGCAGCATCTCGATGCCCACCCTGAAAACGACCCCACGTCCGGAGACCCTCATCATGGTGGCCACGGTTGCTACCACGGTCTTCACCCACAACCTCGCCTACGGCGTCGGTGTGGGTGTGGTGCTGTCCGCTATCGCCTTTGCTCGCCACGTCTCCGACGTCGTGAAGGTGACCAGCGTCCTCGACCCCGACAACACCGAACGCCTCTACGCTGTTCACGGCGAACTGTTCTTCGCCTCGACGAACCGGCTCGCCCATGAATTCGACTACGAAAACGTCGAGGTTGAGCGGGTCGAAATCGATCTTTCAAACGCCCGAATCTGGGATACGTCAGCTGTTGCTGCACTCGACGCAGTTGTGGCCAAGTTCGCCGAACGCGGTGTCGATGCTCAGCTCGTCGGGCTTAACCCCCACGCGAAGCGCCTCCACAACAACACCTCGGGCAACCTCAACGCACACTAAATCTCCAAAGGCAGGAAATACCCCTGTCTTCCCCCTTTGGGGTCAGGTCTCACTCTCACCCGATGTTGGTTGGGGTCAGGTCTCACTTTCACTGGGGTCACGCGAGGCCGTTGAAAATAGAGGGTTCGCGACATAGCGAACCGGAATGGCTGACGGCGTCGGTCGCATCCAAGCACGTCACAGGCCACGATGCGTTGAACTCGGACTGTTGATTTTTCATTGATCTGCCGTTGGTCGGTAGCGTCGCGGGTGAAAGTGAGACCTGACCCCATTTGTTGTGCGGTGAGAATGAGACCTGACCCCATTGGTTTGGCGCGAAAACGTGCGCACCCGCCTCCTCCGTTTGGAAGAAGCGGGTGCTCGTTCTTTTGGTTGTTGGCTCGTGTTGCTTAGTAGGTGAGCTCTTCGGGGTCTTGGCCCTGCACCTTCATGGCAATGCCGAACAAGATCACGCCGAGGGCAATGATGACGAAGGCGATTTCGTTGGCACCGGTGAGTGCGAGCTCATCGCCGTCGACACCTTCGTCTGCAGCGCCGTCATCGTCGTTGTTGGCGTTCTGCTCGATCAACTCGGCGAGGGTGAGAGATTCCGGATCGTCGTCATCGTCGCCTGCGGTCGCGGCGTCTTCGTCATCAGTGTCGTCAGTATCGGCGTCGTCGTCCCCCGCGGCATCTTCGTCGACTGGTGCATCGTCAGCGGTGAACACTGCACAGAGCGAAGAAACAACGACCGAATCGGAGTTGCTCGACTCGTTGAAGTGAATGATCCGAGCAGCATCTGCGCCATTGTCGAGATCGTGCTCGCCGAGATCTGTCTGTGCCCATGCCGCGCTGACCTCGTCTTCGAGGTCTGGGGTGAAGTCGGTCGTTGCCTGGACCTCACCGTCGAGCAGGAACTCGATTGCGACGCTCTCGTTGTCCTGTGGAGGCCAGCCGCTGCGGCCGGTGAAGGCGTCGAAGGTGATGATCTCGACCACGTCGATGACGCCGGGCTCGAGTTCTGGGAAATCGGGAATGTCGTACTCGGTCACGAGACCGTTGCCTACGCCCAGGCGAGGAACGCCGATCGGTTGAGCGAGCGAGGTAAACGACACCTCGGGAATGAGCTCGAGAGCATCGGCGTCACAGCTAGGTGATGGCGGTGCGACCAGGTCATCGCTGGACCCTTGACCGAGCTCTGTGACCGTACCCTGCGCTGCTGCTACCCCCGCCAGTAACACGAGCACGAGTACGGCAACCATGCCTGACGTAAGCGCCTTGCCTGGTGTGCGCTTTGTGAACCGCATCGTCTCTTGCCTCTTTCTTTTCGCCCTCGACATACTCAAATTATTAGCACTCTTAGCGGTGTTGCCCAATACGTGTAGCCTCTTAGAGTGATAATTGGGTCATTGGGCCTATCAAGTTTCGCCACAATTCAGCCATCGCAGCCAATCGAGCCAAACGCACTGAAATATTCTGGTGTCCTCGAAGCTCCGGTCTCTCCCACTCAGGCTGTGCGCGGGGATCAGGCGCTGATGCCGAGTGGGTCCCGAGCAGGTGAGCGTGAAGGCGGCAGGTCGATTGGCTTTGCTCCTGGTCCGCTCGAAGCTGGGACGTTGCCCTTTTCGGCTTCGAGGTCGTAGTCACCAGCGTAGGTGTTGATGTAACGCTGGCCTGACAACTGGGCGATTTCGAACATGACGGCGTCGGCAAACACTCTGATCGTCCGTGGATCATTCGGATCGCCGTGATCTTGAATGAACATTGGCTTTCCGAACTTGATCGTCACGGGAAGGCCCGGCTTCATCATGAAGTGATCAGGTGGTTGCACATCGACCGTTCCGGAGTGGCCAACCGGAATGATCGGCGCTCCGGTGCGGAGGCTCAGCCGAGCAGCGCCGGTTCGGGCTTTGTGCAAGTGGCCGCTTCTCGATCGGGTGCCCTCGGGATACATCATGAACAGTCGTCCGCCCTCGAGAACCTCCGCAGCGATATCGAGCGCTACTTGGCTCGCGGCGCCACCAGCGCGGTCGATGGGAATCATCCCCAGGGCCGGGAAGATGTCTTTGGTCTTCCAATCGTCGAGGTATTCAGCCTTGCCGATCGCCCACATTCGGCGAGGCAGGGCGTACGGAACGAAGACCGAATCGCTAAACGACAGATGGTTCGGTGCAATCAACGCGCCGCCACGTTTGGGAACGTTCTCGACGCCTTCGATGGTCACGTCCCATAGGCGATGGATCACCTGGCGCAACAACTTATGGGCGTACCGGTTCAGCGTGTCCGAGCCCGGTAGATCCGGCGCCGGTTCAAAGTGAAATTCCGGTGGTGCGCTCATTGGCGAAGCTCCCGTCGAATAGGCTTGCCAGTGGGACCGATCGGCAACTCGTCCACGACATGGACTTCTGTTGGACACTTGTATCGAGTCAGTTGCTCCTGGGCGAACGCTTTGAGCTCGTCAGGCTCGATTGTTCCGGTCACGTACGCAACGACTGTCTCGTCGGTGAATTCGTGCGGCGCTCCGACCACGACCGCGCCGGTGACCAGTGGGTGCGTGGTGAGGATTTTCTCGACCTCTGCGGGGTACACGTTAAAGCCGGACACGATGATGATGTCCTTCGCCCGGTCGACGATGAAGATGTAGCCGTCATCATCGACCACGCCGACATCGCCGGTCCAGAACCAGCCACTCTCGGTCAGGCAATGTCCGGTTTGCTCCGGCGATTCGTAGTAGCCCAAGAATATGTTGGGCCCTCGAACCACGATCTCGCCCGAGTCTCCCGGCTCGACCGGCGTGCCGTCGGCCTCGACCAGCATGACTTCCAGGTCGCCAATGGGTTTGCCGACAGAGCCTGGCCGTACCGGATATCCCCGGTTGTTGGTGACGGTCGCGGCCGTTTCGGTCAGGCCGTATCCCTGCTCGACCGTGACGCCGTGACGGTCGGCCATGGCCTGCTGCACGTCGATGCTCAGAGCCGCGCCTCCAGAGACCGCAATGCGGACGGAGTCGAACGCACTCGGCGCTAGATCGAGCATGCTCCAACGTCGCCACATCGGTGGGGCGCCGGCCAGCACGGTGATTTGATGTTCTTCGATGAGGTCGATGCTTCCGTCGACGTCGAAGCGACGTTGGAGAACGCTGAGTGAACCAGTTCGCAGGGCCGTGAGCAGAACCGCGTTCAATCCAAAGATGTGAGCAAAGGGAAGGCTTGCCAGCACGACATCGCTCTCGACCAGACCATGATTCCCTTCTCCCGCTAGCGCGTCCTGGGCCCAATCGAGGTTGCGGTGGGAAAGCATGGCCACCTTTGCATCTCCGGACACACCGCTTGTCAGCATCATGACGGCCACATCGGTGTCGGCACGATCGAGAATGGGTGGGGCCCCATCGGCATTGGTCAGGTCGAGGGTGGTGACATCGATAAACGGGGCGCTGAATGACGCCTGATGTTCGAGAAGCCACGCCGCGTCGGCGCCGACCAGTACTGCTGCCGGATCGGTCGCTGTCAGCTTTCGTTCGAGCTCTGGAAGCGGGTTGGTGTGCTTCATTGGGATGACGCGTGCGCCAATACCGACAGCGCCGAGCAGGCACGGCACGAACAGCGGCTCATTGCCAGAGGCGACAGCGACGCGGTCGTCGGGGCCGATCCCGATCGAGTGGAGGGTCGCTCTGATCGCGGCCGCCTGTGTTTGCAACTCGCCAAATGTGGTGGTCTGGTCGCCATCGATCAGGGCAGGCCGCTCGGCGGCGTGGGACTGAATGATCGTCGCAAGGTTCAAGGGGACAACTCCAACCGGTCGGTCCTCAAGCATCGCACGCGAATCACGCACGACCAAAGCAACGAAACATGCCTGGGAATAGATTCGGGCTCTCCATGTTGACGATGGTGTCAGTTTCACCAAATGGGGGCTTGGCGCTCGCTCCTTGCGTCAAGCCCTCAGTGGTGATTCTTCGTGGACGAGACAGCGTGTTGTGTGCTGTTCTCGGCGAGTCAGTCTTCCAGGCGTTCCCGCAGGAGCTGACCCTTACTCAGGAAGAGTTCGCGTCCTTCGCCGAGCAGGTCCAGGCGTTGGATCAGGAAGCCAAGTGCGGCGATGCCGATGATCTCCATCCCGCCCGCAACAACGAGCGAGCGCTGAAATTCTGGGACGTTGCCGCCGCCGAGCACATCGGTTGTTCCAAGGAACGGCCACCAGAACAGTTCCGCTGTCGCCCACGAACCATCGAGTACGAGGTGCATGAACAAGCCAATCGGGAACCCGAGCCACTGGCGTCGCAGCAGACGTCGATTCTGTGTGAGCAGCATGACCATCGTGAGAACGATCACCGGTGCGATGAGCGTATGCAGCACCCAGGGGCCACCGAGCGGACCCTCGATGACGGGCAACACGGCTCCAGCCATCACAAGCCTGTAGTCGAGCGCGGGCGAGGAGAACACGATGAGGACCAGCACAAAGGACAGCCCGGCAAACCAGAAGAACATGTTGGCGCGTGTCTCCGTCAGGCCAACTTGGCGACCAGGCGCCCGCAGTCGGCGCAAGGCTCGAGCGTTCCGACCGGTAGGTGCTTCCAACGGTCGAGCTCGACAGCGGACATCGCAACCGGGCAGCCACCGTTGTGATCTGGGTCGAATTCGATCACGGCATCGGGGCCGTAGGTGATGCGCATCTTTCCATACAGGTCCAGCGCTGGTTCAGCGACCTTGGCGGCTGCTTCTGCGCGTTCTTGTTCGGCGGTCGCAATCTCGTTGTCGAGTTGGCCGGCGGCGGCGTCGAGGGCACGTTGTTGTTCGCCTTGGGCAGCGGTCAGTTGTCCGCGGGCAGCTTCGGCGTTGACGAGCTGCTCATCGAGCGGCTCAATTTCGAGGAGCACCTCGATCGATTGGTCTTCGAAATCGGACTGTCGCTCCCGCAGGCTGGTGATCTCTTCACCGAGAGCAGAAGCTTCCTTTGGGCTGGTAACCGATCCGTCGTAGAGCTTGGTGTTCAGGCTGTCGGCCTTGGCTTCGACATCGGAAGCCTCGGTTTCGAGACTGCGCTGCTTCTTGCGGAGTTCGTCTCGCTGGCCCTCGGTCCTAGCCGCGGCATTGTTGAGCGTGGCAAGCTCGTCGTCGATCTCGGCGATCTTTGCGCGCTCGGGAAGGTTGGCGTGGGCAAAGTGCAACTGGTCGAGTGTGTTGTCGAGCCGCTGTACGGCCAACAAAGCCTCAATTTCAGACATTAGGACCCTCTCAGAGCGAGTGGTCCCACACTACTTACCCGAACGCGACTTCCCCGAGTGGAGAGCCGACAAGGTCTTAGCCGTTCGCGGTTTCTTCGGGTTCGGTCGCTGGAGGCTGCTCGGCTTGAGGAACGATGGGCTCCTGAGCGGGCTGCTCGCCGTCGGCTGGAGTCTGCGGCTCGTTCGTATCTGGCACCTCGGCATTGCCGTCGGCGTCGAGTAGATCGTCTCCGTCAGCTGGTGCAGGAAGGGTCGTCGTGGTGTTGTTCGGGTCGATCGATCCCTCAGGGCGAGCCTGAGCGACACAGCGGTCGAGGTTGCCGTCGCCGTCCTGATCAACCGCGACGAGCAGCGCCGGGCAACTGCCGCGGAAGCTCGTGCCACCGAGGTTGCGGCACCAGTCGACGTCGCCATCGCCGTCTTGGTCGACTTCGGCGTTCGCGCCGCCACATGGGCTGACCGCAATGACCGGGGGAGCGAGATCGCTCGGGTTGTTTGGATCGCCGTCGTCGTCGGTCGCGATCTGCACGCTCTGTCTCACACCGCGGTCGGGCTCGATGAACGGAATCACCGGCAGCGGCTCCATGTAGACATCCATGAACGAGCTCCAGATGATGGCTGGAATCGAACCGCCGGTGACGCCCGAAGAGGTGAACTCGCCGAAGGTTTCCTGGTACTCAGCAAAGGTGTGATCGGGGTCGCTGCCGGTCCAACGCATTGGAACCTGGCCTTCTTGGCCGCCAACCCATACTGCGGTGGCGAGCTGCGGGGTATATCCAACGAACCAGGCATCGAAGTTCGACTGGCCGGTTCCGGTCTTGCCCGCAGCGGGGTGGCTGCTGAGCTGAGCGCGACGACCAGTGCATGCTCCAGCAGAGCAGCTGACGTTCTTCTCGAGAACGTCGGTGACGAGGCGAGCTGACTGCGGGCTGATTGCACGGATTGGGTTTGGGTCGTGCTGGAAGACGAGCTGACCGCCGGCCTCGACACGCTCGATGACGTGGGCGTCGACTCGCACACCGTCGTTGGCGATGGTCGCGTAGGCGTTGGCCATTTCGAGCGGGGTGACATTGAACGGACCGAGCGGCAGTGAAGGCACTGGCTGAAGGTCAGAGGTTACGCCCAGGGCTTCAGCGGTGTCGATGACGTTGTTGAGGCCAACGGTCTGACTGAGACGCAAGAAGGCGCAGTTCGTCGAGCGAAGGGTGTTGCCTTCGATGGTGAGGGCGCCCGAACGAGTGCCGCCGTTGTAGTCGCCTGCGGTGTAGATCGGGGGATCGCCGCCGGGATTGTCGAAGGTGCATGGCGAACTGGCATTGATGCTGTCACTCGGCAGCAGGCCGGCAGTCTCGAATGCTGCGGCGAGCACGAAGGTCTTGAACGAGGAGCCGGTCGGGCGTCCGACCTGGGTGACCACGTTGAATTCAAACTG
This sequence comes from uncultured Acidimicrobiales bacterium, assembly GCA_964610745.1. GTDB lineage: Bacteria > Actinomycetota > Acidimicrobiia > Acidimicrobiales > SHLQ01 > SHLQ01. Next base: position 17,613 of record CAZSYL010000041.1, read on the forward strand.
ATCGAAGCCGGGTCCGCCGATCATGGCGCGAATTGCACCCGAGCCAGGCTCGACCGACACCAGGCCAGCAATAATGTCGAGCGGATTCTGGGGGAACTCTGTGGCGACGGCGTTCTCGGCGAGTGCCTGAGCGACCGGGTCGAAGGTGGTGTATACCTCGAGGCCGCCCTGGAACACACGGTTAATACGATCAGCTCGGGTGTCGCCGAGGCGCTCGTCGTCGAGCAGCTGACGCTTTACTTCTTCAACAAAGTACGTGTCGAGGAAGGTTTCACCGTCGGTCTGGCGGTAGCGGGGGAGTTCGCTGCGTTCCCAGATGGCACGCTCGTCCTCATCGATGAAGCCCTCGGCCTGGAGACGGCTAAGTGCAGTGCTTCGGCGATCGAGTGAGGTGCTTGGGTTAAAGACAGGGTCGTACAGGCTGGGGTTCGAGATGATGCCAGCCAATAGTGCGGCCTCGCCATAGTTCAGCGATCCGGCGTCTTTGTTGAAGTACAGCTCCGATGCGGCCTGGACGCCGTAGGCACCCCCACCGAAGTAGACCGCGTTGAGGTAACGCTCAAGGATTTCGTCCTTGGTCATCTCCTCTTCGAGGCGCATTGCAATCGCAGCCTCGGGAAGCTTGCGTTCGAGCACCTGAGCGTCGCCGACGACGCTCAGTTTGACGAGCTGCTGAGTGATGGTCGAACCACCCTGCTCGATACCGCCTGCAGAAATGTTGGTGACGCCAGCGCGGGCGATCGCAGCAACGTTGACACCACTGTGCTCGTAGAAGCGGTCGTCTTCCACGGAGAGAACCGCGGCGACGATCTCGGGAGAGATCTGCGAAAGCGCTACAAACTCACGGTCGATAGGGCCCTTCAGTTCGGCAATGAGTTCACCGTTGGCATCAAAGACCTTGGTGGTCTGTTCGAGATCGCTAAGTGCAGGCGTCGACGAAACGGTTGTCTTCGAGTCCCATAGATCGGCCAGTGATGGGGCCAAGGCAGCGAGGGTGAAGGCCAAGGCGCCTCCAGATACAGCGATAACAATCGCTAGCTGGAGGAGGCTGAACGCGGACCGGAGAACAATACGCACTTGACCAAACTAGCCGCCCAATTTGACAAGGAGCTGTCAACCAAAACCTAATTTTTGGTGAGACCTACGGAGAGTGGTCGAAAACTGGAAGAACCTCACCAGTGGGGGAACTGGTGAGGCTCTTCGAATACGACATCCCTGGGGGGAGGGATTAAGTCGTGCGCTGACGCATTGCGCTGCGCATAGAGGCAGTGTACGGTCGCCGGGCGCCATCTGAGGCACTGAAACTATGTGACGTTAGGCACCGAAATTGGTTGAAAAATCAAGGAAAACTCCCCGTTTTGGGCTTGCTTTTGCAGTCCTGCTATTCGGGCTCGTGATTGCGGCGTGTTCTGGCTCTAGTGATTCGGTCCTTCCAACGAATGTTGACGATGATTCGGACTCGGCGGACGATGCCGACGGCAACACTGCGGGCGACGTCGAGGACACCAGCGGTGGTGGAAATGATGGCGGCGGCAATACCGATTCGTCGATCGCGACGAGGTCTACCGAGCTCCGCCCCGAGGGTTCCGGTCTCGCGATCAGCGTCGACCGCGTCTCCGATGGAGACAGCGTCCGGGCGTCGAGCAGCGAAGGCGATCTCGAGATTCGTCTCATCGGAATTAACGCCCCCGAACAAGACGAGTGCTTTGGATCCGAAGCCGGAGCCCAACTCGAGCAGTTGTTGGACGCGACCGACGTGACGCTGCATCCATGGCCGCCGGAGTTAGATGACTTTGGACGCGAGCTTGGGTTCCTCGTCGCCGACGGGGTTTTCGTGAACCTCTCGCTCGTCGAGACTGGCCACGTCCTGGCCCGAGCACAATCCGACCACGACTTCATCAACGAGTTCGATGTTGCCGAAGATGCCGCGTCTGCTGCTGGTGTTGGACTATGGGCTGCCGATGCCTGCGGCGAAGCAGTCGATGGCGATCTGGAGATCATCGAAGTCTTTGAAGATGCGCCCGGTGATGATCGCGAGAACCCAAACGGCGAGTTCGTGATTTTGGAGAACGTCGGCGACACCGCCGTCCAGATGGAACGTTGGGGTCTGCGTGACGAGTCGACCCGACACCGTTACACCTTCCCGTCGGTGTTGGTTGAACCCGGCGAACGGGTGCAAATTCGCACGGGTTGTGGAAACGATGACCTCGGATCGGATCCAATAGAGCTGTTCTGGTGTGACCCGGAGCCGCCGGTGTGGAACAACGGTGGAGACCTCGCGCTTTTGCTTGACCCAAACGGCGCGATTGTGAGCGACTTCGTCGTCACCGGTTAGGGCATCTTTCAGGTCCAAGTCGGCGCATCCCCACCTTGGTTTCAGGCTCGGTGATGCGGTCGCGCTGCTGAGCGGAAATTTCTCCGATTTCGTTTTTATGGTTTCGCCCGTCTATGACTAGTTTTTGTCGACGCCCACAACGAAGAGCAGGCGGGAGGTGTTCGACATGACGAGTGAGATTCGACAAGGGCCGGGTTGGTGGATGGACCTCGAGGGCATGTGGAATCCGCCTGAGACATGGCCGGAGTCTTCGCCTCCTCTTCCCGGATGGGTTCGCGGTCCCGATGGCAAGTGGTCCGCTCCGACTGCAGTGACACCTGCGCCCGTCCCGGATGCGTCGACCCTGAACATGTTCGATCTCAGCAAGCAACCGCCCATCCTCGATCTCACCGACGATGCCGTCGAGGGACGCAGTGTCTCTGCTGGGGCTCTGGAAACCCCCAACGAGGCTACGAGCGGCAGTGCAGAGCGGACGAAAGGCTTCGGCTTCGCCGACACGCCGGTGAACGATGCGCCCGTCGGTGATCCTCAGACCTCTGCGCCGGACAACGGTAGCAACGACGGTCAAACGCCCGGGTGGCATGCGGCCCAGCCGGAGATCCCAAATGTTGAGATGCTCAACACCCAGGTTCCGAACGGCACGAACCCCGGTCTTGCGGGACGTGATGTACGAAGCCCGGCTGCCGAGCGTTCCGCGAAGCTTGGATGGCACGGGGAGCCGCGGGCGAGCGAACCCCAGGCGGGCGAACTCCAGGCAATGCCGCCGCGAGAGCCGCGGGCAAGTGGCGAGCGGCCAGCGCACGCAGGTGGGTTTTCGTTCAGTGCTGCTCCGCCTGCAGTTGAGGTTGAAAATCCGGGGCCCACGCACCAACAACGGGTGTTCACCGCTGTTGCCGCAGCCGGGATTGCTGCGGTTATTGCTGGACTCATCGTCCTGCTGCTGCTTCTGTAGATAGGTGCCATCTCTTCCCCGTCCTGTCATGCGGATCTTCCGCGCCCTTCCGGAGGGAACCCGGCAACGGGCGGTCCGTACGGTCGCTCCGAGCTACACGCTTGGTTCGCAGGCCCGGGTCGTTCGCGAAGACGGACGAGTGTTGCTCGTCAAGGCTGCGTACCGGTGGTCATGGGGAATGCCGGGCGGGCTCATGGACCCTGGCGAGTCTCCCGCTGACGCTGCTGTGCGCGAGACACTGGAGGAAACCGGACTTGCGATCGACTTGGTGAGCGAGCCCGTCATCGTTCTCGAAACCGAGATGCAGCGCGTCAACTTCATCTACCAAGCTGTTCCGGCCGAAGGAAGCGACCCTGATTCGGTGACACCGCAGGCATCGGAGATTCTCGAGCTCGGTTGGTTTGCCCAGGACGAATTCCCGCTCACGATTCCTGACGAGTCGAGCATGGTCATGCTCGAACTGGCCGATCCGGACATCGCTCCGAGGCTGGTCGTAACAAATTCGCTTGAGAAAGACGCCGACCCGGACAGATAGCCGTTACCCTTACCGGTCCCGGGCGTTTAGCTCAGCTGGCTAGAGCATCTCGTTTACACCGAGAGGGTCGGGGGTTCAAGTCCCTCAACGCCCACGTATTTCACTTCGTTCAAACCCGAGTCTTGCTGGTCGAGAGATCAGCAGGGTTTGAAAGTTGTTGTAGAAAGCCCAGGTATTCCAAATGGACGCGGAAAGTCGCCCTTCAGGGCGGCTTTCGACGTTTTGTCCTGTTGTCGGCTACCGAGCCAATACCTGCTCGCGCAAAATGTCGGCGTGCCCGGCATGTTGGGCCAGTTCTCGCAGGACGTGTAGGTAGATCCATCTCAGCGGCAGTTCGCCTCGACGGTTGCCGGTGAAAATATCGTCAGGCGATAGGCCATTGGTTGCTGAACGGGATCGTTCGATGGTCTGTTCGTAGGCGAGAGAAACCGATCGAATGGTGTCCTGCGCCTCAAGGACGAACGATTCGTCAGGGCCCTCTGCGATGCCGAGCTCGGCTCGGGATTGACCTGTTAGCGCTTGACCGAACCAGACCTGCTCTACAAACATTGCGTGCTTGACCAGTCCGAGCAGGGTTGTTGCGGACGGCACCAACTGCAGCTTCGCTTGCTCTTCTGACAATCCGTCCAAGCAGGCGAGTAAACCCGAGCGGTACTCGTTAAGGAAGACCTCGAGTTGGTCTTGTATGCCAAGTCCGAAGACAGCTGGGTCGTCGGTGTCGTCGATCAATTCCATGCCTCAGCATGACACGCACGCCCAAGCTCGCCTGCTTCACGCTCGCTCAGTAGGTGTGGTGTTTGCCCGTCTGGTCTTTCCACGTGACACCGGGCAGCGGCTCGAAGTGGTGGATGTAGTGGGCGGCGCCAGCAATTGCCTCAGCCGTGGTCGCAACATCGCTCGGATCCCAGTCGGCCACTTGACCTCCGGTCACGATGTCGATTCGGTCGCCCGACGCGTCGGGGTGCGCTGTCATGAGCTGTAGCAGGAGAGAGTCGTCGTTCTCGTTGAAGCTGACGACTAGACCTCGTTGAGCGTCGCCGCCGACGAGGAAGTATGTCGTCGCGGCGCCGATGGCAATCAAGGTCCGGTCCTGACCGTTGAGTTGCTGAATCAGTTCGATAGTGAAGTCTTCGGTGCGTTCGACGTCGGCTAGGTCGAAGCTCTGCTCGCCGTCGCCGGAGGACGAATCCCAGGAGACGACGACCTGCCCGTCGTCTTCGTTGGAGAGCTGGTTGACGTACCCGTCGTCGAGTAGACCGCGAATCTTGGACTCGTCGTCGCCGTGTACGAGCAGTACGTGGCTGGTGCTTCCCATCACGCCTCCGACTCCGTCTTGCTCATGGGTGGTGAGCTCAACCTGGAACCCGTCGGCCTTGAGCCGTTCGAGCAGGATCGTGGCCTCAAGCCAGCTGCACAGCAGAGGAATCTCGACCACCTTCATCAAGAGATCATAGGAGACGAACGTCCGACGAGGACCTCCTCACCCCAACCAGAGATTTGTGACTAGAAACCCACCTATACGGTCGGTTAGTCATCACAAATCTTGGAACGTGGAGTTTGTTGGCGGGGTTACTTGAGTATGACGAAGCTTGTTCCGCCCTCACGGTTTCTCCCGACTCAGAAGCGGGTGCGTGTGGTGCGCGACGGCCGGGTGATCGTCGATACGACGAACGCGCTACTCGTCTGGGAGCACGAGTACTTTCCGCGGTACTACTTCCGCGCCGATGAGGTCGGTGAGCCGTGCCATGACACGTCGGGCATCGGTGATCTTGAGGGGTACGTTGCGCTCGACTGGAACACGATGGATGGCTGGTTCGAGGAGGACGTGCAGATGATCAAGCACGCCCTCAACCCGTACAACCGTGTGGACGCGCTGCGAAGCTCGCGTCATGTGCGCGTCGAGGTGGGTGGTCATGTCGTTGCCGAGTCGACGAGCCCGGTTGTTTTGTTCGAGACCGGTTTTCCGTCTCGGTATTACCTACCTGCGCTCGACGTTCGCCTCGACCTGTTGACCCCGACCGACTTCGAGTCGATTTGTCCCTATAAAGGTGTGGCGCGTTGGTGGTCGATCGGCGATCGCGAGAACATCGTGTGGTCCTATCCATCGCCGCTGCCCGAGAGTCAACCAATCCAGGGGTTGTACTGCTTCTACAACGAGAAGGTCGACCTGTTCGTCGACGGTGAACTGCTCGACCGCCCGGTCACCATGTTCAGCTAGCAAAGATTTGTGACTAGAAACCCACCTATACGGTCGGTTAGTCATCACAAATCTTGGAACGTGGGGCTTGGTGGTGGGGTTACTTGAGTATGACGAAGCTTGTTCCGCCTTCTCGGTTTCTGCCATCTCACAAACGGTTGCGTGTCGTGCGCGGAGGTGAACCGGTTATCGACACGACGAACGCGCTGCTCGTCTGGGAACACGACTACTACCCGCGGTACTACGTGCCGGCCGATGAGCTGGCCGAGCCGTGCCATGACACGTCGGGCATCGGCGATCTTGCCGGCTACGTTGCGCTCGACTGGCATTCGATGGACGGCTGGTACGAAGAGGACGAGGAAGTCACCGTTCACGCCCGAAACCCCTACACCCGAGTTGACGCGCTGCGGAGCTCGCGTCATGTGCGAGTCGAGCTGGACGGCCAAGTCGTTGCCGAGTCGACGAGCCCGGTCGTGTTGTTCGAGACGAGCCTTCCCGCTCGGTATTACCTGCCGGCGCTCGACGTTCGCCTCGACCTGTTGACCCCGACCGATCTCGAAACTGCGTGCCCTTACAAGGGTGTCGCCCGCTATTGGTCGATCGGCGATCACGAGAACATCGTGTGGTCGTATCCATCGCCGTTGCCGGAGAGTCAACCAATCCAGGGGTTGTACTGCTTCTACAACGAGAAGGTTGATCTCTTCATTGACGGTGAGGCCGTCGAACGTCCGGTGACGAAGTTCAGCTGATCGCGAACCGTTACATCACGCCACGGATGGTTGGCTTGACCGTCTCGAAGTAGAACGTGGACAGCGCCTGGTGCGTCTCCTCCGAGAGCGGATCCATGTCGCTCGCGGCAGCATTGTCGACGACTTGATCGGGCTTGCTCGCCCCCGCAATAACAGTGCTCACCGCGTCGTGATCGAGGCACCATCGAATGGCTGCTTGCGCCATCGTTGCCCCAGCGGGAACGTACTTGCGGACCGATTCGGCAAACCCGACCGCGGTCTCGAATGGGATGCCCGAGAAGGTCTCGCCAACGCTGAAGTGTTCGCCGTCGGCGTTGAAGTTGCGATGGTCAGATGACGCGAACGCGTGGTCGGCCTTCATCTTTCCCGACAGCACACCACTGGCGAGCGGGAGGCGCACGATGATGCCGACGTCAGCTTCGACGGCGGCGGGGAAGAGATCGGTGACTTGATCTTGGCGGAAGATGTTGAAGATCGTCTGGATCGAGGTGAGCTTTGGATGCGTCAGCGAGAAATGAGCCTCTTCCATCGTCTCGACGCTGGTGCCGAAATTCTGGATGAGGCCGTCGTCCTGGAAGTCTTCGAGCCACGCGAATAAGTCGCCAGAGAGCAGAACATCGGTCGGCACGCAGTGCAATTGGGCCAGGTCGATCGTCTCAACCCCGAGGCGCTTGGCCGACTCTCCGAGGCTGTCCTGCATCTTCAGCTTGGTGTAGCCGGTTGGGTAGAGGTCCTCGCTGCGGCCCACCTTGGTAACGATGACGCGATCGGCCGGCCGTTTGGCGATGTGTCGGCCGATGCGCTCTTCGCTCAGGCCAGCGCCGTAGACGTCGGCGGTGTCCCAAAAGGTGATGCCAGCATCATCTGCGGCCGTGAGGATTTCTTCGGCGCGATCGTCCTCGATCGGACCGAAGTCGCCACCGAGTTGCCAGCAACCAATACCGACTTCGGAGACGGTCAGCCCTGATTTGCCTAGCGTTCGTGTCTGCATCCGGTCAGCGTAGTCAAGGCCAGTTGCGTCCAGACTCACCACATGGTGTGCGGTACCATGAAGTATGGCGACTCTAACTATGGCGAATCGCAGCGATCGATCCGGACTCTGAGGGGCGATGGGGGAAATTATCGTTGCTCGAGCTCCGACCGGACCCGCGAAGGCGCTCATCATTCTCTCGGTCATCATCGTGGTGGGTCGCGCATGGGGTGCCCCGTGGCAGGTCAGCCTCCTGCTCTACGCGTTCGTTGGAACCGTTGCGTATATCTTCTGGAAGCGGTTCGACAATATGAAGCTGTCGGTGACGACCCAGTCGGTTCTGGTGGTCAATTTCAGTAAGCGGTTCGCTCTCGACTTGGCCAGTGTTCGCATCGACGACGAGGTGGCGCCCGACGTTTGGCCGCAGGACGACTTCATCGATTCGGGGTCTATCTCGTCGAATACTGCGGGTTCGAAAAAGGCTCGGGCGCTGTGCCTCACCGATGCGTCTGGCATAAAAGTGCCGGTCGGCGTCGCGCCGTCCTATGGCACACGCCTCGATGAGATCGCCGAGGATCTGTACATCGCCATCGATCGCATGCGCGAGGCTGGCGACAACTAACCGGCAGTTCCGAGTACTTCGGGCAGTTGGCGGCAGCTACGAGTCGGGGCTTCGATGGACGAGGACGGCGTAGTTGCTGTCGTTTGTCACCGGATCAGCGTCCCAACTCGACCAATGTTCTTCGGGTGCGAGGCCCGCGGCTTGGGCGGCCTTGTCATAGTCGGCAACGGTGAGGCTGTTGCCGAGATGAAAGCCTGAGATCAGGCGTCCACCCGGATTGAGATGACCTGCCATCTGCTCGATCACGAGGGACTCTGTTCCGGGCGCGACGAAGACCATCACGTTGCCTGCCATGAGGACGACGTCGAACGTGCGGTCGAGGTCGATCGTTGACAGATCACCGAGAACAAAATCGAGCTCGGGGGCCTTTGCCTTTGCGGCTTCGATAAATGGGACGTCGAGGTCGACGCCCACGACATCGCAGCCTCGGGCGGCCAGTTCGATGGCGATGCGACCAGATCCGCAGCCTGCGTCGAGAACCGAACTGGGGGAGAAGCGCTCGACGAAGTCGGCCTCGCCGTGGGCGTTCTGGCCAGCGGCTTCCATTCGGCGCCACTTGCGGTCGTAGTGGTCGGCGTCGACCGAACCCCACTTGCTCGGTTCGGACTGTTGGTCGTTCACGAAGGGGAGCCTATAGGCGCGGTAGTGACGGTCGTCATCGCGAAATCTCTTGACTTGAGCGACTGCTCAAGTCATAGTGAAGACATAAGGAGTTTGAGCGAGCGCTCAAACATTTAAATCACCGCAATCAAACCCTGAAAGGGAACTGAAATGAACTACCTGATCCTGACTTACGTTCTGTACGCCACGGCCGCTATCGGCCTCACGTCGATCCTGGCTCGCACGCTCTTCAACAATGGAGCGGTGTTTCTGAGCCAGGTGTTTGACGACAGTGCAGTCGCCAAGGCGGTCAACCAGCTGCTCGTCGTTGGCTTCTACATGCTGAACCTGGGTTATGCCTTTCTCATCTTCAAGACGAACGAGGCCGACACTGCAGTTGCTGCCACCGAGAACCTGGTCACGAAACTCGGGCTTCTTCTCGTGAGCCTTGGCATCATCCACTTCGTGAACATGGGTGTCTTCTGGCGCATCAAGAAGTCGGGCGAGCGAGACCGCTTCGTTCCTGCGGTTCCAAGCCAGATGGTTCCACCTCCACCAGCACCGGCAGCCTGGTGAGTACTCCGCACTTCCCGACTCCGGCACGACTAACCGTCATCTATGACGAGCAGTGCGAGTTGTGCCGGAGGTGTCGGCACTGGTTGGCGACTGAACCGACCCACATCGAGCTCCGGTTTCTGGCTTGCGGTGACCCTCGGGTCACCGAGCTCTATGAGGATCTGCCGTACTTTCGGACCGAGCTGATGGTGTTGACCGACATTGGTCAGGCATGGATTGGGCCCGAGGCGTTCCTGATGTGCTTGTGGGCGACCCGACGGTGGCGTGCGATGTCGTTTCGTCTGACTGGGACGGCATTTGCTCCGCTCGCCGAACGGTTCTTCCATGCACTGTCGGCGAACCGGTCGACCGTGTCGGGCATGCTCCGCTCGCACACGTGTGATGGCGAAACCTGCGGGACAGCGGTGATGTCACCGTGACCGAGGCGGTAGTGAGTAGGGTCTTGGCGATGGCCGGCACCGGAAAGCGCACCAACAGTTCGGGAGAGGAAACCCGCTCTCGAATCGTGGCCGCCACGTTGGCGACACTGAAGTCCGAGGGAATCGTCGGCACGAGCGCACGCAATATTGCCAAGGCTGGCGACTTCAATCAGGCGCTCGTCTTCTATCACTTCGGGTCGGTGGACGATCTGGTCATTGCTGCGGTCAGCTCGATGAGCTGTGATCGGATCGATCGGTATCGGCCCCGACTCGAGTCGGTCTCGTCGCTCACCGAGATGGTTGGGGTCGCTCGTGAGTTGCATGCCGAAGACGTGGCGAACGACAACATGAAGGTGTTCACCCAGGCCTTTGCGGGGGCGGTTGGCAACAGTGAGATCGGCCCGAAGCTTTACGCCGAACTTCAGCCGTGGACCGACCTCGTCACCGAGACGGTTGATCGAGTGTTGGCAGATGTGCCCGCGGCGGCAGCCATCGACAAAGCACAGATCGCTCAAGCGATCAGCGCGTTGTTTCTTGGCATCGAACTGCTCGACAGCCTCGACCCTGAGGTCTCGAATGCGACAGCGCTGCTCGAAACACTCGAAGGGCTTTCACGCTTGCTCGACCTGGTCATGCAGATGCCGGGGCTCCAGGGGTTGGGCAGCCCGAGCTAGGGGCGAGGCTTAGGAGAGCTCGGCGCAGGTTGCACACATTCGCTGCGTCCTAACCCTGGGTCGGCCGCAGACACCGGAATCGAGTTGCCGCAGAGGGTCGCCTAGAAGAGGCTTTGGTCTTGCCTGTCGCCCTGAGGATCGTTTCGAAGATGGTTTCGCCGCGCTTCGTGAATGGACGGTTTGGTGCGTGCGGGCTTTTCGGGGCGCTTCGACCCCGTCGGGCGATCTGGGGGAATCTCTTCCCAGCGTGCTTTTCGGGTTCGCCAACTTCGAGACTTCAGTTCGTAGTGCAGTGTCCGTTTTCGCTGATGAAGGTCGATGTGGCACGGCTTGCACAACAGGGCGAGCCGATCGATGTTCGTTTCGCCCCGCATGGGCGCTTCCCACGGGTCGCAGTGGTGTGCTTCGCATCGGTCGGGGTGGGCGTTACACAAAACGCAACCGCCGTCGCGGGCAATGAGGCCGGTTACTTGTGCCGGCGTCGCATAACGCACAGCTCGACCTTGCCAGAGCAACTCCCCGTTTGCGGAGTAGACCTGGCCAATCCAGCTCGCATCCCACATGAGTTCTTCGATGACCGACCGCGGGAGCGTTTGTCCATCGGCTGTAGTGAAGACTGCGGCATCAGGATTCTTCAGTTGCTCGATCGTGGTCGTGATGATGAATGTCGCTGACTTGCGAGGCGACTTCGTCGACCGGGCTTTAGGGCCGGAAGGCGAGTTGAGCAGCTTCGCTGCAGCGTCGAACCGACGTTGGTCGTTTGAGCGGGGGTGTTTGTGGCGCGGCACATCTCGCCCGCCGTCTGCCTGGTATTCGTCGTCGGCTTGAGCATCGACTGCACGTTCCATTGCGTCGATCGTTGTCTTGTCGCCCTGGAACGCCAGAACGTGGTCGCCATCTTTTGTTCGGTAGCGGTACACGGTGCGGCGCCGACGTTGGCGATCGTGCTCGTCCTGGATGTCCTTGCCGGACTTTCGATCATTGACGTACTTGCGGGCCTTCTTCTTGCCCTGCTCGGGGGAGGTGGCCGCGATGTCGTCGATCAGCTCGGTATCGCAGGCCGCTTCGCCATCGGTGTCCGCAGCTGCGGACGCGATGACATCGGCCTGCTCGGTTGAGAGTGTGCCGTCTTCCAGGCGATCGGCAATGTCGGGGTTGGCGTTGGTTGCTTTGGCTCGGCGAGCGCGGCGTTTCGCCTCGCCCTTTGACGTGTTGTTCTCGGAGCGGACCATGTCTTCAACATCGCTGTCCGATGCGCCGGCTTCGAAACGGTCGGCGAGCACGCGAGCTTCGGTCGCGTCGATCCGCCGGCGGGTGAACTCGAGCAGCTGTAGAGCGGTCTTTGGTGGCAGGTGGGAGACGGCATGGTCGATGGCGATGGTCGCGTCGGTGACAACCAATGCTGGATCAGCGTTGGGGTCTGTCTCGTTGCGGCGGCTGTATGCCGTTCCACTCGTCGCCATGTGGATTAGAGTATCGAACAAACGTTCGATTGTCAACATGTAGGGCAAAGTTCCGGAAAATTGACTCAGCGTCGGAGAATGCGCGGGCGTGGTCGGGCGATCGAACCGCTCTGGCCAGCGACGATTCCGGTTAGTGCCGACACGACGACGATGATCGCAATGATCTGGAGGCCGGTGAGAGCCTCATCTAGGAAGACCCAAGCGGCGATTGTCGAGATCACCGGAATGAGCAACGTGAAGGTTGAGCTGATCCAGAGCGGAATCTGTTGGATCGACCAGTTCATCGTGGAATGGCCCAGCAGCCCGGAACCAAAGGCAAGGACGATCAGCCAAACCCAGTTCGGTGTCGACGGCCATGAGAGATCCTGGCCGAACGCAATCGCTAGTGGAATGTTGATCAGCGCGGTCCAGATTGATGCCCCGACCGTGTACTCCTGGGGCGTGATCTTCTCCTTGGCCTCCCGAGAGAAGACGAAGTAGCCGGCCCACAGGGCCAGGGCGGCCGTTGCGAGCAGGTCGCCAGCGATTGCGCTCTCCTCGCCGTTTGCTCCGGCGAGAACAACGGTGATGGCCCCGGCGATTGCGACCAATCCAAGCCCGATGCTTCGAGGATCGATCCGCTCGCCAAAGAGGCGAGCCGCAACGATTGCGACGACTATTGGCTGCAGCGAGCCAATGACCGTGGCGTTGGCGACCGAGGTGAGTTTCACCGCCGAGAAGAAGAGTGCAACTTGGAGTCCGAGCGCCACGCCTCCCCGAAACGACTCTCGAAGCACTCGTGTCGTGACCGGCGTTTTCCGAAGCGCTAGGAACACGACCAGAGTGATGCTGTAGATCGCGAAACGATATGAAGCAATTGCCAGCGATCCGAGGTCGATGTTCTTGACGACGACCGCTGCGAGCCCCCATGCCACGACGGCAACTGCCGCTGCTCCAACGCCCAAAGGGTTGACCGGCCCTTCTGATGCTTCCTCGGGTGAACTCACCAGCGCACGCTACAGGTGGCCGCCCTCCGGGCGTGCGAAGCAGCCGAATCCCGCACGCGAGCCATCACGCGCTGATTTTGCGTGCCAAAATGGCTGGATGGCGCAACATCTTCGAAGTGCAAAGGTCCTGGCAGGTTTGGCATCGATCGCATTGGTTGCCGCGGCGTGTGGCGGATCGGCGGACACCGCGACGGACGCTCCGGCCGATACCGATGACGACACGACCGCTCCCGAAGTCGAATCGACGGACACCACCGAGGCGGCCGAGACCGAAACGACGGAGGCGCCGGCGAGCACGATGCCCGTCCCCGAGACGACTACGACGGCTGCTCCGGTTCCCACGATGACGATCGCCTTCGACGGCCTCGTGCCACTTGGCGATGCGGGCGACTACGAGCTCTGGTTCGTCGGTGCTGACGAAGTTCCCGTGAGCGCCGGAGTGTTCGACACTGACGGCGGACCCGTCGAACTCGCACTTCCCGCAGGCATCCCCGGAGCTGTGGAGCTGAAGGTGAGCGTCGAGACTGATGACGACCCTGCGCCTTCGAGCTCGATCGTCTTGTCGGGCGCAATCGACGGCGCAGCGGGGGAGCGAAGCGCGGAGCTCGTCGCAGACATTGCCGACTTCTCCACCGCGAGCGGTCAGTACATCCTGGCCACGCCAACCGACGGTGATGGCCCACCCGAGAACGAGCGCAGTGGCGTGTGGTGGACCGTGATCCCTCGAGCACAGTCGCTTTTCGTCCCTGAGCTCGCCCAGGGCTGGGAGTATGAGCTGTGGCAGGTGATCGATGGACAGAACGTCAGCGGCGGCAAGTTCACCGACCCGTTCGCGCCAGACCAGGCAGCCCCGTACAGCGGCCCGACGGAAGCTCCTCCGCTCGTTGGCGAGGACTACCTGCTCAATGCTCCAGAAGGACTCACGTTCCCGGTCGACCTTCGGGGAACCGAAGTCTTCATCAGCGTCGAGCCACTGCCCGACCCGAGCGCTGACTCGTCGGGCATCGTTCCGTTATCCGGCATTGTTCCGGCTGACGCCATCGACCACACGGCATATGCCGTAGACAACGTGAGCGACTCCCGAATCCCAACCGCAACACTCACGATCAACGAGGGTTAGAGACACTCGCTGAGCGATGGCGGGGTGTTCACGGCGAACCGCACCCGACGTCTGCAACACTCGGTGTCACACCAGTCCTGGGGATCCGTTGCCGTGGTGGGGGCTTGAGCTTGCCGAGCCAACCGATATTGACAGCATTGTGGTGTGGAACCGCACTGGTTGTTGCTCGGATCGGCTTGCTGATTTCACCGTGTTTGTGTCGTCGGCTCCGTTCGCTGATGACGCGACGATCGCTGAGCTTGAGGTGGATCCGCGGGTGGCGTCTTTCAGCTTTGCTGGTGCTGCGGGTGTGACGGAGTCCTTCTCGATCAACACAACTGGTCAGTATGTGCGTATCCAGAAGCCTGCCGGTCCGGCGCTACATTTGGCTGAGGTCCAGGTATTCGGAGTACCAAGCGACGATGGGCCGCCACCGTTAGATATCGACTTCAACAATGATCCTGTCCAGGTCGATTTCCCAACTGTTGAACCGGTCGTGCCGGTCCCGGTTGAGAATAACTCAATTCCGAATCGTGTTATTCGGGCAAACGAAGAGATCCCAGAGGATCTCCCGGGGCTCTGCTCGACCGGGGAGCTCGTTTTGGAGTTCAGCTCAGCAGAAGTCGGTGATGGCAATATCGCGTTGGTGTCGGCCGAGGTCGAGGTTCCTGCAGACGCAAGGGTTCTGTTCGACCAATTCCGGATGTCTGAAGGCGGCGGCTACTTCGCTGACTTCAACGCCTACTTGATCAATGGCGATGGAACCGAAACGCTGGTCAGGCGGCTTAGGGCAGACAACATCGTTCGCGAGATCGAAGTTCCAGATCGAACGTTCTTTACCTCCGACGAGGCTGGAACGTACCGCTTTGAACTTCGTGCGAGAGACAACGTTCTTGGTGGTGACCCTGAGCATCTTCAACGTTTGAACAATTTCCGGTTCGTTGTAGACGGTGACGAGACAGATGCTTGTCCAGACGCCGAGCTACTTCGTTGCTTGGCTAACGGCGGTAATTTGTTCGCCTCAGACAGTGTCACGATTCGCGGTGTTATCTATGCCGGATGTCTCCTGTTCGATAGCCCCTGGCTCGACCTTGGCCTCACCATCGAAGCCGTTCAGGAACTCGTCGCTCGAGGCGTCATACAGTTGGCCGAAGGCATAACAGAAACAGACCTTTACGTCACGCTGGACACAGCGTTCTCAGCGCTTTTTCAGGTCACCTTGGGTTGTGTGAACGCCTTCGGCGATCTGATTGGCTCGATTGGCGACCTAATCGCCGCGGTGTTCGAGCTCATTGATGACCCTGACGCGTTCTTGAGCGAGCAATACACGCTGATCCGTGACACGGTGAACGCTGCAGTGATGGATCCAGCGAACTTCGTAGGCGAAGCGCTGGCCGGAGTTATTCGGTTGGATCTGTTGCAGGAGAACCCGGCTGAATGGATCGGGACGATCGGCTGTGAACTACTGATTGAGGTCCTTCTCACGCTTACGGGCGCTGGAGCAGCAGCAGTAGCAGCTCGGCTCGCCGAGAGGGTCATCGACTTTCTCCAAGCGCGCCAACGGGGCCTAGACGGTGACGGCGACGGTGGTGGTGACGGCAACGGCGACGGCGACGGAGACGGTGGGGGTACACCTCCGCGGTGTGTGTTGCGATCTTTCAGTGGTGATACCGAGGTATTGCTCGCTAATGGGCAGACGATCGATATTGCCGATGTGCAGGTTGGTGACTTGGTGTTTGCTCATGATCCCGAGACCGGTGTGTCGGGTCCTCGTGCGGTCACAGCGACATGGCCGCACACCGACACGCTCGTCGAGTTCGA
>CAZSYL010000042.1:0-32891 GCA_964610745.1 uncultured Acidimicrobiales bacterium
CGAGACTGGAGCACGAATGGCAGTACCGGGCCGGTTCCGGCTTCCTGCAAGACGAATGCAGCCACCGTGAGGCTCCAGCGGCTGTCCGCTGAGTCGTCGATGAGCAGGACCGGCCGTGTTCGAAGCGATGATTCGGGAAGCTGCTTTGGATCGATCGAGAGCCGTCCCCAGACGTTCGCAAGCTGGAAGGCGCTATTGGCCTGTTCGGCCTGGAACCCGCCCTGGCCGTCATGGATGAGAGGCTCGTACACGGGAAGTTTGCCGAGGCGGCCAATCTCCGAAGCGATCGCGTTGATCACCTTCGAGTTGCGCCGTGATGGCATAGAGCAGATCCAGCCCGGCCGCTCATCCCAATCCCAACGTTTCAAGACGCCGACGATGCCGTTGATGAGCTCGGGTGAGATCTGGGTGCTCGATCCGTCGAGCAGTCCGTTGACCTCAGGTCCCCAACCGCCATCACCAATGCGACCCAGCGCTCGCCCCCACTTGGACTGGCGGTCGGGTTTGATCTTGCCCTTTGGTTCATCGAGGTTCGTTGCCCATTGACGCCGAGGCTCGATACCGACATCGTTGCCGCGAAGGTAATCCCGAGCTTCGTTCGCACCAGCCGAAGCGGTCATGACGAACCGTGGCGGTTCTCCGACTGCGATGCGGCATTGGTCGCAACGACCACAATCGACAGCTTCAGGATCGTCGAGCAGGTCTCGCAAATACCGGAGGCGACAGCCCGGATGGCTGGCGAAGCCGCGCATTTGATCGGCCTCATCAGCGCGCAGCTGGCGCAGCCGTTCCGCCAGTTCGCCATCGTATGCCCACGGCGATGAGGTGCGAATGTAGCCGCCCTTGACGCGGCGTACCGCCCCTTGCACGTCGAGGATGCTGAGTAGTGTGCTGAGCCGTGACCTCCCCATGTTGACGCGGACTTCGAGGCGCGGGATGGACACAGGCGACGTGGTACTTAGCTCGTTGAGGACCCTGGAACACACCTCTTCGCTCGGCATGGAAACCGACTCAAACCACGCCCAGATTCGTTCGTCTTCATGCCGTCGAGGCATCGCGATCACTTCGGCGTGAGGGATCCCTCGGCCAGCACGACCAATCTGTTGGTAGTAGGCAATCGGTGTTGGAGGCAGGCCGAGATGAATGCAGAAGGCCATGTCAGATTTGTCGAACCCCATGCCGAGAGCGCTGGTGGCGACGAGCGCCTTCAGTTCGTTGTTTCTCAGCCGCGCCTCAAGCCGTTCGCGATCTTCAGGCGTCGTCGACCCTGAGTAGGCGGCTACATCGTGACCGCGCTGACGAAGCCAGTCGGCGGCGGTCGTGGCCTGGTCGACGGTCAGTGTATAGATGATGCCCGAACCCGGAATCGTCCCGAGGTTGTCACCGATCCACGCAAGCCGCTCGGCATCATCGGCTAGATCGATCACCGAACAATGAAGCGATTCACGATCGAGACTCGTGCGCAGAACAACCGTGTCCGGGCCGAGTTGGCTGGCCACATCCTCGGTCACCCGTTGGTTCGCTGTCGCGGTCGTGGCAAGGATTGGTGCCCAGTCCGGCAGCTCGGAGATGACATTTCGCAGGCGGAGATAGTCGGGCCGGAAATCGTGCCCCCAATCACTTATGCAGTGGGCTTCGTCGCAAACAAGTGCAAACGGGCGAGACAACATCATGGAGAAGACCCGCTCGCGAAAGCCCGGGTTGGCAAGGCGCTCCGGCGCGATGAGCAACAGGTCCACCGTGTCGTCGTGAAGCTCGGCTTCGATCGCCCCCCAGTCGTCGGCATTCGCTGAGTTGATCGTGGCGGCGCGCAGACCCAGCTTGTCGGCGGCTGCAACCTGGTCTCGCATGAGCGCGAGCAGCGGCGAGATGACGATGCTCGGTCCCCAACCGCGAGCTCGAAGCATCTTCGTCGCAGAAAAATAGACCGCAGATTTCCCGAAACCTGTGCGGGCAACGAGGAGTGTCCGCTTGCGGCCAGCGACCACGGCCGAGACGGCTGCGAGCTGCTCGGGGCGCGCTTTCGCGTCGGGACCCGCGAGGAGTTTGACGTGTTCGTCGAGTTCGGCCTCGACCTCAGCTCCGGTCGGGCGAGGCAATTCGATCAGTTCGGACATTGCTACGGCTGTTCGTTCGGTTCGGTGGAGGCAGATTCGGTAGTTGGAAGGGCCTCAAGACGGTGTCAGCCACCCTAGGACCCAGCTGAGACATGGCTCCCTCAGCCAGTCGCAGCGCCGAGTCGAAGAAGGTTGCCATCGGCATCGAGTAACGCGAACTCTCGCATCCCGTAGTCGGTATCGACCGCAGCATGCATCTTTCCGATCTTGCCGGCGGCTCGCGCGAACGCGGGAGTGTTCGTCAGACCGTTCCACCGTTTGTACAAGGCGTCGAGCTCTTCGACCGACTCGAAGCGAACGTAAGCTCCGTGGTCGTTCGTGCGAGGTTTGACCTTCGAGGAGAAGAAGTGAACTTCCAGGCCAGCGGGATGCTCAATGATCAGATAGTCATCACCGAAGCGTCTGCTCTCAGTGAAGTCGAGACGCGAATACAGCGCGACCGTCCCGTCGAAGTTCCCGCTGGGAAAGATCGGAATCTGTTTCGCCTGCACCATGGGTCGACCTTAGGGCGGAGACTCAGCAACGGACCAGCCGACCTGCGTGTGACTATTCGCCGCTGAGCGTTCGTGCTGTTGCTGGCTCAACGTCCTGAAAGCCCGCTGGGACCTCACCACTCAGGCAGGGGAACGGGACGACGCTGATCTCATCGAGGAAGTGATAGTGATAGATGCCATCGGGGAACTCTGGAGTGGGGCCGAAGTGTCCAGAACAATCGTCCAGATCGCGAGTGGTAATTGGCACTCCCCCAGCATCGTTCGATCCGTAGATCGGGAACCCGTCGATCATCACACCGACGAGCGAGGAGTGCTGTCCTTCGATATCGATCGAGTCTGTCGTGCAGCTTGGGACGGCGTGGTAGTGATACCCGCTGACCCCGGACCCGTCGCCTGTCACGGCGGAGGGGTGACCGTTGCACAGGTCGACGAATCCGTAGTCGAGGTTGGGGATTGATGCGACCGCTGGATCACTCAGCGTCGAGTCGCCATCGACCTGCACGCCGTTGATCAGAACGCCGATCAATCCGTCGATGGAAGGGGTCGGCTCGTCGGCCAGGACGGGGGTGACCGTAATGGTCTCATCGATCGGCGACTGCAAGAGGGGCACGATCCGGTCGATCGAACTCACGCTTGAGGTGGCCGGCGGCGCAAACCCCCGTTGCTGCTGGGCGAGGAAGGAGTTGGGGAGTTCGTGGTTTGGATATCCATCCGACCGAAAGCGAAAATCGTCTTGGCCAACCACGGCCGTCACGTTCGGAGACCAGTCCGCGTTGGCGAGCGCGGATCGGGTCGAAGTTGCTGGTTCTTCGAAGCGAAGAGGCTCCTGCACGGCGACTGGTTCGGTGCTGACCAGCTCGACGGCTTCGAAGACTCCGGCCAACTTTGTTGCTCCGACCCGCTCGCCCGCGAGTGCGAATGTGACGCTGAGCAGTACGACAACACCCATGCAGAGGGCGAGAAGTTTGTTTGTGTATTCGGCCCGCATATTTGTAGTCTTTCAGACGCCGAGCGTGAGATTACTACTGAGCGTCATAAAACTGACACAAAATCTACACAATAGGGTTCGAGGCCTAACGATGGCCTTGCAGGTTGCGAGACGGTCTAGCCTCAGCTCATGGAGTTGTCAGTGTTTGATGAAGTTGCCGAGCTTGTTCGGGCAATGTCACCAGACTCGATAGGTGAGGTGCGGGTGCGAGCTCATCGCCGAGGCGTAAAGGTGTGGTTCGACACCGAGGTCGCTGGCAAGGAACACTACGAAGCACAGCTACTCTCGCGCCGCTACGTCGACGGAACCGAAGGCATGGCGATCGAGATTGGTTTCCACACCGAACACAAAGACCAGGCCACGAACGTCGCGGTTGTCGATCAACTGAGCTCGACTGAGAAGACGTGGCGCAAGGAGCTTGGCGGGGAACCAGAAGTCGATGTCTTCTACGGCGCGGAGAACTGGCGCCGAGTGTCTGAGACCTGGATCGAGCCCGACCTCGACGACGAAGAGATCACCTTTGAGATCGCCAGCCGCTTAGTCGACTACGTCTCCGCTCTCGAAGTCGCGAGGCGTTCGTAAGGCGAAGGGGCCTGCCCTATTCGCTGGCGTCGTGGAACTGCCCCGCCGACCGATTGCGGTAAACCTCGGTGTAGTCGGGCGGAAGCGGCTCGTTCCCAAGGATGAGGTCAGCAGCTCGTTCCGCAATCATCATGATCGGGGCGTAGATGTTGCCGTTGCTCACATCTGGCATGACGGATGCATCGACCACGTACAGACCCTCGGTCCCGTGCACCGCCATCGTGTTCGGATCGACGACGGCCATTGGATCTGAGCTCGGCCCCATCTTTGCCGTGCAACTCGGATGCAGTGCAGTCTCGGCATCTTTGCGGATCCAGTCGAGGATTTGTTCGTCGGTCTCGACCTCGGGACCTGGGGAGATCTCGCCACCGTTGTAGGGTTCGAACGCAGGCTGGGCCATGATGTGGCGAGTCGTTCGGATTGCCTCAACCCACTCTTTACGATCGTTCTCCGTCGACAGGTAGTTGAACTGCACCGCGGGGTGCATTCGGGGGTCACGACTGCGAATCTTCACCGTGCCTCGAACGTCGGAGTACATCGGCCCGACGTGCACCTGGTAGCCGTCGCCACCCTCGGGCGACGAACCGTCGTATCGGATCGCTATTGGAAGGAAGTGGTACATCAGGTTGGGGTATTCGACGTTGTCGTTGCTTCGCACAAACGCGCCGGCTTCGAAGTGGTTGGTTGCCGCTGGGCCTCGACGGAAGAGCCACTGCAGGCCAATGAACGGCATTCGCCAGTTGGCGTTGTACTTCTGCATCGAGACGGGTTGGGTGCACGAATGTTGAATGTAGACCTCGAGATGGTCCTGGAGGTTCTCACCGACTCCCGGAAGGTTGCTTACAACATCGATGCCCATGCTGCTGAGCAGCGCCTCATCGCCCACGCCGCTGAGTTGGAGCAGTTGTGGTGTGTTGAATGCTCCTCCACAACTCACGATGTTGTTCGCGGTAACGGTATGCACCTTGCCGCGACGACGGTATTCGACACCGGTGGCACGATTTCCGGAGAACAGAATCTTGTTGGCCATAGCTCCAGTGACGAGCGTCAGGTTTGGTCGATCGATGACCGGGTGCAGGTATGCGCGCGCGGCGCTGAGCCGTCGACCCCGTCGAACGTTCTTGTCAAAGACCGCGAACCCTTCCTGACGAAATCCGTTGACGTCGGCGGTCTTAGGGAATCCGGCCTGGGGACCTGCGGCCAACCACGCGTCGAACAGCGGGTTGCGGGCCGGACCGGTCTCAAGTTCGAGAGGACCGTCTGCACCGCGATACTGATCGCCGCCCTCGATCCGATTTTCCATGCGCTTGAAGTACGGCAGACAGTGCGCGTAGTCCCAGTTCTCGAGACCGGGCATCGCTCCCCACTTGTCGTAGTCCATCGGGTTTCCCCGCTGGAAGATCATTCCGTTGATGCTGCTCGACCCGCCGAGCACTTTCCCACGGGCGTGATAAACACGCCGATTATTCATGTGTGGCTCGGGCTCGCTCTCGTACTTCCAGTCATAGAAGCGACTACCGATTGGATAGGTCAGTGCGGCCGGCATGTGGATAAAGACATCCCATTTCCAGTCCTTGCGACCTGCTTCTAGGACGAGCACTTCGTTGTTTGGATCGGCACTCAACCGATTCGCCAGTGCGCAACCAGCGCTGCCGCCTCCGACCACGATGTAGTCGTACGCCTTCGTCGTTGGATCGACCTTCCGATCCTTCAACTTCTCAATCAGTCTCATCGCATAGAGGCTAAGCCCAAAACGAGGAGCGGCTTTCCCTCGCTCCGGGCAAACTACGTGAGTGTCCAACAGCGAAGAACAGCCGCGAGCGCTCCAGCTCGCGGCGCGGGTAGAGAAAGTCGAGCCTCCCGAACTAGAAGATGTCTTCAGCGCAGCAGCTCTCGGCGTAATCATGATGCTCGACCACGCGAAGTCCTTGCCCGGCGGCGAGTGGCATGACGATGTCGCTGCCTGGAACGGCGCACGCATCCGCAAGATCATGCGGCGTGCCCGTGCGTCGGCATGGCAACGGGCCCAAACAGTGCCCGGCCTGACCGTCCAGCTACGTACTGCCGAAGTTCGGGTTTTTGTGCCGGGGATCATCGACGAGGCACCGCCGGAATTGTCGAAGCTGCAGATCCAATCGACTCCTCTTGACGAGCCTGATCCGGTCTCGTCTCTCACCGAGGTGCATTCGCCCACGCTGACCATCGCTCTCGATCCTGCGGTCGAGATGAGTTGGGGCAAGCGCGGAGCGCAGGTGGCTCACGCTGCGCAGCGATGCTGGGAACAGATGGACCGGAGCGAGCGCATCGACTGGAACGCCGCTACCCGACCGGTCCGCGTCATCTCCCCAACACCCGAACTCTGGAACCAGATGGTTCAGAACGCGCCCGTCATCATTAAAGACGGCGGGTTCACCGAGATCGCCCCCGGAACCAGAACCGCATGTGCGGTGCTCTCGCGTTAGCTCCAACGGGTCGGGGCGCAGCCTGCGCCCCGACCTCGCTGTTAGGAAGGCGTTGGCATCATTCGTCGGTGACGGTTTGAACCTCGCCCTGGACACCCAGCACGTCGACCACAAGTTCGTACTCGCCGCGACCACTCCACAACTCGAGCACGATCAGCTCACCAGCAACTGTCTCAAGGTCGAGGGTTCCGACGTTTCCCGGGCCCGCATTCGCTCGGTCGATCTCCGAACCGTTGAGAACGCCACGGAAGTTAAACGGCGAGGTGGCCTCTTCCGCTGTCATCGTGATCGTGGTCAATGACCCGGTCGCGATAAACGAGTAGAAGTCGGTCGAGTCCAGAGCGGACATCACCCCCGACACTGTCGCCGGCAACTCCAGAGAGACTGCGGTTGCAGGACTATCACCAGCGTCACCTCCGCCGGGGGCTTCCTGTTGAGTGCCAACCTCTAACGTGAGCTCGTAGTTCGAAGATCCCCAGACTTCGATATGTCCGGTTGCCGCATCTCCCGCGAGCACGAACACAATCTCATCGCTGCCGCCTACAGCGGCGGAGACCCGACCAACTTCTGAACCGTTGTCGAGCAGGCGAGCGTGCACACTTCCAATACCATCGGCGGCGGCCGACAGGCCGACGTTGACGACTGCGCCAGCGGGAAGTTCAACCGCGTAGATATCGCCACTGTCGTCACCGCCCAACCATCCATTGATCGTTCCGGGGCTCGCGGCAACTGCGGTTGCAATGTCCGCGCCGGCGTCTGTTCCGCTGCCAGCTTCGTTCTGAGACTCCGCAGTGACGGTGAACGAGTACTCACCGATGCCCGTGATCCGCAGGAACCAGTCACCTCCCTGTTCGTTGCTCGCTATAACCGACTCTGAATTAACTGCTCCAGGAGCGGCGCTACCCCTCGTCTTCACGTCGCCGTTAAATTCCCAGGAGTAATTGACGCTGCCCGCTGATTCGGCGGAGGTTTCGAAGTCGAGCGTCAACACATCGCCCGGTGCAGCGGCGAACCGGTGGATGTCAGTGCTGTCATCACCGCCGAGCAAGCCCGTGACCGTTCCTTCGACCAACGGCGCATCGGTGATGGTCTCCGGAGCGTCGCCACCGTCGGGAAGTTCGGTCTGCGGTGTGTTTTCGAACGTAAACGTGATCGAATCACCGACTCTAGCCTGGAGGTCGAAGACCAGCTCGGTGTCTTGACCAGCGGCGGTAATGAGTGGATCGGAGACGGTTGATTCACCCGGCTGGACCGTCGCAAAGAACCCCGCTGTTGCGGTGAGTGATGCGCTGCTCTGGTTCGCTGCATCACCGTCGATATTGAGAACGGTGACCGAACCCGCTGGCACGGTCAACATCATTGGCGCGGCACCTTCAACTCCGGCGATCGTGTAGCTCTCACCGAACTCGATTACGACCGGCCTGGATCCGGTGTCTGCCGCGGCGGTCGCTGTCTCCTCGGCAGCATCATCGATCTCGTCAGAGACCACTGCCTCCACTGCGTCCGACGCTTCCTCGAGGACCTCGTCAGACCCACCGCAAGCGGCGAGGACAAGGGCCGCGCTGAAGAGGAGAAACCCCCATCTCAGAAACCGCTTCGATCCGTCCTTGTGATCTGAACAACCGCTCTTCCTTCGCGCACGGGCGTGCGCGGCCTTCACTTCGTACATCTGTTTCCCGCCTTCACTGGTTAGATCTAAACCATAGAGAACCTCTTGGACAGAGGCATCACTCAATCCTCGGACACAGTTACTCAACGTGAGCTCAGTGCCCACCTGCGCCTAGACCTCCATCTGCTCCTCTGCCGCGAGATCGATGACGTCGCCACGCTGATCCTCGTAGCGCTGCGTTGCCTCGTCGACCGCGATCAGTTGCTTCTCGGCCAGACCTTCGCGGGTCGCTTCAGCCCGATCGGCAGCGCCGGTGAGCGACTCGATCTGGCCCTGGAAGTGAGGCATGACGTGGCGAGCGAAGAGCTCGTAGCTCTTCTTTGTCGCCTCGTTGTTGGCCCAGTTGTGCGCCAAGGTCAGGTACGCACCGAAGCCACCGTTGCTCTGCTTCAGCAGGTCTTCGATCTGTTTGATCGCCATGTCGGGCGTACCAACAACACCAAGCCCACCATTGACGAAGGCGATCTGCTCGGCAAGGTTGTTGCCATCGACGGCCATCTGCGGGAACGCAGCAACATCTTGGAAGTAGCTGAACCACTGTTCCATGCCGTACTCGACGTCTTTGGCTGCTTGTTCTTCGCTCTCGGCGAGGTGCATCAGACCAACGAGCCGCCAGTCCGCCCGATCCGCGGTGCGCCCGTACCTCGCTGCAGTTTCCTCCTGAATTGTCCAGTGATGTGCAAGCACGTCCATCCCCACCGCAACCGTTGCACCGAGTGAGAGCACTCCGCCGCCGTATCTTCCGGCGAGCTTGGCTCCCGATGGTGAAGCAACAGCAGCGATCGCGATGTCGAAGAGCGGATCGGAATAGGGGCGCAGATGCAGGCGCGCGTTCTCGAGCGTCAACCGGTCGGAGCTGTAGTTGACCGGTTCGTCCGAGGTCAACAGCTGCATCACGATCTCGATGTACTCCTCGAGGAGCGGACGCATCTGCGATGGCTCGAGTCCGAGCATCGCCGCATCGGTTGGAAGCGCACCGGGGCCCATGCCGAACATGACCCGACCTCGGGTGAGGTGATCGAGCAGCACCATTCGCTCAGCCACCCAGAGGGGGTTGTGATACGGCAGCGAGATGACACCTGTACCCAGCTTGATGTTCCGCGTCCGTTCGGCGGCGGCCATGATGAAAATCTCCGGAGATGCAATGATCTCGCTACCAGCGGAGTGGTGCTCGCCGATCCACGCTTCGTCGAAGCCCAGCTTGTCCATGTGTTGGAGCAGTTCCAGATCCGACTCAAGCGACAACGTTGGGTTGTGCTCGGGCGGATGAAATGGCGCCATAAACGTTCCAAAACGCATTCTCATCAAAATCCCCCTTAGTCTCGCGCGGCCAGAGCGACCACGTGACAAACGTCACCCTAATCGGAACAACAAGCCCCTGACCAGCGCGATTTTGGGTGGCAAGCGGGTAAAACACAGCAATGCCAAGCGTTCCTATTCTCGATCTCGATGCCTGCGCTGGACCCCCAACCGACGAGATCGTCGCCGCGGTCGCTGACGCAGCAGAGCGGTTTGGCTTCTTCCAGATCGTGAACCATGGGATCGCGAATGAACAGATCGAAGACCTGTGGAACGTCACTCGTTCGTTCTTTGCCCAACCGCTCGACATCAAACGACAGATCGTTCGTACCAAGGAGAACTCCCGCGGATACTACGACCGCGAGCTCACCAAGAATGCTCGCGACCAGAAGGAGGTTCTCGATATTGCGCACGTCCCGTTTCCCAATCGCGCCGATGACGACCCGGCAAACTTTCATTCGATCGACGGCATAAACCAGTGGCCAGAGCTGGCTGGATTCCGCCAAACCGTCATCACACACCTCGAGAACTCCAACCGTCTCGCCCACTGGCTACTCGAGGCCTTCTGCCGCGGTCTGGGCGAACACGCTGAGCATCTCCATCAACACTTCGGCGCGGATCAAACCAGTTTCCTGCGCATGAACCACTACCCGTTGGACGATGTCCTGCCGGACGACGAGGTCGCTGACGTCACGCCACTCGGCGACATGGCCTTGCACCATCACAGCGATGCAGGCGCCCTCACCCTGCTACTTCAAGATGACGTCGGCGGACTTCAGGTCGAACATCGCGGCGAATGGATCGACGTCGCCCCGACCCCCGGGGCCATTGTTGTAAACACCGGCGACATGATGCAGGTCTGGTCGAACGACCGATATCACGCCGCCCTACATCGGGTCGCACCACGTGTAACCGCGGCCCGCTACTCACTTCCGTACTTTTTCAATCCGAGTTATTCGACCAGCTACGCCCCGCTGCCTGGCTCAATCGCACCTCATGACTCAGCGCACTACCGCCCGATCATCTGGGGTGATTTTCGCCAAGCCAGAGCAGACGGCGATTTCGCCGACTACGGCGCGGAAGTGCAGATTTCCGACTATCGAGTCTGAGTCTTCAGCGGCACCCCCCTGCAAACCCCCTCCATAGGTTGAACCTATGAATAGTAAGGCGAGATCCATCTAGTCGAAACAGGACGAAACACCGACCATGATGATGTGGCTCAACTTCTCACCCGGACTCGTCGTAGGGCTGACCTCGATGGACTTCCCTCGCGACTGCTTCCTGGGGTCTTCGCCGCTGTTTTGTTTGCCACTGGCGCACGCTGGCTTGGCGCCACCTCAGGATTCTCATCGCTCACCATTGCGGTGATCATCGGAATCGCGCTCGGCAACGCACCATTCAATACCGATGCCTTGCGTCCGGGCCTGGCGTTCGTCGCCAAACACGTGCTTCGCATCGGGGTCATCGCGCTCGGAATGCGCCTATCTATCGACTCCATCGGCGAGCTCGGTGCGGGTGTCATAATCACCGTCGTAGCCACAGTCACGGCAACCTTCTTCGGCACGCAGGCGCTTGGTCGACGCCTCGGTGTGAGCCGCCCTTTATCGCTGCTCGTGGCCACGGGGTATTCGATCTGTGGCGCTTCGGCGATTGCGGCCATGGAGGGAAGCTCGGATGCAGAAGAAGAAGAGGTGGCGGTGGCCATTGGCCTCGTCACTCTCGCTGGGACGATCGCTATGTTCGCTATACCGATCCTCGGCGCGGTCGTTGGACTCTCAGACGATCAGTATGCGATCTGGGCTGGTGCGAGCATTCATGACGTCGCCCAGGTCGTCTCCGCGGGCGCCGCACGCGGCACCGATGTCTTGGCAGCCGCGGTCGTCGTCAAGTTGACCAGGGTGCTGCTTCTCGCTCCGCTCGTCACCGGTGTCAGCATCTCGCGAAACCGTCGGTCGTCGTCGGGTGATGCTCGCCCCGCACCGATTCCGGGCTTTGTGGCCGGCTTCTTACTCTTTGTCGCGATCCGGAGCACAGGCACCGTTCCCGACGCGGTCATCGACCTCACTGAGTGGGTCGAGAGAGTGCTGTTTACCATCGCGCTCGTCGGCCTCGGCGCCGGCGTCCGGTTCAGCAAACTCCGCCAACTCGGTGGCGCCCCGCTCGCACTCGGCGCCATGGCATCAGGAATCGTCGCAACGATCAGCCTCGGAGCCGTCCTCCTCATCGCCTAACAAGATTTGTGATGACTTTCCGACCTATGCGGTCGGAAAGTCATCACAAATCTTCTCGGGAGTGGGTTAGCGTTCTTCCATGGAGAATGTGATCGAGACGAATGGGCTCGTACGGAGCTTCGATGAGATCGAAGCGGTGCGCGGCGTCGATCTTGAAGTGAAAGCCGGAGAGATCTACGGCTTCCTTGGACCGAACGGTGCGGGCAAATCGACCGTGGTCAAGATGCTGACCACACTGCTCACGCCTACCTCGGGATCTGCCACTGTGCTCGGCCACGATGTCGTTGAAGGAGCAAACAAGATCCGGCTCCGGATCGGCGCGGCGCTCCAGGAAGCCTCTCTCGACGACAAGCAGAGCGGCCGGGAGATCCTGCAGCTTCAAGGGGCCCTCTATGGTCTGAGCAAATCCGAAGTCGCACAACGTATCGACGAGCTCTCGACCCTGATCGAGTTCGACGCGATCGACCGCTGGATTCGCGAATACTCCGGTGGCATGAAGCGACGCCTCGACCTAGCCGCGTCACTCATGCACAACCCCGACCTATTGTTCCTCGACGAGCCGACGACCGGTCTCGACCCACAGAGCCGTGCTCGAGTGTGGGAAGAAGTGCGAGCGCTCAACGTCGAGCTCGGCACCACCATTTTTCTGACGACCCAGTACCTAGAAGAGGCCGACGAGCTCGCGGATCGAGTCGGCATCATCAATGCCGGAAAGATCGTCGGCGAGGGCACACCGGACGATCTGAAGCGATCGATTGGATCGGACGTCATTCAAGTCCGTCTGCTCAGCGAAGATGAGCCCGCGATCGAAGCACTACAAAAGCTCGACGTTGTCGACAAGGTCGACCGCGGGCCGAGGACGCTGCTCATTTCGGTCAGCAATGGCGCTGCATCGGTCTCGCCAATTGCGGTCGAACTCGATCAGATCGGAGCCGAGGTTGCCGAACTCACGCTGCGCACGCCGACCCTCGACGACGTCTTCCTCGAACTTACCGGTGATCGAATTGAGGTATCGGCATGACCACCACTTCCCCCTCCGATCCGGCAAGTCAGCCTCGTGTGTCGGTCGTGCGCTCGAGTGTTCGAGCCAAGCCGTCCGGCTTTTTCGGCGATCTGTTTACGGTCGCCGGCCGAGCGCTTCGCTCGATCCCTCGCGAACCCGAGTCGTTCATTCCAGCACTGTTCATCCCAGCCTTCTTCTTCGTCGTCAACATCGGCGCGCTCCAAGATCTGACCGAAGCATTTCCCGTCTCCGAAGACTTCAGTTACACCGCCTTTCAGCTACCCACGGCGATCATCTTTGCTGTCACCGGAATCAGCCGTGCACCCGGTCTCGTGACCGACATTCAATCCGGATACTTTGACCGCTTGCTCCTCAGTCCCGCCCGACGGCTACCCCTCCTGTTGGGTTTGATGGTTGCCGATTTCGCGCTCGTTATCTTCTTGTGCATCCCGGTTGTGATTCTCGGTCTAGCCCTCGGGGTCTCCTTTGGCACCGGACCGCTCGGGTTCATTCTCTTCATCCTCATGGGTGCATTGTGGGGGCTTGCATTCACCGGCTTCCCGTATGCAATTGCGCTAAAGACAGCCAACCCCGGAGCGGTCGCGTCCAGCTTCATCTTGTTCTTCCCGTTCGTGTTCCTCACTTCGTCGACAGTCCCGCTTGAAAACCTCACCCCATGGATGGCGAATATCGCGCGATTCAACCCCATCACCTACGTGCTCGAAGGTATGCGCTCACTGCTCGAGGACGACTGGGATTTCGCCGAGGTTGGAAAGGGGCTCCTGGCGATCGGACTCCTCGGAGCGGTCAGCCAGACTTTGGCACTGCGAGCACTGCAGGGTCGAGTAGACCGCAACTGATCAACGACACCAGGTCAACATCACCCTCATCATCCGCGTTGTCGACGTCCGATCTGTTCGTCCGAAATCCGCTAGTAGTTGGGATACCCCTCAGGCAGACTGACTCCATGGCCCACGCCTCACCGACTCTTCTCAGCAACACGGACCGCTGCTATGACGCGCTGGTCAGTCGCGATCGGCGCTTCGACGGTCAGTTCATCGCGGGCATCACCTCGACGGGCATTTACTGTCGTCCAAGTTGTCCAGCACCGGTCCGACCGTTGCGCAAGAACGTCCGCTTCTTCCCCACCGCAGCCGCAGCCCAAGCAGCCGGATTGCGATCGTGCAAGAGATGCCAGCCCGACGCCAGTCCGGGTTCTCCGGAATGGGATCTCCGCGGCGATTTGATCGGTCGAGCCATGCGGCGGATCGAACGCGGTGACATCGACCGAATCGGCGTTGGCGGGGTCGCCGAGGCCCTTCACATCAGCGAACGGCATCTGCATCGCGTGTTGACCGAGGCAGTCGGCGCAGGTCCGCTAGCGCTCGCCAGAGCACAGCGCGCCAATCTCGCTCGGATCCTGATCGAAACATCCACCATGGCGATCACCGACGTTGCCTTCGCGTCCGGATTCTCAAGCGTCAGGCAGTTCAACGACACCATTAAGGCCGTTTACGACAGGACCCCCAGCGAACTTCGCAAGGCAAGACGACACACGAACACCGCCGCGCCATCCCCCGATGCGCCGTCGACTGTGGACCTGACGCTGTGGCTGCCAGCTCGATCGCCAATCGACCTCGACTGGATGTTCGCCTTTCATCGCGGCCACGGCATTCCGGGAGTAAGCAGCATCGACGACCCGAACTACCCACATTCTCGCCTCTTTGAACGAACCCTCTCGCTCAACAACGGCACGGGCACGCTGTCGTTGCACGCCGAAGAAGAGCCGGATGCGACCAGGCCAGGGCTGTGGGCATCCTTCTCACTCGACAACATTGCTGACCTTGCCGACGCCATAGCGAAGGCTCGCGCAATGTTCGACCTCGACGCCGATCCGCAACTGATCGCCGATCACTTTGCCAACGACCGGACACTTGCACCGTTGTTCACCGAGCGGCCCGGCGTCGGTGTACCCGGAGCAGCCGATGGTTTCGAAGCAGCGGTGTCGGCCATCATCGGGCAACAGATTTCGGTTGCCGGAGCTCGCACTCTCCTCGGCCGACTAGTCGAAGCTCATCGAGTGCTTGTTCCAAGCGGGCGGGTGGTTTTCCCTACCGCCGGTCATGTTGCCGAGCTCGACCTCGACTCGATTGGTTTGACGACCCGTCGAGCGCAAACGATCAGAGCGCTCGCGATCGCCGTTGCAGAGGGTGAGCTCACCATCGATGTCGGCGGCGATCGTCGTGACATTCGCGAACAATTGTTGAAGCTCCCGGGCATTGGTCCGTGGACTGCAGATGTCATCGCAATGCGAGCGCTCCGCGACCCCGATGTGATGCTCGCTTCGGATCTGGTTGTCAAACGTCGGCTCGACGAACTCGGCATCGAACAAACAAGCCAATGGGCGCCGTGGCGCTCCTATGCGGCCTGCACAATGTGGGCCACACGTGACCTGGAGGTAGCACAATGAACGAACCCCAAACACTGACGTCAGCGACGTTCGACAGCCCAGTCGGACTCCTCACTATCGTTGCATCAGACGTTGGTTTGAGGGCGATACTTTGGCCGGTCGAGAAGGCGGGTCGAGTCTCTTTTGCTGAACCGGTCGAGTCCGGAGACCACCCCGTGATCGATGCCACGATTGCTCAACTGACCGAATACGTGTCGGGCTCTCGTCAGCGTTTCGATCTGCCGCTCGACATGGTCGGTACCAAGTTTCAGCAATCGGTATGGAATGCCCTCACCGAAATTTCGTATGGAGAAACCATGTCGTACGGCGAGCTCGCGGGAGAGCTCGGAAAGCCCGGCGCATCACGTGCGGTCGGTTCTGCGACAGGTCGCAATCCTGTCTCGATCGTGGTCCCATGCCACCGCCTTATCGCGAGCTCGGGCAAGCTGACCGGATTCGCCGGTGGCCTGGACGCGAAACGGTGGCTCCTCGACCACGAAAGCTGACCCAACCCGGCGAGTTCGGGGTGTGGCCCCAAATCGAAGGGTTTCCGGCAAAGACGGCGAGCGGAGGCTACAGAAAGAAGGCGATCACGACGTAGTGACACGCGGCCGCTGCAACGGTTAGTGCGTGAAACAACTCGTGATAGCCAAAATGATGCGGCCATGGATTCGGCCGGTGCATTGCGTAGATGACGGCTCCAGCGGTGTACAGAATACCGCCGACGATCAACAGGATAAATCCGGCGAGGTGCAGCGAGCTCCAAATGTGGTTGACGACGAATAACGACGACCACCCGACCACGACATACGGCGTGGCGACCAACCAATACGGCGCGTTGGAGAAGAAGACGCGACCGATAATTCCGAGCGCTGCCCCGGACCAGACAACACCAAAGAGCACCCATCCGGGCTTTGGTGGGAGGGCGATCAGAGCGATTGGTGTATGGGTTGCTGCGGTGGCAACAAAGATCATCGAGTGGTCGAGCTTGCGTACACGGCGAGCGGCGAGCGGACTCCATTCAACGCGGTGGTACATCGCGCTCACGCCAAAGAGTCCGACGATTGAGAGGGCGTAGATCGCGACGATAAACCGATCGGCAATTCCTGGAGTCACGACGATCAGAATGGGAGCGAGCGTCAGAGCGCTCGAGAATGCGAGCAGATGCAACAGGCCGCGAAAGGCGGGTTTCGAACCCCTTCTTTGACGCATCTCGACCGAACCGAGCCCACCGTCCTCAATGTCGATCTCTTGGGTCAGGGTGTTGGCCACCCACACACCGTAGCGCTGATTCAGATGACCACTGACCCACCCCTACCAGCGAGTAACTCTCTTCTGCGATTTGGAGTAGGCCCCGCGAAGAAGCACAAGATTCTGCTAGAAACAGGACGCCGAGAAGTTCGGCTGGCGGTTATGCGGAGTACGTCACGTTGGCGTCTGCGCGATTGAGAGGAAGAACCATGGGAATTTTCGATTTCGTACGAAACGCCGGAGCCAAGATCGGCATCGGCAAGAGCACCGACGAGATCGCGGCAGAAGAAGCCGCCGAGTCTAAGGCGGAGAGCGACAAGAAGCTGGCCGAGATCGCCAAGAAGCGCAACGCAGCCCGCGAGCGCATCAAAGCACGCGCCGCCGAGAAGCGCTCGGCGGAAAATGCAAAGCGTCGCGAGGAAGCGCGCAAGTCCACCGAGCTTGAGAAGTATGTGCGCGACATGGATCTTGCTGTCGCCAAGCTCGACGTGCGTTACAACGACGGCACTGCGTTTATCGATGGTGAAGCAGCAGACGCGGCCACGAAGGAGAAAGTCATCCTCCTCATCGGCAACGTCGAAGGGGTTGCCCAGGTCGACGAGAGCCTCACGGTCGCAAGCGATGACGGTTCAGACTCTGAGATGTACGTGGTCGAACCCGGCGACACCCTCTGGGCAATCGCAACGGCGGCCTACGGCGACGGCAACCGCTACCCGGACATTTTCGAGGCGAACAAGCCAATGCTTTCTGACCCCGACAAGATCTACCCGGGTCAAGTTCTCCGCATCCCGTAGAGAATCTCTGCAGCAGTTGCGTGTCGGTCTGCCGCTCGGAGTTGCGTTTCGGCGCAATTCCGCGGCACGCTGACTTGAAGCAAGTTAAGACCAGCCCGACTTCTTTCGAGTTGCTCGGGAAAGACAACTACATATTCCTCGGGGTAGGTGAAAATCCTAACCGGTGGTGATGCGCTCACTCGAGCGACGAGCCCACGAGCGGCCATGGGAAACCATGGTGCAGCTGACCAGGTGTGACTCCTGGGCCGACGGTCAAAGTCCGGATGGGAGAGGAGAACCATGTTCACCGGATTGGTGGAGGAGGTTGGCGACGTCGTCGATCTCGTTCCCGACGGTGACGGTATTCGGTTGCGCATTCGCGCATCTACCGTCACCACTGACATTGAAATGGGCGCATCAATCGCCATCAACGGCGTGTGCCTAACCGCGGTCGAGTTCGATGCCGCGAGCCTGACGGTCCACGCCGTTCCAGAAACGATGGACCGGTCGAACCTCGGGACGCTGTCCCCCGGTTCGAAAGTGAACCTCGAACGATCGGTCCGAGCGTCTGACCGTCTGGGCGGCCACATCGTGCAGGGTCACGTCGACGCCACGACGACAATCACGAAGATCGACTCCTACGACGATGACTCCTGGCGCTTTCACTTCGCTCTCGGTGACGACCTTGCTCGTTATGTCGTTGAAAAGGGCTCGATCACGATCGATGGCACCAGCCTGACGATCGCGTCACTCTCCGCCGATGAGTTCTCGGTAGCTGTCATTCCACACACTGCAGCCGTGACCACGATCGGAAGTCGATCGGTGGGAGATGTTGTCAACATCGAGGTCGACGTCCTCGCCAAATACGTCGAACGCCAACTAGAACTGCGAGGCCTATAAATGAGCACGACAGAGTCGACCAAGCCGGCCCCGGAGTCTGCCGAGCGTCAGTCGATGCTCGACCCGATCGAGGATGCTCTCGAAGCGTTCGCCAGAGGTGAGTTCCTCGTCGTTGTCGATGATGAGGACCGTGAGAACGAAGGCGACCTGATCATCGCTGGTGACTCCATCACCGAGGACCAGATGGCCTTCATGATAAGGCATACCAGCGGTGTAATCTGCGCTCCGCTCCCTGACGATCGGGCAGACCAACTTCGCCTCCCGCTGATGGTCGCCGAGAACACAGAATCGCACCGCACCGCGTTCACCGTGACTGTCGATCTGATCGAAGACTGCACGACTGGTATCTCTGCTGGTGATCGAGCGCGCACGATCCGTGCGATGGCCGACAGCGAGTCGGTCGCGGGTGAATTTGCTCGGCCCGGCCACATCTTTCCGCTCCGCGCCCGACCTGGTGGCGTCCTAAAGCGAGCTGGACACACCGAAGCCGCGATCGACCTTTGTCGGATGACGAATCGCCCGCTTGTTGGCGCGTTATGCGAGATCGTCAATGACGACGGCACCATGAAGCGTCTCAACGAATGCCGCGAGTTCGCTGACGAACACGGCCTTCTGCTCATCTCGATCGCTGATCTCATTCGTTATCGGCGCCAAAGCGAAAAGCTCGTCGAACACTTCGCCGAAGCAAAGATCCCAACCGCGTACGGCGAGTTCACCGCCCACGCCTACCGTTCGCTCGTCGACGGCGAAGAACACCTCGTGTACGCCATGGGCGATCTGAGCTCATGTGAGGCGCCGCTCGTTCGAGTGCATTCGGAGTGTCTCACTGGCGACATCCTCGCGTCAGCCCGCTGCGATTGCGGGTTTCAGCTACAGACAGCGCTCGCGAGGATTGCCGAGGAGGGTTGTGGCGTTCTTGTCTACCTGCGAGGCCATGAGGGTCGCGGCATCGGAATCGGGCACAAGATTCGCGCCTATGCACTCCAGGATGACGAGGGCCTCGACACTGTCGACGCGAATACCGCCCAGGGTTTGCCGGTCGATTCGAGAGAGTATGGCGTGGGGGCAAACATGCTTGCCGACCTGGGTATCCAATCCATGCGGCTGATGACGAACAACCCAACGAAATACGGCGGCCTCGAAGGTTATGGGCTCGAGATTGTCGAACGGGTTCCCATCGACATCGATGCGACCGGAGACAACGAGAACTACCTCGCGACCAAGCGTGAGCGCATGGGACATCTCATGTCGAACCGTTCCGATGCTGCGGAGAAGAGTTGATCATGGCCAGCGGAGATGATCGAGCAGAGACGTTCTACCTCGATGGTTCGGAACTCACTGTGGCGATTCTTTCGGCACGCTGGAACATCGATGTGGTTTCGCGTCTTATCGAAGGCGCCGAACGCGGATTGCTCGCGAACGGGGTCACAGATTTCAGCCATGAGTCGGTACCGGGAGCGTTCGAGCTTCCCCTAACTGCGCTCCATCTCGCCCGCTCCGAGTCGGTCGACGCCATCGTGATCGTCGGTGCGGTCATCCGGGGAGAAACAACCCACTACGAGCTAGTAGCTGGTGAAGCCGGGCGGGGGATCATGGATGTGCAACTCGCCACGGGAATCCCGATCGGCATGGGCCTGCTCACGGTGGAAAACCTCGATCAAGCAAACGCTCGCAGCCAAGGCCGTGGAGGACACAATGTGGGTGAAGAAGCCGCGGCCGTGGCCGTCGAGCTCGCTCTGCGCTTTCGAACAGCACGCGAATAACAGAGAGTAGCCGTAACGAATCAACAGACCCGTTCCAAAAGCACTAGTCGCGCCGCCGATTAGGTGAGAAATCCCCTACTTTCTCACAAAAACGGGCCGCCCAGCGGTGCGCTTTTCACTCGTTACCTTAAAGTGGAGAACGCCCGATTAGAGAACCGCCGTCTCTGATCTGGGAAGCCCCCGGTCGCGTTCCGCCATGCGGCCGGGGGCGCTTCTTTTTCCTTCGAGATCCCGTGGGTTTTCGTCTCGAACTAGCCCGATAGAAGGCTCGCCAGGGCCCAAATCGTCATGATCAGCCCGAGCACGATGAACAACAGCGTTCGGATGAGTGGCGGTCGTTCGAGGTCGTCTTCACTGCGTCGATTCTCAGGTGGTTTCACCAGAGCAAGCCCCGGACCAACGACCAGTGCGCCACCGAAGGCAAGAGCCAAAAGTGGCAGCAGATTGTCGCCAAGAAAAAGCGTCTGAGCGAGCAAAATTCCCTCTCAAGATCTGTTCGGACCTGCCCGATGTTACTTGTGTTCGGTGATTCGCCCTCGCCGAACATTAGTGGGATTCAGGGTGGGAGTCGCGACTCCCTCCACGCATCACGCCAGTGCCTTCCAGCACTGCTTGCCGTGACTTCCGCCCTCCCACGACACTATCGCCCCGAAGAACTTCATTCACGGGGCTTTCTCGGGGCGAGTGTCGTTGTGAACTGATTGGGTGAATACCCGAGGCTTGAATCGGTTCGCATCTTGATGCGGTGGGACTAAGGGATCGACTTTTGCTTTCCGAAGCGACATTGTCGGGAACTTTTCTGACGGTTAGTTCGTACTACGAATGGATGATCCACTTCCGAAGACTGAGGGCAACATGAGGACGAATTTGAACGTGGCAGCTGCCGCTGCAGTGATGCTGTTGGCGGCTTGTGGTGGAACGGACTCCGTCTCTACAACATCAGAAGAGGGCCAATCGACAACGACGCAAAGCACCGTCGTTGAACCAACCATCGTGTCGACAACTCTTGTTGAACCAACCCGAGATGCTGCTGAATTACAAGCGTTCTTTGAAGCCAACGATTGGAAGATCGTTGCACGCGAAGGTTTTGCGACAGAGGGGGTCGATGGAGGCGTCTCGTTCTTCTCAGCTGGGCCCGACCTCTGGGTGGCATATGCAGGTGGGCCTCCATGTGGACCGTCGGGAGGAAATCCAATCGAGTGGAGCGATGAAGGTTTTCGATTCGTTCGGTCGGTCGACCCCCATGGAGGCACTGTGGATTTCGCAAATGTGGGGTGCAACGACCCAGGTGATGAGGACGACCTTGTCCACCGATTCGTAGATCAAGGTGGACCGACCTTGGCAGAGGTATCCGAAGACGGATCACGAGTAACGCTGAGATCCGGTGGAGCAACGATAACGTTGGAACCAACGGTCATCCCCACGCCTCCAACCCCTGACCCGCCGCCTCCGGTGACTGTGGAGGTAGCGACCACAACGACTGTCGGATAGGTATTCAGCAGTAGAGAGTTTTACCAACTGCGGTCGTGGAACTGGAGCTGACCCACTTTGGTCAAGTACAACCGTTAAAAGCCCTGCTGAAAAATGGCAAGGCGCTGCCCTGCTGGCGGGCATGATCGTGGCCTTCATCGTTGCCCTCACAGAGACCAACAATTTCCGGTTCTCGTCCAGTTCTGGCGCTGTGCGATGGGAGACCACTGCCGTTGTCGCCACGATGGTCGCAATGTCTTTGGCGTGGCGACAACGACGGGCACGACTTCCGGCGTCGGCCCTTTTCATAGCGGCGCTGCTGCCCGCCTACTTCCACAACTGCTGCGGCTTGTACGTGGATTCAAATTCTCCGTTTCAAACGGTCATGCGGTTTCCTCCAAAGCCTGTTTGGGTGGACCCGGCCCATGGGTACCTGACAGTTCTGGCTGCCGCGGCGGTTTTGGTTTCGTTGTGGCGGCATAAACACGACCCGAACGCAGCGTTCTAAACCGACCCTGTGGGCCTCATCGGGGGTATGCGATTCGTTGAATCGTTGGCGTTTCGTCTTCCAACGTGTCCGGGTCTGAGCAATTTCGCACGTACTGCCCAACTACATTGCCGAAAACCCGTTTGACTGTCGGCCTACAGTAGGGCGCTGCTACATCTGGCCCGATGGGTTCCTCGCCATGTTCGCAAAGCGCGTGTACTGCGGTAGGAACGCGAGGCGAATGGTGTCGGTCGGACCATTACGGTGCTTGGCAATAATGACCTCGGCAATACCGGCGTCTTGAGACTCCGGGTTGTACACCTCGTCGCGATACAGAAACATCACAACGTCAGCGTCCTGCTCGATCGCTCCCGACTCACGAAGATCCGACAGCATTGGCCGCTTGTCCTGGCGCGACTCGAGCGTGCGGGAAAGCTGCGAAAGGCCAACGACCGGCACTTCGAGCTCACGAGCAAGGACCTTCAAGTTACGAGAGATCTCCGAGATCTCGACCTGACGAGATTCTGCACCCGAACGGCCGGTCATGAGCTGGATGTAGTCGACCACGATGAGGCCAAGGTCTCCGACCTGGGATTTGAGCCGGCGAGCACGACCACGGATATCCATCACCGTCAGGCCTGGATTGTCGTCGATCCAGATCGGGGCTTCTCCAAGGCGAGCAACACCGGTGCTGATCTTTTCCCAATCGGTGTCGCTGAGCTTGCCGTCGCGCATCTTCATGGCATCGACCCGAGACTCTGAGCAAAGCATGCGCTGGGATAGCTCGAGTTGGCCCATCTCCAGCGAGAAGATGAGGGTCGGCTTACCGCTGTCGACCGCCGCGTGAGACGCGATGTTCAGCGCAAAGCTCGTCTTGCCCATCGCAGGACGGGCACCGACCACGATGAGCGCATTTGGTTGCAGACCGGAGAGCAGCTCGTCGAGATCGACAAAGCCGGTCGGCGTACCGGTAATGCCCTCGCCCCTGTCGTAAAGCATCTCGAGCCGATCGAGGCTCTGTTCGACCAGCTCGCGCATGGGCGCCATCGTGTCCGACGCTCGACCCTGCGCGACTTCGAAGACGAGATGTTCGGCCTCGTCGACGGCCTTTACGACATCTTCGGGACGGCCATAGGCAATCTCTGCAATCTCGTTTCCGACGCTGATCAAGCGACGAAGGAGTGCATTTTCCCGAACGATCTCGGCGTACTTTCTAGCTCCGGTGACAGCGGGCGCCTGCGCCTGAAGATCGATGAGCATCGAGCTGCCACCCATGCCAGCGAGCTGACCGCTTCGATCGAGCAGGTCGGCGACGGTGACGACATCAGCTTCGTCGCCAGCACCATAGAGCGTCGTGATTGCGTCGAAAATGTGCTGATGAGCGGGACGATAGAAGTGAGCAGCCTCGACGACCTCAAGGGCACTGGCGATTGCATCACGGGACAGCAACAATACGCCGAGCAGCGACTGCTCGACCTGGATGTTGTGCGGCGGTGTCCGACCGGTGCGAGCCTCGATGAGGCGAGCCGGACCGTCGTTATAGGACTCAGCTCCACCGCTGCTTTGGTACGCACCATCATCGTAAGACGCACCGTCATAGGCGCCATCGTCCTCACTTGGAGGCGGTGCATCGTCGTAGGTGGCGTCAGACATGTGATCTCCCGTGCATAACCGGGAGCGACCCAGAT
Organism: uncultured Acidimicrobiales bacterium; assembly: GCA_964610745.1. GTDB lineage: Bacteria > Actinomycetota > Acidimicrobiia > Acidimicrobiales > SHLQ01 > SHLQ01. Next base: position 23,627 of record CAZSYL010000042.1, read on the forward strand.
CTTGCGTTGTGGAAGTGGGGCACAGAACTCATCATTGCAGGGCCCTGTGACAGCCGCTGGCTTCCCCTCTTCATTCTCCCCTCACCTTGCCGTGAAGGCCCTGTGCACCGCTAGTGGACAACTTCGGGAAATGTTGTGAAATCCACGGGAAATCACCACCAGATCAGTGGACGACCGCCTGAATCTGAGGACAAAGCCAACATTTCTGTGGATAAGGCAGTGGATAGCCGTAGTTGGCGTCGTCGTTTGGTCCGCTCAGCTTGTGGACGAACTGTGCATAAGTAGACACGAAATGCGACCCAATACACACACGCCCGACTTGTAATCAATCCATGAGGTGGGCCAAGACCGCCGACCCGACTCTGCCCCGATCTTAGGAGTTCTGGAGGGCCGACCGCGCCTGGGCCTGGAGTGCTGCGATCACGCTGACGTTGACAATGTCGTCGGCGCTGGCGCCACGCGACAAGTCGTGCATCACACCGTCGACGCCCTGAAGTAATGGACCGAAGGCTTGAGCTCCACCGAGTCGCTGGGTGATCTTGTATGCGATATTGCCGCTATCGAGATCCGGGAAGATAAACACGTTTGCCGAGCCCGCTACTGGAGATCCCGGTGCTTTCTTCTCGCCGATCGCCGGTACCCATGCGGCGTCAAACTGGAGTTCGCCATCGACGGCCAATTCGGGAGCGAGTTCGCGGACGAGCGCGGTCGCTGCAATGACCTTGTCGACCCGCGGGTGCATTGAACTTCCTTTGGTCGAAAAGGAGAGCATCGCAACCCGTGCGACGTTGCCATCGAGCTCGGCGAAGGTCTCCGCAGATGCAATCGCGATCGAAGCCAGCTGCTCGACATCGGGATCGGGCACGACACCGCAATCTCCGTAGCCAATCGTGCGTCCGTCGGGCAGGACGAAGAAGAACGAACTGCTAATCACCGACGTTCCTGGCTTGGTCCCAAGGATCCGTATGGCGGCTCGCAAAACATCCGCTGTTGGCCGAGTAGCACCGGCGACGCACGCATCGGCGAGTCCCGCACGCACTGCTGTGGTTGCCGCGTTCAACGGGTCTTCGAGATCGAATGGCCGCTTTGCGAACTTTGGGTTCTCGGTCAACTCGTTGATCAGGGAGTCATCGACCGCCTCCAAGATCACCGCCGGATCAGATACGACGGTGGCAATGGCTAATCCTTCGCTGTTGAGAGTGTCGGCGGCCTCTTCGGCGCGTTCATCGCCAGCATCCGCGAGGAAGATTCGTTGCGGATCGGCCGCAGCGCGTTGGTACCACGTATCGAGAATTTCGGGTCTTGTCACCCGTTGATCATGCCGACTTTTCTCTTGGCGATCTAGTCGTTGTGCCCGAGAAGGTCGCCTGCTCGCGCGACGAACGCCCTGCTCATCTCGTCAAAGGCGGTTCTAGTTTCGGAGCTGAAGAACGATCATCAGGAGTAAGACGCCTGCAGCAATGAACGCCACGCGAGCAGAACGGGGACCGCCCTGTCGATGTGCCAGGACCCCGATGTAGACCGGCGGCGCGAGCGCAATCGAACCAAGAAAGATGCCCAGGAGCCCGCCCCCTCCAGCGAATACTCCGGGCACGACCAGAAGGGCTGCAATACAGCCAGCGCAAATGTTGAGCGGAGTCAGGTCATCAGCATGTTTTCCGGCGCTCCACCAGGAGTTCTTCTGTGGGGGCGGATCAACTACGGACACGGCGCTCTCATCTCTCGTTAGGACTTGTTGGGTGTTCGAAAGAACGTCGTGGTGCCCTCATCGCCAGTGTGGAGGACCGTCCCAAGGAAAAGCAAGAGGCCAGCGATAGTAGATGTCTACTGCAGGTGCTCATCGACCCAATCGGTGAGCCTTTGGCCATTGGTTCGCTTAAAGAACCTGACGAAAGAGGCCTCACCGAAGTCGAGGAAGCTTGCGACGTTTGCAACCGTTGCGTTCTGCTGAGAGAGCAGTCGTTTCGCCTCCAACAGCAACGCCTGATCGATGATCTTCTGTGGTTCTCCGGCCCTCGACCTCCGACAAGCGTGTGCGAGATCGCGTGTGCTGCACGAAAGCAGAGCTGCGTAGTCGCTGACGCTTCGGAGCTCGGTAACGCGCATTTCCACGAGGCGTTGAAACTCTTCACACAGCGGCTGATGGTTGGCCGGTCTCGCGTCGAGTTTGAGTTGTTCGATGAGCAGAGCTCGGGTCACCGACATGACTCGGCGATCGCCGCGACCACCTCGATCGATCTTGATGAAGTTGAGCAGCGGCGCCAGGTTGTCGAGTTGGTCGTCGGTGAACTGAAGAGTCCTCGGACCAGGTTCGCGAGGCGCGGCGCTGATTGGTTGAAACAAGATCAGATCGGCTTCGAAGTTGCTTCGCACGAAGCGGTGGGTCTGACCTGGACGTATGTGTAACCAGTGGTTCCGATCGAGGTTGACGGGCGTGAAGTCAACGATGTGCGTGCCGCGGCCCTGGGTTGGTGCAATGACGAGATCGAACTGAATTCGTTTGTGTCGGAACAAGATGCCAGGGCCGACCTGCCATCGAAAGGTACGCAATCCCAAACACTCAAATGGTGGGTCGCCGTCAACCGGTTGGTAGCGCGCTGGTCGCGTGAGTTCGCCTTCGGTTTGATTCACCTCGACCATCACTGCGCCCACTGAAGTCACTTACTGCAAGTCCTCACGCGCGACAGTATCGCAACTTGCCTGCGCGAGAGATCACGGAGAGTGACGAGTCAACCGCTATGACTCAGAATCGTGGCGACGCACCGGGGGGCGTCCCTGAACGGAACCCCCCTAAAACGGAGACCCGCAAAACGGAAACAAGGACTGGGCGGTCCCCAAACCACCCAGTCCTGTTGCTTCCCCCAAGAGGCTGTGGTTAGAACAGACCACCGATTGCGCTAAAGATCGACCCCACGATCAACGAGACAATAAAGCCACCGAAGGCACCGCCGAGGGCGAGGCCCATCACCATGTTCTGATGGCCAGAGATGGTGCGTGCGTGGAACCGCGGGGTTGGCACGAGGGCAGCGAGCTCACGATCGGTCGTCATGATGACGTATCCCTCCGCAGCAACGATGAGGATCACGCCGAGGAAGACCAGCGAGCTGCCGTTGAGCAGGGCCGGCAGCAGAGCTCCGAACACGGCGCCGAGGAGCATGCGGTCTTCGTATGCAGTGAGGCCTTCTTGTTCATCGACCGGCGTGACGCTCCTAACTCGGATGAGTTCGCCGAGAAAAGCGAGGGCCGGGATGAGAAAAACGAGATTGAGTATTGCAGCCATGTCGTTGTCTTCGTCGCGATCGAGCAACTTCTGAATGGATCGTGTGAAGGAGCTTTATGGGCCAGACCGACAGTTGCGCGCTGATCCAATCGGCACTGGTACAAGCGCCGCCTCAGTTGCAGACTGCGCAAAACAGCTACAAGCTGCGCAACACCGCCACCAGCGCAACCCACGGGAGCACTCCGAGCGCCGCGCCACCGATCAGGCCAAGGCTAAACATGGCCGCTCGTTGCAGTGTGAGGCTCGCAGCTGAGTCTGAACGAAACGCTCCGATGTCGCCGTGTGAGACCGCGTCTTCGCCTTGACCAAGTGCGACCCAGAGCCAGGCAACGACGGCGCCGATCACGATCACCGCGAGGATCGGGAATCCATCCTCGGTGAAGACCGCCGCCAAAACGAGGGCGATCAATGAGCCAACAACACCTCCGGTTGCGGTGGCACGACCCAGTTCGCTTCCAACCAGGCCGTGTTGCCGTTCGAGGCCGGTACGCCAGATATAGGCAATCGCGAATGGCACCGGGGCGAGCGCCATATAGATCGGGATCACCACCTCAGTCTGCCGAGTCAATCTGCTGCCCGCACCCGCCTTGCACGACGGATGCAGTGATGTACCCTCGGGCATAGCGGGGAAACACGAGGGATTGGTAATGAGCCAGACTGGTTTAACCGCAGAACAATTCGAAATGCTCTTTGGTGACTCTCCACCGTTGGAGCCGTCGATCGATGACAACGGATTTCTCTCGTTGGTGCCCCCGACTGCGGATCTGTCGGGTGAGGCAAACCTCTCTGCCGATGAGTATCTGATCCTCTTTGGCGACTCTGACGATTAGCGCGCCTTCGCCGTCACTACGTTTGGCCGATCAGTCTCAGCGACGGCAACGCGCTATTTCCACCGTCGAGCCAGCGTCCAATCGCCCGACCCAAGATTCGGAGCTCGTCTCGCATTCGCCGCCCCAGTCGATCGTGCCTTGACCCCACACGGCGTCGATAGCCGAGGAAAGGCGATCACCAAAGACGGTTTGATTGTCGGATCGGTGGATGGTGAACGACAATGCGTCGACCGTGGTTCCCGTGGTCAGGAACTCATAGGAGCTTCCGTTACCCAGGGTGGCTGAGTACGTATCACTCATCAGCCAACTCCGGCCGAGAGTCTCCCGGAAGTCAGCGTTGCAGGAATCGCCGCCCGAGGTGAGCGTGCTGTTCCACAACGAGATGATTTCTTGAGCGTTTGCGACCGACCCGACATTGTCGCGTTCACAGACCGCGCCTTGGACTTCGATCGGAACGTCATCGACCGCAACCGCCGCGGGCGCCGCGCTCGCCGCGGAGGAATCGTTGCCCGAACTAGCTGCGGTGTTGGACAAAGTCTCCATGACGGCCATGTTCTCGTCGACAGTATGTGCCTGAGCACTGATGCCACCGCGTTCGAACAAGGTCGTTGTGAGCCCGGCGATGACCATCATCGCAGACACTGCCACCAGCCCAACGCTGAACAACCCGAATCGGTCGTCGCGCTCGACATAGCTGTCGTATACCGCCGCCAAGTCGAGGTTTCTGTCGGAGATGTGCATATTCGGCAATCGGCAGCCGAAGTCAAGGCATGAGAAGTTGGTGCCGAAACCTTGCCAGCTGGCCACCATCCACGGCCGGTCTGTCGGCAATCACTACGTTCAGGACGTGTCGGAGATCTGGATCGTGCCGTGAGAGAGGGAGGCCTGACTCCCGAACAGTACGAGATCCTGTTCGGAGACACACCCGAATTGGCCGAGGCTCAATACTCGGCGCTGCGCCACGACCGTGAGAACGCGGCCGTCTCGGCAATGAAGGCCCACCCGATCATCACCGCGTTAGTGCTCATTATGGGTCTCAGCCTCGTAAACCTCCTGAACGTCGACTTCTCCCCCGAATCGGCGACCGAGTCGGCGGCGCGGGCATTGAGTGCGTCAGAGAACATCTCACGTCTTTCCCGCGCGGTGATCAGCCCTACCCCAAACACTGAACCAACCTCGCCAACGACGCTGCGCCCGACAGTTGCCAACCCAGTGCCGACGTCCACGACGCTGACAACCTTGCCAGCAAAGACGACCACGGATCCGGTCGCAACCACCGCAGCGTCGAGCACACCGCCTCCGGCCGCACCTATTGACAATGTGGTCGCGACCCCCGTGGACGAACCGGTGCCAGCAACAACAGCAACCTCCTCGACGACCTCGACGACCTCGACGACTCAGTCACCCAATCCATTAACCTCCGTCGCGGGTGAGTCGGTCGTTGCAGAACCGGTCGTTCCACCAGAACCCGCGCCCCTGGAACCAGCATCGGAACCCGAGCCGCTCCCACCGCAAGGCCAAGATGCTGGACCAGCTTCTGATGCACCGATTGGATGTCACGACGGGTATGCGCCCTGCATCCCCGACCTCGGGACCGACGTGGACTGCCGGAATGGAAACGGGAACGGACCTCGATTTACCGGTCCGGTTACCGTGATTGGTCCTGACGAATACGAGCTCGATCGAGACGGAGACGGCGTCGCTTGCGAAGAGTGATGTCCGACACTTTTGCGGCAAACTGGGGCCATGGCGGACACCCCTCCAACCAACGACGATTCGCCGCTCAATTTCTCCGCATACGACCTCGAGCAATTGGCCGAGGACATCCAATCTCTAATCAACATTCCCGGTGCGGTCGCCCAAACAGCCAAGGTTGGTTTCTCCCTTCCATTCATCATCGGGGCGCTCACTTGGATCATCTTTTCACCGCGCATGGGCCTGGTGTTCATACCGTTTCTACTGATTGCGTTCCTCTTGGCATTGTTCGCTTCGCTCGTCATCGGTGTGTATTTCCTCGCGCGGAAGCGACTCGACACCGTCGTGTCAGCGTCGACTCAAGTCGTCGATGTGATCGGCGAGATGCACCACGACATCGAAAGCGTTCGAAGCGGTCACGAAGAGACATCGATCCAGGCGGTTGCGGTCGGACTGCTCGAGGGCGCAATCATGCCCGTCGTCTTCCATGCCGTGACAGGCCAGGCTGCGACAGCGATGGGCCCTCTGGGCGCTGTTGCCTCGAAGCTCACCAGGTTTCCATTACGTCTGGTCGAGCGTTCGGTTGTGTCTGCGGTAGAGGCACTGCCCGACCGGAAGATCGGCGATGCCATCGACACGGTTGGTGCCGGGCTTCCCGACACCGAGTTCGCAATGGCCGAACTTGATCGCGAGTACGACGAGCTCCGGGGAAAGATGGAGTCGATCGTCGGTGGTGTCTCGCGAGCAGCATCAGGTTCGATCCTCGTACTGTCCGCGATCAGCGCGATTCCACTGTTGCTGTGGTGGTTGCTCGGCTGGCTCCTCACCTGATCGCACTAGTCTGATCGAACGTTCACAGGGGGTGGATAGATGAGCACCAGTCAACACGTACGCGCCGCCGATATCGAGTCATACTCCCGCGATGGAGCGGTGTGCCTACGCGGCGTCATCGACCTCGACTGGATCGAACGGTTGAAGGTGGGAGTCGAACACACACTCGCCAATCCAACAGAACGCAGTCGGCTGTGGAACCGAGATGATCTTGGCCGCGAGTCCCGCTACGACAGTCAGGTGTGGCGCACCCGGCCGGAGTATGGCGAGTTCATCACCCAGTCACCATTGGCCGAAATCGCCGGGCTACTCATGGAATCGTCAAAGGCGAACTTCTTCTTCGACGCAATGTTTGTGCGCCAGCCCGGAACACAGTTCCGAACACCTTTCCATCAAGATGAGCCCTATTGGACGGTCGAAGGTTTTCAGACCATCTCGTCGTGGATGCCACTGGTGCCGGTGCAGAAACAAAGCGCTCTCGAGATGGTCCGGGGTTCACACCGATGGGAGCGCAACTTCGAACAAACCAACTTTGGTGCCATGACCGGCGATGAACGAGACCAGGTCGACTTCACCGGAGTCGAGACAGAACCGTTTCCCGACATCGAGGCCGATCGCCACAAGTACGAAATCATGAGCTGGGATATGGAGCCGGGTGACGTTGTCTGCTTCAACGGCCGAACTATCCACGGTGGTTCGGGCAACCTGGCCAAAGACAGAGAACTCCGCGTCTTCAACACCAAGTGGTTGGGTGACGACGTCCGAGTCAAATTCCGAACCACCGGCATGGATCCTGATCATTCACAAGTCATGACCGAGGTAGGGCTCACAGACGGCGACGTCATTGGCACCGATCTCTACCCAGAGGTTTGGTCTCGCTCCTAGGAGCGGGTCGGCACTCTCGCCCACCATGGGAAGATATCCCTGATGGAGCAACGCTGAGTGCTAAACAGGGATCCGTTGATCTGCGGAGTTCGAACGAGACACCGCGCTATCGGGAGACGCAACCATGCCCTTGAATCCTCGTGCTCGTCGATCTGCGCTACTTACGATTGCGATCGTTGCCGCAACACTCTCGGCAACTTCTCCTGTTTCGGCACAAGGGCCCACTTGCGAGGGGCAGCAGGCCACCACCGCCGTCACTAGAAGTCTTAGCCCTTCCGGACCCACCATCCTGACCGGAACGAATGGACCCGACGTCATCATTGGCACGAGTGGTGTCGACATTATCAACGCTCTTGGCGGCAACGACATCATCTGCGCCCTGGGTGGCGATGACTCGATTAACGGTGGGAACGGGACCGATATCATCAACGCCGGAATCGGAGATGACACCGTCATCGGCGGCAGAGGCAACGACGAAATCAACGGCGGGAAAGGTAACGACACGATCTCAGGCAACGCTGGCCGTGACGAAATCAACGGTGGGACCGGCAACGATGACATCAGCGGCGGTAGAGGAAACGACGAACTGAACGGCGGCGCCGGTGCTGATGTGATCGAGGGGGGCGGCCACGCGGATCTCATCAACGGCAACGGTGGTCGAGATGAGCTCAACGGTGGTCCCGGGCCCGACACAATTTTCGGCGGCGCAGGTCATGACACCATCAACGGTGGTGGCGGTGGTGACGACCTGAGAGGCGGCGGCGGCAACGACCGTATCGATGGTGGTGCGCGTGGCGACGTCATCAATGGCAACGGTGGAAACGACAACTGCGTGAACCGTCAGAGCGCTGACCGCATATCCAACTGTGAACGACCAGCACCAGTAGCCGCTCCAACTCCGGTGCCTCCAAACCAAGACTGCCATCCGAGCTACACCCCGTGCGTGCCAAACCTTCCGGGCGATGCGCTCAACTGCGGCGACATCGAATTTTCCGTGATGGTGATCGGCGTTGATAGCTACAACTTCGATGCGGATGGCAACGGCATTGGATGCGAGAGCAACCCCGCTCCGCGCAACTAGGCCATTGCTTCCAAGACGTCTGCTTTTCGAAGCGACGTGTCGACGCCATTCTTCGACAGCACGTAGTCAACGGCATCCTCAGGATTGATCGCCGTGGACTCGACTAACCCCAAAGCGATCGTGGCGGCATAACCGACCGAGGGGCTGTTCAGCTCGAGATCGGTGCGAGCGGTCGTAATGGTGACGATGGGCAGACCGTCGCTATGCTCCCCGACCAGCAAGGCGAGACCGTAGAGCGAGTCGTACTGCTGTACGGAGCCTGCGGCTAAGAGCTCCTCAACATCGAGCTCGGCGGGTTCGTCCCGACCCGACTCCTGCATGTGCACGTCTTCAAACTGCTCAACCGTGATCTTGTAGACCCGACAGATCGTTTCGTTTTCCGATCGGTCGCTTGCGAGAAACGCCACTCCCCCTCCGTCCCACTTCTGGGCTTGATACGCGAAGAACATCTCTCGGTCGAGCGTGATGACCGTCTCGTCGATCGGGTCGCTCGGGTCACGAGCGCCCGGTTCAAACGAGTGCGAAGCAAGTTCGGCCGACCCGCCCTTGAGGTACTTGTCGAAGCGCGCCCACGAAAGATTTGACCCAAACGACGCATACCAAAGGTGTTCCACGCTTCGACGCTAGTCATTCTCTCGGACATGGGGGGCGCATGGGTCGCTC
>CAZSYL010000043.1:0-32571 GCA_964610745.1 uncultured Acidimicrobiales bacterium
CGCCACATCATCACGATTCCCCAGAATCGCAGCCGCATCAGATTCCTCCTCGGTGGGCAGATCGTCGTCGATGCCGTTTGGCGGAAAACTTGAGCAGGCCGACAATAAAAAGACAGCAGCCGAGCAGCATGCAAAACTACGCAGAGCGTTCATGTGACCAATATCGGAGTAGATAGAGCGCCGCCTGAGCTACTTCGTTCGCAGCGCGGGCAATTCGCGGGCCGAAGGATGCCAGCACCAGAAACTCTGTGCAGGACTTCTCGGGGAATGGGCTTGAGCTTCGCAGCGAGGTGATCACGAAGGCGCCGAGAACATTGATAAATCAGTCAGTGCCCGGGACGGGATTTGAACCCGTACGGAGGTTGCCCTCCAGGGGGGTTTAAGATCTCGGCAAACGTGTGCTCCTGTACCTGATCGTCCTGTCTAGTGTCGGCGTGTCAACGATTTCGGTTGGGGCTTTACCGTTTCGCACCGGCGCGTGCCCGGCCGTAACTGGAAATCCTGTGCAGGAAATCGGCCATCGAAAGAAGGGGATCACACTCATCAAGAACCTGCTGATTGAGAGCGACGGTTCCACAGTCCTTGAGACTGGACGTGGCTTGTGGCCCGACAGTCGTTTGAGCGTCTATAGGGTTCAAGGTCTACCTCATAGGCTTCGATACAACACGTTGTGCATAACTCGTTTGGTGGAACAATGGTCGGTCAAAACTTATTCAGAGGATTGAAAAGGTCCTTCAACTGGCGAGTTGTGGTGGCGGCTGTGTGTGCACTTTTGTTGTCAGCGTGCAGTGGCGAGTTTGACCCCGAACATCGTCTATTTATGACGCTTGTGAACGAGTCCGAGGACCGTCAGCTGTTCTTGGTTAGAGGCGAGGCGACCGAGCAAGGAACCGCTGATCGAGGGTTTAGCCGGGTTTCTCCGGAATCCGAAAGAGAGTTCGTGATCGGAACGGTCCTGGATGGTGACAGTCTCTGCCTTGATGATGAAGGTCCCTTGTGGATTTTCGTGGGGCCGCCTGGTTTCCGCGTTCAAGATGAGTTCGACGGTCCGCTGACGAATCTGGGTGAAATGGTTCCTGACCGAGAACTCTGGATGACCCTCGAACCGGAACAATGCTTTCCGGAGCGACAGTTCGAAATCGTCTTCCCCGGCTAGCGGATACCTCGAAATGCTCTTGAATTCCGGTACCGAAATCAAACAGGAAAAGGCGACCTAAACCACCCACTAGCCACTGACTCACGGCGCGCTCGGGTACGCCTACCAACGCGTCCCGGACCCCCGATTCACGAGCAAACCAACAGATGCGTCTGAGTCGCCGACTCTTGACCAAGTGGGGTTCTCCGGGAGCTCAGCCGTTGGCGGTTTCAGTGCCCGGGACGGGATTTGAACCCGTACGACCCCTGAGGGTCAGGGGGGTTTAAGCCCCCCGCGTCTGCCAGTTTCGCCACCCGGGCTTAAGGCCGGTGACACGGGGTCACAACGACGCTTGCCGTAAACGATAGCGGAGGAAGCCCGAAGGGCCTTGACAGGTCTGCCCGAGCAACGCTCGGTGTCAGATCAGGAGTTTGCGGGGGCCTGAATGGCAGCAACGACGGCGTCGGTGACGACGTCGCGATTGAGTCCGAGGCCGACACCGAGGATCTCGATGAACTGTGCGTCGGTCTCCGAAACACCGCTACCTGCGGCGGCGACGCGTGCTGCGAACTGTACGAGTCCGAGCCGTTCCTGCTCCGGAAGACCATTCTTCAACAGTTTCACGCGGTTGCTCAGGTCGTTGCTCTTGATCCACATTCGGTCGTCGCCGAGGTCTGCAGCGGTGTACTGGGCGTTGAGCAGACGGCTCACTTCGACGACGGCCAACTGCTGGCGAGGTGGATTGTCGGGTCCGTTCGTGCAGAGCCAGGCTGCGAGCTCGCGAATGAACGCGCGTTTCTGCGACTCGATGTCTGCGTGTGTTGGCACAGCCAGAACAGACACGTCGTAGTTGTTTCCGCTGGTCATGCACCGGACCATCAGCTCTCCCGTTGGGTGCTGGTGCAACTCATATGGAGAGTCGGCTTGAGTCGCGGGCGACGCAAACACGCCGGTTTCAAGGACGGTGGGTTGATTCTTTCCCATAACTATCAATCGTCGCCTCAACAACAAGTCCCATAGGCCGAAAGACCTCCATGCATCTTCGGCGTCTTTTTGAAGAGCGGGCCCTTTACAGATATCTATTCGTGCTGTTCGCAGCGGTGACACTTTCCGCCTGTGGTGAGGTCGCTGACGCTGGATCGCCAGTGACCATCACCAACAACCCCCTCGCGGAACGGATCGAAGCCAGAAGCCTCGAGCAGGCGTCCGGGGTCGACGACGATAGCCCAGAGGCGCTCGCATTTGCCGATGCCGACGAGATCGGCGCGTTCATCCGATTCAATATCGATACCGGTCCGAGCGGAACCGGCATTTTCGCGGGCCCAGGACGCGGCTACCAGGAAGTCGACCGGCTCGCCGCCGGGGTCGAGGTCATCGCCACTGGAACCCAGACGGGCGAGTGGGCCTTCATCATGTACGGCGAAACCGAAGGATGGGTCAACACCCGCCGGTTGTCCCTCGAAGACATCCCCGAGCAGGAACTCTTCGTGAGCACGAGGACGATTGAAGAGACGGTCCTCATATACGGAGTGCGCGGCGGTGCTTCCGGAGTGAACATTCGAGCGTCCGCCTCGGCGAATGGAACGCTCATCATCTCAGCTCCTCGTGGAAGTGAGATGGTCGGGACTGGACGTACCGATCGGCATTGGGTCGAGCTCACTTTCGAGGGTCGCACGGGCTGGGCCTCGGGCAACTTCGTCGAGCAGACGGGATCTCGGACGATCACTCGGGTCGTCGAAGGAGGGCTCGCCGAGACGCCGACGACGTCGCCACCGGCAACTCGAGCTCCATCTAGGAGTTCCGCGCCTGCTCCAACCGCAGCACCGGCCACAACTGCTGCGCCAACCACAACCGCACCTGCATCCTCAACCGCAGCGCCTGGCACGGGTGAAGATGCCCCCGGTTACGCCAGCGACACCGGAGGCGGAGATAACGGTAGTGATAGCGGCAACGATGGTACTGGAGGCAATGGCGGCAACGGTGGTACTGGCGGAAACGGAGGCAATGGAGGTACTGGCGGCGGACAACCCCCTGCGACTCCAGAAACGACAGCAGCACCGGCGACGACCGCGGCACCGGTCACGCCGCCAACCGAAGACGAGTGAGCACCTGGTTGAGTTAGCGGTTCTTCACCTGCAGTCGACGAGCGTGCAAAATCGGTTCGGTATATCCCGACGGCTGTTCGGTACCGGAAAGGACCAGGTCAAGGGCCGCCCGAAAGGCGTGACCGTCAAAGTCTGGTGCCATCGGGGCATAGGTTGGGTCGTTCGAGTTCTGCGCATCGACCTTCACGGCCATGTGCTCAAACGTCGAGCGGATTCGTTCGACCGTGACGACTCCATGGTGCAACCAGTTGGCCATGTGCTGAGACGATATTCGACACGTGGCTCGATCTTCCATGAGTCCAACATCATCGATGTCGGGGACCTTCGAACAGCCAACACCAGCATCGACCCAACGGACGACGTATCCCAGGATCCCCTGAGCATTGTTGTCGAGCTCGGCCTGGATCACGTCGTCAGACCAGGTTGGGTTGGTGGCGACGGGGATTGTCAGGATGTCATTGAGGTCTGCTCTTGGTGAGCCCACGAGGCGCTCCTGAACCGCCAATACATCAACCTGGTGGTAATGCATAGCGTGCAGTGTTGCGGCGGTAGGTGAGGGCACCCACGCACAATTCGCGCCGGACTTTGGATGAGCGATCTTTTGTTCGACCATGTTGGCCATGAGGTCGGGCGCGGCCCACATCCCTTTGCCGATCTGAGCTCGGCCGCGCAACCCGCAGGCGAGACCAACATCGACGTTGTGGTCCTCGTATGCCGAGATCCATCGTTGCGTCTTCATCTCGCTCTTTGGAACCATCGGACCAGCGCGCATCGATGTGTGGATCTCATCACCGGTGCGATCCAAGAATCCGGTGTTGATGAAGGCCACCCGTGCTTCGGCCGCACGCAGACATTCAGCCAGGTTGAGTGTGGTGCGACGTTCCTCGTCCATGATCCCGAGCTTCACCGTGTTGTGAGCGAGTCCCAGGACTTCCTCGACAAAGGTGAATACGTCATTGGTGAACGCCACCTCGTCAGGTCCGTGCATTTTTGGCTTGACCACATAGATCGAACCCTCTCTCGAGTTCTGCCCATTAGCACGTGAGTCGCGTCGTAGGTCGTGGACAGAACACAGTGTCGTGACCATCGCGTCGAGCAAGCCTTCGGGGATCTCGGCGCCGCCAGCATCGAGGACGGCCGGTGTGGTCATGAGATGGCCGACGTTTCGAACGAGCATCAGTGCACGGCCAGGCAGTGTCACCGTCGATCCGTCAGAGGAGGTGTAAACCCTGTCGGTGGCCAAGGAACGGGTGAAGGTCTCGCCCGCCTTGGTGACCTCGGTAGACAGTGTTCCGGCCATAAGGCCCAACCAGTTGCGATAGGCGAGCGCCTTGTCCTCAGCATCGACAGCAGCGACCGAGTCTTCACAGTCCATGATCGCCGTCACCGCACTTTCGAGAACGATGTCCGACATGTTTGCACTGTCGGCGGACCCAACCGGATGGTTCGGGTCAAACCGGAGGTCGATGCCGAGCCCGTTCTGAGTCAACAGGATCGCGACAGGAGCATTTGGGGCACCGTCAAAGCCCGCAAATTGCTGCGGTTCTCTCAAGCCGGACTTCGAGCCATCGGCCAATGTCACCGATAGGACACCATCAGAGATGACATAACCCGTCGAATCTCGATGAGATCCCGAAATGAGTGGGGCGACCGAATCGAGGTAGTCCCGCCCGTATGTGATGACGCGGTCGCCGCGGACAGAATCGTATGGGCCGGGCGTGGGAAGGTCACCGAGCACATCGGTTCCATACAGCGCGTCGTAGAGACTGCCCCAGCGGGCGTTCGCAGCGTTGATTGCATATCGGGCGTTCATCACCGGAACGACCAATTGCGGTCCGGGGACGGAGCTGATCTCGGGATCGATTCCGGTGGTCGATATGGCGAACGCGGGACCGGTGGGCACGAGGTATCCAAGGTCTTCGAGGAAGGCCCTGTACTCGCCCGGGTCGTGCACCACGCCAGCTCGTTCGAGGTGCCATGCATCGATTGCCGCCTGCATGTTTTCTCGGATCTCGAGCAGCTCTGCGTTACGCGGCCCGAACTGGTTCACCAGGGCAGCGAGTCCGCGAAAGAAGTCGTCTCGGTCTACTCCGCTTCCGGGGAGGGCCTCATCTACGAGGAAATCATGAAGTTCCTGGCCGATGCTCAACCCAGATTCGATCGTGAAATCAGCCTCTGTCTGTGATGTGGACAACATGGCGTTCCTCCCATGACTGTCCAGCGGTTGCCGGACTCATGCCAGTGAAGTCGTGTCAGAGCCTTGGAGGCTCAGATAATTCGGACGAACATTGTCCAAAGTTTCGAGAAGGCCACAATCTTGTTGCATGCGCGTGTTGCTGCGATCTTGGTCAATACGACCGTGATGGAGGCGGCGCGGTGGTTCAGGTTCCGTACTCGGCAACGCCTTGGCCATACTTTGCCCGGAAAAGCTCCAGTACCTCGCCCGGTTCCGCATGCCTACCGGTCGCACCCTTCGAATAGAGCAACTCACCGTCGACGATCACGTCGAAAATGCCCTTAGATCCATTGATCAGGATGGTTTCAGAGATGACGTGCTGATAGGTCTTGAGAAGGTCCTCGGTCGCGCTCACGGCGTGACTTAAGTAGTTTCAACTAACGCAATACTCGATGCTGACTGTGTGGTTTGCCATTCGCCGAGTGTAGTGGGCGAGCTTTTCTCCGCAGCTTTAGGCTGTTCCTCGCAAACCTCGCCAAACCAGCGACGCGAGCAGCGATGCCACCTGGTCGGCGGTCTGCTGGCGCCCCACATCGAGCCAGCGTCCGACCGCTGCCTCGAGCAGTCCCGAGATAGCTTCGGCGGCGAGCAGTCGCAGGTCCTGATCGAGCTGATCGATATCGATGTGATCGGCGATAAGACCGTTGATCGTGCTCTCGATCGTCCGGAGTTCCGACGCGAATGCGGGTTCACTGCGAACTCCATCGCCGTACAAAACCCGGTAGTTCTCCGGGTTGTCGTCGAAGAACTTCACGTAGAGCGCAATGCCCTGTTCGACTTTTTCGCGGCCAGTCGTTGCTTCGGTGAGCACCCCAGCAATGGCGTCATTCAGCTCGCTCGCAGTGGAGGTAAGAACCTCGAGGAAGAGCTCATGCTTCGAATCGAAGTGCTGATAGAGCACCGGCTTTGTCACGTTCGCAGCGATTGCGATGTCGTTCATCGATGTCGCCGTAAAGCCGTGCGTACCGAATGCTTGTTGCGCTGCAGCCAAGAGTTGGGTTCTGCGCTCTGCTGCTCCGAGACGTACGCCGCTTTCAACCACAGGTTCCACCATTTGCCACGTAGATCACTTTCTTCTTTGGCGCATCGCAATCGAGTCTTCCTCGTGGCGCTCCGCTCCCCGAATTGCGTAGCCAACCTGGATAGCGATGGCAAGCACGATGCTTCCAAAGATCAACATCGCGATCACGAACGTCACGATGGCAGGGGAGAACGATGTGAAGAGGCCGATGAAAAAGCCGACCAACGCAAGGCCAAAGGCAAGGTAGCCAACCCGCTGCCCAAGGTTTGCTTGGCGTCGAATTTGAGCGCGTCGAGCAAGAATTGGATCTGTCTCTTCTTGCTCCACGCCTATAGGTTGCGCTCTATTGGAGAGTTTCGACAACTTCGTCGGCGTTAACTTCATCAACGTTGTTGAGATTCAATCGCACAGGGGCACGTCCCCGGCGCTGGCCAGGAGGTCGAACAGCGACCAGCGCATGCTCACGATCGGCCGCCTTGCGACGGCGCAGGAATTCGGTCATCTGGTCGTCGGTCGGTGACTTCGTCAGATCGATGATTGGACGTTGGTCGTTCGGGTCGGTGAGATCGATGAGCTCGGGTACAACTTCGATCTGCTGGGTCGCGGTGGATGGCATGACCGGCACGGCCTGGAGTCCAGCGGTAAGCACCGGGTCAGCTGCGTGCGCTGGAGGATCATCGGAGCGAGCGCTGTTCGCCGCTTTTGGTTTGTCTACGAGCCCAGCGGGAGCTGCATGTTCGGGTGCGTCGAGGTCGATCACGATCGGTGTTGCGGGCTCGCTGCTCTCCACCGGCTTGGCTGCATGAGCTGGACTGCTGGGTTTCTCCCGTGCCTGCTCGTCGTTGGGCACAGGAGCCCCTGCATGGGCAGGTTGTGCGCCAGAAGACGCGGAATCGGCCCTTTTCATCGTGGCGGCGTGGGCTGGCACGTGTGAGCTCGGAGCGGCTTTGCGTCGAGGGCGGCGGTGTGCAGCATGTGATGGCTGGCGATTGGCCGTCTGCAGAGGAGAAAGGAAGGCAACCCGGTCGTTCGAGACCGCATGAGCAGGAGTATCAAACGTGACACCGGCATCGTCGAGCGCCATATCGCGCCGACGGGCGCGCAAGAACAGGTTCGTAAAGATGTCGGCCACGCCGACCAGGGCAATCATGTCGCCAATCGAGATGACGCTGCCAAAGACCGGGACCGGAATTGCATCGCCCAGGAATCGCAGGCGGGTAGCGGTCGCTGATGACTCACGGGCACCGTCGATGTCGGGCATGTTGAACGGATCGAGGTCGCCGACTGAAATCAGCGCAAGTTCCGAGACCGGGGTGGCGCCATTGGCAAGGAACGGAAGCAGGTTGAGCACGGTACCGATAAGAAGAATGGCCATACCGGAAAGGTGCAGGTTGCGGAACCCGAAGATGATCAGTGAGAGCAGCCCAACGAACGACCAGACCTGTGGAAAGACCGGATCGAGCACCGCCTGGACCAGCACTGCAGCGATCGAAACGATGAGAAACGGTGTCGCTCGGAGCCTGGCATTGCTCACGCCCGACCAGGCACCGCCGCGTACGCGACCGATGAGGGATCCAATAGCAATGGCAAAGAGAGTAAGTAGCACGGTGACAAAGTTAGTAAATCTCGCGCGGTAGGTGGGGATGGTCGCGCGAAACGCGCGAATCAGATCGCGCCGAAACGCGCCAACCACATCGAGCGTGATCTGTCGTTGAGTTTAGAAACCTGCGCCCCGCGCCGAACCCGACGTCGTCTCGCCGCTGGATTCGTAGACGTAACAGAAAACTCGGCGATGTCGGCCAACGGGGTGTTCGAAGGTGTCTTTGGTCGGCGCCACGATGCCAATCTCAAACGCTGACGCTTCGTACTCGGCGTCGACGAAGGCAGCGAACTGGTCGTAGCAAACCTGTGTGCTCCATTCGGTCATCGAATCCTCACCGGGGAACGGTGCGCCGCTGGGGGCGGGGAATTCGGCCTCGTGATAGACCTCGCTCTGATGCTCCTGGCCACAATCGATCGACGCGGTCAGGTCGACCCTGCGATCGAGGACCTCGTCGTACCAGCTACCTTCGTTGAAGCACTGTCCGACCTGAAGATCGAAACGGTTGAGCGGAGCACCAGGCACGCTCGGGATTTCAGGCTCGTCGGATGCAGCGTCCGAGTCGTCTTCGTCTTCGCTGTTGTCGTCGTCGTTGCTCGCAATCAAACCGTCGAGGTTGCTTTCGGCGTTCAATGCTCCATCGAGGTCACCGGTCGATGAACACGCACCGGCAATTGCAGCCAGTGCCAATAGAAGCGCGATCAGACTTCGTCTTTGCACGCATCACACGCTAATCAGTGAAACCGCACCATGGAAGCCGTGACCCGAAGAAACTTACAGAATCTCTACTTCGGCTCTATCTCGACTTCAGCTCAATTGCCGAGGCTCAGCCTGCAGGCAGAAAACGGTCGACCTTCTCAAAGGTCAACGCCATGAAGAAGAGGACTGGCGCAACGCCGAGAAACAGCGCAGGCCATGGCTTCCATCTGCGAGCCAATTCCTTGAAACCGAGATACAACGCCACGGCGATGATCCCGAAGATAATTGCGGGCCGCAGGGCGTCTTCGTCACCGTTGAGACCTTCATCGAGCGTGACCTCATCAGCGAACGCTGCAGCGTTGGGAGGTGTTGGGGAATCGCTTGTTGCCGGTGCGGCTTGGAGATCCTCCAGGCTGTCCTCGTCGGCGCCCTCGCCAGCTTCGATGGCTAGCTCTTCTGCCGACAGGTCTTCCGAGACGAGCTCGCCATCGGTCGTTGCGTAGTTCGCGGGGGCTTGAACGCTCCCTACCGGAGCGCTGACCAACTCTGCGGCGACGATGATTCGCAACGCTGCTGAGAACTTTGGGTGACAGGCGGTCAGGGTGATCCGGTTGTCCCCGAAGTCGCCAAGAACCCAGGTGGCTGAAGGTGGCACGATGATGTGTCCCACATCGTCGGCGTTGTCTGGAAGTTCGAAGTCGGGACCGAGCGAACCTCGCTTGTCCGCAGCGAAGGCTTCAGCGGCAGACATGACCCGGTAGGTGTGAACCCCCTGCACGGTGACGACGGTGAATTCCTGCCCCGGAAGGAGTTCATCAATGCGGTTGAACGGAGCTCCGTAGGTCGTTCGGTGACCAGCGATGCCCGAGTTACCCTCTTGGCCAGGAAACACGGTGGCTCGGTAGTGGCCGGGTCCATTGCGAAGGTCTTCGACCTGGACGCCCTGGACCACATACTTGTCGACCTCGATCTGAGGGATCTGAATCTGGGCAACAGCCTCGCCGCCTTCGCGGAAGAGCTTGTCGGCGAGTTCAGGGTCGTTGAGAACTTCGAGAGAGCCGCCGGCCTCGGGGACGACGGTCGTCGATGTCGTGGTTGTCGTCGTCGGTGCGTCCGGGATCGTGGTTGTGGTCGTATCAGGGATGGGTGCGGAAACTTCAACCGATTCGAGCAGCGTGTCGAAATCAGATCCGAGATCGCTCTGAGCTGAGGCTTCTTGAATACCGGTGCCCCACAGCTGGTAACCAACGAAGAGCAGGATCACGATTCCACTCGTGATGAAGAACCGCCCGAGCGCGCCAAAAAATTTGGAAACCATAGTCTTATAAGTATCGGTGATTTGGATGAGAGCTTGATGGAACGACCATTGAGAATTCGACAAGAACCATCAGTTGCCGGAGCTGAAACCGCCTCGGACAATGATAGAGCGGTAGCGTCAATACGTGGCTGCTGTTGACCTGCACGACATCGTGGTGCTCTTGGGCCGCTTTCCCGCGCTCGCCGGTGCCAACCTCGTGGTCAACCCCGGAGAGTCCGTTTTACTCCAAGGGGCGAACGGCGCTGGAAAATCAACACTACTGCGGCTCTGTGCGGGCCTTATTCGGCCCGAGAGTGGCCGAGCAACCGTCCTTGGCATGGACCTCTTCTCCGATCGCCGATCGGTTCGCCCCAGGGTTGGTTATGTCGGGCACGCCTCGATGCTTTATGACGACCTCACCGTTGCGGAAAATCTGCGCTTTTGGGCAAAGGCAGCAGGGGTGTCAGAAAAGCAAGAAAAGGCTGCGGGCGAACGAATGGGAATCGATGGCCGTCTCTATGACGTGGCAGTCAAGTCCCTCTCGGCAGGACAGCGTCGGCGAACAGCCCTGGCTGTCGCCGCAGCCAAGCGGCCCGAACTCTGGCTCCTCGATGAGCCCCATGCGGGCCTTGACCAGGGCGGGCGAGACATTGTGGATTCGCTGATCCGAGATGCAGCCGAGGCCGGCGGCGCGGTGCTCGTGGCATCGCACGAACTCGATCGCGTCGAACCTGTCGTCGACCGCTTCGTTACGGTCGCCGGTGGTCTCACCGTCGAACGTCCTGTTGCGGGACGGGACAATTCGAGGGTTGATCATGTTGGCTGACGTATTGCTGATTGCAGGCAAGGACCTTCGCATTGAGAAGCGCTCGAGGATTGCACTGAACCAGGTCACGCCTTTCGCGGTGCTCATCGTCGTGCTCTTCGGATTTGCGTTGAATGCTGACCGTCCGGCGCTTACGACATTCACACCCGGTCTGTACTGGGTCACGATCCTCCTGGCGTCTGTGCTTGCTGTGCACCGCTCGGTCGCTGTCGAGGCAGGGGAGGGTGCTCGTGAGGGGTTACTGCTCACGGGGATGCGACCCTCATCGATCTTTCTTGGCAAAGCCGCTGCGCTCATCTCGCAAATTTTCTTGGTCGCCGCCGTCCTTCTCGGTGCCGTGGTCTTCTTCTACGACGCACGAATCGATGATGGTGTACTTCTTGTCACGTCGCTGTTCGCTGCAGTACTTGGCGTGGGTGCCGCGGGTACTCTCTATGGTGCGCTGCTCGGAGCCCAGCGCGCCCGGGAGACCGTCTTGCCGATCCTGCTACTACCTGTACTCGCGCCGGTGCTGATCGCTGCGACGCGTGCCTTTGGTGATGCCATGGGAACAGTCGCGACCGACGGGTGGGCATGGACCAGTCTGCTATTCAGCTTTGCGGTGTTGTACATCGCACTGGGGATCGTGAGCCATGGTGTGTTGATGGAGGAGAACTAGATGGAGCACAGCCAAGTCGCCGAAGCTGAGATCGACAGCCAGACGGGTCCGGATCTTCGCGCTGACAGCGTTGGGACTAGCAGCCGAACCACACGCATTCTCGGCATGGTCCTCCTTACCGGGATCGGCCTGTGGTTGTTTCTCGCGTTCGGTCCGAGTGGCCCTGACATCCGAGTCGATGGAACGAGCGGCGAAGAGATTGGCCAGTTCGATGCATTCCGCCTTATCTATGTCCACGTTCCCTCGGCAATTACGGCCTACCTCGCCTTTGTCGTGACCGCCATTGGTTCTGCCATGGTCCTGATCAAACGTTCGGTCTGGTGGGATCTCGTCGCTGGTGCATCAGCGGAAATTGGCGCTCTTGCCGCAGCCCTGACGCTCATCACCGGTTCGATCTGGGGTCGGCCGATCTGGAACGCGTGGTGGGTATGGGGCGACGTGCGCCTCCTGACGACACTGGTGTTGTTCATGTTGTCGATCGGTTATCTCGCTGTTCGACGTCTTGAAGGAACCGCCGATGAACGGGCACGTCGTTCGGCCATTGTTGGCCTGCTTCTCGTCGTCAACATCATCATCGTCAACCGTTCGGTTGAATGGTGGGCGAGTCAGACCATCCATCAGGACTCGACCATTGCCGAGGCGGCGATCGATGGTTTGAAGGCATTCACCCTGTTCTATTCGATCGCTCTCGGTTTTGGCCTCTACACCTGGATGATGATCCACCGGTTCCGTCTCGCTTGGCTCGAGCGTCAGTTCGACCGTTTCGGCCTCGATGACGCGATTGCCGCCCGTCGAGCCGAAGCAGCTTCAACCCTCGAAGGAGAGTTGTCATGACACACCTCGGGTATCTCATCGCTGGTTGGGGGATTGTCTTTGTGGCCAGCGCCCTTTATGCGCTTTCGGTATTGCGACGCGCCCGACGCATCGCGGCCAGGGTCCCCGTCGAGCGCGCTCGATGGATGACGGGCAAAGACTCCGACGTTATTGGAGAGAGCTGATGGCTGACTACGACGACAGTGATTTTGACGACAGTGATTTTGACGACAGTGATTTTGACGACATGGACGCATCCGACAGCGCCGATGCCGAAGAGCTCGACCTCACGCCTCGGACGCGGGCAGACGACCTCGATCTCACCCCGCAAAACCGAGATGCGATCAAGCGGGGTTCCAAGACCGTTCCAATCATCATCCTCGTCGCCCTTGTGGCAGGAGTTGCTGCGCTCCTTTTTCAGGGTTTGAGTGGGGCTTCGCTATTCATTCGCGAGGCCGACACCGCAGTCGCTGATCGCGATGAACTTCAAGATCGTCGCTTCCAGCTTGTTGGTTCTCCGATTGCGGTAAGCGACGAAGAGTTCAACCTCGAGGGCGGAGCTGCGGTTCGGTTCTCGATTGCCTGCGACGGAACAGCCGTCGACATCATTCACCGCGGAAACGTCGCCGAATCCTTTCAGCTCGGCGTACCCGTCGTGCTCGAAGGCAACTGGGAAACCTCCGAAGCCATTGGAGAACCCTGGCTCCAGGGAGCAAACGACGGCTTCTATTTCGAGAGCGACCAGATGCTTGTTCGTCACGACAACGAATACCGCGAAGACAGGATCGAAGAAGCTGCATCATGTGGCGAGGACCTTCCCGATTCGCCAGACGCAGTAGCGAACGCAACCGGAGAGAACGATTAGATGCACGTCCTGCTCGGATACGGATCCATAACGGTCGGCTTTGCCGCGGCTGTGCTTGGAGCGATCACCAACGGCTACGCGCTCGCCACCAAAAAGCAGCGGCCTATGAAGAGCGTGGCGGGCTACATCATCCTCATCATTGCCGCTTCACTCTTCGCTGTAGGCGTCATGGAATCCGCGCTTCTCAACCATGATTTCAGCGTCAAATATGTTGCCGAGAACGGGCGTATTGGCACTCCTGTTCTGTTCACCATCGCCACGCTGTGGGGTGCGCTCGAAGGTTCAATCCTCGTTTGGACGCTCATCCTGGCCGGCTATCTCGCGGTCGTGATGTGGCGGTTCCGCGACCGTCTCGATGACCCGATGGTGGGTTGGGCTCTCTTCACCATGCTCATCGTGACGATCTACTTCTTCGGGTTGATGCTCGGGCCTGCTAACCCGTTCATCGAAGTGGCCAACCCGCCCCTCGATGGTCCTGGTCTAAACCCGCTACTGCAGAACAATGCTTTCATGGCCTTCCACCCGCCGATGCTCTACCTCGGTTACGTCGGATTCACCGTGCCATTCGCCTTCGCGATCGGTGCGCTCGTGACAGGACGTGTTGGTGAGGGCTGGCTCGTCGAGACCCGCCGCTGGACGGTCTTTGCATGGGGTCTGCTCACCTTTGGCATCGTGCTCGGCGCCTGGTGGAGCTACCAGACCCTTGGATGGGGCGGCTATTGGGCCTGGGATCCGGTCGAGAATGCTTCGCTGCTTCCCTGGTTGACCGGCACGGCCTTCATCCATTCGGTCATGGTCCAGGAGCGACGAGGGATGCTTCGGGTGTGGAACCTCTCCCTCGTCTGCGCCACATTCGCGTTGACGATTCTTGGCACCTTCCTGACGCGATCGGGTGTGATTGCATCGGTTCATGCTTTCAGCGAGTCGGGCATTGGTCCTCTCTTGATTGCGTTCTTTGCGCTCATCGTCGTGGTGACTGTCGGTCTCATCGGGTGGCGCGGCGACGCGTTGCGCTCGGTCGGCAAGATCGATTCGCCGATCTCGCGCGAGGGCGCCTTCCTTGCGAACAATGTTGTCTTTGCCGCTTTTGCGTTCGTGGTGCTGCTCGGCACGGTCTGGCCCCTCGTCATCGAAGCGGTCAATGGCGACCGGATCGCCGTCGGCAACCCGTTCTTTGATCGCATGACCCTCCCGATTGGTTTCGTGCTCCTGTTCCTTATGGCTATGGCGCCCGTGTTGCCGTGGCGCAAGGCTTCGGGTGAGGTCCTCAGCGATCGGCTGATGTGGCCAGTGGCTGTTGGCGTGGTCGCGATGATCTTCTCGCTCACCCTTGGCGCCGCAGGTTGGGCACCGGTACTCGCCTTTGGTCTCGGCGGCGTAGCTGGCGGTTCGGCTGCACGTCAGTTGATCATCGCCACCCGTCGTCAGGGCTGGCGAGGGTTGGTCGGTCGTACCAACGGCGGCATGATCGTGCACATCGGCGTCATTCTGATCGCCGTTGCCTTCGCAGCGAGCAACGCCTACCTGCGACAGGCCGAGTTCCGATTCGACGAGGTCGGAGACACCTCTGAGCTCGCTGGTCACACGTTTGAATTTGTTGGGACCGATCAGGTCGTTTCTCCCGATGGGCGGATCGACGACCAGGTGCTGATCAACGTCGACGGTTCGCTCGAACGTCCAGCGCTGACTCTGTTCCCATTTGCTGGACGAACACTCGGTACGTCTGCGACCCGAGGCTCGCTCATCGACGACGTGCAGCTCTCCGTCGTACCGACCGACGACGAGACGGTCATTATCCGGGCGACGATCCAGCCGTTGGTCCAGTGGTTGTGGATCGGTGGCATCCTCATGGCTGTCGGGACCGCCCTGGCCCTCGTGCCCGGTAAGCGCCGCCGCCCAACCGCGCCAGCATCCGCGCCTGCATATGACGACGGTGATTCCGCCGTGGTCGACCTGCCCGACAGCGGCGCAAAAGGTGATGCAGGCGACGACTCGGACGGAACGGACCCATCGAGTGGCGATTCGCCGGCCGGGGCGCCGGTTCCGGCCTGATGCACGAAGAACCTATTGAGCTCATCGAGCAGGGCGGTCCCTCCCGACTGGCGCTGATGTCGGCGACCGTCGTTGGCATCGTGCTCGTCGTGTTCATCGTTCTGCTCGCGACAAGTGACGGTCAACAAGGGCTTGGTCCAAGTCCACTCATTGGCGAGCTCACTCCGGACATCATCGGTGTAGACGTGGATGGGTCGACCTACGACATTCAGAACGAACGCGGCCGCTGGGTCGTCGTCAACTTCTTCAGCACGACGTGTATCCCGTGCATTGTTGAGCACCCCGAACTCGTCGCGTTCGACGAGGCCCACGCGCCGGTCGGCGACGCGTCGGTCGTCAGCATTGCATTCTCTGACCCGTCGCAGAACGTGATCGATTTCTTTGCCGAGAACGGAGGCGAGTGGCCCGTCCTTGCCGCCGACACCGGCCAGCATGCAATCAACTTCGGCGTCGCCGCCGTACCTGAGACCTACCTCGTCGCTCCGAGCGGAATCATCACCACCAAATTCCTCGGCGGCATAACCCAAGCCGATATCGAGGCAGAGATAGCTCGGTTGTCGGGTGCCCCGCTCGACGGAGGCCAGTGATGTTCTCCAAACGTACGTTTATCTGGCTGGTGCTCCTCTCGGCGGCGCTGAGCGCCCTGGTCGTTTCGACGCAGGTCGAAGGTCCGCCTCGAACCAACCAGGATCGTGTGCGGGCGCTGGCAGAAGACTTCGCGTGCCCGACCTGTGACGGTCAGTCGGTCGCCGAATCGAACGCGGTGATCGCCCTTGAAATTCGTCGAGACATTCAACGTCGTGTGGACGAGGGCAGCTCTGACCAACAGGTCACCGACGCCCTGATTTCGGCGTATGGCGAGTCCATCGATCTTCGCCCGAGCTCGGGTGGGGTCGTTGGATTGATCTGGACGGTTCCCGTGGTGCTGATGGTGTTTGGGTTCGCAGCATTGTTCGCGGTCTTCCGTCGCTGGCGCACGATCGAACTTGAGGGGCCTTCTGCCTCTGACGTCAAGCTTGTCGAAGACCTGCGAAGGGGGAAGTCGACGTGACGACGACAGCACCCAACGCCTCTTCGACGACGTCGACCACGATCGATGACGACGAGCGTGAGCGCCTACAGGTAGAACGCGACCACCTGCTTGCATCACTCGACGACCTCGACTCTGAACTTGCTGCCGGGGACATCGACGAACTCGACTACCGGACCCTCAAGGATGACTACACCGCACGAGCAGCAAAGCTGACCCGCGTCCTCGATGGTGCTCCGGTGAGGCGCACCAAGCGAGCCTCATCGCCGCTCGGCCGCAGAATCATGTGGATTACTGGCGTGATCGTGCTCGCCGGGTTCGCGGCGTTTGCGATGGTCGAATTCTCCGGCGCTCGAGGAGCCAACGACACCGCCAGCGGTGAGATTCGTCTGAGCAGTGCGTCGCTGCTCAACGATGCGGCAAACGAATTCCGGCTCGGCAACGTCGACCGAGCGATCGAACTATACGGCGATGTGCTCGAAGAGAGCCCGACCAACGTCGAGGCGTTTACCTATCGAGGTTGGCTGCAATATCAGAGCGGAAACGTCGAGGCCGCCATGGCCGACTTTGACGACGCGGTTGCATTCGATCCTGAATATGGGGACGTTCGAGTCTTCCGTGCAATCGTCGCGCTGGATGCTGAAGACTTCGAAACCGCGTCTGCCGAGCTCGCTGCGTTCGACCGATCAAACCCAACAGCGATTGCCCAGTCGCTGGTCGCTGAACGCCAGGTCCGCGAACGTATCGGCATCGCCCGCATGTCAGAGCTACTCGGCGCGACGCCGGGGGATCTCGATCTGGTCGACCTCGAAGCGGAAGGTGTTGCCCCGAGCGAGGCGCAGCTAGCCGGGGAGTTGTTTGTTCAACTAGAAGATCCAACGCGGGCGCTTCGTTCGTTCGATTCAGTTCTCGAGGTCGAACCGGACAACGCTGATGCGTTGGCATGGCATGGCTGGACTCTTGCACTCCTCGCGGAATCCGGGGAGGAAGAACTCTTCGTCGACGCCGAGGAGTGGTTGCAGCGAGCTGTGGACGCCGACCCCACAACCGCCGACGCTCGGGTGTTCCGTGCGTTCCTCTTCAATCGCCTCGACCGGCCAGAGGAGGCTCGGCTCGAGCTTGAGCAGTTTGACATGCTCGCTGATCCGCCTGCGGACATGGTGGGGCTCATGGCACAGTTCGGACTCCGAGAAGCGCTCGAACAGCAATAGTTCCGTAACGACTGCTCGTCACGGCGGCCGTAAAGTCTGTCCAATGGAATCCACAACGCTCGCAGCGGTCGTCGAGACCGCGCGAACCGTAGCTGGCGCTTCGGCTCGAAACGACAAGGTTGCAGCACTCGCTGGCTTGCTCGGCAAGGTGGCGCCGTCGGAGGCGCCGATCGTCGTCGGCTTACTCACCGGTGAGATCCGCCAGGGTAGGATCGGGGTCGGTTGGGCCGCGATCCGAGACCTCGACGCAGCCCCAAGCGCGGTTAGTTCTCTACGTGTGCTCGACGTCGATCGGGCAATGGACGACGTGGCAGAGATCTCCGGGCCTGGGTCGAAGGCGGCGCGCGCTCAGCGGCTTGGTGCACTCATGAGTGCTGCGACTGAGGCGGAGGGGCATTTCCTTGGCACGGTCCTGACCGGAGGGTTGAGGCAGGGTGCTCTCGATGGGGTCATGGTGACCGCCATCGCCAAAGCCGCTGGAGTGTCGGTGGCTTCGGTCCGTCGCGCCCTCATGATGAACGGTGACCTCGGGGGCACAGCCGAGATCGCGATCAGCGACGGAAAAGCCGGACTGGAAGCGGTTGGTTTGGAAGTCGGTCGGGGGGTGCAGCCAATGCTCGCGTCGACATCGGGTTCGGTAACCGAGGCAATAGAGGACATCGGAGCATCGTTCGTTCAGACCAAGCTTGATGGCATCCGGCTTCAGGCTCATCGGCGCGGCAACGATGTGTGGCTCTACACGAGGAACCTGAATGACGTCACCGAGCGACTTCCGGGGGTATGCGAGCTCGTTCGATCCCTCGATGTCCAGTCCGTTGTGCTCGACGGCGAATTGGTCGGCGTACACGGTGACACGCCCGAAATGTTCCAGGACACAGCATCGACCTTCAGCTCGGGAGGGGAGGGGGCCGGTGTCGAACTGGCCGTCTCGTTCTTTGACATCTTGCATCGTGACGGAGAGGACCTCGTCGACCTGTCACTGAGCGATCGACTCACCTCACTCGAGGCTCTCGTTGGCCCGGCCATGGTCGCCGGGATTGCGACGAGCAACCCAACGGAGGGCGAAGCTTTCGCGTCCGACGCCGTGGCGAGGGGCCATGAGGGTGTGATGGTCAAGGGAGCCGAATCGACCTACACCGCCGGCCGGAGGGGAAAGACCTGGCGCAAGGTCAAACCGGTGTACACCTTCGACCTGGTCGTTCTGGGCGTCGAGTGGGGGCACGGCCGTCGCACCGGGAAGCTCTCCAACCTACATCTCGGGGCGCGACGCGATGGGTCGAACGACGAGTTCGTGATGGTTGGGAAGACCTTCAAGGGGCTCACCGACGAACTCTTGGCATGGCAGACCGAGGCGTTGCTCGCCGCAAAGACCCACGAGGAGGGGATCACCGTGTTTGTTCGCCCGGAGTTCGTCATCGAGATTGCGGTCGATGGTGTGCAGCGTTCGACCACCTACCCGGGCGCCTTGGCGCTGCGGTTCGCCCGGGTCAAGCGCTATCGCCCCGACAAGGTACCCGGAGAAGCAAACACCCTCTCGGATCTCCGTACCCTCCAATCCCTCTAAAGGGGGTCAGGTCCGGGGGCTAGAACGGGCCGAGGAATCTGGCTTCGGCGATA
Source organism: uncultured Acidimicrobiales bacterium (assembly GCA_964610745.1). Classification (GTDB taxonomy): domain Bacteria; phylum Actinomycetota; class Acidimicrobiia; order Acidimicrobiales; family SHLQ01; genus SHLQ01. The sequence continues at coordinate 19,166 of CAZSYL010000043.1, forward strand.
TCGCCGCCGCGGGTGGTGAGCTCCCACGTCGATCCTTTGGCCCACGATCGAGGCCCGACGATAACCATGCCTTCGCGAGCGAGGGTCTGGATCATGTCAGGGATGATGTCACCGTGACTGCAAAACGCCGCTGTGGTGTCGGCTTTGGCCAGCAGGCGGGCAGCGTGGACAGCCATCTCCGCGCTCTGACCTTCGAGCAGCGCCGGGTGGGTCTGCACCTCGATGTTTAGGTGCTCGCCGAGGGGCTCGACCGTTTGGACACATCGAACTGCTCTGGACGTGTGGATCTCGGTCACACCCCGATCACCAAGGAGGTCGACAATGGCGTGGGCCTGATCGAAGCCCGTGGGGTCGAGCGGGCGGTCGAGATCATCGTGTGACTTGGTGCGAGTCCCAGCCGAAGCGTGGCGAACGAGAAACAATGACATGAGCAGCAAAGTGTAGATCTCGATGCCTGGGCGACGTGAATTCGAGTGTCACACCCCACCAGTAGTTTCCGGTAATGGCCATCATCGAGACCGATCTGTCCAGAACCAGCGTTTCGGAGGTGCTCGATCGTCCGAGCCTGTTCGACCATCCGGAGATGGAGTCCTTTCACCCCGCGGTTCGGGCATGGTTCGGTGAACGCTTTCCCGACGGGCCCACGCCGCCACAAACAGGTGCCTGGCCCCACATTGCCGCGCGCACTGACACGTTGGTTGCCGCACCCACAGGGTCGGGCAAGACGTTGGCGGCGTTTCTCGTCGCTATCGATCGGTTGTACAAGGCACACGACCTCGGTGAGTCCACCGACGGTATTGCACGGGTGGTGTATGTCTCGCCGCTGAAGGCGTTGGCTCATGACATCGCCGAGAACCTGGAGCGTCCGCTGCTCGAGATAGCGGCAATAGCAAAGGCCATGGGGACGACCGCTCCCACGATCCGCGTCGGGGTGCGCTCTGGTGACACGCCGACGAGCGCCCGAGCAGCGATGGTCAAGAAGCCACCCGCATTCATCGTGACTACGCCCGAGTCGCTCTATCTGATGTGCACCTCGTCGAAGGCCAGGGCAGCGTTGAGCACCATCGACACGGTGATCATCGACGAGATTCATTCGCTCGCTCGAGATAAGCGAGGTTCCCACCTGGCACTCACACTCGAACGGCTCGAGCATCTCTGTCGGAGCGGCGGCTCTCGGCCCATCCGGGTTGGGTTGTCGGCCACACAGAAGCCAATCACGACCGTTGCGAACCTGTTGGTCGGTTCCCGCAAGACACCCGCTGGTTCGGCCGATTGCGCGATCGTCGATACCGGCCATGTTCGCGAACTCGATCTCGACCTGGTCATTCCACCATCGGAGATGGAGGCGATCGCTCCGGCCGAACAGATGGGGGAGATTCTCGACTCGATCGCTGAGCTTGTCCTGGCGCACACGACGACGATCGTCTTTGTAAACACCAGGCGTATGGCCGAGCGCATCAGCCATGAGTTAGGGGAGCGGCTTGCTGGCGAAGACCAGGATGCTGAGGCCAACGTTGTGGCCCACCACGGAAGCCTCTCAAAGGACCGTCGGTTGATGGTCGAACAACGTCTTCGAGCGGGCGACCTCAAGGCGCTGGTGGCGACAGCGTCATTGGAGCTCGGCATCGATGTGGGTCCGGTCGATCTCGTGTGCCAGCTTGGTTCGCCTCGCAACATCGCCACCTTCCTGCAACGGGTGGGACGAGCCAACCACAACCGGTACGGCGTCCCGAAGGGTCGGTTGTATCCTCAGACCCGAGACGATCTTGTCGAATGCTGTGCTTTGCTCACCGCGGTGCATGGAGGTCGTCTGGATGCGTTATTGCCTCCGGTTGCTCCCCTCGACATCCTCATCCAGCAGTTGGTGGCCGAGGTGTCTTCCGAGGAGTGGGAGGTCGACGAACTATTCGAGCTGGTCACTCGAGCCAGTCCGTACCAAGAACTCTCCCGAGAGGACTTCGACCAGTGCCTAGCGGTCGCTGCCCACGGAGTGCAGACCGGCCGTGGAGTGCGGTCGCATTGGGTGCATCACGACGAGGTGAATGGTGAGGTTCGCGGTCGACGCGGCGCTCGGATGGCGGCGCTAACCAGCGGTGGAGCTATCCCTGAGCTCGGCGACTATCGCGTGCTGCTCGAACCCGACGAAACCTTCATTGGCTCGGTCAACGAGGATTGGGCGACCGAATCGATGCCCGGTGACATCTTCACGCTCGGTACTCACAGCTGGCGAATCCGTCGAATCGAACCTGGTGTGGTTCGCGTCGTTGACGCCGAAGGGCTCCCGCCAACGATTCCGGTGTGGTTTGGGGAAGCACCGGGGCGAACGGCTGAGCTGTCCGAAGAGGTGTGTCTCATTCGGCGCGAGATCGAGGAACGCTTGCGCTGCAATGATGCCGATGGAGCTCGTACATGGCTGATGGGAGTTGCGGGGATCGATGCCGAGCCTGCTCTGCAGGTGGTTCGCTATCTCGCGGCGTCGCTCGCCATTCTTGGATCGCTACCAACGCGGGACCGACTCGTCATCGAGCGTTTCTTTGACGAGACAGGTGGCATGCAGCTGATCGTGCACTCACCGAATGGCGCCCGCCTCAATCGTGCGTTTGGTCTGGCACTGCGCAAGAAGTTCTGTAAGAACTTCGACTTCGAGCTTCAGGCAGCAGCCTCCGACGATGCTGTGTGCCTCTCGCTGGGCCCACAACACAGCTTCCCTCTGGCAGACGTAGCCGGGTTCCTAAAGTCGGCTTCGGTCGAGTCCACCCTCACCAACGCGGTGCTGGTGCCGCCGTCGCCGATGTTTCTCAGCCGCTGGCGCTGGAACCTCAACCGATCGTTGTTGGTCCTGCGTTGGAAGGGCGGGCGCAAGAACCCGCCGCCGATCCAACGAATGGAAGCCGACGATTTGATGGCAGCGTTGTTTCCCCTGGCCGCGGCGTGTCAGGAGAACGTGTCTGGACCGGTCGAGCTGCCCGATCACGTCATCGTGCGCCAGACGATGGACGACACGTTGATGGAAGCCATGGACCTTGAGGGGCTGCGTCATCTGGTCGATCGCTTGGAAACTGGTTCGATCGAGGTCATCACGGTCGATTCGACCGAACCGTCGCCGTTGTGTCACGAACTGTTAGTTGGGAAGGCCTTCACGTTCCTAGACGATGCCGAGGCAATCGACCGACGTAGCCGCGCCGTTCCGCTGCGGAGAGGACTACCCGTCGACTTGTCTGAGATTGGGACGATCGACCACCAAGCGATGGCCGAAGTTGCTGAACAAGTCACTCCCGACCCGCGAAACGCCGACGAACTGTACGAATTGCTGGGCTCACTCGTCGTCTCGCCGGCGGTTGATTCGTGGAGGACATGGTTCGACGAACTCCTCGATGCCGGTCGAGTAATGTCGCGCCGCGGAACAACAGAAGTTTGGGCCGTGACGCCGGATCTCACCGGCCCGGCAGCGATACGTCCAGACCTTTGGCCAGACGTCGAGACAACCAGCGAGGATCGGGAGCGGGCAATTACCGCCGCGGTACGGGGCCGCCTCGACCTAGTCGCCATGACCACCGCCGAGAACTTGGCGCGCCAGATGGGCGTTGATCGATCATCGGTCGAGTTCGCCTTGGTCGGCCTTGAGAACGAAGGTTTCTCGATCCGCGTCGAGCCACCGGCATCGGCCAGCTGTTCCCAGCAGGACAAGACAGCGGCGCAACATTGGGCGTCGCGTCGACTCTTGGCCCGAATGCATCGCTATTCACAAAAGGGCAAACGAGCAAGGGTTGAGACGGCCACGGCGCAGCAGTTCATGTCGTTCTTGTTCGAATGGCAACACCTCGCCCCCGGGTCCCAACGAAGCGGGGTCGATGGGTTGACCACGGTCGTTGCACAGCTACAGGGGTGGCACGGTGCCGCAGCTGCGTGGGAGCCGTCGCTGCTCGGTGATCGACTGACCGATTATCGACCCGAGATGCTCGATCAGCGAAGCCTCGCTGGCGACCTCACCTGGGCGCGACTGGGCCACACCGGGAACTCGTCAAAACCAACAACAACAAAGGCAACACCCATAACTCTGGCGCTGCGCAGTGACGTCGACTGGTTGCGCCTGGCCAGTGGAGCACCGGAGAACCAGGACGTCGAACCCGACACACCCGCTGCTCGGATACTCGATTTGTTGCGTGACGGGGGCGCGCTCTTTCACTACGAGCTGCTCGGCCGTTCTGAACTCTCAACCGCCGAGGTTGAACACGGCCTATGGGAGCTGGTTTGGCGTGGCCTCGTCCATGCCGACAGCTTTCACGCAGTGCGTTCGCTCTTCGCTGCTCGAGATGGTGGATCCACGCGCTCGAGGGTTGGCCGTGGTCTGCGGAACGGCACCGCGTCACGCCAGGGTGGTGAGGGGCGTTGGACGCTGCTCCCCGTCGCCGAATTTGCCCCCGACCCAGACGATCTGGCCGAGGCTGTTGCTGAACAACTTCTCGCCAGATGGGGTGTGGTGTTTCACGCGCTCGTTGGTCGAGAACAGCTGAATGTCCCGTGGCGCCACATCCTCTGGGCATTGCGACGCCTCGAGGCTCGAGGACTGATCCTCGGTGGACGTTTTGTGGGTGGATTTGGCGGAGAACAATATGCGACGGTCGAAGCTGCTGAGCAACTCGATCGCGTGCGGCGTCAGGCTCGAACCGGGATTGAGGTCGTCGTAAACGCCTGCGATCCAGCAAATTTGACCGGCCTAATCACGCCAGGTCCGCGAATTCGGGCGAGTCGCAGCAAATCCGTGACCTACATCGATGGATTGCCGATCGAGTCAGGTCACGAGATCTTGGATTCGTAGGCGGATCCACCCACTTTGGGCCGACCTACACACCTGAGTGATCCGGGTATTTCAGTCATGGAAGCCTTAACCAACAGGGGGTTGAAGCCGACCTTTCAAGCAATGCTTGATGAATCCAGTCATGGGCCCGAGATGGACGCGGTAGCACCTGTTGGTGCTACCGGCTTCTCTTTCGCGTCCGATGAGCCGCCAATGTCGGCAATGGATCTCGATATTCAGGCTGACGAGGCGCTGCTCATTCAACAAACTCACATCGGCCCCCCAGGGCTCGAACTGAGCGGCCGATCCGTTCTTGACATCGTCGTCCCCGCTGACCGCACCTTGTTACGCGAGGCGACCGATGACGTCATGAACCACGGTGGAATTGTCCGGCTTCGACTGCGTCTCGATATGGGCGATTCGCCGTACGCTCTGCTCGGCGTCGCCAAGCTCAGCGGCCCCCTGCCGATCGGCGTTTCCGGGCTCTTTTGCGACTCACAGCTTTCGATGTACGGTGCTGAGGTCGACGAGTCCGCCCTTTACCGTGAACTGTTTGAGCGGCTCCCCATCTCGGTGTATTTCAAGGACGCGGAGTCGAAGCTACTCCGAGCCAACACCAATCTTGTGCGCGATCTCGGATACTCGAATGCTCGCGACGTCGTTGGCAAAACCGACGAGATGTTGCTCGATCCCGCCGATCAACGGGCTGGCGCCCACGTCGATGATGAGGTGCGCGGCTCGGGCATGCCGATGGTGGGCGTGACCGAAGTTCACAGCTCGCCAGATGGCACCAGCAAAGTTGTCCATGCCTCCCGTTATCCAGTGCGCAACCGACAGGGACGCATCGTGGGCACGATGGGGTTCTCTCACGACGTGACCCAATCGGCTCGCGTCGTCGATGCGCTCGCACGAAGCGAGCAGCGCTACGCGTTGGCGGCGAAGGCATCCCGTGACGGTATTTGGGACTACTCCCTCGAGAAAAGAACGTTCGAACTGTCACCTCGGATGAGTCAGCTCCTCGGTCTGCCAGTGACGACCGAACCAATAGATGAGGCCCACGTTTTCGCGCTGTTCAACCCCGAGGATGCCAAGCGGCTACGTCGGGCTTACGGAAGTCTCAAGTACCGGGCTGCCGAGTCCTTCGAAGAGCTCGTATGCGTCGAGCGTCGAGATGGTGAGTGCGTCTGGCTGGAGGTCGTCGGAACCGCGTTGTCTGAGGACGGCATGGTCGTACGTCTGATTGGTTCTGCCGCCGATGTCACCGACGACCGTGAACGCGAAGCCCGCCTCGAACACCTCGCCCGCCACGATCCCCTAACCGGACTCGTGAATCGTCGGGTTCTCGTTCAGCGGGTGAACGAGGCGATCGACGGCAATGGCAGCGCATCGCTGCTGTGTCTCGATCTCGACTACTTCAAGGTCATCAATGATTCTCTCGGTCATCAGGCCGGCGACGAGGTCTTGTGCCACATCGCTGACCGACTTCGTTCCGTGACCGGACCAGGAAACGTTTTGGGCCGTTTGGGCGGTGACGAGTTTGCCGTGTTGATCAACGGCGCGAGCAAGGAGCGTGTCGAAGAGATCGCAGCAGAGATGACAGCGGCCGTTCGCAAAGAGCTCAACGTCTCAGGGCTTGACCTCTTTACGACCGCAAGCATTGGTGTGGTTCACCTCGCCGATGGGTACAACGATGCCAACCAGGCGTTCCGCGACGCCGACATTGCGCTGTATGTAGCCAAGTCCAATGGAAAGGCCCGCCACGAGGTCTTCGAGGACAAACTCCGAGTTGCTGCCGACGACGAGCTCGACCGACAGGTTGTGGTTCGGCGGGCGGTTCAGAACAACGCCTTCTTTCTGATGTACCAACCGATCTTCGATACGACTACACGTCAGATCACCGGAGTTGAAGCTCTGCTACGTCTGACCAAGGAAGATGGAACCATCGAATCACCGATGGGATTCCTTCCGTATCTTGAGCAGACAGAGCTCATTTCGGAGATTGGTGAGTGGGTCATCGAAGAGGCGCTGAGTACTCTCGCTACCTGGCGAAACGACAAGCTTGTGGGTGAAGAGTTCCGCATGGCGCTGAACGTTTCTCGTAAACAATTCCAGGGGGACCGATTCGGACACTTCGTCGTGGAGGCAATCGAGCGTTACGGCCTCGTTGGTTCGGACGTGGTGCTCGAAATTACCGAGACCGCCGTCGCCGACCAAAACACATCGATTGGCCAGACCCTGAGTGAGCTGCGATCCAAGGGAATCAAGATCGCCCTCGACGACTTCGGAACCGGCCAGTCCTCGCTCGCAGTTCTTCACGACCTCCCGGTCGATATTTTGAAGATCGACAAGAGCTTCACCAACCGTATTAGCGCCAACAAGGAGGAACCGGTCACTCGAGCTGCGTTGTGGCTGGCGAAGTCCATGGGGCTAGTGACCGTTGCAGAAGGAGTCGAGAGCGAATCGCAGTTCGACTGGCTCGTCGGCAATGGTTGCGACATGGTGCAGGGATTTCTGCTCGGCCATCCGCTGGTTGCCGCTGACGTTCCAGAACTGTTCGGCCGACTCAGGACGGTCATCGAACCGGCCGTTGAAGATCATCAATCGTGGGACTTTGGTGACGAGGAAGCCCGCGAGGCCGCCTGGGCATCCCTGAACGCGATCTCGGAAGGGCGGATGACCCTGGCGGAATGGGCACGACTCTCCGGAGACGAGGAACGCGAACCGAAACCGCGCGCCAATCGTCCTCATCGGTGGGTCGAACAGGTTCGGACCGACCATCTCGAATAACGGACGGTCGAATAGAATAGCCGGGTGGATACCAGTGGCCCTCAGGATGCACCCCCATCGGGAAATGACCCGTATGAGCTGATCGATGCCGACGGCGACGGCGACAAGGACCTCAAGGACGCCGCGATCCTTGCGGAGTATGAGATCGATGGTCTCGATGGCGACCCCGAACAGGCCTGGAAGCGCGCGATGTTGCGCATGGGACGAATTTGTCTCGGGTTCATCCTCATCGTTGCTGGCATCGTCATGTTGGTGATCCCCGGTCCCGGAGTCGTTGCGATCCTCGCTGGCTTCACGGTCTGGTCGAAGGATTTCGCGTTTGCGAACCGGATGGTTCGGTTCATTCGTCGGAAGGCGCCGGGGATCGACGAAGAAGGGGCGATTCCGAAGCGAACCGTCGTCATTACCGGGCTATTTCTTCTCGCCGGCGCACTTGGATCGGTCTGGTGGTTTCTCTTCGGTGGCCAGGATTGGTGGATGGATGCCCAGCCCGGTTGGTGGCCGCTCTAAGACCCTGACCGTCCTCGCGACAAACGCCGTTCAGACGCATCGCCGATTGGTTCGCTCGGTAGCCTAAAGGAGAGGGCCGCGGTGGCTCTCATTGTTGGAGGCAACCCATCCATGACGGTCACCGAAGAACAGGTTATCGAGGCTCTGCGCCCGGTCGAGGATCCCGAGCTGCGTCGCAGCATCGTCGATCTCGGCATGGTCAAGGCCGTTGGTATCGCTGGCGATGCTGTCGATGTGCAGATCGCTCTCACGGTTGCGGGGTGTCCCCTCAAACACGAGATCACCGACCGGGTGACCGGAGCGCTGACCGGGCTCGGTGTAGTGACTCCTTCGGTCGATTTCACCGTTATGACCGACGAGGAACGAGCCAAGGTTCGTGAGATGCTTCAGGGCGACCCCGCTGCCAGTGCGGGGAACAACCCCGCCCATGGTCACGCGGAGGGTCGTGACATCCCATTTGCCGATCCTGATTCCCGTACGCGCGTCATGCTCATTGCGTCGGGCAAGGGCGGAGTCGGAAAGAGCTCGGTGACGACCAACCTCGCCATTGCGCTGGCAAAGCGGGATAAGCGGGTAGCCATTATCGATGCCGACGTTTGGGGCTTCTCCATCCCACGCATGTTGGGTATCGAACATCCTCCGGTCGTCATCGAAGACATGTTGGTCCCGCCCGAGACTCACGGAGTGCACGCAATTTCGATGGGCTTTTTCGCTGAAGAAGACCAACCCGTCATTTGGCGTGGCCCAATGCTGCACAAGGCGCTCGAACAGTTCCTAACCGACGTGTACTGGGACGAGCCGGACTATCTTCTCATCGACCTGCCGCCGGGAACTGGTGACATCTCACTCTCGCTGGCCCAGTTCCTTCCCCGCGCCGAACTCTACGTTGTCACGACCCCCCAGCCAGCCGCACAGCGCGTTGCTCAGCGGGCGGCGTTCATGGGTCAGAAGGTCAACCTGAAGGTTCACGGCGTCATCGAAAATATGAGCCACTTCACCGGTGACGATGGCAAGCGTTACTACTTGTTCGGCGCTGGCGGCGGTCAGGAGCTCGCCGATCGCCTCGAAGTGCCGCTCGTCGGCCAGGTTCCTCTCGTTCCTGAACTTCGCGAAGGTTCCGACGCTGGCCGGCCGGTCATGGCGGTCAACGAAGAGAGCGAAGCCAGCCAGGTCTTTATGGCAATGGCCGAGAAGATCGATGTTGAGATGGCTCCCAAACGCCGTTACACCAAGAAGCTCAACCTGCTCAACTAGAGTTCGGTTCCGGCCGCTGGTGCCGAGGACCAGCCCTTCTACAATAGGAAGCACACAACAACGGCGAAGACCCGATCGACGCTGAAGAGGAACAACCTGTGGACATTCGAATCGGTGTCACGTACACCCCCAAAGAAATCGCCCTCGAGGCGGCTGACGACATCACGGCTGAGTCGCTCAAGAGCGACGTCGATGCGGCGCTCGATGGTGGAAAGACACTGTGGCTTACGGATAAGAAGGGTCGTCAAGTCGGAATTCCGGCAGACAAGATCGCCTACGTCGAGATTGGTAACGAGGACTCCAACCGTCCGATCGGTTTCGGCTGATTCGATCATGAATCACAAACCGGCGCTGCGGTTGCCATGACGATCCTCGATCGTCGTCTACTAATCGTCGGAGGCAAGGGCGGAACGGGAAAGTCTGTCGTCGCAGCCGCGCTCGCCGAGCTCTCCGCGTTCCGCAATCAACGCACCCTGTTGATCTCGGCCGATGGCAGCCCGGGTGCAGCCGGTTTGTTCGGCGTGAGCCCTAGCCACGAAGCAACGGAAGTGCGGCGCAATCTCAGCGTCATCCAAATCGAATCCCAAGCATCGCTGAGCGAGTTCGTGCGTCTGCAACTCGGACCGCTTGGCGCAGTTGCCGGACCGGTCGCAAAAGCGTTCTCGTTCGTGGCGACCGCTGCACCGGGGGTTGCTGAGCTGCTGTTGGTTGGCAAGTACGCCCACGAAGCTCGTAGCGGCGACTGGGACCTTGTTGTTGTCGACGCAGCGTCGAGCGGGCATCTGTTGGGTGAGCTGGCGGCGCCCGAAGGAGTTGCTGCCATTGCTCCCGTAGGACGGCTTGCTCGCGAGACGGGCTGGATCGTGGCGCTGCTCAACGATCAAGCGGTGACAGGTGTGATAAACGTGACGCTCGCCGAAGAAGTTCCGGTTTCTGAAACGATCGAATTCATCGACAAACTGCATGCCACGACACCCGCCAACCTCGGAGCCGTCGTGGTGAACCGCACTCGCCCTCAGCTCTATGCTCGCTCACTTCGCGCAGAGCTCGATGAGCTACTCGCCGATCGGCCCGCCCGGATGACGATCGGTACAAAAGGCATGTTCGATGGGATCCAGGTGGGGCTTGATCGAGCAGATGTGGCTTCGGCGATCGATGGTCGGCTCCAGGTTGCGCTCCCCGAGGGCATCCCGGTCCTGCACATCCCCGAATTCGGTGTCGTCCCTGAGTTGCTCGAAGAGGTCCGCGAAGCGCTCGCAGATGAGCTGTCACTATGAGCGCCGAAGCTGCGCAGATGCAAGCGTCGATCGGTGAGGTGATCGCGGGCCGTTCGCTGGTCGTGGTCGCAGGCAGTGGTGGAGTGGGGAAGACTACGGTTTCAGCAGCCCTAGGAATTGCGGCAAGTGGACAGTGCGATGGCGATGTACTGGTCCTTACTGTCGACCCGGCACGGCGCCTTGCTTCAGCGCTGGGTATTGGTATCGATGGCAACGAAGCTGTGCCTGTCCCGCTTCGAGGAGAGTCGTCGAATCTGTATGCAGCAATGCTCGACCCTGGCCTTGCATGGGATGCAATGGTCCGTGCCGAAGCGCCGCCTGACATGGCCGAACGAATCTTTGCCAACCCCGTGTACCGCAAGATTGCCGACACGTTCGTTCACGGCAACGACTATGCCGCGCTTGGTTGGTTGGACGATGCCATCACCTCGGATCGGTATCAGCTCATCGTGGTCGATACTCCACCGTCACAGAACGCACTGGACTTCTTCGATGCGCCAGTCCGAGTCGCGGAGTTCTTTGGCAGCCCACTGCTTGGTTGGTTGACCGGAGGCGACGGCACACTGATCAGTAGTGCGGCGGCGAAGACGTTTGCGTCCCTTGCAGATCGTCTTCTGGGCGCAGAGTTCTTTGCCGATGTGATCGAGTTCTTCCAGCTCATGAACAGTGTTGTTCCTGGCATGGTCGAACGGACGTCTGCTGTCGCCAACAAGTTTTCCGGCTCCGATGCTGCGTTCTTGGCGGTTGCTTCGCCTGCCAGCGACCTTGAAGAGCGACTTTCTGGGCTGGCCGAATCGCTGGCTGAGCGCGACCTCAGTTTCGACGCGTTGGTCGTGAACGGGGTGGAACCTGACGTCATGGCCGAGCCAAAGGTCCGCGATGTTGCTGAACGGGTCCTCGGGCGGGAAAAGAGCCCACTATCCAAGTCGAACACCGAGCTCGCGGCGCCAGGTGCAGAGTATGTGCTCGAACGACACCACGTTGCTCGTCAGCAACGCGAGATTGTCGACCGACTGAACGTCAACGCTGTGGCGACGATCCCAAGGCTCGTGCATTCGCCGACGACCACCGACTCGCTTGCAGAACTCGGTCTTCAACTTTGGGGCGACAGCGCGGACATGGCCTAGATAGGGTCAGGAGTCATGACCTCTCCTACCGAGCTCGCCCGGAAAGTAGCTGGATTCGATGACGATCAGGTCACGCGCCTGAAGCGTCTGATTCGAACCTGGGGTCTTCTAGCCGACCTCGCACTCGGCGACGTGCTCGTACTCGCTCCGACCGCCAAGGATCCCGAAAGTTACATCGTGCTCGCAAATGTGCGAGCTTCGACCGCCCCGACGCTCTACACCCACGACCCGATCGGAGATCGCCATCCGGCTGAGAAGAGGCCGCTTGTCGACGCTGCATTTAAGACCGGGGAACTTCAACGCGACGTCGTGAAGCTCGGTCCGCACTTTCCCGACGGGGACGCCGAGATCGTTGCGGCGCCCCTTCTTTCCGATGGGTCGATCGTGGGAGTCGTCTTGCGCGAGCGGCGGCTATCTGGGCGGGACCTGCTGAAACTCGAACAGACCTACCTTTCGTTGTCGGATCGTTTGATGCAGATGATTGCCGAAGGTTCGTTTCCATACCCGGGGAAGAACGATCCCCAATACGGAGCACCGCGTGTCGGCGACGGGCTGCTCGTCGTCGATGCAGACCGGCGAATCATCTTTCAGTCGCCCAATGCCATGTCAGCGTTGCATCGTCTGGGAATTCATCGAAACCCGAGCGGAGCGAGAATCGATGAACTCGGCCTCGACGACTCTTTTGTGCGGACGGCCTTCGCGATGAAAACCTCAGTGATCCAGGAGGTCGAACGGCGCGATGTGACGGTGTCGACCAGATGCTTACCCATGCTGACCAACGATGAGATCGACGGTGGGTTTATCCTGCTGCGCGACGTCTCGGAATTGAAGCGACGCGATCGTTTGCTCGTCACGAAAGACGCAACGATTCGAGAGATCCACCACCGGGTCAAGAACAACCTTCAGACCATCTCGTCCTTGTTGCGTTTGCAGGCGCGACGGGTCCAGTCTGAAGAGGGGAAGTTCGCGCTCGCCGAATCGGTTCGTCGCATCGCTGCCATCGCGATCGTCCACGAGACACTCGCCAACGATTTTTCTGAAGATGCTTCTGGCGATGATGCGCCGTTCGAGGATGTTGCACGCCCGCTGATCCGACTTATCGAGGAGGGTTTGCAGGATCCGGACAATCCAATCCGTTTCGAGCTGCAGGGGGCCGCGGGTCGACTGCCGCTCATCCGTTCGATGCCATTGGCTGTGGTGCTCACCGAGCTGTTGCAAAACGTTGTAGATCACGCCTTTCCCGAACACATCCTTCCCGACGGGGGCCGTGTGGTGACCGTCGCATTTGAGAACACCGACGAGGACCTCGTGGTGACCGTGTCCGACAATGGCGTGGGACCGCCGGCCGACTTCGATTTTGCAGAGGCGAGCGGGTTGGGTCTGACGTTGGTTCAGACGTTTGTGACCACCGAACTCCATGGCACGATCACGATGGGCAAGGGCGAAGGACCAGAGGGTCAGACCGGCGCATTCACCGACCTTCGTTTTCCAAAGACGTGGGAAGACCGAGTGGCCGGCCCAGCCATCGATTGAGGAGAGCTGTCTAGCTGGTCTGGTCTGGTGTCCGCGGATGTTCGCCGGAAGTGCGAGCTAGCTGGTCTGGTCTCCGCGGATGTTCGCCGGAAGTGCGAGCTAGCTGGTCTGGTCTCCGCG
>CAZSYL010000044.1:0-31536 GCA_964610745.1 uncultured Acidimicrobiales bacterium
CAAAGGGAGCGGGCCCAAGCGGCCCCGCCCGCAGGGCCAAGAGCGAAACAACAGCTCTGACCTAACGGCGGGCGAAATCGCTTCCTGCCCGCCGTTAGGTCAGAGGTACTTCCAGGACTTTGCCCACTCGAGGTATTCGATAAACTGTTCGGGTTCGGGGCGAGCGTCGGAATCGGCAAAGGCGGTTTCGAGTCTGAACTCCATCCACGAATCATCGGGGATTGGGAGGTACGGCTTCTCGGCCCACCAGCGGTCGGGGGCATGCACGCGGGCAATGCGGGCGGTCGTTCGCCAAAGATCCGGGCGTTTCGCCAACGCGGTGGCGTTTCCAAGCATCCAGTTCACACGCAGATGTTAACGCCGAAGTGTCGACGTCACGGTCGTCCGTTTGCAGCATCTGTCCTCTCGTTGCGCAATGCTGATTTACGGGTCCCTGTCGGCGCGCCTTCTCGTCCGGTAACCTCATGAGGACGCCACACGTCCCATTGAGGAGCCAGCGGGTGACAACTGCCCCCCAAACAACTCGGCCCGAAACGTTCTCTGCTCTGTTTCGGTCCATTGTCGACAACATCGAAACGGTGATCCGGGGGAAGCACGACGTCGTGCAACTCGCGGTGCTCGCCATGATTGCCGAGGGTCATGTTCTGCTCGAAGACTCCCCTGGGCTTGGCAAGACAACGCTGGCAAAGGCCATCTCGACCACGGTCGGAGGTAGCAGCGGCAGAATCCAGTTCACCCCTGACCTTCTTCCCGCCGACGTCGTCGGCATGTCGATCTGGAACCGCGGTTCAGGCGAGTTCGAATTCCGGCCCGGAGCCGTGTTCGCCAACATTGTTTTGGCCGACGAGATCAACCGTGCATCGCCAAAGACGCAGTCGGCCCTCCTCGAGGCCATGGCTGAGCGTCAGGTCACCGTTGACCGGAGCACGCACGATCTGGCGGGACCGTTCATGGTCATTGCCACGCAGAACCCGCTCGATCACGAGGGCACCTACCCACTTCCCGAGAGTCAGCTCGACCGCTTTCTCATGAAGCTGTCGCTCGGATACCCCGACCGCGAAGCCGAATTGCAGATTCTTGATCAGCAGGGCGAGACGATGATGGCGCCAATCGATGCGCTGCAGGCTGCCGTGACACCGCAGGACGTCATCATGATGACGAACGCGCTGGCGTCGGTTCATGTTGCCCCGGAGCTGAAGAACTACCTGCTCGACATCGCCACGACGACGAGGACCCACCATGGCCTCCGGCTTGGTTTGTCACCTCGAGCGGTGCTCAGCATGCAACGAATCTCCCGCGCTCTGGCGGCAGCTTCTGGCCGAGCGTTCGTCATACCCGACGACATCAAGGCGCTGGCGCGGCCGGTGCTCGCCCACCGTGTGATGCTCACACCCGAGTCTCAGCTCGGCGGCGTCGACGCCTCCCAGATCATCGATGAGGTCGTCGCGTCGGTTCCCGTCCCAAGTATCGGCTGATCGATGCCGACCATCCGGGGCTGGCTATCTCTCATCTTTGGTGCTTTCACCATCGTGGCAGGTCGTCTCTTCGGACTGAACGAGCTCTACATCATCGGCAGTGCACTGCTGGCGGTGGCCCTAGTCGCCATTGCGGTCGCAGTCATGCGCCCGTTGCGTCTTGCAGTGGCACGGACGGTGACACCGTCACGCCTACATGTTGGTTCGGTGGGTCGTGTCGAGCTCGCCATCCGCAACGGCCAGTCAAAGACGCCCGTGATGCGGCTCACCGATCGGGTTCAGGGCACATCGGGCGCGCAGCTGCTCGTCAGCCCGTTAAAGGGAGATGAGGTCGCTCGCGCCGCCTACCGCCTTCCGACCGAACGGCGCGGCGTAGTCACCGTCGGGCCGGCTGACTTTGAGGCGATCGATCCGTTCGGGCTTGCGTCCCGGCGTTTCTCGGCAACCAGTATTGGCCAGCTCGTCGTCTATCCAGAGATCGTTCCGCTCCCACCTGCTCCACCTTCGCCGGCGACCGAGCGCCGATCGATGTCGGATACACCGGAGTTTCTGGGTGGACGAAGCGAAGAGTTCCACGCGCTTCGCAACTATGTGCCGGGCGATGACATCCGCCGAATCAACTGGGGAGCGTCGGCGCGCCACGACGACCTGATCGTCCGCGAGGACGAGGCACCGACCCAGAACCACCTGACCGTCCTGTTCGACAATGCATCGCTGAAGTCCGAGCGGTCGGTCGATCGCGCCGCGTCGGTCGCAGGATCCATCCTCGCCTCGATGCAGAAACGCCCCGATCCGTTCCGCCTGTTGACCAGCGACGGCCGCGACACCGGGTTCGTGACGGGCATGGCTGGCGTCGAGAAAGCTCTGAGCATTCTCGCCATCGTCGAAGGTGTCGATGGCAACTCCGGCGCAGTCGTCCCCCGAGACGCTCAGGGTGCCGTGGTGGTGGTCTCGGGACCAAGACCCACGATTGGCCGAGCCGAGCTCGGTGCATACGGGCGGGTCATGTCGATCGCGATCGATCCGGCGGCTTGGGATAGTTCACAGGCTCCGGCACAGAGCACGGCTCGTGCAGTACCGGGCGAGATTCAAATACGTCTGGGCCGCCTCGAGGACTTGGCTTCGGTCTGGACAAGCGCAATAGCAACTCTGTTGTCTTCGTCGGGAAAGCGCTGATTTCAATGGGGCGTGAACCCCAGGGGCACGAGTAAAGATTCGCCAAATCCTTGACGAAACTAGGAGACATGCCGATTCGGACGTGCCACTCTGTATTGGTGAGGAATGAGACCATGGCTGGAGAGCGATCCGCGTGCTGAATCGACGACGACAAGTCCGTAGGGTTCCAACATCGGGTCTCGATCTTGGAGCCGAACTGGCAGTCATGCTGTTTTCGGTCGCCGTCGTCTACGGATTCGCTCGTCTGTTCGACGATCTCTCGTTTCTCGTTCCAATCGCGACGGTCGCTGTTGCAAGCCACGTCGTGTCGATCGCTGTCCGCTGGGCCGGCGGCGGGCTCATCGTTGGCACGCTGGCGTCGATCCTTGGTTTTGGGGTCACGGCCTGGTTGCTCTTTCCACCAACGACCATCGAAGGCTCGGTCCCGCTCGGAACCACCGCGCTGCGGGCGTACGGCACCGATATCTCTCTTGCGTGGGAACAATTCCAGTCGGTCTCGGCCCCAGCAGATGTGACCGCACCATTTCTGTTGCTGATCGCGATCGTGATGTGGACGGTGGCGTTCCTGAGCGATTGGGCGGCGTTCCGACTGCAGTCGCCGGCAGAGTCGTTGATCCCGGGGTTCGCGGTGTTTGTGTTTGGTGCGTTCTTCGCCACCGATCAGGCTCGCATTCTCTCGACGGGGTTCCTCGTGCTGGCCGCCATGCTCGTCATCCTCTTTCATCGCGCTGGCGAGACGACCCGCTCAAGTGCCTGGCTCGGCGAAGGCGCCGCCCAACGCGGACAGCGTTCCTTGCTGCGGGTTGGTGGCGCGATTCTGGTCGTCACGCTCATCGGTGGAGTTGGTGTGGCCCAGGCATTGCCCGGTTACGACGAACCAGCGCTTGAAAACTTCGATCCGACCACCTGGGATGACCCTGAAGAGCCACGAGTGGTTCTCTCGCCGTTGGTCGACATTCAGTCCCGTCTCGTCGATCAGCCCGATGTCGAGGTGTTTCGGGTACAGACCGAGAACCCCGATTACTGGCGATTGACCTCGCTCGATGTCTTCGACGGACAGATCTGGCGCTCACGTGGCTCATTCGAGAGTGCCGATGGTGGTCTTGAAACCAACCTTCCCGCGGGCACGACCGTCGAACGTGTCGAACAGCGCTTCGAGGTTGGTGCTCTTGCCCAGATCTGGTTGCCCGCCGCACACGAGCCGACTGAAATTATCGATGCCCCCGCCGACATCGAACTCGAATACGAACCAGATTCGGGCACGCTGATCGTCAATCGTGAGACCGAGAACAGCAATGGTCTTCAGTACACCCTGCTCAGTCGAGTACCTCTTCGCGACGACGCTGGCGTCGAGGCCATCCGTAATGCGGGCAACAATATTCCGAGCGAAATTTCCGAGCGTTACCTCGAACTTCCTGACGATTTCAGTCCCGCGGTTCAGGAGCTCGCGGCCGATGTCACCGCTGGTGCCGAAACCCCATATGACCAGGCGCTCGCTCTTCAGAACTTCTTCCGTGACCAGAACAACTTCAGTTACAGCCTCGAAGTCCAGGCTGGTCATGGCGGTTCTCAGATCGAGAACTTCCTGTTCAACACCCGGCAGGGCTACTGCGAGCAATTCGCTGGGTCTTTCGCCGCCATGGCCCGATCCATCGGCCTTCCATCGAGGGTCGCTGTTGGCTTCACCCCTGGCGACCTCGACGAGGCCTCGAACACCTATGTCGTCACCGGCAAGCACGCTCACGCATGGCCTGAGGTTTGGCTCGACGGTGTTGGCTGGTTGCGCTTTGAGCCGACCCCTGGACGTGGCGGCCCCGGCGACGAGGCGTACACCGGCTTTGCCCAAGAGCAGGAAGGCGACGACCTCGCTCCCCCTTCGGAGCAAGAGGAAGAAGCAGCACCTGCACCCGGTCTGGGCGCCACACCACCGACCAGCGTCGACCCAGCGACCGCTGGACCAACGCCCTCCACGGTTCCCGAAGTTGATGAAGGCCTCGCCGACGTGACGACCGAGGTCATTGGTGGAAGTCGATCGAGCACTATCGCGACCGTCTCGACATGGCTGGCCGTTTTGCTGGCGATCGTGCTTGTTCTGATGACCCCGTTGCTCTACGGACAGTGGCGTGCTTCACGAGCTCGTTCGGCCGCTATTGCCGATCCACGTCTACGGGTCGGACTTGCCTGGGCCAACTCAAAGTCCGCAGTCCAGCTGTTGGGCGTACCCGTTTCGGGCAGCGACACCGCACGCGAAGTAGCGAGCAGGGTTTCGCGAAACAACCCCGATGCGGCCTCGTCGCTTTCGACCCTGGCGACCACAATCGATGCAGCCACATACTCCGGTGAGTCGGTCGACCACGCGAGCGCCGAGGCAGCGGAGAAGATCAGTCAGGATCTGACCGCAGTCGCTCGCGACTCTCATACGACCACCCAATGGTGGCTGCGCCACATGAACCCGCTCAATGTATGGCGGGACAAGGTAGGGGCCTGGGGCGCTCTCCGAGGCTAGGCGTTCCGGACAGACCCAGTAATCAAGAACGGTTCCGGACGGACCTAGCCGGGAAGATCAATAACGAAAGCTAATTGCTGGGAAGCGCAAACGGAGGTTTACTCGTCGCCTTCGTTTTCGTTGAGGCGGTCACGCATCCGCTGACCAGCGTCACCAAAGAAACCACGTCCGCTCGATCCACGAGCGTTTCCGGTCACCTGCTGCAGTCCGGCTCGGCCGACCCTGCGAAGGTTCTGCTCGCCGTACCAGGCACTTGCGAGCATGATCAGGAAGCCAACAAAGGCCAACCAGAAGCTGGTCGACAACGTTCCGAGAAGAACAGCTAGGCCGACGACGATGCCAAGGGCTGCCAGACGCAGGTGTTTGAACCCATGTGAGAAGACCGTGGTCGAAGATACCTCATGAGCAAGCCCAGGATCCTCTTCATAGAGCTGCTGCTCGATCTGAGTAAGGATGCGTTGTTCGTCCTCGGAAAGGGGCATCTGCAATGGTCCTAATTAGTCTCGGATGTGGAGCGGCCGTCGGGACGAATACTCCACTGGTTCAAGTGTACTGCGCGTTGTACAGCAATCTTTCCACACGATGGCGCGCAATCCAACGCGCTACAAGGATCCATCGGCCTTATTTTCAGCATCTTCAGCAAATTGCTCATCCAATTCAACCAATGTTTCCTTGTTCGTAAGTCTACCACCTTCGTTTGTTGTGTTCTCGACTTCGCTCGTGCTCTCGACCTTGTTCGGGCCCCACTGCTGGGTTCCACGGCGTTTGACCCGCAACTCGCCTTCGACGGTGGCGGTTGCGAGCCCGATTGCGCTATCGCCAAATCGACCACGAACGTCGTCGATCAGCTCGTTGGTTCGCACCTGACGCTCGGGATCTCGGTCGGCCTGGCTGTCGAGGTCGAGCGACAATTGTTGGCCCTGGTCTTCACCAAGATTGGAGACGCCAACACCCAGCAACCGAACCCCGGCGCTGGTATCGACGTCGGCGAGCAAGCTACGCGCCATTGTCAGCATCTCGGTTGCAGAACCGAGCGGCTGGTTTGCGCTTACCCGACGTGTGATCGTCTCAAAATCGCCGAATCGAACTTTCAGTGTTGTCGTCCGGGCGACCAAGCCCTGATTGCGTAATCGCTGAGCAACGGCGTCGCACTGACGAACGAGCTCGGTGTCGAGATCGACAGGGTTGGAAATGTCGTGAGCGAAGGTTTCTTCATGGCTGATCGACTTGGCCCCTCGACCGGTTTCGACAGGCCGTTCATCGCGGCCGTGGGCAAGATTGTGCAAGTGGGTGCCGCTCGCATTGCCGAGTGAGGTCGTGAGCCGGTCCAAAGGTGTGTTCGCCAGATCTCCTACGGTCTCGATCCCGAGGGAGGCCAGGCGCTTCCCGGTGGCCTTGCCAACACCCCACAACGCCCGCACGGGAAGCGGGTGGAGGTAGTCGAGCTCTTCGCCTGGTGCAATGACGAACACGCCTGGGCCATACACGGGGCCCTGCTTCGAGATCTTGGGTTTTCCTTCGACCGAGCCGAGCTTGGCGAGAAACTTGTTGGGCGCAATCCCGATCGAACAGGTCAGCGACTCCTGATCCCAGATGCGCTTTCGGAGGGTTTTGGCAATGCTGAGAGGCGTGCCTGACAGACGTCGCACGCCGGTGACATCGAGAAACGCTTCGTCGAGGCTCAGCGGCTCGACGAGCGGTGTCACCTCGCCGAACAGAGCCATCACACGTTGCGAGACATCGCGGTACAGGTCGTGGTCGCCCGCGAGGAAAACAGCGTGTGGGCAGAGTCGCTGCGCTTGAGCGGAGGGCATAGCGCTAAAAATGCCGTACGACCTCGCCTCATAAGAAGCAGCCGCTACGACGCCGCGCCTGCCCGTCCCGCCCACGACCACGGGCTTGCCGCGCAGCTCCGGGTGCCGGAGCAACTCGATCGAGACAAAGAACGCGTCCATGTCGACATGAAGGATGGCACGCTCGCTCACCCACTCATCCTCGCATAGGTACCACTAGACTTGCTGTTGTGAGCAGCTCTGGTGAGAACGCACTACCCGACGCCGGGCCGCCCGTTTGGGCTCGCATTCTTGCGGTGAGCGCCATCATCATCGCCGGCATCTGCGGCGGGCTGATCGGCTGGTCGATCATCGACCTGCAATGCACGTCGGGTGACTGCGGCACGACGGCTGCTCTCGCCGGTGTGGGCGCAGCGATTGTTTCTGCTGTCGGCGTCGCCGTCGTCTCGGTCCTCTCGCTTCGGGCAATGGCCGAATGGAAGGCGATCGAAGCACGAGATCGCGCTCGTCGAGCTCGCGGGCTCTCGTGAATCAGCCAGACACGCTGGCCGCCGAGCTGCGGACCATTGCCGAAGACATCGCCTCGTCGGTCGGCCGTGAGGTTTTTGCCCGCCGGAAGGCTGGCTTTTCGTGGGACACCAAGTCCACGTCGACCGATGTGGTCACCGAGATAGACACCTGGGCTGAAGCGGCGATCGTCTCGGCGATCGCTAATGTTCGACCTGACGACGGCCTCCTCGGCGAAGAAGGTGCGAGTGATCCTGGCACCAGCGGTGTTGTGTGGGTCATCGATCCGGTCGACGGAACCACGAACCTGCTCTATGACCTGTCGGGCTACAACGTGTCGATCGGAGCCGAGCTCGATGGTGTCGCCATTGCGGGTGCGGTCTACGACCCCGTTCGTGCCGAGCTGTTCAGCGCAGCGTCAGGTCAAGGAGCGACCCGCACCGATGCCGATGGCCAGGTCGAGTCGGTGACTCCAAGCGGAGAGGACCGGATTGGTCATGCGCTCGTCGCAACAGGATTTTCGTACTCGGCAGACCGCCGCCGGGAGCAAGCCCAATCACTCGTCGACATTCTCCCCGAAGTTCGAGACATCCGCCGGCTCGGCGCGGCGGCGCTCGATCTCTGCGCTGTGGCCTGCGGACGGGTCGATGCATACTTCGAAACCGGCCTGAAACACTGGGACCGGAGCGCCGGAGCGTTGATCGCCGCTGAAGCTGGAGCCGTGGTGACCGTTGGTGAAGTCGTGGATGATCTGACGATCGCCGCCGCACCAGGAATTTCTGAAGCGCTTCAGAATCTGCTCAAAAACGCCGTAATCTGACCGGTGACCTCTGAAACGCCTAGTGTGCAGTCAGCGAGACAATCATTGAATGCGCAGGATCAAGCAAAGGATGTTTCCACTGTGGGGACTCGAATTCTCACCGTCGAGGACGACGAACGAATCAGGACCGCTGTACGCCTGGCTCTCGAGGACGAGGGCTGGGAGGTAGCCGAGTCCGATAACGGCGAAGATGCGTTGCTCAAATTCGGTCAGAATCCAACCGATGTCGTCCTGATCGACATCATGCTCCCCGGCATTGACGGCTTCGATGTATGCCGCTCCATCCGCCGTGTCTCCGATGTCCCAATCGTGATGGTTACCGCTCGCGCAGACACCCATGATGTGGTCGCCGGGCTTGAGGCGGGCGCTGACGACTACCTCACCAAACCGTTCGCTCCCAAAGAGCTATCCGCCCGCATCCGCGCCCTATTGCGCCGTAGTCGAAGCGGCGCCACCGGCGCGGGCGACATGTCTTTCGGCGACCTCGAGGTCATCCCCGACCAGGGCATGGTCAAACGCGACGGCGTCGAAATCCATCTCACCAAAACCGAGTTCCGCCTGCTCGTCGAGCTCGCCTCCTCCCCCGGCAAGGTCTTCTCCCGTGAAGCGCTTCTCGAGAAGGTGTGGGGTTATGGCTACTTCGGTGACGGTCGACTGGTCGATGTTCACATCCGTCGTCTCCGCACAAAGATCGAAGCCGACCCAGCCGACCCGCAACATGTCGTCACCGTGCGGGGCCTCGGATACAAGATTCAAGCCTGACCCCGGTTAAGGGCACCCGGACATTCTTATGAATCGGCTCCGCATCGGCCTTCGTGGTCGCATCACGGGCGCGCTGGCCATCGCTGGTCTGCTCGCCGCGGCCACCCTCTCGATCATCACGCTCACGATCACCCGCCAGGTGCTTCTAACCGACCGCGATCAGCTTGCTGAAGCCCTCAGTTTCAGCAACGCCCAGACCGTACAGCGCACGCTCGCAGGCGACCTCGAACCCGGCGCCACTCAGGCCGTCGTCGACTCGCTCAACACCGGCGGCGGATCTCGCCCGTTGATCACTACCAACTTCGACAACTCGTTCTCGCTCGATGGTTCCTTCACCCTCGAGCAGGTGCCATTGTCGCTGCAGACCGCCACGGTCGAGGGTAATGCCGGGCGTATGGTCACCAACATCGATGATCAGCCGTTCATCGTCTATGGCATCCCGCTTCAGGGTTTCGATGAGGTCGTCTATTTCGAGGCCATCCCGCTCGAAAGTGTCCAAGACACGCTCGAGACCCTCCAGTTCGTGCTTCTGGGCGGCGGCATTCTGGTCGCGGGGTTGGCGGCTCTCGCGGGACGGACGGTGGCGAACAGCGCCGTTGCGCCTCTAACCAAAGTCAGCCGTGCAGCCGAGGCAATTGCCGGTGGACGGCTCGACACTCGTCTCGACACCGAAGGTGATGAGGACCTCGAACGTTTCGCGGCATCGTTCAACGAGATGGCGGGCGCTCTTGAAGAGCGGATCCAACGCGACGCCAGGTTCGCATCTGAGGTGAGTCACGAGCTTCGCAGCCCGCTCATGACCCTGACGGCGTCGGTCGAGGTTCTCGACAACGCTCGCGAGGACATGCCTGAACGGTCCCAGACCGCGCTCGACCTGTTGGTCAGCGATATCACTCGCTTTCGTACGCTCGTCGAGGACCTGCTCGAGATCAGTCGTTTCGATGTTGGATCGGCTGCGCTGCAGGCCGACCCCCTCCTCTACTCCGAGTTTGTTCGAGCAGCGGTCAAGATTGCCAGCACCAGGGACATCCCGATCGACGTCGAACCCCAGGCGGAGGACGCAATCGTTGTGGCCGAGAAGCGCCGGCTTGCACGAGTCGTGGCCAATCTTCTCGATAACGCGGAGAAGTACGCCGATGGCGCAACCCGGGTCGAGGTCACCTGCACTGCCGACTCGGTGCTACTCGCCGTGGAGGACGCCGGACCTGGAGTTCCCAAGGATGAGCGATTCGTGATCTTCGACCGGTTCAGCCGCGGTGGCGCTGGCGGCAGGCGAGGTTACGACACCGGTGTTGGTCTCGGACTTTCGCTCGTGGCCGAACACGTCAACCTTCACAACGGTCGGGTCTGGGTCGAAGACCGTCCCGACGGGAAGTCCGGTGCTCGCTTCGTCGTCGAACTTCCGCTCGACAACGAACCAGCTGGAGAATTCGCATGACGATGTCTGTACGTTCGCTTCGGGCCCGCGCATTGCTGACGGCCCTCGCTCTCGTCGCTGCAAGTTGTGGCATCCCGACCGATGACCAACCCGAGATCATCTCGAGCAACGCCCTGCCCGAAGTCCTGCAGCCAGGTACCTCGACCACCAGCACCGTTCCAGATCGCCTCGCAGACGATGTCGTGATCTATCTCGTCGACCCCGGCGACGGCGAGCCCAGCCTCGTCCCGGTGGACCGTCAGGTCCCGTCTGTCGACGCAGCTGAAGGTCTCGAAGAAGTGGTGCTCGGCCAGCTGCTGCTCGGCCCGACGATGGAGGAACAGCTCGACCTAAACCTCACGACAGCGGTGGTTTCATCTGAGGATGCGCCGCTCGAAGTTCTCGCCGTCGACCGGCTGGGCGATGAGCAGATCGTTGTCGTTCTTTCGTCAGCGCCCGCGATTGAGGGCAGCGATCGTCTGATCACCTTCGCTCAGCTCGTGTTCACGTTGACCGAGCTCGACACCGTCTCACAGGTCCGCTTCGCGGTCCGAAACGAGACTGGTGAGGATGAGGACATCTCGGTGCGAACCGACACCGAAGAAGGCGATGTGCGCCGCGCGGTCGACCGTACCGACTACGTCAGTCTGCTCGCCGGCTAACGATGTCTGCGCAAAGAACGATGTCTACGCAAAAAAGGTGCGGGCGACTTCGAAGAGCTCGGGGTTCACGTACTTGAGCTCGGCGACCGCATCGACGATGCGTACTCGGTTCATCTGGCCGCACTGGTAGGCGATCATTGCACCGAAGTCCTTCTCGATTGCGGCGCGAGCCGCCTCGACACCAAACCACGTCGCGAGAACGCGGTCGATTGCGGAGGGTTCACCTCCACGCTGGACATATCCAAGCACGGTCGTGCGAGTCTCGTAGCTGGTTCGCTCCGTAATTTCTCGGGCAACCAGATCGCCGATGCCGCCGAGCTTGATGTGACCAAACTCGTCGAACGCCATGTCGGGAACATCAAGCGTTCCCGGGATTGGTTTCGCACCTTCAGCAACGACGACGATCGAGGCGAACTTGCCTCGCTCGTGGCGGCGTTGCAACGCCTTGCAGACCTCGTTGATGTCGAACGGATGCTCGGGGATGAGCGTCACCGTCGAGCCGCCAGCAAGGCCAGCCCACGTTGCGATGTGACCAACGTGACGTCCCATCACCTCGATAATCATGACGCGGTCGTGACTTTCGGCCGTGCTGTGGAGACGACCAATGGCCTCGGTTGCAATATCGACCGCCGTGGCGAACCCGAAGGTCATCTCGGTTAGACCAATGTCATTGTCGATCGTCTTGGGCACACCGAGCACGGGGAAACCGAGCTCGTAGAGAGCCTGGGTGCACGAGAGTGTGCCTTCACCACCGATGGCGATCAGGGCGTCGACATCGTTGGCCTCGAGGGTGGCTCGACAGAGATCACGCCCGTCTTCGGTCATAAATGGGTTGATTCGAGTGGTCCCTAGAACGGTCCCGCCCCGGGTGAGGAGGCCTCGGCATCCCTCGACTGTGAGGGTCATCCAATCGTTGGCCATCACGCCACGCCATCCATCACGGAAGCCAATGACCGTATGGCCATCGACCGCTGCTTGGCGCACAACGCCACGAATAACTGCGTTCAATCCAGGGGCGTCGCCCCCACCAGTGAGTACTGCGAGTTTCACGCTGACAGCCTACACACCTACGCTCGTCGCTATGGCAGTAGTGATCGCAATTGACTCAGGTACAACGGGCGTCCGCTCGATCGCCTTCGACGAGGCGGGAGTACCGCTCACGAGTTCGTATCGGGAGTTCCCGCAGTACTTTCCCCAACCGGGTTGGGTCGAGCACGATGCGGACGAGATCTGGACGGCCGTCGTGGCAACTCTCGGCGAAGTGGCCGCGGCCATCGATGAGCCAATCGCTGCGATCGGCATCACGGATCAGCGTGAGACGGTCGTTGTCTGGGATAAGAGCACCGGCCGGCCGCTCCACCGGGCGATTGTCTGGCAGGACCGACGGACAGCATCGAGGACCGCCGAGCTCGAGTCGGCTGGGCACCTCGACCTCGTGAGGAACACGACCGGTTTGGTTCTCGATCCGTACTTCTCGGCAAGCAAGCTCGAGTGGTTGATCGCGAACGGTCATATCGAAGTTGGGCCGGACACCGCATTTGGCACGGTCGATAGCTGGCTCATCTGGAAACTCACCGGTGGCGCTGAGCACGTGACCGACACCACGAATGCGAGCCGTACACTTCTGTTCGACATTTCGAGCCTGCAGTGGTCTGACGAACTCCTCGAACTCTTCGGGGTGCCAGCCTCGATGCTGCCAGAGGTCCGGCCATCCTCGGGGCGCTTCGGCGTCACAACCGGAGATCTTCCCGTCCCGGCCGGAACACCAATCTCCGGAGTCGCGGGAGATCAGCAGGCAGCGCTGTTTGGACAGGCGTGTTTCACCCCGGGTGATGCAAAGAACACCTACGGCACGGGCTCGTTCATCTTGATGAATGTCGGAAACGAGGTGCCCGAACCTGTCGATGGGCTGCTCACCACGGTGGGTTGGACCCTCGCCGATGGCACCACCACCTATGCAATGGAAGGAGCGGTGTTCGTTACCGGCGCAGCGATCCAGTGGTTGCGCGACGGTCTCGGCGTCATTTCGGAAGCGGCCGAGATCGGTCCACTCGCCGCATCGGTCGACTCGAGCGATGACGTGTTCGTCGTGCCTGCGTTCACCGGGCTCGGTAGCCCCTGGTGGGATCCAAACGCCCGAGGCACGATCGTTGGCCTTACCCGGGGGACCACCCGGGCTCACATTGCCAGGGCCACGGTCGACTCGATGGCGCTGCAGACGCGCGACGTGATCGACGCCATGGCGTCGGCCGGAGGTGTCGGGGTCGAGTCGTTGCGAGTCGACGGTGGCGCAGCGGTGATGGAACTACTCCTGCAGATCCAGGCCGACCAGATCGGCGTGCCGGTTCACCGTTCGGCGATCACCGAAACAACCGCACTCGGCGCCGCGTATCTTGCCGGCATTGCCGAGGGCGTTTGGAGCGGCACCGACGAAGTCTCCGCCGCATGGCGATCAAACTTCACCGCAACCCCGGCGGGCGACCAAACCAATGCAAACGCCCTCCACCAACGCTGGCTCCAAGCCCTCGACCGCAGCCGCAACTGGGCAACCTAATCCACCGTTAGACGGCGTCGAAGGCCAGTGCTCCGGCGCCTATAGCGCCTGCTTCTGAACCCAACTTTGCGAGAAGCACCGGGACTTGAGGGCGATAATCGCGTCCGAGAATTCGAATGGCGAGGGCTGCTTCGACCTTGCTCCGGAGCATCTCGCCGAGGCCGACGAGGCCGCCGCCGAGCACGATCACGGCCGGGTCGAGGATGTAAACCAGATCAGCCATGCCAACCGCGACACTCTCGGCGAACTCGTCGATCAGGGGCTCGACCTCGGGTTCGCCGCGATCGACGAGTTCATTGATGTGTTCACCAAGGATGCCCTCGACCGAACCCGCAAGTTCGATCGCCGAGTCGAGACGTCCTGCGTCGGCCCAATCCCGTGCCAGGATGCCGAGGCCGCTGCCGGATGCGAAGTACTCCCACGGCCCTTGTGCGCCGGTGATGTGTTCGGGACCGGCACGATCGATCGTGATGTGGCCCGACTCTCCGGCATATCCGTGTGCGCCGCGGTGTAACCGTCCGCCGAGCACAAATCCGGTTCCGATTCCCGTGCCAAGCGCGACGAACGCCATGTCGTCGTAGCCAATGCCCGCACCGAACTTCGCTTCAGCCCAGGTGGCGGTCGTGGCGTCGTTGTCGGCAATGACTGGCACGCTGAGGCGATCCTTTACCCGCTCGACCAGTGGATAGTTGACGACACCAGGGATGTTGGGCGCATAGCGGAAGATGCCGTTTGCATCCATCAGCGCGGCAATGCCAAGGCCAACGGCATCGAGAACCACCGTGTCATCGGCAATTCGGAGCTCGGCCAGAAGGCCTTCGGTGACCTCGACGATCGTGTCGACGAGCACATCGCCGTCCGCTTTCGTCTTTGACCTCAACGTCGCCAGCGGTACCGCCGAGCCAGGCTCTAACGCGACTCCCCTGACATTGGTTCCTCCCACATCGAAACCAATCGCTACCACCCGTCACGCTCCTGTGCGAACCATCCGGTCGCGTCGACGACCTGTGCTCTGTCGTCGATGGCGTCGCACCACGCTCGAACGTCGACGTCGCTGGCGACCAGGATCACCTGGGCCAATTCGGTGTGCTTGAGCAGCATGGAAAGCGTCGGCTGAGTGAGCTCGTCGGGAAGATCGGCAAAGGGTTCTTCGATCAGCACCGGCATTAGGCCCCGGGCCCGGCTATCGGCGTCGAGTTGGGATCGAGCGATTCGGCGAAGGTGTTGTTGGGTCGACTGACGGCGTAATGCAGTGCCTCGCCGGGTGACGATCAGCTCGCGCTCGCTGGCGAGCTCTGCGGCTGAGCCGGTAAGTGCTCCTACAGACTCTGCATACGCTGCCTGGTGCTGCTGAGCTTCTTCGATCTGGGTAAGGAGCGCCGTGGCTACCTCTGCAGCGTCGAGCGGCGAGGTGGGAATGCCGATGACTTCGAGCCGTGATGCGAGCACATAGGCAGGTGAGCCCGGAGTCATGTCGTATTCCGATAGTTCACCTTCAGCTTCGGCCCGTACGAGGTTCGACTGGCCACGGACACTTGAACCGAAGAGCTTTGGCCCGCCAGCGGCCTCGTCGAGTTCGAGCGAGCATGCAGCTTTGAGAGCGACACGCCGGGGATCGCGGGACAGCGCCGCGAGTCCTCCCACGATGCTGTCTGCGTCGGCCGGCAGGTCGAGCACCTGGGTTATGAACGCGTCGAATTCAGGCCGGCGCACCGGAGCTTCGGGCGTATCGACCTGATTGCTGGGCGAATTCTGAAGTGAGCGAATCTTTTCGTCGAGGTCTGCAAGCACCATGTCGGCACCACGCATCTCGGCACCGCTCAGCAGCATGGCCTGTTCGCAGCTGTCGATAATCCGAAGTAGGACCGCAGCCGTGGCGTTGTTTGGATCGACCTCGATCTCGAAGGTCTCGGCCGAGTGGGCTTCGGCAGAGAGGCCAGCGTCACGCTGCATCCCATCGATCGTGCCAAAGAGCGTTCGCCGGCCCGAACCACTGAGACCGCTCAGCATCGTGAGCTTACGGTTGAGCTGTAGGGATTCGGCGCCCGCCTCGGGCGGGTTCAGTTTGACGATGCGAATGGCTGGGTCGCTCGCTGAATCGCGTCCAGCAGCCGACTCAAGGCGCTCGCGAGCCCGGTCTATCCGCCCCTGGTCGAGGGCGTTCATGGTGTGACCGATTCGACCCGTCGTTTGAGATCCTCGATGGCGGTGTGGAGGATCTTGGCCTCGGCGCGTCGTTTTACGAAGCCCGGAAGTGGCACCAACATGTCGACCGAGACGTAGTACCGGACTTCGCAGCGCTGCCCATCGTCGATGGGGACAAACTCATACTCTCCGTCGATTCGTTCCATGACATCGCCTTCGATGAGGCGCCATGACATGCGCAGCGGGTTCGATCCGTAGCTGTAGCGGAGGGTGTAGCGGGTTGACCGGCCCATGGCGGCGACACGAAAGGCGACGTCGCCACCCCGTCCGGTGTCGTCCACTGCGACAACTTCGACCTCTTTAATGTCCGAGGCCCAATCGGTGTAGCTGGCAAAATCAGTCGCAACAGCAAAGCACGCCTCGGGAGACGCTTCGATTTCTGTTCGCTCAGCAGCGTGATCAGACACGGAACCACTTTCTCTCCGCCGGGAGCGACCCGGCATATGACAATCGCCGATGGCAGAGTAGCCGAATCAGGCCCAATTCGGCAGAACCGATCACCGTCGGTCGTCCCGCGGGTGAAACTTTGCAAAGCGCGAACCCCAGAGCGCTGCGAACCCAAGTCCGAGCGTCGGGACCAGGACGCCGAAGGCTTGTTGGGTCTCGGGCCGTAGTGCAGCAAAGGTAAACGTCACGATGGTCTGGACGATCACAGCCAGCCACAACCGATTTCTGACCGATGCCGGAACGTGGCTCTTGTCCACCGCGAGTAGCCCGGCGAGCCGCACGTCATCGATACGGCTGCGCTGAATACCATTCCAAAAGCCGAGGCCCAAGGTGAAAATCCCGGCGACGAACAAGACCGCGCTGACGACCGCGTAGACAAGGTCGAGACGAGGTTGAAGCAGAAACGTGATGACGGACAGGATCGTAAACGCTGCGGTGATCTGCAGCGAAATGTTTGCGAGTGCCATGTTCGGCGGTTCGGGAGCTGGCTTTTGAGAAGCGTCTTTTCCGGCCTGTTCTTTCTTAGCCACGGTGTTCTCCCGCCCACTCGTCGAGCGCTACCGACAGACGCCCTGCGAGCGTGTCGTACGAGAACGACTCAACCGCCCGTTGCCGACTCTGTTCGCTCATGCCCGTTCGTTGCACGGGGTCATCCAACAGCGATGCAAACAGGTCGGTCAAATCTGCGATGCTGGCGTCGGCCGCAGCGACGCGCCCGGTGACACCATCGAGCACCGCCTCGTCTGCTCCACCCGAGCTGCCCGCTATCTGTGGGGTCCCTGCGGCTGCGGCTTCGACAAACACGATGCCGAAGCCCTCCTGCTCGAGACCGCCCCATCGATTCCGACACAACATGGCGAACAGGTCGGCTGCTGCTAACAAGTCCGCTTTGTCGTCTTCGGAGATTCGACCGAGCAGCCGGACTGGTGCTCCAGTTCCTTCGATCAGGCGGGCGAGGCGTCGGTCATCTCGGCCGCTTCCTGCAATGCACACCACCAGATCGGGATGGGTCGTCTGCAAGCGCGCCGCTACTTTGACCAACGTGTCCATCCCTTTGCGTGGGACGAGTCTCGACACGCTGAAGATGAAGGGCGCGTCGGGGCCGATGTCGTACGCAGCACGAATGGTGCGCTGCGCTTCTGTCGACGTCGGCCGGAATCGATCGACGTCGACTCCCGGGGGTACGACCACGTTTCGCAGCGGCCGGCCGACCGCTCGTTCGGCCTCACCGAGCGCGTACTCCCCCGCCGAGATCACCGCGGTGGCATTATCGAGCACGTGGGCAAGCACGTTTGATGTACCGGGCAATCGTCCAGGAACGGTGACCTCGGCTCCGTGCAGCACGACTGCGTACGGCTGAGCCAGCCGCGGCCCGATAACGCCGAGCGGCACCGCAGGGTCGATGACATGCATCGAGGCACCGAACTTCGAAGCGGCAGCGTCGAGGCGCTTGGCAAGCCATGGATACGGCAACAAAACAGGTTCGGTCGAGCGTTCGACGGTGAAGTCGTTTGAGGCGTCAAATGCGTCGGCGTTGCGGTAGGGCGTGGTGTGGATCTCGAAACTGTCCGGGTCGAGGCGACTCCAGAGCTCGTAGAGGTACTGCTGAATTCCACCGATCTTGGGTGGGAAGTCGTTTGTGACGAGAAGGTGGCGATTCGGCCTGTCGACGTTCGTTGAGGGATCGGAATTCATGTCGTTTGAAGCCCGAGCTGTTCTGCTGCCCACAGCGCATGTTCGCGTTCGATCTCGTCGTCGCTGCCGACATAACGATCGATGAGCTCGCGGACCACCGGGCTGTCAGGGTCGCCGACGTTACCGAGCACGACGAGCGCGTTGCGGCGTAAATAGCGAGGTTCACGGCGTGGGATGTACCAGACGCCAAAGCGTTCGAGCAGGGCCTCGTCGTCGAGCGACAGCAGCTCGGACACTTCGACACTCGTCACTCCGGTCGAGAGCGGACCTGGTTCGTGGCGCTCGGCCACGACGTTTGGAGGGCATGAGGTTTGGCAGTCGTCGCATCCATAAATGCGCCCGCCGAGCGCCTCGCGATGTTCGATCGGGAAGCTGCCCGGTGACTGCACCAGCCACGCAAGGCAGCGGTTGGAGTCGATCACACCATCGTCGACGATCGCGTTGGTTGGGCAGGCATCGATACAGCGGCGGCACGGCCCACACTGATCGGCCAGTGGCTCGGCGTTAACGTCGAGCTCGGCGGTCGTCACGACCGATCCAAGGACGAACTTGCTACCGACACCGGGCACCAAAATGTTGGAGTTCTTGCCCCACCAGCCAATTCCGGCCCGATAGGCCGCTGCCCGGTCGACGAGTGCGTTGTCGTCGATGAGGACACGAGCGTCGAAACCCTCGGCGCGGAGATGTTCGGCGATCGCGTCGAGGCCCACGCGGAGTTCGGCGTAGTGCGGTTCCCAGACGTACTCGGCAATGTCTGCCTGGCCGGCGTCGCTCGACGCTGTTGCTGGGGCGGAGCGACGGTAGGACCGTGCGCCGACCACGATGGATCGAGCACCGACAAGTGATCGAGATACGTCGGTCGAGCGATCGGGGTTTCGGTAGGTGAACGCCATGTCGGCACTCAGTCCGGCGGCCTTGCGTTCGTGGAGGGCAGCCCGAACGTCGGCAAACACGTCAGCGGCGCAGAAACCGATCTTGTCGATCGCATGGTTCTCGGCAATCGCTGCGATCGCATCCTCCAGCGGCATCTGTTCAATCTACGGGCATTTGGCCGCCCACCGGCTTGTGGCGCGGCCGTGTGGCTGTGCGGTTAGTGGATCCCGGTGTCGTGGCGCAGCTCGGGAACGAGACCGACGTCTGCAAGGGCCTTCATGGCACGGAAGTCGGCGAGGTTCACGACGACGGCTTGTTCGGCCGAACGGTCGCAGAGGTAGGTCACCACACAGTCTTCGCACGCTGGGGTGGACTGCATGACGCAGGTGTCGCAATCGATCGTGATCGATTCGGAGTCGGAGAAGCTCATGGCCAGAACAGTACCCACGGGGTCTGACAGCCAAATCTGAGACAGCCCAAATGTGAGACTGGCTGCGGCGCAGCTAGAGCACTGTCCTTTAGAGCAATGTCTTTTAGAGCATGTCCTTTAGAGCACGGCGATGAGCTGACGGCTGTGCAATACGTTTGCTCCGCTAGCGAGCGCGCCTTCACGTACGCGTTTGTCGGAGCTGATAGCAACGACGGGCCGACGGGGGTCGGTGCCCTTCACCGCGGCGATGATCACGTCGTCTGCTTCGACGCCATCGGGGCTGAAGCGAACGCGGACCGACGACCCTCGTGACTGTTCAGCCGACACGTCTGCGCCATCAAAGACGATCTCAAAACGGCCGTCCAACAGCGCGGCATAGTCGGTGAGCCTCCGCTCAAGCCAGCTCCGTTGATCGGCAAGCTCGAGGTTTGGTTTGGCTTCCTTGGTGACGTTGTATCCATCGATCAGCACGACCACGTTCGGTATTTTGAGCACGTACTCGGCAAACTCGACCGAATCGTCGACTAGGCCCAACGGCGGAACCAACGGCACCCGCCGAGCGACTTGAACGCGTTCGGGGGTCGAAGCCCGCCGCAACGAATCGAGTTGGCCGCGGAGCTCGGCCACCGTGAAATCGATCGCATCGAGACCGACTCGCACTTCGGCGTCGGTGATCGACCCGCCGACCGTCGTACTCGAGAGCTGGGCCGAGGCCATCTGTTCGACGGTGGTTTCGAGCTGCTTGCGTGCTGCGATGTGGCGAGCCATCACCGATTCGGTGGTCTTGAGTTCGCCAACGGCGCGTTGACGCTGCTCCTTGAGCTTCTCGACCTCCTGGGTGAGCTCGTCGATCCTGGCTCGGAGAACCTCGCCGTCATCGCTGGCCTGATCGAGCTCGCCTTCGATCGCGGTGAGCGCTTCACGGGCACGCTTGGCATCTTGTTCAGCGGCGAGCCGGGCTGCGGTGGCCTTCTCGAGTCGGTCCTCCAGTTCGGCCACTGAACCGGAGGACCCCTGGACGACAGGCCCGTCGGCCTCGACCATGTTCGATATGAACGTTTCCCAACCCTCGGGTCGGGTGAGGTAGCTGAAGGTGAAGCGACCATGCTTGGCTTCGGTCACGCCCTCGGCCACACGTTCACGGAAGTCGTCGTCGGTATCGAGAACCTCGAGCACCGTTTCCTTGGCTTTGTCCGGCATTGTCTTGAACGAAAGAAGCGGCACGAGACGGGGCGGCGGGGCCACCTTCACCTTGGCCTTCTTGCCTTTCTTCGCAATGCGGATTGCC
Organism: uncultured Acidimicrobiales bacterium; assembly: GCA_964610745.1. Lineage (GTDB taxonomy): Bacteria > Actinomycetota > Acidimicrobiia > Acidimicrobiales > SHLQ01 > SHLQ01. The sequence goes on from CAZSYL010000044.1 coordinate 20,611, forward strand.
CGTTCGATCGCCGGGTCAAAAAGACTTGATGTCACAGAACTATTGTCGCATCTCGTTAGCGGTTTCCGTATGCGCTGCGAGTTTCTCGCCGACCGCTCCCGAATCGATTGCCTGATTTGCGAGCTCGAGGCCCGCATCCAGATCGCTTGCGACGTCGGCAACGACGAGGCCGGCAGCAGCGTTCAGGGTGACGATGTCGCGAACGGGACCGTTCTCACCATCGAGGAGCCGGCGGAAAATCGCCGCGTTGGTCGCTGCGTCGCCTCCGTCGAGCGCATCGACCGGCGGAGCCGAGATCCCATGATCTGACGGATTCACCGTAAAGCGCGTCTGTTCACCGTCGATGAGTTGTCGAACGTTCGTCGGCCCAGCGGTCGAGAGCTCGTCGAGTGAGCCATGACCAGTGACAACCCACGACCGATCTGAACCGGTCGCGTCGAGCACGTCGACCATACGATCCGCCAATGCCTCGTCGGCCACACCCACGACCTGGCGCTTCAGCCGGGCAGGGTTCGCGAGCGGCCCGAGGATATTGAACACCGTACGAATGCCCATTTGTACACGGACGGGGCCAGCGAATCGAAGTGCCGGGTGATACGCCTTGGCGAAGGCAAACCCGACGCCGGTCCGGGCGACGAGGTCCTGGAGCTGCTCGGGTGCCATATCGAAGTTGATCCCGAGCGCTTCGAGCAGATCGAAGCTGCCCGATGTCGAAGAGGCCTTGCGGTTGCCGTGCTTGCAGATCTGGGCGCCTGCGGCTGCGGCGACAAAGGACGCCATCGTGCTGACGTTGAGCGCGGCCTTGCGCCGGCTCGGCGAGCCGCCCATTCCAACGATGTCGATCGTGCCGTCGGGCATGTCCAGTCGGGTTGCTGCCTCGCGCATTGCCCGGACCATGCCGGAGAGCTCCTCGGGAGTCTCACCCTTCTGCCCAATACCCATGGTGAACGCAGCGATCTGGGCTTCGGTCGCGTCGCCCTCGAGGATCGTCATTAGCACGGCCTCGGCGGCTTCGCCATCGAGGTCTTCATTGGCTGTGAGCGATCCAAGTATGGCTGGCCAGCCACCGAGCTCATCAAATTTCGCGGTCATGTTCGCACTGTAGTTGGGTGGTCGGCCTTAGAGCTCTTCGAGGCCAGCAGCGAGCTTGTTCGCATTGCTTTCATCGGCTCGCATCTGCGATTCGATCCACTCCGCAATCTCGTCGAGGCCTTCGGCTCGGGCTGTCACGACAAAGCCTGGAAACAGCTCGGACGCCTTGAGATGCTCGGCGGTCTTGGCTGCTTCGAGGTTGTCCTCGGTGTCGCCAATGGCTGCACCGGTCGCCGGATCGCCTACATACGACAGATATTCGAGGTGTCCGAGCGCCTGGCCGACCTTGACCTCAGCCATTGCCGCGAACCGCTTTGCTGCTTCGGGGTGCCCTTCGACATCGGCCTGTTGGGCGCACCAGCGGTACATCACGCTCGCCGCGCTCTCGGCTTCGAATGCCGCTTTGATGTTCGCATGGGATTTGGTGCCCTCGAGTTCCACGATCTGACGATAGTTCGCTGAGCCCAACATCGACCACCCTTCACGGCGTACTATCCAACCAATGGTCCGCATTCTTCGAATTGTGTTGGCCCTGATTGGCGTGGGACTCGTGATTGCTTCGTCCGCGCTCACATGGGTCAACGTCGACATCGACACCGAAGCCTTCGCCGAGTTGGCAGAAGAGGCGGCCGAGGGTGCCGTCGGCGATGCGGTCGAGGACGCTGTAGGCGATGCCGTTGGTGACGCAGTCGATGGCGAGATAGACGCCGCCGAGCTCGTGGACGACGCTTCCGAAGCAATCGAGGCGCTTCGGGAGCGCGTGCCCGACCGACTGCTCGACGCGACGATCAACGGTCAGAACTCATATGACTTGTTCGGCCTCGGATTCCTGCTGGTTGGCCTGGCACTGGCAACCGCTGCGGCGGTTGCGTTCTGGGCAATCCTGGGGGCTCGTTGGCTGCGATGGCTCGGAGTGCTTTTGGCGTTTTCGCTCCTCATCTTGGTGGTGCTCACCCCGCTGTCGATCATCGCCACCGATGCGGCGCTCGACAATTTCCTTCCCGAGAACTGGAAGCCGTTCAGCCCGAGCTTCGATGTGACGACAGCACCGTTGGGAGCGATCGGCGGGAGTGTGTTGATATCCCTCGGCTTCTTCGGACGTGCTCCGCGTCGAACGAACACCCCGGCAGCAGGAATACCAGCGGCAACAACAATGCCAACAATGTCGCCTCCCCCGCCGCCGGCCGATATGCCGTTCACTAACTAGTGGCCGCAAGGTGCCAGCACCCGCGACGAAACCATCGTCAACACAAATGTTGACGATAGGAAGCAGGGGGCGTAACGTGTCGACATGACAGCCACGGACACACTCGACCGAACATTCGACGCGTTGGCCAGCGCGCACCGACGTCGAATCGTCCGCGAACTCCGCACCGGAGATCTAGGAACCCCCGAGCTCGGCGAGCGGTTCACGATGTCGAAGCAAGCGCTGCACCGGCACGTACAAGTCCTAGAGGCAGCGGGCCTGGTTGAACGCCGACGAGAAGGGCGAACCCATCGTCTCTCCCTCGTGCAGGACCCACTTTCCGACGTGACCAACTGGGTAAGCGAGGTACAGCGAGGCTGGGAAGCAAGCCTCGACCGTCTTGGCGATGTGATTGAGGAGGACGGCCATGAGTAAACCCGTATCAATCACCCGTAGCTACGAGGCAACACCAGAGCGGTTGTTCGCCGCGTGGATTGACGTCGAGACGCTCGAGCGTTGGTGGGGCTGCGGCGTCGACCAGCTGTGGAACGTCCACGTATGGGAGCCAACGCCTGGCGGCGCGGTGCACGTCAGTATGAAGTTCGACAGCGGCAGCTACGAGGTCCGAGGCACGGTTGCCGAGGTCGAGGAGCCGCACCGGCTCGTTATCGACTGGGAACAGGGCCAGCAGATCGTGGTCTTGATCGAGGCGTCTGCAGATGGTTCGACGATGACCATCGAGCACCATGGCCTCCCCGATGACGCGATGCGAGAGATCGTGACCGGTGGGTGGAGTGTCAGCGTCGAGAACATAAGGAAGGTGCTGTGATGGCAGATCCAGAGAAATTCCGGTATCCGATCAGCGATGTGATCCGGGATCACGCGATGACCTTTCCCGAGACTACCGAGGGCAGCTCGTGTGTGAACCGGGCCTTCGCTGCAGGCGGCAAGAACTTCGTGTTCCTCGGCGAAAAAGACGATCTATGCACAATGCGGTTGAAGCTCGCCGATGGCTGGCAGAAGATCGAGTTCGACCCGGCCGAACCACCCGATGCCGACGAGTTGCGTTCTTGGATTGACGAGAGCTTCAGCCTTCTCGCGCCGAAACGCCTGACCCGCGACCGTTAGGTCAGACTCACCAGAGTTTCGCCGCGGCTAGCGAATGTCCATGATCTGAACAAAGCCCTTGAGCTTCTCCGCGGTCTTCATCTGACCCTTCGGGGTTCGGCCACAGAAGGCATCGATGTCGTGCTCCTCGCCGGCCCCTATACCGTGCCCTGATGGATTCGACCGAAGCAACAACACAAGGCTCGGTCAACCCGCTCGGGGTTGGAGCGGCAGCGATTGCAGTTGCTGCGTGGGGGCTCTCCACCGTCATTGTCAAAGGCATCGACATGGGTTCGTTGGCAATCGGTGCCTACCGCTTCACCATCTATGGACTCACGCTGACGGCATTCCTGACCTTCCGCAAGACCCCAATATCGATCCGAGTTCTGCAAAAGTCGTTCTGGGGAGGACTTGCCCTCGGCGTCGACATTGCATTCTTCTTCTCGGCTGTGAAACTCACCTCGATCGCAAACGCAACCGTGATCGGCTCGTTGCAACCAGTGGTCGTCGCAATCGTTGCTGCACGCCTGTTTGGCGAACGGATCAGTTCGCGGAGCATCGGGCTGGGTTTGGTCGCGATCGTCGGAGCAGTCACGGTTGTGCTCTCCGGTGCTGATGGGTCTGAGAGCAGCTTGGCTGGCAATGCACTCGCGATCGGAGCGCTGCTCTCGTGGGCGGCGTACTTTGTCTTCTCGCGGAAAGCGAAGGAAGACATCACGCCCCAGGAGTACACGGTCGGCGCTGCAATCTGGACTGCCATCATCAACATCCCACTGGCAATCGTGTTTGGCCAGGATCTGTCTTGGCCGTCGACATCGAACTGGGTGTGGCTGCTCATCCTGACGTTCGGCTCCGGTTTGCTCGGCCATTCAATGATGAACTGGTCAATCCAACAGATCCCGTTGTGGATCAGCTCGACGTTCACGCTGCTCATCCCGGTGATCTCCACAATCGCTGCGTGGATCTGGTTGGACGAGGCTCTCACGAGTGTTCAGATCCTTGCCATCCTCGTCGTGGTCTCAGCGCTCGCAGGGATCATCGCGGGCCAAAGCACCGCAGCCACTCGACCGCGGCTCCGACTACGCCGGCGTTGATAGCAGGCGACCCCGTCTCGCCCTTCTCGCCGGCACCGAACGAGAGCGAGGCTCTGCCCAAGTGGTGAACAGAGCCGCCTTGTTCACCACTTGTCCGCCGCAGCTGATCGCCTAGCACGAAGATAGGAGGCCACGAACGCCCAATCCAGGGCCGGACCAGCGCTTGAGTAGCTTCTAAACACTCTTTGAGTAGTCGTCTAGCCGGGCTTTACGACTATCGACTGGCGAAACTGCCTGTGTACCCTTCAGAGATGGAGGATTTGCGGCTTAGAGGCGACGCGTTGACGTCGATCAAAGATCAGCTGTCCAACCAACAATCGGTCGTGCTTACCGGGCCAGCGGGTATTGGCAAGTCGTGGGTAGCGAGGGAAATAGCATCCTCACTAGATGCCTCGTGGCACGTCGAGCACCTCAGCGGATCGCCCGCAATTCAAGGCCTCGCGTTCAGCGGTGTCGGCCATCTTCTCCCACAAGACACGGTGCCAGCCGTCGAGCTGCTCGTGAGCGCTGTTCTACAAGCGATTTCGACCCGCGCGGACGGCCGCCGAGTGCTGTTACTTCTCGACGACTTCGACCAACTCGACGTTGGCAGTGTTGCGGTCTGTCACCAGTTCCAAAGCCAGGGAGGATTGATCCTCGCGACGGTGCGCTCAGAGCGAATCGAAACACCTTCGGTCGTTGCTCTTCTCGGGCGCAACGGAGTTTCTCGGCACGAGATGGCGCCGCTCGACCAACGTGAGGTCGATGCCCTGCTCGATAGAGAACTGGACGGCACACCATCGCCTTCGCTCGCCAACATGATCTGGCAACTCAGCAGCGGAAACCCCTATGTGGTTTTGAGCATCCTCGCTGAAATCGAAAGCGCCAACCTCATGGTGAAGCAGGAGCCTTATTGGGACGCCGACCTCACCGCACTGGATTTCGACAAGCTCGATTCGTTCCTAGGTGTCCGCCTGGCCAGCTTGTCAGAGCGTGCTCGACATGCACTCGACCTCGTCGCAATTGCCGAGCCACTCGATGAAGACTTGGCCATCGAACTCGGAGTGATGCCTGAACTCGCCGGGTTGGAATACGCTCGGCTTGTCCGCGCCGAAATGGTGGCTGGTGCGAGCCAAATTCGCCCTGCCCATCCCCTCATTGGAGAACGGCTTCGGTCCGAGATACAACCTCTGCGGAGGCGGGAGCTCGTAGGGGAGCTTGCGAGTTCGATCGCCATCCGGCCAGAGGGAAGCTTCTCGCCGGGACTTGTCCGCGTCGCCATGTGGGCCCAGGAAGTTGGCGTGGAATTACCCCCAAAGCTCGCAGACCAGGCGGTGTTGGCCGCATTTGCAACCTTCGACCTCCACGCCACGTCGATACTCGTCGACGCCATCCCAACCGAGCTTCGATCGATAGAGGTATCGGTTGCCGAGGCCCTGACCGCTGCACTGATGGGCGACCCTGAGCAATCCGAGCGGGTCTTTCAACGGGCGCGACATGCTGCCACCACCGAACTTGAGATGACTCGTGTAATCACCGCACGAGCAGAACACCTCATCTTTACCGGACAAACCGCGGTTGTGCTGCCGGAGCTTGAGGAGGCCCTCGAGGACGTCACGACCTTGGAGGCACGGGCCCGACTCGCCTCGGCCCTTGCGATTGCCGGAGGGACACAGGGTGACTTTTCGTTTGCAATGGGCGTTGTAGATGAGCTCCTCGAACATCAAGGCCTCCCACCCGATATCGAAACTGGTCTGCTCTTTGCAAACCTCATCGCAAGTTCACTACTCGGACCAAGGCGCGATCTGTCCGAACGGAAGATGCGTCTTGACACGCTCATTTCGTCGGCTCCGAGCGGAACCGGGGCGGAAATGATGCGGATTGCCCGTTCACAGCTTGCGATTACTCAGGCCGAGGTTGGCTGGGCGATAGCGATGCTAGATGGTGCGGCTGATGCCATGGATATGGAAGGCCGTCCAAGCGGTACGTTGACCATGGGACGTTCGATAGTTCGGATGATGGCGTGGAGAGACGACGGACGCGTCGACTACGCACAAAAGGGCGTGGCGCTGCTGTCTCAATCCGACCCCGGAGGCATAATCAGGGTCGGGATCGCGTGCTACGCACATGCCTTGGCCACGATCGGGCAGGTCGCTAAAGCACGCGAGGTACTGAAGGGCAGCGACGCCAAGTTATCCCTCGCGGACCCTCGTTCAGCAACCTTCTATATGAGGGCACAGAGCCAAATCGCAGCGAGCTCCGGCGACTACGAAAAGGCAGCGTCGATCAACTTGGATGCCTGCACACGTGCAATGGAAAACGATCATCATCTGTATGGCGCAATGGCGGCCCATGAAGCTGCACGAATCGGTCACGCCGACATGGTCATGGACACATTCGATCAACTCGTATTAGAGACCGAGGCTTGTCCCTATGTGGTGCTCCTTACCCGCCATTGCCGCGGCGTAGTCGATGGCGACGTATCAGCGCTGCAAGACGTCTCCGCCGACATGCTGTCGGCCGGATTGCGGGCTTCAGCGGTGAGCGCCTTGCTGTTCGCCTCGGTTGCTGCACGTAGCGATGACGAGCAGTTCGCGAATCGCCTTGCTCTTCAGGCGCACGACCTCCTCGAAGAGGATCGCACAACGATCGTCCCTGAGATTTCTGCGTGCACCAACCCCTTGAGTGAACGAGAGCGACAAATTGCTCACATCGCATCCGAGGGGTCGAGTAATCGAGAGATGGCCGACGAGCTATTCCTGTCGACCCGCACGGTTGAGAATCACCTCGGACGGATCTTCAAGAAGCTCGGCCTGAGTTCCCGCTCCGAACTGTCCGCGCTGTTCAGGCGCTGACCTAGCGGAAGTCGACCGGGATTGGAAGTGTTGGAATCCAGCAGCGAACGGCATGTGAGTAATCGACATAAGGCCGACCAAAGCGCTCCACGAGATCGCGTTCTTCGGATGGCCGAACGCCAACGTGCCAAAGGGTGGCACTGAAGACGGTTGCGGCGAACACGGCGGGCGAGCCAAGGAAAATGCCGGTTGCAAACGACTGGACGGTGCCGGCTACCGCCATCGGGTTTCGAATCCATCGATACGGGCCCGCAATTACGAGCTCTCTTGCGGTGTCCATGGGCAGCGGCGTTCCTCTGCCGATCTTGGCCATGATGTAGCCAGATCTCAGCCCGAGACTTCCGCCCGCAATGAAGAGGAGAACGCCGATTAGGCGCGACCCCTGCCAACCCCAATCCACCACGCTCTCTTCGATCCGATGCACGAGGAACGGGCCGACGACGAGGAAGATCGTCCACATCACCGCCGTCTGCATAAGCGTCTTTGCGTAGTTCCAGCCGAAGCTGCTCTCGTCGGCAACCCGAAACAGCTTCACGATGCCACTGCTTCACTTTCCACCCATGGGCTACCAAGTGCGGTCGACGCAACCACGGTGAGGCCGAGCGACAGCACCATCACAACGAATCCGAGGAGATGGCCGATTCCGCCAAAGACCCAGCCCAGAGCCACGAGCGTGGCGTATGTCGTGGCGCCAATCGTTGCCCACGTTGCTGGGCGAGCGAGCTTGCTTTCCGTTGCAATGAGGTAACCGCTCACCAGCGATGCTCCTGCAAACATCAAAAGGTCCGCAAGAAGGATGGTCCGGCCGGCCTCCCATCCTGTGACGTCGACAAAGAAAAGATTGCGCACTGCCTCGCTCGTGAAAAGCAATACCCACCAGGCGGCGCCTGCAATTCCCTGAATAATCAGATAGCCCGCAGCTGCTCGACGATCCACCATCTCACTAGAGTACGCCGACGAGAGCCACCGATCGTCGAGCTGCTGCGCTATTCGATGACGTAGTCGAATTGCGTTAGCGCTGCGTCGAATGTTCCTTGTGCGAGCAAAGGCGGCCCGGTTCGCGGCGTGAGGACACATGGGAGTCCGCCGTCTGGATCGAGGAACCCAACTCCGCAGTCGACTCCATCGATCGTGAGATCGAGGTCGGACCGTTCAGTGAGGACCCGATCGAGCAGGTCTTCCTCGACGGACTCGGCATCGACAATCCTGAAGTTGAAGGTCTCGACATCTCCATCAGCCGCAACGATCGCCTCGATTAGGGCTGTGGACCCGTCACGGAGTGTTGCGAGACAAGTGAACTCTCTTTCCGCGACAGTTCTGTCGCGAATCGTTCACCTGAAACACAACATAAACGCAGGCTGGCTCCTGAAACTCGGGTGACCCCCTATTAGGGCTCCCTATTAGATCGGTTCGGTAGACCGCAACCAGATGATCGCTGGGTGATCTTCGCCAACGCTGGCTGCCAGTGATTCAAGTTCTTGGCGTACCTCGAGCAGCGTCGCGCTCGATGTATCGTCCGAGATAATTGCGAGCGTTCCGCGCTGTGCGAGCAGTGTGGCGAGGCCATCGAGGTCGGTTGATCCCATCACCCGGTGAAGCGCGAGGCAATGCTCAGTCGCAGCTATCGCTTCTTCGCAGTCCCTCGCTGAGCGGCCAAGTCCAAGCTCATCTTGGAGTGTGATGAGCGCCGTCAGCGTCCGGCCGCGTTCGCAGCCCGTGACTGGGCCGTCGTCAGCGATGGGCCGGTGAATGGCGACGGCCTGCTGGCTGGCGGGCAGAGCTTCCTCGCTCCTGCCGGCAGAGCGATAGGTCGTACTCAAGTGCTCCAACAGCAGTGGGAGAAGCGAGTGTTGCGCACTTGCCTTCTCGCGCTCCATGGCCACCGCCTCTTCGGCTTTCTCGACCGCCGCGTCGTGGCGACCAAGTGACGTGTAGTAGCCGCTCAGTTCCTTGAGCGACCATGCGTGCCGACGACCTTCCAGGCCCTCCTCCGCGACCTTCGCAGCCTCTTCAAATCGACCGAGCTTGGCGTAGGCATCGCTTAACAGGTCAAACGAAATGCCGAACCCATAATCAGGGTCGATCTCAGCCAGCACCTCGGCGAAGGCGCGAGTCTCCAGGGCGGCCTGAAGAGCCTCTTCGTTGCGACCAAGATCGCGATAGCGGATCGTCAAGTCCTCGAGCAACATCGTCAGTTGATGAGCGAGGAGACGGCTCTCGGGGTCCTCTGTGAACCGATCTCGTTCCCGAACGACAGCCTCTTCCAACTCAGCCATCGAGTCCGAGGAGCCGAGGTTGGCTGGAGGTGGCGGGACGAAGCCTGCCCGAGCGGCTTCGGCTGACAAAGAGAGCAGTGCTCGATCGAGCCCCCCGAGACGAGAGTTGTCAATCACTTCGGCAAGCCGCGACACAGCCTCGCCCTGACCGGACTCAACACGTGAGAGCACGTCGTCGAAGTCGTTAGGTCGGTGCTCGTCCACGAACGCATCACGAAGGCTCGCTACCGCCGCTCGGCCGATGGCCGCGAGCTCTTCGCTCTCCCCGCTTGACTGACTCGCCGTCGAAGCTAACGACGCAAAGATCCTGCCAAGTGAAGGGTCCACGTCGTTCCTCCCGACTATCTGCTGATCCCCGTGACAGTCTTACTCGCTTCCCAAGCCACCGTCGAGTGCCACGATTTCACCAGTACCACGGTTGCTGAGGTGCCAGTACAAGCGGTCGAACTTCAGTTCTGGTTGGGCGATGGGTTTGCTTCGCTCCTACAGCGAGCCGATTCGGTACCGTTGAGACATGAGAAACCGCCGAGCGGACCAGTCCAGACACTCATTGGTTGCCATCGGCGTGATCGTCATCGCCCTGCTCGCGGGGTGTTCAAGTGACACCTTGGTCCCCGATGAGGACACCTCAAACGATGGCCTGATCGAAGGACAAGAGCAGCTCGACGAAGTCCAAGAAGAACTCGGCGAGCGACGAGAAGAGCTCCAGGAAATCGAAGATGAGCTGTCCGATGAGCTCGAAGAACTCGAGGCCGAGTTGGACAGTATCGAAGATGAGCTCGATCTCGACATCGACATCAACATCGACGTCGACTGACTTCAGTTCGTCCGAAGGTTCCGGACTTCGCTAGACGGACGGCGTGACTGATACGCGCTGCAGCTCACCCTCACCGCAATCCTGTGGGCGTTCGTCCGGGCGATTGCCAACCCGTCAGCTGGAGAAATTGCCGAGAGTTCGGGCACACTTACGAGCGGTGAGTCGGCCGGGTGGTCGCGGCGTTGGCAACAGCGCTGAGGAAGGTCGGGGCTCCGCAGGGCAAGATGCTGGCTAACGGCCAGTCGTGGTGACACGCAGGCAAGTGCAACAGAGAGTAGACCGCCGATGGCTCGCAAGAGCACAGGTAAGGGTGAAACGGTGCGGTAAGAGCGCACCAGTGTTTCAGGTGACTGAGGCAGCTAGGTAAACCCCATTTGGAGCAAGGTCAAGTAGGAGGAACGGGCGGCCCGTCCAGCAGCGCAAGCTGCGACCTCCAGGTAGACCGCATAGATAGATGGCCACACAGGGCCGGTTTCGGCCGGCTTGGACAGAACCCCGCCTATAGGCCGACTCACCGTCT
>CAZSYL010000045.1:0-30863 GCA_964610745.1 uncultured Acidimicrobiales bacterium
GGTGGTGACCTGAGGATAGGTACGGACTTCTGCGAGCTTCTCGTAGCCACGGTGCATGTAGCCCATGACCGGTTCGGCTGCGACGACCTGCTCCCCGTCGAGTTTTGCGACGATACGCAGCGTTCCGTGGGTAGCTGGGTGCTGAGGACCGATGTTGAGGGTCATACCCTCGGTCTCGATCTCGACGTTCATACGTGCTTCGGTGGCCTGCTGGCCAAGGTTGCGGAGCTTCTCTCCGTCGCTGATCGCGGTCATGAGTCGCCTCCTTCGTCGTCATCACCTGGCATGGGCTCGACATCGACGATGCCTGGCCATGGTTTGATTCGACGCGACAACAGCGCGAAGTCCTTGCGCATTGGATGGCCTTCGAACGACCCGGGGAGGTAGAGCTTGCGAGGATTGGGATGGCCGGTCACATCAACTCCGTACATCTCCATGGCCTCGCGCTCATGCCAGTTGGCGCCTGGGTAGACGGGAATCCATGTGGGGAAGGCAAGGGTGTCATTGGGAATGTCGGCCTTGATGGTGACTGCTCGTTGGGAGCTCACATCGTTCACGCGGGCGAACACCTGGAACCGCGTGTCGCCTCCGGCGTATCCGGTTTCGATCGTGGTGTCTGGGGCATCGGCAATTTCGCCCTGTTCGGCAGCCATGGCGAGGTCGACCTGCGAGTCCATATCGCGGCCGAATGGCGACGGCAGCCAGTCGATAACCGAGAGAAAGTTGAAGAACCCGAAGCCGAGCTGGTTCTTGAGCACCTCGGCGCTTGTCACCCACGCGTCGGTGGAGACCCGAATCCATACGTCATCGTTGGGCTTGACGAAGCTCTCGATGATGTCGCCACCAAGCTCGTCCGAGAGCTCAGAAAGCATGGCTTCGCGAGCCTCATCGACCTCGACAACGTCTTCTTCGACGGTTTCGACCTCGGACATCAGGCACCCACCACAATTGGTTCCTCGGTCCAACGTTCGGTCATGTCCTCGTTGAGAATGCGCTCTTGAAGCATGACGATGCCTTCGAGCAGCGCTTCAGGCCGCGGCGGGCAGCCCGGGACGTACACATCGACGGGAATGATCTGATCGACGCCCTTGGTTACCGAGTAGGAATCCCAGTAGGGACCACCGCAGTTGGCGCACGACCCCATCGAGATCACGTACTTGGGGTCGGGCATCTGTTCATAGAGTCGGCGAATCGCCGGCGCCATCTTGTCGGTCACCGTGCCCGACACGACCACGAGGTCGGCTTGGCGAGGACTGGCTGGGAATGGGATTACTCCGAGGCGCATCACGTCGTAGCGCGGAGACGCGAACGCCGCACCCATCTCAAGCGCGCAACAGGCGAGGCCCCACTGGTAGACCCAGAGGGAGTACTTGCGACTCATGTTGAGAAGGCCGGTGAGCGGCTTCGGCATCTTGCCGGATTCGACTAGACCCATTTGAGCATTCCTTTTCGCCACGCGTACATCAGCCCAAGAAGCAGGATGAATACGAAGATGGCCATCTCGATCAGGCCGAAGAGTCCGAGGGCTTCAAGACGCGTCGCCCACGGAAAGATGAAGATCGCCTCGACGTCGAAGAGTACGAACAACAACGCGAACACGTAGTAGCGAATGTTTGCCTGGGACCACATGTCGCCGGTTGGTTCGACGCCGGATTCATAGACCGTGCCCTTCTGCTCGTTCGGCTTCTGAGGCCGGAAAATCGAGCCAAGGCCAAGAAGGACCCCGACGAGGAGAACGCCAAGGCCACCGAAGATGGCGACGACGAAGTAACTGCGTAAGAACTCGGACACGGCTGCTCAGGCTAACTGTCGAAATTGGGGGTCGCCAAAGTCTGGAATGGCAACGTTACGGACGTCACGACGCTATCGGGAATACGACCACTTTTGGCTGACCCCGACAAGGACATGACGGGTACTTTAGTCACACAAGACCAGCTTCGGCTTAAGCCACCGTTTGTGGTACCGACCACTATGATGGAAGAAGCGAACAGCGCTCTCTCGGAGGAGATCGAGATTATGAAGGTATGGATCGACCAAGACTTGTGCACCGGTGACGGACTTTGCGAGGAAATCGCGCCCGCCGTGTTCTTTGGACAGGATGACGGTCTCTTCTACGTGAAGGAAACCGCCGACAACTACGGCGAAGAAAAGCTCTTCGACGGCACCAACAACCCTGCCGGATCTGAAGGCATGGCCCGCGTGCCTGACAACCTCATCGAGAGTGTCATCGAGTCGGCCGAAGAGTGCCCAGGCGAGTGCATCTTCCTCGAGGCATAGCTCCTTTTTCTGGCGAACGCGGCGTAGCTTCGAAGTAGAGAGCTGCAGCTCGACCGCACCTCGACAGGCAAAAACCGACTGAAAGACCCGGCAGAGGCCGGGTCTTTCTGCGTTTTACCCCTCGTTGGGGTCAGGTCTCACTCTCACCGAAAATCCGTTGGGGTCAGGTCTCACTTTCACCTACAACCTCCAACATCGACCAAAAATCAACAAATCCGCGAACGCGCAACGTTGATCTAGCCCGCTTGCTGCACCCGCAAGATGATGTCGGTTGGCTGATTTTTCAGTGACTTTGATTAGGAAAGTGAAAGTGAGACCTGACCCCACTCGCGGAGCGAGTGAAAGTGAGACCTGACCCCACTATCGGTTTGAGTCGAAGGAGGTGAGAATCCACCAGGCGGCCGCGCCGAGAATGACCGCGGCAAAGCCGTTCAGCGAGGCGAACCAGATGCGGCCAATGATGCCGCCGAAGCCGAAAACGAGGCTGTTGAGCACGGACACAACGCCAAAGCCAGCGCACGCGGCAGCGAGCCATTCGGCGAACTTGAATGTCCTCTTCTCGATGCTTCCGGTCGGGGACAACACGATCAACAACGCCAGAGCCAACGTCAACATCCCCATGGTGGCACCCACTGGTGCGAGGAAACGGCCGAGGAGCGACCGCACCGTCCATTGGCCACCGCCGACTTCGTCGATTGCTTGAAAGACGCCAGCAACCCAGCGCAAGACAATCGTCAAGCCAATCGCTACCGCAGCGACCTCGCGAGCCTCATCACGTGAGAGGCTCATGGTCTACGGACCAGTAATACCGGTGGTGAGTTCAACAAGAGCGTCCGTGGCGAACCCATCGAGCAGGCCAGGGAAGATACCGAACAGCACGGTGACGACGACCGCGCTGGCAAGGACGACTCCGATCGTCTTTGGAATGGCGACCTCACGAGCATCATCATCGTCGTCGTAGTCTTCGAGGAACATCGACACGAGGACCTTGAGGTACAAGAAGGCACCGACTACAGCGGCAAAGACCGCCACGACCGCCACCCAGTAATTCTCCGAATCGATCGCTGCAGCGATCACACCAAACTTCGCAACGAAGCCGCTGGTGAACGGGATTCCGGCCTGGGCAAACAAGAAGATCATCAGTGCAAACGCAAGAATTGGCTTGCGACGCCCGAGGCCACGAACCGAGCCGAACGAGAAGTCGTTGTCCCCTTCGCCGCCCAGGATTGTGAGCGCAGCCATCGTCCCACTCACAAGGAAGGCGTAGGTAAAGAGATAGAAGAGCGCCGCAGAGGTACCTCGCTCGGACGCAGCGAGCACTCCGAGCATGATGAACCCAGCGTGACTAATCGACGAGTACGCGAGCATGCGCTTGACATCGGTCTGGACGATCGCGCTCAGCGAACCAATGATGAGGGTCAGAGCGGCGATCACCTCGATTGCGGGAACCCAATCATCGACGAGCGTCTCAAACGTTGTCGACAGAATACGAAGTAGAGCAGCAAAGCCAGCTGCCTTCACACCAGACGCCATGTAGGCCACGACCGGTGTCGGGGCTCCCTCATAGACATCGGGCGTCCACGAGTGGAAGGGCACGGCCCCGACCTTGAAGGCCAAACCAACGATGAGCATCGCTATTCCGCCGAGGAGCAAACCGTCCTGGCGGATCACATTGTCGCTGAGAAACGACTGAATCACGATCAGATTGGTCGAACCGGTCGCACCATAGATGAGTGCGATTCCGTACAACAGGAATGTCGACGAGAAGGCGCCAAGCACGAAGTACTTCATGCCCGCCTCCTGGCTCTGGATACGACGACGATGCATCGCTGCGAGCACATACACCGCCATCGACAGCGTTTCGAGCCCGAGGAAGAAGACGATCAGATCATTGGCGAACGCCATGATGAGCCCACCGGTGCCCGAGAGCAGTAGGAGTACGTGAAGTTCGACTCCTTCGAGTTCCTCTCGCTCGAGGTATGGGTGGGCGAGTAGCGACGCCATGGCAACCGCGGAGGCAATCACCACGGTGAGGAATATCGAGAAACCATCGAACCCAACCGCGTCGGCGACCGTTGAACTTGCACCTTCGTCGCCCAGGCGGTTCCACAGCACGATCGCAGAGATGATCGCAGCGCCACTGGCAGCTACGGACCACGCCGTGACAAACGCTGCGGGGATGTCCTTCTTGACCGACGTCATCGTCAAGATGAGCAAACCGCCAACGCCCATGAACAACATGGGCAGAAGGATTCCGACATCAATGCTTGGGTTCACAACTTGGGCGAGGGTCATTCCGCCTCACCTTCTTCTTCGCTTGCGCCCTCTTCGCCTTCCTCATCTTCATGAGACTCTTCGGCGATGAGCACGTCAGCTGTAGGTTCGCTCCAGCCTTCAACGTTCGCATCGATGTGGGATACCAGGACCTCTATCGAAGGCTCGATCCGTTCGAGCATGGGCTTGGGGTAGACACCGAGGAACACGATCAGCACGATCATTGGAGCAAGGACCATCAACTCGTTGGTCCGTAGATCTTCCATCGTTGCGTTGTCACCCTCAGCCTTGCCGTGGAAGACGCGCTGGTATGCCCACAGCAGATAGACCGCTGCAAAGATGACGCCGGTGGCAGCCACCGATGCAATCCACGGGTTGGCGACGAACGCTCCAAGCAGGATGAGGAACTCGCCGACGAAACCGTTCAGGCCTGGGAGCCCGATCGAGCTGAGCATGACAAGGGTGAACATGCCAGCAAAGACGGGTGCTGCTTTCTGCAGCCCGCCGAGCTCGGAGATCTGGCGCGTATGACGACGTTCGTACATCCAGCCGACGAGGAAGAAGAGCGCTCCGGTCGACAGACCGTGGTTGACCATTTGCGAGACCGAACCGGTGAGGGCCTCGGTAGTGATGGCAAAGGTGCCGAGCACGATGAACCCGAGGTGGGCAACCGAGGAGTATGCGACCAGACGTTTGAGGTCCTTCTGCATGGTTGCGGCGGCCGCGCCATAGAGGATTCCTATAGTTCCGAGCACCATAAGCACGGGAGCAAACCACGTCGCAGCTTCAGGGAACAGGTAGAGACCGAACCGGAAGAACCCGTAAGTACCCAGCTTGAGCATGACACCGGCGAGAATCACCGATCCAGCGGTCGGAGCTTCCGTGTGCGCGTCAGGCAGCCACGTGTGGACAGGGAACACCGGCACTTTCACCGAGAAGGCAAGCACGAACGAGAGGAAGATCCAGCGTCCGACCTCCACGCCCCAGTTCTGGCCCTCGGCCAGAGCCACGACATCGAACGTGACGATGCCGGTCGCGTTCTCGTGGAAGAACACGATCGCGAGGATGCCGACCATCATCAGAGCGGAACCAAACATGGTGAATAGGAAGAACTTGGTCGCGGCATAGATGCGGTTGCCGTGACCCCAACTTCCGATCAGGAAGTACATCGGGACAAGGACGACCTCGAAGAACACGAAGAAGAAGAAGAGGTCGAGCGACATGAAGACGCCCATCACCCCGGCCTCGAGTGCGATGATCCAGGCGAAATAATTCTTCGGGCTGTGCTCGGGAGTGACGCCGATGATCGCCAACGGGAACAAGAAGCCGGTCAGCACGACGAGGAACAGGCTGATGCCGTCGACGGCGAGGTCCCACCGAATTCCGAGGCTGTCGATCCAGACGTTTGGATCTTCGTTGCGGAACTGAAAGCCGCCGTCGGACTTGTCGAATGCAAGCAGCACCCAAACGCTCAGGGCACCGGTGATGACCGATGCGATCATCGCAACGAGACGGTGAGCCTCGACCCGAGTCTTGGGGATCATCGTGATGATGATCGCACCGACGAAGGGAACGACGATCAGCGAGGTCAACACAGGAAATGACGTTTCGCCTCCGCCTTCAGCTGCGAGGAGCAGGTTGCTCATGGTGGAAATGTTCACGAAGCGACCCTGACTATGAACCAGACGAGAAGAGCGACCGAGCCGAGCGTGATGCCGAGTGCGTAGGAACGGACGAGTCCTGATTGCATGCGACGAACCGTGCTACCGCTGCTGCGAACAAGCGAGCCGGTGCCATTGACCATGCCGTCGACGATGTTGGCGTCAAACCATGCAATAGCATCAAACATCCTGGCGCCGGGTCCACCCATGAAGGCTGACACCGCTCTGTCGTAGCCCCATCCGTCGAGCATGATCGGCTTTTCGATCACCTTCGGGTCGCCCTCCTTCTTGTAGTAAAGGGTCACCGCCGCCATGATGCCGATGCCACCAGCGATGATCGAAATGATGGCGAGGATCCACTTGGTGAGTGCTGACGCGTTGAACTTGTGCTCAAACAGAAGTGAGGGTTCTAGCCAGTGCTCAAGGAAGTGCAAGTCCGAGCTGAACGGCAGGTTCAACAGACCGCCAAAGATGCTGAGTACGGCCAGGATGACGAGCGGCGTCGTCATCTGCCAAACAGCTTCGTGCGGATGATGTTCGGCGCGCTTAGCAACCGCGGCTGGAAGGAAGTCCACCGCAGCACCAGCAGACAATGGCTCACCTGCGACCGGCCCGGTACGACGTGCCGATTCGGCCATCGCGTCGGCGTTTGATTGGCTGGCAACCTCGGCTGCCTCAGCAGCTGCCGCGCGGCTGGCCTTGGTCGACTCTTCCAACTCCTGGGCCTTATCGATGGCTAGTTGTGCCTTGTCGACCGCTTTCTGCGCCTTCTTTGCGGCTTTGTCGTCATCGCCTACGCCTTCGAGCGCGACCTTCGCTGTCGCGTATGCCTCACGGGATTCTTCGAGAGCAACGGCTGCTTCTTCGTGAGCCTGCGTAGCTTCTTCCGATGCTGCGATCGCGTCGGCTTTTCCGGTCTCGGCGTTGGCGAGGAAACCCGTCCAAGCTTCTTCGACTTCGTCAGCGTCAGGATCGGCGAAGCGGTAGTCGCCATAGAAGGTCATAAACACCTGGCGACTCATGTAGAACCCGGTCATCAAGGCGGTTATCAGACCAAAGAACCAGAGAAGCGGTCCGTTGATCCCACCGAGGTCCCAGGCGCTCAGCAGGATCTCGTCCTTTGACCAGAAACCGGCAAATGGAGGCACACCAGCGATTGCGAGCCAGCCGATGATGAAGGTCGCCGACGTGATTGGCATGAGCTTTCGGAGACCGCCGTAGCGGCGCATGTCCTGATCGTCGGCCATGCCGTGGATGACCGAACCAGAACCAAGGAACAGAAGCGCCTTGAAGAAGGCGTGCGTGATCATGTGGAAGATGGCGGCCACGTACACGCCTGAACCAACAGCGAGGACCATGTAGCCAAGCTGAGACACCGTCGAATACGCGAGCACCTTCTTGATGTCGGTCTGGGCAATCGCGATGGTGGCGGCAAAGAAGGCCGTACCAACACCGACCCACGCAATGATGTTGGTCACCCATTGGGCCTCGATCATTGCCTCGTAAACAAGACCGTTGAGGCGGGTCAGGAGGTACACACCCGAGGTCACCATGGTGGCCGCGTGGATGAGCGCTGAAACAGGCGTTGGTCCGGCCATGGCATCGGGAAGCCACAGGTAGAGAGGGAACTGTGCGGACTTGCCCATAACGCCGACGAACAGCAGGAGCACCATCGCGGCGAGCACCGGGGTGCTGAGCTGAGATGCGGTGCCGTTGATCGTCAGGTAGTCGATCGAACCAATCGTGGCGAACGCGAGGAAGGTTGCGACCATGAAACCCCAGTCGCCAACTCGGTTGGTGACGAAGGCCTTCTTGCCGGCCATTGCATTCTTCTCTTCGGTAAACCAGAAGCTGACGAGGAAGTATGAGCAGGCACCCACACCTTCCCAACCAAGGAAGGTGAGCAAGAGGTTGTCGCCGAGGACGAGAATCACCATGGCGAAAATGAACATGTTGAGGTAGATGAAGAACTTCGAGAAGTTCGGATCACCGTGCATGTAGCCCACCGAGTACAGGTGGATGAGCGTGCCGATACCGGTCACGAAGAGCAACATCGCCACCGAGAGCGGATCGACCAGGAAGCCAACGTTCACGCTGAAGTCTCCTGCGGGCACCCATTCGAACAGTGTCTTGGTGACCTGGCGTTCCTCTTCTTCGAGGGCGCGGATGCCAAAGAAGGTTACGGCGGTGGCTATGAATGCTCCACCGCACGCGGCCGTGGCGAGATAGCCGGCGCCGGGTTCACCCATGCGGCGGCCAACGAGCATCAAGGTGACGAACCCGAGCAGGGGAAAGAGCGGTACGAGGTATACGAAATTGACCATGTGGCTAGCCCCTCAACACCGAAAGATCATCGGCGGTGGCGCCTTCGCGTCGTCGCATGATGGCGACGACAATCGCGAGGCCGACCACGACCTCTGCTGCGGCGACGACCATGACAAAGAAGACCGATACCTGACCACCGATGTCGTTCAAGCCCCATGCGAGGCCGATAAAGGTGAGGTTCACCGCGTTGAGCATCAGTTCGACACACATAAACATGATCAGTGGGTTGCGCCGAATCAGCACACCGACTGTGCCAATGGAAAAGACCAGTGCGGAAAGAACGAGGTAGTAGGTGGGTGTGAGCATCAGCTCTCCTCCCCCGCTTCATCGCCTGCTAGCGCAGGTTCATCGGTTGACTCATCGGTGCTGGCAGCGTCGGAGTCGTCCATGTTCTCCATGTTCTCGACGTTCTCCATCTCGTCGTCGGCCGATCGGCCGATCGGTGGAATGTCAGGCAACGGTTGCAGGGCTCCGGGAATTCGACGAGCCATCACGACTGCACCCACGACGGCGACAGACAGGAGAATCCCGGTGACTTCGAAGGCGAAGACTTGCTCGGTGAAGATCGTTTCGGCCAGCTGATTGACGTTTGGCAGCGGTTCGCCCGTCGGTGCCAGCGTGTCGAGCGGAAGCGTCGAACCGGGTACGCCGGTGATGAGGTTGTCAGCCGAGTTGATGATTGCCAACATCAATCCGAGGATCGCGGAGCCACTCACAAACGCGAGCGGTCGCTGCGCGACGATCGGTTCGACGGAGAGGTCCTCTGCGTTGTCGACGCCGAGCAACATGATGACGAACAGGAAGAGAATGACGATCGCGCCGGCATAGACGATGACCTGAATGGCGGCGAGAAAGTGTGCCTCTACCACGAGGAATTCGACCGCGACACCGAAGAGCGTCTGGATCAGAAACAGTGCCGCGTGTACTGGATGCCTCGCCATGACAACGCCGATGGCTCCGGTAAGCACCACGACACCTGCGACGAGGAACGAGAAGAGTTGCAGTCCCATCAGTGACCGCCTCCGTGTTCGTCGTGGTCGCCCTGATCTGCAACATGGTCCATGTCGGCCGGTTCTTCGACTTCGACCTGGCCTTGTTCGGCCGGGCGAACGCCATAACCAAGCTCGCCGGACCAGGAGACAACGTTCTCATAGGCGACCGAGCCGCCGGGAGATGTGGCGCGCATCCAACCAGAGGTCAGCGCGTCGTCGCCTTCGCGCCAGTCCTCCCAGGGAAGCCGCTGAGGCATGCCGTCGTCACCGACCACCAACTCGTCCTTGGTGTAGATCGCGTCCTGTCGGTTCGTAAACGAGAATTCGAACAACTTTGACTCGGTAATTGCCTGTGTTGGACACGCCTCGACGCAGAGGTCGCAGTGAATGCAACGCAGGTAATTGATCTCATAGACGTAGCCGTAGCGCTCGCCCGGAGAGACGGGGTTGGCTGGTTCGTTGTCCGCGCCGCGTACGTAAATGCAGCTGGCAGGGCACACACCCGCGCACAGCTCGCAACCAATGCACTTTTCCATGCCGTCTTCGTAACGGTTGAGTACATGGCGACCATGGAAGCGTTCTGGCTTGTCGCGCTTTTCGCCTTCACCACCGGCTTTGTATTCACCGGTGACGCGCTCTTCACCGAGCTTCTTGAACGTGACCGCGAATCCTTCGAGATATCCCATCAGCCGTACTCCAAAATCTCAGATTCGAGCCTGCTTCTTCGGGCGTTCTTGACCGCCCCCATAAGCAGTCCCGCACCAGTTGCGAATACAGCAATACCGATCGCAATCGTCACAAACACATTCCAACCCTCGACGTCCGCAACGCGAATTGCGGCCATGAGCAAGAACCAGCCGAGCGCAAACGGAATGAGCAGCTTCCAACCGAGGTCCATCAGCTGGTCGTAGCGAAGACGAGGAAGGGTTGCGCGGAACCAGACAAAGATGAAGAGGAACACGACCGTCTTGAGGAAGAACCACAACATTCCCCATGCCCAGCCGAAGGTCTCGGTTGGAACCCAACCATGGGGTCCACCAAAGAACAGCGTGACGATGATGCCAGCCATCGTGACTACGTTCATGAATTCGGCCAGGAAGAACAGTGAGAAGCGAAGCGAGCTGTACTCGGTGTGGAAACCACCGACCAGTTCCTGCTCGGC
Source organism: uncultured Acidimicrobiales bacterium (assembly GCA_964610745.1). Taxonomy (GTDB): domain Bacteria; phylum Actinomycetota; class Acidimicrobiia; order Acidimicrobiales; family SHLQ01; genus SHLQ01. The sequence continues at coordinate 10,692 of CAZSYL010000045.1, forward strand.
TTCGACCAGATCGAATGGTGGACGGTTGAGCTCGGCGGTTCCTGCGATCAAGAAGATGATGAACGGGATGAACCCGAGACTAAAGACGTTCCAACCGCCGATCCCGAGCACGCCACCGGTTTGGCTTTGCACGATCTCGCTCGTGCGCAGTGACCCGCTGGTCAGGAAGACCGCAGCGAGCGAGAGCCCGAGAGCAGCCTCGTAGGAGACCATCTGCGCTGATGCACGAACAGAGCCAAAGAGCGGATACTTCGATCCCGAAGCCCAACCAGCGAGCATGACGCCATAGATGCCGAGCCCGGACATAGCCAGGAACAACAAGATGCCCATCTGAGGGTCGACCAACTGTAAGAAGAAGACATTCTCGCCGAGGTTGACCGAGCCCGTGTTATTCCAAAAGTCTCCACCGATCGGCACGATCGAGAACATGAGAAACGCCGGGATCAGCGAGAGGTACGGCGCCAGCTTGAAGACAAAGCGGTCAGCACCGTGAGGGGTGAGGTCCTCTTTGAAGAACAGTTTGATGCCGTCGGCGAGGGTCTGCATGATGCCCCACGGACCAGCGACGTTTGGGCCGATGCGGTTCTGCATGTCGGAGACGACCTTGCGCTCGAACCAGACCATCAACATCACCGAAATGAGCAGGAAGACAAAGATGATGATGACTTTGAGCAGAATGAAGACAATGTCGAACTCCCAGAACTTCCAGGTGGGATTCCACCAATCGAAGGTCTCGAGGTACTCCTGTTGCGCCAGAATCATGACGCTGCCTCCACTCGCACGGACGTGACGATACGGGATGCATCGAACAGTTCCGCAACCGAAGCGTTGGGTTGATTGAATTCGATTGCAACACAGCCGAGAACAACGCTCGCGTCGGCCACGCAAGGCAGATCGATGGACCCAGAATCGTTACTCACGGTGACGTTCATGCCCGATTGGAGGGATAGTTCAGCGAGCGTCTCGGGATGCATCGACGCAGATGCTCCTTGAGCCAAGCCGTTCAGCGATGGACAGAAGGTGAGCATGGTTCCCTGGTCGTACATCTTGCGATTGACGATGAGCAGCAAGCCACCTTCGAACTCGCGCTGCGGAACAGTGATCTCGTCGGCGGCTGGCGCCGTGATCGATGTGCCTTCGATGAGGTGGCCTTCGGTTCCGGCGTCGGCAATAGTTGCCATGTCGAGCCCAGCGTGAGCTGGTGAGGCTTCGGAAATCTCCGACCAGAGTTCATCGAGATCGATAAAGCCCAGGTCAGCACCCAACTCTGCGGCGAGTTCGGCGGCGATCATCCAGTCAGGACGGGCCGTGCCAGGAGGGGTCACCTTTCGATTTACCGGAGTGACGCGGCCTTCGAGATTGGTGAACGTGCCGTCGACTTCCGTCGCGCTCGCCGCTGCGGGGAATACCACATCGGCGCCGGTCGAAGTGAAGTTCAGGAGCGAGTCGATCGAGATCAGGTGTTCGACCTTGTTGAATGCCTGCTCGGCGAGCGAGCCATCCGGGAAGTCGGTCAGCGGGTCACAACCCAGCAATACCGCAACATCGATTCCACCGTCGGCGGCACGGCGCAGCATCGCTCCGGCATCGAGACCCCGGTGCTCTGGAGCACCATCCCAACGCAACGGTGGTGAGTCAAAGCCAACTCGACCTGGAAGAAGACCGGGGGCCAGGCCCATGTCGAGAGCACCGAAGATGTTGCCTCGGTGAAGCGCTGGAAGGAACTTGGCGTGCGGTCGGGCTTCAGCGATCATCGCGACAGCTCGCTCGATGGTTGACGTGTCTTCGGCGAGCGAACCAGGTCCGTAGACGACGGTCAACGGACCCTCGTAGAGCTCCCCGGCAGCTGCGGTGACCTCTTCGGGACCTTCCACTGCGAGGAGGTTTGAGACCATGTCCGCAAACGAGCCTGGAATTGCCCGCAGCGAGTGCTTCGCATACTCGGTAAGGCCGGTGCCCGATGACGAGACTTCGACGATGGTCGCGCCGTCCTCGGTCGCCGCATGGCGGAGACGGAGAAACAGCGAGCCATGGGTTTCTTTCGGGTCAACACCGAGGAGCAGGACGGTGCCGTAGGGGGCACACGCATCAGAGATCGTGGCGCGCGGTAGTCCGAGCACCATCTCCGGGGCGAGTCCATCGCCAAGCTGTGCATCGACGTTGTCAGTACCAATGATCGACTTTGCGAACTTGGCCCATGCGTACTGGCTTTCGTTCGACATGCGCGAACCGCCAAAGAACGCCACGCGGTCCGGGTCGATGTTGCGGAGTGCCTCCGCTGCCTTTTGAAGGGCGAGCGGCCAGGACGCTGCGACGAGCTGATCGCCATCGTCGGTCGGTGTGCCGAGCTCGTCGCCGCGAACGAGTGGTCCGGTGAGACGGGCCTCAGAATTCCACGCCTCGAAATTGAAGCGCTCCTTGTCGCTGAGCCAACCCCAGTTGACCGCATCGCTATCGACGCCGAGGTAACGCAGTACTTCGTTCCGTGAGCTCTGGACGGTGATGCGAGCGCCGACCGAATCGGTAGTGGACGTCGAGGCGATCTCGGCGAGATCCCATGGCCGGGCCTTGAAGCGATACGGCTGGGCCGTCAACGCGCCGACCGGGCAGATTTGGACAGTGTTGCCAGAGAAGTAAGACGAGAACGGCTCGTCGGGGAAGGTGTTTACCTCCGTCTGGTTGCCACGGGCCTGGAAGTGAATAAGCGGATCGCCAGCCACTTCTTTGGCAAAGCGAGTGCAGCGGTCACACAAGATGCAGCGTTCGCGATCGAGGTAGACAATGTCGCTGATCGGGATCGGCTTTTGGAAGTGTCGCTTCTCTTCGACGAAACGGGTTTCACCTGGACCAAACGCCATGGTCTGGTCCTGGAGCGGGCACTCTCCACCCTTGTCGCAGACCGGGCAGTCGAGGGGATGGTTGATCAGCAGAAATTCGAGGATTCCGTCCTGAGCCTTCTTTGCGACATCGCTCTCGGTCTCGACGACCATTCCGTCAGACACGTTCAGCATGCACGATGGCTGCAGTCCTGGACCACGACCAGTGTCGACCTCGACCAGGCACATGCGACACATGCCGACCGGCTTCATACGCGGGTGATAACAGAACCGCGGGATGTACACCCCATGTCGTTCCGCTGCGTCGATGAGCAACTCGCCCTTGTTCGCGAGAATATCGACACCGTTGACGGTGACGGGAACCCCGTCGGGGACAACTTCTGCTTCTGCCTCAGGCTCGGTAGTGGTCATGCTTGCTCCCGCCGCGTCCGGTCGAGATCCGCACATGTCGACATGGTGATCCTCATCATGATCCGACCCCAACCTGTACTGGGGACTCGTTCGCAGCGTCGATCTTCGCCTCGAACTCGTGGCGGAAGCGACGGAGTGCAGAAACAATCGGCGCGACCGACGATGGCCCAAGTGGGCAGATCGTGGTCTGGCGAGGCGGAAACGGTACTGGCTCGAGGCCTTCGGCCTCATGTCCAGCGACCGGGTATGGTCCGGGGGAGATGTTGTCGCCAATATCGAGCAGCAGATCGAGATCGCCCGGACGGCCGTGCCCGTCGAGAATCCGCTGAAGAATCTTCTCTTCCCAACTTGTGCCCTCACGACACGGCGCGCATTTGCCGCACGACTCACGTGCGAAGAAGCGAACGATTCGCAGGCATGCCTTCACCGCGTCGGTGGTGTCGTCCATGACGACGATCGCGCCGGAACCGAGCATCGTGCCCGCCTCGCTGACGGGACGAGCTTCGAGGGGCAGCGATACCTGCTCGGGGAAGAGCCATGGTGCCGAACCGCCGCCGGGCACGAACATCTTCAGTTCACGACCTTCGAGCATGCCTTGACAATAGTCAGCGCCGTAGATGAGATCTTCGTAGGTCGTGACACCCTGTTCGACTTCATACACACCGGGGCGCTTCACCTGTCCTGAAACCGCAAACATGCGAGTTCCAGGGGAGGTTTCGCTCCCGAATTCTTTGTATTTGTCTGCGCCGTGGGTCATAAGCCATGGCAAGTTCGAAAGTGTCTCGACGTTGTTGACGATCGTCGGCTGTCCGTAGAGCCCGACTGCCGCTGGGAAGAACGGAGGCTTGAGACGCGGCATTCCGCGGTTGCCCTCGAGGCTCTCGATCAGCGCGGTTTCTTCGCCCACGATGTAGGCGCCTGCACCCCAGTGGAGCACGATGTCGACGCTGAAGTCAGAGCCGAGGACATTCTGTCCGACGTACCCCTTGGCGTAAGCCTCGTTCAGGGCGTCGGCTATGCGCTGCTGAGCAACAGCCATCTCGCCGCGCACATAGAGGAAGCACTGCTGAAGGCCAATGGCATAGCAGGCAATCAGACAACCTTCGATCAGCTGATGTGGATCGAGCTCCATCAGGAGCCGATCCTTGTAGGTACCAGGCTCTGACTCATCGCCGTTGACGACGAGGTACCGAGGCCAGACATCGTCAGGGCAGAAGCCCCACTTGATGCCAGCAGGGAATCCTGCGCCGCCTCGGCCGAGAAGAGTGGCGTCGCGGGTGATCGAATGAACCTCTGAAGGAGCCTTCTTCAGGGCTGCCTTGAACCCCTCGTATCCACCGGTCGCCTCGTAGCGTTCCATCGTGTAGCTATCGTCGTACGTGAAGCGAGATGTCACGATCTTCTCGCCCGGCGAGTCGACGTAGCCGGGAGCGTGGGGAACGTATTCTCCGGTTGCCATCAGCGGTCCTCACTCGAAGTAGCAAGCCACACCGGTGCCTCATGCACGTGCTCGGGGGCAATGATGTAGGAGGTCTGTTCCTCGGTCATGACCTGTCGGGAAAGACCGAGCGTTCCATGTGTTGGAATGGCCTCACCCGGGTTGGCGGTGATCAATTTGTCCGGTGTGTTGCCAGCGCGAAGCGCCGCAATGATGTCATCGAAGTCGTCATGGGTCAGACGAAGACCAAAGCGATAGTTGACCTGGATGCAGGGCGCTTCGGTACACGCGGCAATGCACTCGACATCCTCGATGGTGAACATGCCGTCGTCGGTCGTGCCACCAGCGCGAATCCCGAGAGTTTCCTCGGCGTGGTGGAGGAGCTCTTCGCCGCCGAGCAGCTGGCAGGCGATGTTTGTACAGATGTTGACCATGTATTCGCCAACGGGATGCAACTTGAACATCTCGTAGAAGGTGCAGGTTCCACGGACCTCGGCGGGGGTGACGCCAACGAGTTCGCCAAGGTGCGCCATTGCCTCATCGGAGACCCAGCCGTCTTGTTCTTGGGCCAGATGCAAGAGCGGAATCAGCGCAGACTTGGGACGCGGATACCGGCGAATGATGTCTTTGGCCAAGGCCACGTTGTTGGCATTCAGTCGGCTCATGACATGGTCCTTGATGCGCGCGGTGTCTCGCGGAGAGGCGAAACTCGGTTAGTGAGCGAAGCGAACGGCATCATCGGTCGACTTCTCCCATGATTGGGTCAACGCTGGAAATGACGGCAACGGCGTCGGCGAGCAGACCGTCCTCCATCAGGTGTGGAAGTGTTTGCAGGTTCACAAAGCTCGGGGCACGAACATGCATCCGATACGGGGTTGAAGAACCATCGGACACGATGTAGACACCGAGCTCCCCACGCGGGCTCTCAACCGCTGCGTATGTTTCGCCCTCGGGCACCTTGAAGCCTTCGGTAAAGATCTTGAAGTGGTGGATGAGCGCTTCCATCGACTCATCGATACGGGCCCGCGGTGGTGGCGTCACCTTTTTGTCTTGAGCCCGATAATCGCCCGATGGCATCTTCTCGATGCATTGGCGAACGATCCTCATCGATTCTTCGATCTCAGCCAAGCGGATCGCGTATCGATCAAAGCAGTCGCCGTATTCGCCGACCGCAACATCGAACTCGACCTGGTCGTACGCAAGGTATGGCATGTCCCGACGCAAATCCCAGCTGCTGCCCGCAGAGCGCAGTACCGGGCCGGTCGTGCCGAGCGCAAGACACTCGGCCTCGTTCATCACACCGACACCCTGCAGACGGTCACGCCAGATTGGCTGGCCGTTCATGAGGATGTGGTACTCCTCGAGACGAGGCGTGACGAGGTCGAAGTAGTCGAGCAGGTCCTGCTGCCACCCATCTGGGAGATCGGCGGCGACTCCACCGGGACGGATGTAGTTGTGGTTCATGCGAAGGCCGGTCACCTTCTCAAAGAAACGGAGCAATGGTTCGCGTTCGCGCCAGCCGTAGATCATCATCGAGACCGCGCCAAGATCCATGCCGTTGGTGGCCATGAAGAGCATGTGTGACGCCATGCGATTCAGCTCGGTCATCATCATCCGAATCCACGTTGCGCGTTCGGGGATCTCCATGCCGAGCAGGTTCTCGACGGCAAGAGAAAAGGCCAACTCGGTAAACAGCGGCGAGGAGTAGTCCATGCGAGTGACGTTGGTGCAGCCCTGCAGATACGTCAGCTGCTCGCCCGTCTTTTCCATGCCGGTATGCAGGTAGCCAATGATCGGCTTCGATCGAAGGACGGTTTCGCCTTCCATTTCGAGCATGAGACGAAGAACACCATGGGTCGATGGATGAGACGGTCCCATGTTGATGATCATCTTCTGATCACCAAACTCGTCTTCGGGGGTGAGCGACATCGCTGCCGCTTCTTGCTCACTCAGACGAAGAACTGCATTGTCGCGGCCCATGACACGGCCGGCGCCGACCAGGACGGCGGGATCTGACTCGGCGGAAGATTCTGCGATTGCCATTCGATTCGCTCCTTACCGCTGACCGGGTGCGTCTTTGAACTGCACCGGAATTCGGCCGATGTCGAAGTCTTTACGGAGGGGGAACCCCTCCCAATTTTCCGGCATGAGTATCCGACTGTGATCGGGGTGTTCGTCAAAGGTGATACCGAACATGTCGAAGGCTTCACGCTCCATTGCCTCGGTACCGGGGAAAAGGTCGAACAGGGTCGGGATTGAGCCGCCGTCAGCGACCTGGACCCGAACACGAATCCGCTCACGCCGAGCGTGGCTGATGAAATTGACGACGACCTCGAAGCGCTCGGGTTTGACGCTCGCTGGAAGGTCGGTGCGTTCGTGATTGAGATAGTCGGTTCCGCACAGGTCAATGACCATGGCGAATCCGTCGTTCTTGAGTTCTGAGACCAGATCGAGGTAGCTGTCGGCGTCGGGGAACAGGACATTCTGGCCAAAGGCGGTCGCCGATGGAACGCCATACATCTGCTCTTCGCTGACACTGGCCTCGTCGTCGGTTTCGACCTCTTCGGTCGTCTCCTCGATTTCGGTTTCAGTTTCGGTCTCTTCTTTGCTTTCTGAGGCCGTCATGGTTATGACCGTCCGATTTCGACCGGTGTCGGTTGTCCATCTCGTTGAGCGACCTCGATCGCTGCTCCCCCACCGGTGCTCTCTCGGCGCCTCATCAACTCACCGGTTTCGATGTTGTGGTGCAGGGTGAAGATCGCGTGCAAAAGCGTTTCGGGGCCGGGCGGACATCCTGGCGCATAGACGTCGACCGGGACGACCTGATCGACGCCCTGGACGATTGCGTAGTTGTTGAACATGCCACCGCTCGATGCGCAGACCCCCATCGAGATGACCCACTTGGGTTCTGCCATCTGGTCATAGATCGTCCGGAGAACCGGAGCCATCTTCTGCGAGACTCGTCCGGCCACGATCATGAGGTCGGCTTGGCGAGGTGATGCTCGAAAGACCTCCATGCCGTAGCGGGCCATGTCGTAGTGGCCAGCTCCGGTCGCCATCATCTCGATAGCGCAACACGCGAGTCCAAAGGTCGCCGGCCACAGACTGCGTGCACGAGACCAGTTCACAAGATCTTCGACACGTCCAGTAATGACGTTGTGCTCAAGGCCAGCAAGGCCGTCGTCGAGCACATTGCGGCCAGATTCTTCGTCTTTGAACAATCCCATTAGGCGGCCTCAGCTGGCTCAGCGTCATCACCATCGTCAGCGGGCTGCGTGATGGGACTATCGAGACGTCCTTCCTGTCCAACGCGGCGAATGGTCGAACGCGTGGTTCGTTCTGCCGACACCCCAGCGCGGAGACGCTTTGCTGTGTGCACGGGACCCCATTCGAGGGCGCCGTTGCCAATGAGGTAGACGAACGATTCAAAGACGGCGAAGGTGAAGATCAGGATTGCGAAGAAGCCGAAGGCGCCGAGCGTCTCATGGGCAACCGCAAACGGGTAGAAGAAGATCAATTCGATATCGAACACGATGAAGATCATGGCGATCAGAAAGAACCGGACCGGAAAACGTTCCGGCGTCTCTTTGGCTGGTTCGATACCGCACTCGTACGCCTGATTCTTCTTGTCGTTCGGCCGCTTCGGGGCAAGCATCTTGTTTGCGGGGAAGCTCAGCGCAGCAAAAAGGATGCCCAGGACTCCGAGTCCAACGAGCGGCAGATACTGCACGGCTAGACCTCTGCCTCGTGTTCATCGACGCGACGCATTGTCGCGAGGTCACGCAGGTGCAACATGTACACGAGCGCAGTAAAGATCAGCAGCGATCCAAGCGTCACCATGGCAGGGGGGAACCGAAGGTTTCCAAGGTCACGGACGAGAACGACCGAGACGATCTGGGCGTCTTCATCGACTGCGGGGAAACGAGGCGGTTGACCCTCTTCAACGATGAGAGCCTCTTCGTCGATTGCCTGAAGTTGTACAACTGCGTACTCGGTGGGGTTCTTGATTCGAGCGGAGTTGGTAATCCAGAGCCAGCCGCGCTCAAGGTTGTCCGTGCAGAAGGTACAGCCGAGGTCGTTGTCGCGGTCGATGCGCGGCTTACCGCCCATACGGAACGCATCGAGGAATTTGAACTCGGCCTGTGACTCGAAATTGAATGCATCGGATTCAAGTATCTCAGCTCCGGCGGCAGCCTGGGCCTCACCCGCTTCACCTGCGGTCATGACGATCCACCCGTTGAGCGAGGGGAAGATAGTGCCTTCGGCTTGCTCGACAAAGTCTGGGGCAACCGACATGATCTGGCTCAGCGTCGTGGTTTCGTTGCGCATGAGCTGATCGAGTTCTTCGGCGGTCAACAATGCGGTCAGTTCTTCAGGGCTGAGATCGATCGCCATCTGCGAAGTGGTAGCTGAATCTCCGATGACGTCTGCGGCCATCTCAGAAAACACGTCGTCATCGACGAGGAACTCGTCCATCTCTTCGACGCCGTCGGCCAGACCAGCTCGGGCAACTTCGATACCGAGGCCCTGAATGTCTGCGGGGTCTGGGAGAACACGTGCGGCCTCGACCGAAGACTGGCTGATGTCCTGGCGGTTGAAGTCGAGGACTTGCCAACTGACGGTGTCGCCGACAAAACCAATTCCACGGATCCACCAGAAACCGCCCATGATGACCATCCAGCCAAAGAAACCGGCGAGACAGATCAGCGAGGCCAGGCGCACACCCTGATTGGTGGCCATGATCATCCAGATCGAACCGAAGAGGACGATCGCGCCGACGGCGACAACGAGTGCACCACGGATCTGAGGGTCAAAGCCGATTTGAGCCAACATCGAGAACATTTACTGGCTCCTCTCGTATGCAACGATTGCGATTATCTGGTCTTCGGTGAGGCTTTCGGGCCACACACGTTCAATCTCTTCGCCGGTGAACTCGTCGATCTCGACGAGATCCTCATCGATTCGAGCTGCAAAGCCTGGCATCTGGCCGCTTCCCTGACCTGCCGCACCATAGCGGATGCCCAGCTCGGAGCCGAGTCCAATAAAGCCGACCTGTTGATCGGCGCTTGGGAACTGACTGAGGGTGGTTCCACCGGTCAAGTTCGGGCCGAACCAGCCGCCACCCTGGACATATCCGGGGACCACCTCGCCGTTCTCGTTTGTGAAGGTGTTTAGCGGCTCACCATCGAGGTCGATATCGAACGCACCGTCATATGACCAGCCGGCCGTATGGCAGCGAGCACAGCCGTACGCACCAGCGTCTGCGCGGTTCGTAAAGAGCAACTCGCCGTAGGTGAGGTATTCCTCATGACTGGGATCGGAGATTTCTTCAACCCAGGCTGCAAGTTCTTCGTTGGGGAACATCTCACCGGTACGGGCTTGGAATGCACCAAGCTCCGCGGTTGCGTCGGCGATAGGGCCGGACAGACCGGATTGGCGAGCTTGCTGAAGTGCGACCTCCAGCTCGAGGAGTTCTGATGAAAGGGCTGGGTCACGGCTGATCATCTCGGCGCGAGCTCCCTCGACGAGCCCGTCGAAGACCGCAGCCTGAACCGCTGCACCATCGCGCTGAACCGACCGAAGCCAGGTGATCAAAATCTCAAGCTGCTGGGTCGTCAGTGGACCGCCGCCAGGTTCGCCCCAGGCCGGCATCACACCGTTGCGCCCAAAGTTGAGTGTGTGGAGAACTTCGTCTTCATCAAAGCGTGTGAGAACCGAGGTCAGCGAAGGCGCCACCCAGTCGACCGAGGCAATGAAGTTGCCGGTCCCGGCTTCGGTGATCGCAAACGCAATCTCGCCGCCAGCGCCGCCGCCGCCGTGACACGACGCGCAGGATTCCTCGAAACTCTCGGCACCTTCTTCGGTGCGAAGCTCGTTGGTGTTCTCGACCAAGCCTTCCTGACGTCCAGGTTCGCCAAGCCAATAGAGCGGCAGCGCGATACCGATCACCGAAAGCAGGAACAGACCCGACATCAAGCTCAGATCCAGCTTGCGGGTTTCCAAAATATCGTCATCAAAATACGGCTTGCGGTTAGCAGCCAATTCGATTTCTGCACCGCCCTCTCCCTTCGAATCCAAAAGATTGAAGAAGAGATAGACGATGAAGCCGACGATAATGACGGCGAATATGACAATGCCGACGTTACGCACGGCGGTCTGAGCGAGGAGCATCACGGTCTCTGAATCTAGGTTGTACTAGCGGCTGATCGTGGATTCTTGCACGATCAACCTGGTCTCTGAATAGGTCGGATCTTACTTACTTAGGCGTGCGACGAGGCGCCAAGGCAGCTAGGACCTTCGCGCTCTTGGCCAGTGCTGTCAACGCCGATGTCTGGGCCAAAGATAATGTCGCCGGTATCGACGCTGAGGACCCCACCCTCAACCGACATACCGAAGAAGTCCATACCGCGTGGGGCAGGACCGCCACGCTTCTCGCCCACACGGTTGTAGAAGGAACCGTGGCATGGGCATTCGAAGAACTGAGAGCTTCCGCATTCAGGAACGCGACAACCAAGGTGAGGGCACTTCTGGAAGATTGCCTTCACTCCGGCTTCCAAGCCCGGCCATGCCGTCGTACCTGCGTAGACGGGAGCTGCCTTCTCAAGAGCGCTCGCTGGGAACTCGGTGATCCACATACGACCCTCAGGGCGATACAAGAAACCATTGTTTGCCGAGATCTCGGCCAGAACATCAGGGATAGCGCCGACGCGGATCGTGCTTCCGAAGCCTTCGGAGGCGCCCGGCCAAAGCTGAGCAATGACGGCGAGACCGAAGCCGCCGAGGTTCAGGCTGAGGACACCAATGATCGCCCGGTTGAGGAACTGGCGACGTGCAACGCCGATGACCTCGGGATCGGGAGCAACCCATGGCTCAACATCTGCAAACTCGCCAGCCGCGACGAGTTCGCCGCCACGTTGCTCGATCGCAGTGGTCTTTTCGAGCTCGCGGCCGCTCACTTCACCTTCGACGGCGGCAGCAGCAACCGATGCCTTGACACGATCGCGGTCGCGACGGCGCGTCTCAGCGGAGACCTCACTGATTGCGCTGTTTGTGTCGCTTCGCCGGCTCGCGGCAAACAACAAGATGCCGGCCAGCAGAACAAGAGCGATGATGGCAAGTACTACGAAAATCATGGGTTACTGCCTTTCTAGAACTCGAAGAACAATCCGTCGTTCCACGGAAAGATGAAGTTGAAGCCGGGACCCCGGAAGAACGAGCCGATCATCACCAAGACTGCCCAATACATGAGATGGATGGTCTGAAGCGAAATCGCGAATTTCCGGTCTTCGGGCTTCATCGACGGATTGCGGTCGATGTATGGCGCCAAGATCAGCAGGAACATGCCCATTCCGGGAATGGTCACACCAGCCACCTGTGGGTGGAACATAGTGAGTAGTTCTTGCAGACCTAGGAAGTACCACGGTGCCTTCGATGGGTTGGGGGTTTCATTGAAGTTTGCCAACTCAAGAAGGGGTGCATTGACGAAGACAGAAAAAATTAAGATGAATGCAAGCACAAAGAGACAGCACACAAACTCGACTACGAGCAGGTGAGGCCAGGTATGGACCTTGTCTTGTGGAACGGCTTTGACGTCTTGAATCGATCCGGATTTCACCACGGTCAGGAGACGCTGGGTGTGCCCGCCGGGGCCCGTTGCCACCGGCGCTGCGGGCGCAGCTGCAACCGCGGTCGCCACGCCACCTCCGCCAGCTGCAGCAGCAGCGGCTGGAGCAGCAGCTTCGACCTCGCCGCCGGCTTTCTTTGATTTTGCGGCCTTTGAGCGAGCCAACAGGTGTGCGGGGATCTTGGACGCCGCCTCAGACTGTGGCGCGTCGTCTTCTGCTTCAGCTGCGGGAGCAGCATCATCGTCGCCGCCCTCGGCGGCACTGGCCTTCGCACGGGCTTCGGCAGCCCTTTTGCGGAGGTGTTCAGGAATCTCAGTCATGTGTTCTTCCCTTCCCTACAGCGGTCCGGAGATGCCGCCGTCTTTACGGACTCTCCAGAAGTGAATGGCCATGAAAATAACGGTGACGAACGGTAAGAACAGCACGTGGAGCACGTACCAGCGCAGAAGCGTGTCGGTACCGATCTCGACGCCTCCGAGCAGCACGAATCGTACCTGTTCACCAAAGACGGGAGTGAAGCCCATCATGTTCGTTCCCACGGTCACGGCCCAAAGTGCAAGCTGATCCCACGGGAGGAGGTAACCAGTAAACGAAAGCAGAAGCGTGAACTGCAAAAGCATCACGCCGATAACCCAGTTGAATTCACGAGGCGCCTTGTATGCGCCGTGGTAGAAGACTCGGGCCATGTGCAAGAAGACCGACAACACCATGAGGTGAGCAGCCCAACGGTGCATGTTGCGAATCAGCAGTCCAAAGGTCACCGACGACTGAAGCGCAAAGATGTCGTCCCAGGCCTGGGCTGCGGTTGGACGGTAAAAGAACATCAGGAAGATGCCCGTTACGGTCAGCAGAATGAAGGTGAAGAAGCTGATTCCACCGAGGCAAAGTGTGTAGCTGACCTTTACCGCGTGGCGCTTCACCTTCACTGGATGCAGGTGATAAAGCACCGAGTTCATGATCACGTACGAACGGTTACGGGGGCTATCGCTGTATCCCTTGCGGAAAATCGAACCAGGCCGGAAGATCGAACTCCAGGCCTGACTGCCCTGGGTGTTGTCGATCAGCTCGGTCGTCTTCTTTTGAATCTGCTGTGAAACTGGCAGCTTGTTCTTTGCCACTTAATTCCTGCTCGTTCTTGTTTCGGGTCGTGTACGTACTTGGTTGCCTTGGCGGGGATCGACTCAGCCGAGTCGCATGCCGTAGCCGTAGCCGTGGGTATTCGTGCGCTGGTGGTAATCGCCGTTCGGGTCCGGATCACTGATCTTGCCGAGGATGATTACGCCGGTCGGGCATCGGTCGACGCAGAGGGCACACCGGGTGCAGACGTCGTCATCGATCGTGAAAATAACGTTGTCGGCGGGGTCGAGACCTGGCTGCTCGGTACCGATCGCCTCGTCGATTGCCGACGGAGACACCATATGGATGCACTTCCATGGGCAGATATCTACACAGCCTTCGCACATGATGCACTCGGACTGATCGATGTGGATGAACTGTTTTGGCTTTACCGCCGCCGAAAGCCAGGCCGCGTCGACCTCTTGGAGGACGTAGTCATCCCGAAATTCGGGCATTGGGGGATTTGCATCGGTTACCGACACTTATCGAGCCCCCTCCCGGATGAGCGGACGACCGAACTCCGACGGTGCCTCGACCTGCTTCTCGACAGCTTCGGCGCGGGCTGCACGGGTCTGCCAGTGGTTCCAGTACCAGATGTTGGCGCCGAGAAGAACAATGTGGATAAGTACGGCGACAATGTCGCGAATGACGAGGTACGGGATGCGGAAGGGGAACCATCCGCCGTCCTGCTGGGAAGCAATGACCCCCAGGCCTTCGGAGCCAATGAGGTTGCCGGCATCGTCAAAGACGTCGATCGAGTTCGAGATTCCTGGGATATGGGGGCCTTGGAGAATGACGTCAGCACGCCATTGGAGGCCGCTGTCAGCCCATTGGAGCCAGAAGTGAGGGACCACGCCGTAAATCCAGAAGAACATATAGAAGACGTAGGTCGCAGCAATCATTGCTTCGCCCCACGTGAACCGCTTGTCGAGCGGTGTCCGCTTTTCGTACCAGTGATAGACGCCAATGGATAGGCCCATTACGACGAGCGACACAATGAACTCAGTCATATTTGATGCTCTCTCCCTTGCACCGGCATCGGACGTGTGTATTCCCGCTGAATACCATAGCCGTGCAGTAGAACAATCGGCTCTGATATCCCGCTCGTGAATTTAATCACAAGTGTAGTGCGAGGGCACACGCGACCGCGGTGCCGGACTGATGAATTATCACGAGAGCGAGCTCGGACCAACATCGGCTGACCGACTTCATCGGGCACGAACCGGCCATCGAGTGCTCTCCAACCCGGCCGTTCGGGGCCGATCAAGACAACTGGATCCGACCGCGTGACATTAGTCGCTTCGAATCGAGTGGCTTCATGTCGACTCGGCACGCGATCACCTTCTACGATCCGTCGTGAATGTAGGTGGAGGCAAAGCATCGCGTCGGGCCGAAAACGGCGTACGATGCTCTGTCGCAAACCTGTTCCACGACTCGCGCATAGGAGAACGGTTCCTTGACCGAAATCCCAGAACACCTCTTGAAGCGTTCAGCTGCCCGCAAGGCAGCACTGTCCGGCGACGCTTCAGAAGCAGAATCGTCCGATGCAGGTACCGCCGTCGAACCCGCCGCGGCGCCAGCCGCAGCGCCCGCTGTTGCAGAGTCGGCACCGGTCGAGGTCTACGCCGAGCCCGTGCCCGAACCCGTCGCTCCGTACGTCGAGGCCTACGAGACACGCAAGAAGATGCCGTTCTGGATTATCCCCGTGCTGTTGTTCCTGCCCGTTTGGGGATCGTTCTACTTCGGCACTCTTGAACGCGTTCCTCAGGGTTTGGCTGGATTGCTCGGCGAAGGCGAAGAGATCTACGTCGAGTCGGGTTGTTCTGGTTGCCATGGAGCCGAAGGCGGCGGCGGTATTGGGCCATCGCTTGCGAACGGTGAAGTACACCTGACCTTCACGACACTCGAAGATCAGGTCGTCTGGATCGCCCAGGGCTCCAGCATCGTCGGCGCTGGTCAGAACTACGCCTCACCGGATGGACGAGAACGACTGGTCGCTGGGCAGATGCCTGGCTTTGGTCTTGGTGCCGCCCGTGAACTGCACATGGAAGAACTCCTCGCAGTGACACTCTTTGAGCGCACCCAATTCGAACCCGATGAGGACGCTGCGTTCCGCGATCTTGAGCTCACAGAACAGCTCAACCTGATGATCGAAACCGGCGAGCTCGAAGAGATTCTCGCAGAAGACGATCTCAGCCTCGACGACATCGTCGACCCGGTCGGGCTCACCGCCGATGACGTGAACGAGTATCTTGCACCCGCTCGAGAAGCGCTGGCTGCGGCGGAGAGCTAAGCTTTGGCCATGGCTGCAACGCTAACTCGACCCGAACTCTCCACCGAGACGCGCAACACCGCCGCTGCACCGATCACCCCGCCGTCGAAGTGGGTTGGTCCTCGTCGTGCAATCCCCGCGGTTGGCTTCATCGGTGTTTGCGCAGCAGCAGCGTTCACCGAACTCTCCGCAGAAGAAGGGCAGGTCTTCTGCCCATACCGTCTAATTACCGGCGGATGGTGCCCGGGCTGTGGCTGTACTCGGGCATTGAAAGCTCTCGTTCGGGGCGATGTTCGCGACTCGCTCGCCATGAATCCTTGGACGCTCGTGCTCTTCGTGCAGGCCCTTATTGCCTCGGTGGCGCTCCTTGTCGTCCCGCAGAAGTTCGTTGCCTGGGCGAATCGAAACCGCCTCCGTCTAGCGGTCTTCAACCTCGTTGTTGGTTTGGGATTTTGGGTTTTCCGGCTTGGAACCGGCGTCATCCCGCTCCCCTTCACCTGATCTGTACGGTCACACGGAACGAGATCGACCGAGTTTCTGGTGATCCTCAGTTCTCTTCTTGAGTTGGGAGCTGTATTGGTGTCGGGCGGCGCGCTCGTGATTTTCGGCCAACGCATCGTCGACGGTCGGACCGAGCTCAAGGCGCCAGGACACACTCGTGAAACCGCGACCGTTACATCGTGGCAGGAGTTTCACGAGAGTGCTGGCAAGAAGATCCACCAGACCGGTGTCGGCGTCATGATCGTCTCGCTCGTCGCCACGGTGCTTTGGCTCCTGACCAGAAATGACCTGTACATCGCTGGCAACTGGTTGATCGGCGGCTTCTCAGCGATATGGATGACGTTCGCAACCTCCCGATCCCTCAGATTGCTCGAGTCGAGGTAGTTATCCAGCGGTTATCCAGCTGGGATATTGCGAATATCGATGCGCTGACCGCTGGTGATGATGTCATCGACGAACGCGGCGACATCTGCCGGAGAGATCGAATCCAGGGCCTGGCGTTGGCTCGCTCGGCTGAGCAGCGGCCCCGATCCTCCGGCGGCCTCATCGAACAGTGAGTCGGTGATGAAGCCGTTGTTGATGAAGTCGAGCTCGGAGTCGATCACGGCGATCGCCTCGTTGAAATCATCGACCGAGATATTGCCACCGGCTACCGACTTGAGCTCGTCGTCGATCACGTCGGCGATCTCGTCGACTCGATCCGGATCGCCGTCAACGCTGATGATCAGATCGACATCGTCCCCGGGCTCGACGAAACGACTAAATGAGAAACCGCCGTACGAGGCACCGAGTTCTTCGCGGATCACGGTGAAGATTCGGTCGTCGAGAATTCGCGAAGTCACGTCGCTGACCATGAGGTTCTCCACTGTCGCCTCGGCGTTGCTCGAAGCGACGAGCAGGAAGGAACCGCCCGCCGTCCCCGTACCGACCGAGAGCCGTTCGGTCACGTTGCCAACATCGGGATATCCGTCTGGATCATCGGTGCCAACAGCTGCGGGAAGAGTCCCGACCCACGTCCGAGCAAGGTCGGTGATGTCGTCGTCATCGATATCACCGACGACCACGATGACGTGGTTGTCGAGGGATGAGAACCTGTCGGTGTAGATCCGTTCGGCGACCGCGGGAGTTAGACCGTCTAGTTGATCGTCGGTCGGCGCACCGGTGAGGTTGCCGCCACCGGAACGGGCATTCGTGGCAGCAACCTGCGCCGCGGTCGCCGAGTCGAGCCCGACTTGGTCGACAAAGTCACGGGCCGCTTCGATCTGCTGAGAGAACGGGACGTCATCCACGCGAGGCTCGGTGATCGCGAGGTGCATGAGTTGGAACAGTGTCTCGGCATCTTCGCTCGCAGCGCTACCCGAAAAACCTTCGGTGAAGTCCGACACGACCGGGCTGATTCCCGCGTCGAGATCCGCAAGGTAACGACGGAGCTGCGTGGGATTCCACGGACCGACACCGCTCGCCGACACTGCCGCCACAGCGGTCTCCGCGACCGCGCCATCTTCGTCGGACAACACAGCGCGACCTCCAGGCGACTCGCTCGACAAGATGATCTGCCCTTCGCTGATCCCAGAGTCGGCGAAGAGCACGCGATGTCCGTTAGCGAAGACGAGTTCGACATCACCATTCTCGAGATCGTTGGACTCGATTTCACGAACGGGTTCTGGAGCCTCGATCAACACGTCGACCTCGACGATGTCATCATCGACCGCGGCGACGGTCGCCTGCGACGCTGCCTCGACCGCAGCCAGGTGACCCTCCACATCGCCGACGCGTTCGGCGTCGGGGCCAACGATGAGCACGATCGGGGCCGACGAGGTGAGCATCCAACCCCAATGGTTGTTTGCGTCGCTAGCGCTAAACCTGTCGAGGAAGTCCAGGTTGCGATCGACCGAATCGTCGACGTCGTCGAGGTCGCCCCCGTCGAGAAACGCAAACACGATCTCATCAGCGAAGTCGCTGTCCTGAGTGGTTTCTGCTTCGAGGAGCCGCTGCTCTTCTGACGACACCAGAACCTCGACGGCACGCGCGATCTCCTCGTCAGAGAATGGATTCTGCAGTGTGCCCTGCATTTCGGTCATGAAAGTTTCGGTGCCTGCGACGAGGTCGTCTGCATCAACGTTGAACCCCATGTACACCAAGTCGCTGTTTCGCGGGAACCAACCACCACCGGCTCGGCGCAGGTCCAGGCGCCCGCTATCGACGCCTTCCTGCAGTCGATTGTTGACAGCGATACTAAGGACGATCTCGGTGAGGAAGAGCTCGTTGCCACCGATCGTCGATCGATCCCATGCACGGATTGGATAGTCGACGCTGATGAAGGAGTCGCCGAATCCTGGCTCGACGACGACCTCGACAAGCGGTTCGTTCCGCAGCTCGAACGCACCGACCTCAGGTTGGGGAACGATGTCACCTCTCGCGGTGAGGCCCTCGAACCGCTGGACAATCTCGTCCTCGAGGTCGTCGAGGCTTCGATCACCGACCGCGATAACGGCCATGTTGTCCGGGCGATACCACGTGTCGTAGAAGTCTCGAAGATCTTCGGCCGTGAGCGCATTAACGGTCGCCGCGGTGCCGCTCACGTTGGTTCCCTCGTACGGCGTGCCCAAGAAGTAGGCGGTCTCGAACGCGACGCCGATGAGGCCATCGCTCGATTCGTCGCGCAGACGAAGCTCCTCGCGAATGACCGGGGCTTCGTCAGCCACGGCATCCGGCTCGATCAGTGCTGCCGAAGCCCACTGGGCCAAAACATCGAACGCTATGTCGACGTTCTCGCCCCGATCGGCCACCTGTAGCTGATAGACCGTCGCGTTGTCGCTGGTGAAGGCATTGAAGTCCGGGCCGATCTCAGCACCGATGTTTCGCAGCGCGGCGTCCAGCGAAGCACCGGGGAACTTCTCGGTTCCGTTGAACATCATGTGCTCGACGAAGTGTGCCGCTCCCGTGCCGAGAGGGTCCTCGTGCAAACCGCCGGCGTCGACGGCCAGCCGGAGAGCGACCGAACCACCAGGACTGTCATTCGACTGAACGAAGTAGGTCAATCCGTTGTCGAGTACACCCATCCGAATATCGTCTGAGAGGTCGATGCGGGTGAGATCAGGGTCGGGTGCCTCGAACGTGAGCGTCGGACTCGTGTCTCCTGTGGAGGTGTCCTCGGCATCGGGCTCACCATTATTCGAGTCATCGGCGTCATCAGCAGTCTGTTCGACATCAGAGCCCTCGCTGGTGCCCGTTCCGTCGCTCGATGTGCACGCCGCAGCCAGCAGCGCCATCGCAATGAGCAAACCAGTGAATTTGAAGGTCCATGACAACCGTTCGCGCATGCCGCAAGTATGGCCGCATAACGGAGCGGCCCGGCGTCAACTCAGGACTTGTGCTGCCTCGGCCATGATCGCCACTGACTCGTCGATGATCTCATCGGTGTGGGCCAGCCCAGGAAAAAGGATTTCGTACGGACCAGGCGCGAGCGCCAGACCCCGAGACAGGCACTCGTGGAAGAAGGTCTTGTAGATACCGTTGTCGGCCAACACCTTGACCTCATCGAAATTGCTGGGCGCATCGGTACCGAAGAAAAGACCGATCAACGGGCCGACCTTTGGAACCACGGCAGCCACACCAGCGCCCGCGAACGCTGCTCGCATTCCGGTCGCCAGGCGAGTAGAAATCCGCTCCAGCTCCACGTAGGCATCGCCATCGAGCACCTCGAGGGTCGCGAGGCCGGCTGCGGTCGCGAGCGGGTTCCCCGACAGCGTGCCTCCCTGGTAGACACCACCGAGCGGCGACACGTGCCCCATAATTTCTCGACTTGCCCCATAACAACCCACAGGAAGCCCTCCGCCGATCACCTTGCCGAACGCCCAGACGTCGGGCTGCACGCCGAACCACTCGGTGGCGCCACCACGGGCAAGACGGAAACCGGTGATGACCTCATCAAAGAGCAACAACGCACCTGCGGCGTCGCATGCGTCGCGC
>CAZSYL010000046.1:0-29133 GCA_964610745.1 uncultured Acidimicrobiales bacterium
CACCCTCTTCCTTCGAAAGCACGTAAACCTCTGCTTCGAAGTCGGTGTGAGGAGTGATCGAACCAGGAGCAGCGAGAACCTGTCCACGCTGAACGTCTTCCTTGTCGATGCCACGGAGCAGTGCGCCAATGTTGTCGCCAGCTTCGCCACGGTCGAGGAGCTTGCGGAACATCTCCACACCGGTGCAGGTGGTCTTGGTGGTGTCCTTGAGGCCAACGATCTCGATGTCGTTGCCGGTCTCGATAACACCCTGTTCGATCTTGCCGGTCACAACGGTGCCACGACCGGTGATCGAGAAGACGTCCTCGATAGGCATGAGGAAAGGCTTGTCGATGTCACGGTCAGGAAGAGGAATGTAGTCGTCGACCTGTGCCATGAGCTCCATGACCTGGGCGCCAGCGTCGGCGTCGCCTTCGAGGGCCTTGAGAGCCGAAACCTTGATGACCGGAGTGTCGTCACCTGGGAACTCGTACTTGTCGAGGAGCTCGCGCACCTCCATCTCGACGAGCTCAAGGAGCTCCTCGTCGTCAACCATGTCGACCTTGTTGAGGGCAACGATGATCTTTGGAACACCAACCTGACGAGCGAGCAGAAGGTGCTCACGGGTCTGGCTCATTGGGCCGTCGGTTGCGGCAACCACGAGGATTGCGCCGTCAACCTGAGCAGCACCGGTGATCATGTTCTTGATGTAATCAGCGTGACCAGGCATGTCGACGTGTGCGTAGTGACGGTTCTCCGTCTCGTACTCCACGTGTGACACGTTGATCGTGATGCCGCGCTCGCGCTCTTCTGGCGCCTTGTCGATGTCTTCGAAAGCGGTTGCTGCAGAGCCTTCGACGTTGTCGCCGAGGACCTTGGTGATCGCTGCGGTGAGCGTGGTCTTTCCATGGTCGATATGTCCCATGGTGCCCACGTTTACGTGGGGCTTTGTGCGCTCAAAGGTCTCTTTGGCCATGACTGGTTCCTTTAGGTTTCTTTCTTCTCTTGGATGTTTTTTGTTTGTAGAACGTGGGTGGTCTTGCGACCGTTGTTACTCGCCCCGAACCCGAGCAACGATTTCTTCCTGCACTGAGGACGGAGCCTGCTGGTAGGAGTGGAATTGCATGGTGTACGTGGCACGCCCCTGAGTGCGCGAACGCAAGTCGGTACTGTATCCAAACATTTCCGACAACGGAACCAGAGCATTGATGACTTGGTTGTTGCCGCGCTGTTCGGTGCCTTGCACCTGGCCACGACGTGAGTTCACGTCGCCGACCACATCGCCGAGGTAATCGTCGGGGGTGACGACCTCAACGTCCATTACCGGCTCGAGGAGAACCGGTCCGGCAGTCTTTGATGCCTCTCGGAACCATGCGTTGCCAGCGATCTTGAATGCCATTTCCGAAGAGTCGACATCGTGTGTCTTGCCATCTTCGAGCGTGACCTTGACGTCCACTACAGGGAAGCCTGCGAGCGGACCGTTGGTGAGAGCCTGCTGGATCCCATCGTCGACCGGCTTGATGTATTCCTTTGGAATACGGCCACCGGTGATGTTGTCATCAAAGGAGTAACCGCCGCCGGGGCCAGCTGGCTCCAACGTGCAGTTGATCTCTGCGTACTGACCAGAACCACCCGACTGCTTCTTGTGGGTGTACTTGTAGTTCTCGAGCGTCTTGGTGATCGTCTCGCGGTAGGCAACCTGCGGCTTACCAACGGTGGCGTCGACCTTGAACTCGCGCTTCATACGATCGACGAGAACTTCGAGGTGCAGCTCGCCCATGCCCGAGATGATGGTCTGGCCGGTTTGTTCGTCGGTCTCGACCTTGAACGTCGGGTCCTCTTCGCCAAGCGCCATCAGGGCCTTGCCGAGCTTGTCCTGTGCTTCCTTATCCTTTGGCTCTACCGCCACGTGGATCACTGGATCTGGGAAGGTAAGTTCCTCGAGCACGATCGGGTGCTTTGGATCCGAGAGCGAATCGCCGGTGCGAGTGCCCTTGAAGCCAATTCCTGCCGCAATGTCACCGGTTTGGACAATGTCGCGGTCCTGCTGGTTGTTTGCGTGCATCTCGAGGAGACGGCCAATGCGCTCCTTGTTCTCGGTGCGGTTGTTGAGAACGGTGCCGCCCTTTTCGAGGCTGCCTGAGTAGACACGGAAGTAGGTGAGCTTGCCGACGAATGGGTCGGTCATGATCTTGAACGCCAGTGCCGAGAACGGCGCCTTGTCGTCCACGTCGCGGGTCTCAACTTCGCCGGTGCGTGGGTGGGTTCCCTCGACTGGTGGAAGATCGACTGGAGCTGGCATGTAATCGATGACGGCGTCGAGCAGTGGCTGCACGCCCTTGTTCTTGAATGCCGTGCCGTTGAGGATCGGAACGATGTCGCCGGAGAGGGTGCCCTTGCGGATGACCTTCTTGAGTTCGTCGACGCTGATCTCTTCGTCGCCGAGGTAGCGCTCCATGAGGTCTTCATCGATGAGCGAGAGCACATCCATGAGCTCGGAGCGGTACTCCTCGGCCTCGGCGAGCATGTCCTCTGGGATGTCCTCTTCGGAGAACGTTGCACCGAGGTCCTTCTCGTCGACGTTCGATGGCCACACGAGGGCCTTCATCTTGACGAGGTCGATCATGCCTGAGTAGTTGCTCTCGCTACCGATCGGAAGCTGCAGAACAGCAACGTCTTCGGTGAGGCGTTCCTTGATGGTCTTGAGCACGAAGTAGAAGTCGGCGCCGGTGCGGTCCATCTTGTTGACGAAGCACATGCGGGGCACGTTGTACTTGTTGGCCTGACGCCACACCGTCTCGGTCTGTGGCTCCACGCCAGCAACACCGTCGAACACGGCAACTGCGCCGTCGAGAACGCGAAGCGAGCGCTCAACCTCAACGGTGAAGTCGACGTGACCTGGGGTGTCGATGATGTTGATCTTGTGGTCGTCCCACATACAAGCGGTCGCAGCAGAGGTAATCGTGATGCCACGCTCCTGCTCCTGCTCCATCCAGTCCATGGTGGCGCCACCGTCATGGACTTCGCCGATCTTGTAGTTGACGCCCGTGTAGTAAAGGATGCGTTCGGTCGTGGTGGTCTTGCCCGCATCGATGTGGGCCATGATGCCGATGTTGCGGGTTCGTTCGAGCGGCACTCGCTTTGCCATGATCTCGTTCCTCAGAATTAGGTAGTTGCGGAAAGCTGACGAGCTCTCGCCGGCCAGCACTTTTGCCAGTCGTTCGTGAACACACCACGACCGGGCATCTTTCGCCCGGTCGAGTCAGATTCTAGTGCGGGGGTACATCAAGTTCGGGGAACGCCGAGGCATCTCCGATCCAGCCGCCCAGTCTATGCGCGAGGTTTCAAAGAACAACACCAATTTAGGCCATGTTCAGTTCCGGCAGAGCCCGGCGAATTGGGCTCGACCAGCGGCTGATCACTGCGCTGATCAACTTCTGATTCGTTACCGCAACTCTGCATGGCGGGCGCTAGTTTGAGGCAACGTTCGCGATGCAGGTTTCGCGAGCGATACGGAAGGAATCACGGTGGTAGCCAACCTCATCTCTGGGTTGCGACGCTTCAAATCCCAGGTGGTCCCGGCGAAGCAGGAGCTATTCGACGAGCTCGCCACGGGTCAGAACCCGCCAACCCTGTTCATCACCTGCGCCGACTCTCGAGTCGACCCGTCACTGATCACCCAAAGTGAGCCAGGCTCGATCTTCGTTGTCCGCAACGCCGGAAACATCGTGCCTCGCCTGGAGGCGGACGGAACCTCGCCGGACGGCAACGCGGGATCGATCGAGTACGCGCTCAATGCGTTGAACGTCTCCAATGTGGTGATCTGTGGCCATTCGGGGTGCGGTGCGATGAGCGGGCTGCAGCATCTCGATGAGATTGCCTCCGCCCTGCCTTCAGCCAGGCGTTGGCTCGAG
This sequence comes from uncultured Acidimicrobiales bacterium, assembly GCA_964610745.1. GTDB lineage: Bacteria > Actinomycetota > Acidimicrobiia > Acidimicrobiales > SHLQ01 > SHLQ01. The sequence goes on from CAZSYL010000046.1 coordinate 3,894, forward strand.
CATGCAGAATCCCTGCTCGACACTCCGGCCGCCTCCGACCTCGACGCACTGATCGAAGCCAACGTGTTGTTGCAGCTCGAACATCTCAAGACGTACCCCGGGGTACAAGCCAAGCTCGATGCTTCGGAGATCACACTTCACGGCTGGGTGTACGACATTGGCTCTGGCGATGTTGTCGCCCACGACGGCTCGTCGTTCACTTCACTCATCGACGGCTTCAACGAATGAGCGCTCAACCGTGCCAACGTTCAAGGATGTAACGCGAAAGAGGCACGACCAATTGGTCGTGCCTCTTCTCAATCCTTGTTGACCGTCCAGCTCGTTCTACGGAACGACAGGCACTACCAGCGGTAGTGAGCGAACGCCTTGTTCGACTCTGCCATCTTCTGGAGGTCTTCGCGCTGCTTGACCGATGCGCCAACAGCGTTCGACGCATCGAGCAGCTCGTTTGCGAGGCGCTGTGCCATCGAACGCTCACGACGAGAGCGAGCGTTGTTGACGAGCCAGCGAACAGCGAGCGTGTTCGCACGGCGGGGACGAACCTCAACGGGCACCTGATAGGTAGCGCCACCGACACGGCGGCTGCGGACCTCGAGCTGAGGACGAGTGTTCTCAACCGCACGCTTCAGCACTGCGAGTGCCTCACCGCCGGTCTTCTCGGCAATCGTGTCCATTGCTTCGTACATGATTCGCTCGGCGGTTGCGCGCTTGCCGCGCTGGAGAACCTTGTTGACGAACTGAGTGACAAGCACTGAGTCGTAAACGGGGTCCGGGGTGAGCTCGCGGCGTGGTGCTGCATTTTTACGCATCTGACTCAGCCCTTCTTTGCGCCGTAGCGGGAACGGGCCTGCTTGCGGTCACGAACACCAGAGGTGTCGAGCGTGCCGCGAATGACCTTGTAGCGAACACCGGGAAGGTCCTTCACACGACCGCCACGCACGAGGACAATGCTGTGCTCTTGGAGGTTGTGTCCTTCGCCTGGAATGTAGGCAGTGACTTCAATACCGGACGTCAGACGGACACGGCAGACCTTGCGGAGTGCAGAGTTCGGCTTCTTTGGCGTCGTGGTGTACACACGCGTGCACACGCCTCGACGCTGAGGAGCGCCCTTGAGTGCGGGCGTAGTTTCCTTACGCCGCTTGGATGACCGGCCCTTGCGGACCAGTTGGTTGATAGTTGGCATAACGAAACCCGTTCTCTCTGTGGACCGGTATGGCCCCACTGTCTTCGGCCAACGATGCAGGACGCATTCGTCGGGGAGATCTACCCGCGGGCAGACCAGCTGGAGAGTCTATGAGCGCTCGGCCTAAAACGAAAACCTTCGATCGCACTCTTCTGGTTGACCGAAGAGGCCCGATTCGGGCTCGAGCTCCTGGCCATCTTGAAAAAATTGCCATCTTGAAAAAATTCGGGCATTGGCGTTAACGAAATCGCTGCTTAATTCGATTCATTTCTCGCCGATATTGCCTAGGAATAGGAAGGTCACTCATCTTGGGTGAATTTCCTCTCTGGACCTCAATGACCACAACCCAGTACCGCAACAAGAATAAGGAGGACAAAGGACCTTCGGCCCGAAAGGGCCTTCCTCTTCGCGTGCGCCTGTACCTGTTGTTGGTCCCTGCGATCATCGGATTCACACTCGCGTACCTGATCCTCCTGATCATGGGCCCGTTCGGAACCGTGATCGAATGGTTCCTGTGGTTGTTTATCGCGATCGTCGTCAGCCTCGCGGCGAGCCTCGTTGCGGGTGATGCTGTTCGCCGGCAGGTGAAGAACAGCCAGGTATACAAAGACAGCAACCAATTCGATACCCAGGTCGACGAGCTGTTCGGTGTGTATCTTCGCGAGGGAAACGCGCGGGCTCTTCGCAAGGACGCTGTCGCACTCGGTCACAGTCCTGAGTTCATCGACGAGGTCATCCGTCAGATCGATGCGCTCACCAAACACGACCGCCTCACCAGAGGCCATGTCGAACGAGTTCGTGCCTATGCCTCGTTAATCGGTTGCGAACTCGGACTCGCAGAAGCCGAGCTCGAGCTTCTCAACTGGACGGCGTTGCTGCACGACATTGGCAAGCTCGACGTGCCGCCAAGCATCCTCAATAGTCCGGGGAAACCCTCTCCGGAAGAGTGGGTTGTACTCCGGGGCCATCCAGCCGCCGCCAAAGGCCGCCTCGCCAAACTAGAGGAAGAGATCGGCGAGGGAATCTACGACGGCGCCCTCTATCACCATGAGCGCTGGGATGGGAACGGTTATCCGCACGGTCTGAAAATGGGAGAGATCCCGCTCTTTGGCAGGATCACCGCTATCGCCGATGCATTTGACGTGATGACCCACGCCCGTAGCTACAAGAAGCCAATGCCCATCGCCCAGGCACGCCAAGAGCTCATGTCGTCTGCCGGCACACAGTTCGACCCCGACCTCGTGACCGCGTTCGTGCGAATCGGCGACCAAGAACTCAAGAGCGTCAGAGGCTGGTCGGCGACCTTCGCCGGTGTTGCGGTCGCTGGTACTCGGCTACTTTCCTTTGGCTCAAAGGCCGTCGTTGTTGTCGCCACCGCCATCGGTGCCGGCATCGGAGCCCTCTCGACCGACGACTCAGTTCCCGAGGCAGTCGCGTTCACCGAACCCGTAGTCGAGACCACGACGACCATTACGCCGGAAACCACTACAACAGCTGCTCCAGAGACCACGACCGCGGCACCCACCACCACCGTTGCCGAACCGACGACATCGACGAGCATTGAGTCGTCGACGACAACATCGACCACGATCATCATTGAGTCTTCCACGACGGTAGCCGCGCCTGCACCGCCGCCGTCGACCAGCCCTCCGGTCGAACAGCGCCTGTTGACGGTGACCTACCAGATCACGAGCAATTTCATCGACGGCGTCGAGGTCAGCGTCACCGCCGACGAGCTGGTCGTCTATTTCGATGGAGAACAGCACTCGGTCCACGAGCTCGCCCCAGGCCAACAAACCGTCCCGGTGGTCTTCGATGTGACCGGACTTCCCGAACAAAACCACGTCCTGCGCTTCGACTTGTTCGAAAACGGTGTCCTGGTCAGCAGCGACCAAACCACGCTGTTTGGCTAGTTGGTTGCTCGGTTGATCGCGCTGATCACCGCGCGCATCGAGCTGGTGGTGATGTCGGTATGAACTCCGGTTCCCCACAGGTCTTGCCCATCGAGCTGCATCTCGACGAAAGTGACCGCAACCGCGTCCTTGCCCGAACCCTTTGAATGCTCGTGATAGTCGAGCACCCGGAGCTCTCTGCCGGTCAGTTCCTCCATGCCGGAAACGAACGCCGAAAGCGAACCGTTGCCCGAGCCTTGCACGATCTTCGGTTCACCATTTTCTGACACGCGGGCGGTGAGCAGCGTTTGATCCTCGCCTTGCGCGTTCTGAGCAGCTTCGAAACCGTTCAGAAGATACGGCCCGGTGGCCGCGAGGTAGGTGGCATCGAACTCGTCGTAAATGTTCGAACCGGTCATCTCCTTGCCGGTGCGATCGGTGATGCCCTGGATGACCCGGGTGAATTCGATCTGCATGCGGCGCGGTAGATCGAGGTTGTGCTCGGTCTTGAGCAGGTACGCAACGCCGCCCTTGCCCGATTGACTGTTCACGCGAATGACATCCTCATATGAACGCCCGACATCTTCAGGGTCGATGGGAATGTAGGGCACCTCAAAGAGCGGCGACTCGCTCTCGGCCAGCGCTTCAAAGCCCTTCTTGATCGCGTCCTGATGCGATCCGCTGAAGGCGGTGTAGACCAGATCACCGACGTAGGGATGGCGCGGGTGCACGGGCAGCTGGTTGCAGTACTCAGCAGTGCGGCGCAGCTCGTTGATATTCGAAATGTCGAGCTCGGGGTCAACACCCTGGCTGAACAGGTTCATCGCAACGTTAATAATGTCGACGTTGCCCGTGCGTTCGCCATTGCCAAAGAGCGTGCCTTCGACCCGGTCCGCGCCGGCCATGATGCCGAACTCTGCAGCAGCCACGCCAGTTCCACGGTCGTTGTGCGGATGCAGGCTGAGCACGATCTCGTCACGACGGGCGAGGTTTCGGTGCATCCATTCGATCATGTCGCCGTAAATGTTCGCCGTGCTCATCTCGACCGTAGCGGGCAGGTTGATGATGACCGTCTTGTCACTCGGATCGAGTGCGTCGATCACTTCATCACAGATGCGTTTCGCGAACGGCAGCTCGGTTCCGGTGAACGACTCCGGGCTGTACTCGTAGTGCACTTTCGTCTCAGGAATCGTCGACTCGAGCGAACGGGCCAGCTCCGCTCCCTTCAGCGCAATATCGACGATGCCATCTTCGTCGAGGCCAAAGACCACCTTGCGTTGCAGCGTCGAGGTCGAGTTGTAGATGTGGACGATCGCTTGTTTTGAGCCAGCGATGGCTTCGAAGGTGCGACGAATGAGGGCTTCTCGACACTGGGTGAGCACCTGGATGGTGACGTCGTCGGGGATCTTGTCCTGCTCGATGATCTCGCGAACGAACTGGAAGTCGGTGTCAGACGCCGATGGGAATCCAACCTCGATCTGCTTGAAGCCTGCAGCCACGAGCACATCGAACATCTTGTGTTTGCGCTCCGAGTCCATTGGCTCGATGAGCGCCTGGTTTCCGTCGCGTAGATCAACAGAGCACCAGAGCGGCGCCTTGGTGATCGTCTTTCCAGGCCACGTGCGATCGGGCAGATCGACTTGTGGAAACGGCTGATACTTGTGTGCCGGCATTGCCGACGGCTTCTGGTGCGAGCGACTGCTCATGTGACTACTTCTCCTGTGAATGGTTTCGAACGTACGACAAATCCCGGCGGTTCTGGCGGAATGCTCAGAAGGCCGGGCCCATAAGTCGTAGGTCGAGGAGGAAAGTCACAACGACCACCTTAGCCCGTGGTTGGCAACAGTCCCCGCTGGGCCGCGTGAAGACGAAGCGAGCAGCAACACAGCGTCCAAATCCGGATTCGTTGAGAGAGTTCACCGATCGAAGTGGCGCGCGTCACATTCGCGCGACAGAATCGGGGTAAGTAACTCAATTCAGGGGGCTCAATGGATGTATCCGTAAGCGTGAACGGCAAGATGCACAATCATGACGTCGAACCGAGAACGCTGCTTGTTCATCATCTACGCGACGGCATTGGCCTGACCGGAACGAACATTGGTTGCGATAGTTCTTCATGCGGAGCATGCACCGTCCACATGGACGGCGAATCCGTAAAGTCCTGCACCGTCTTGGCCGTGCAGGCCAACGGCACAGAAATCACGACCATCGAAGGTCTAGCCGCTGTGGCCGAGGCCGAGGGCATCGCCACCGGCGACCAGAACTGGCATCCAATGCAGGAGGCCTTCCAGCAGTGCCACGCGCTGCAGTGCGGCTACTGCACACCGGGCATGGTCATGGCATCGACCTCGTTCCTGAAGGAGAACCCAAACCCCACCGAAGAGCAGATCCGTGAGGGTCTCGAAGGCAACCTGTGCCGTTGCACTGGCTACCACAACATCATCAAAGCAGTGCAGAGCGTTGCAGGAGGTGCCTCATGACCGCAGTGATGGGAACCAAGATGCTGCGCAAGGAAGATCCTGCGCTGCTCGTTGGCCAGAACAAGTTCATCGACGACATCCACGCTCCAGGCGAGCTGTGGATGGGCATGGTCCGCTCCACGATGGGCCACGCGAAGATCAACGGCATCGACACTTCGGCAGCCGAAGCAATGGAAGGTGTCGCTGCGGTCTACACCGGCGAACAGCTGGCCGACATGGGCCTGTGGCTTGCTCCCCTGCCATGTGCGTGGCCAGTAACCGAAGACATGGTCAACCCACCGCACAACCCTGTGGCGGTCGGCGAGGCTAAGCACGTGGGCGACATCGTCGCTGTGGTCTTGGCCGAGTCTCGCTACATCGCAGCCGACGCCGTCGAGCACGTCGTGGTCGACTACGAACAACTGCCGACGGTTGGCTCGCTCGAGGCTGCCGTCAAAGACGAGGTCATGGCGCACTCCGATCTCGAAACGAACAAGGCCTTTCACTGGCCGCTCATCCCGGATCCTGAGGCGACCGAGAAGGCGTTCGCCGAGGCGACACACACGGTAAGCGGAACGTTCATCCAGCAGCGCATGATCCCATCCCCGATGGAACCGCGTGGCTGCATGGCGATTCCGGCACCCGCTGGAGGCGAGATCACCTTCTACTCGGCAACTCAGGTGCCCCACATCTTGAAGGTCATGATCGCTGCCACAACCGGCATTCCCGAGAGCAAGATCCGGGTGATCGCTCCCGCGGTGGGTGGCGGTTTCGGCGGCAAGCTCAACGTCGACCCCGACGCCATTCTGTCGGTGACACTCGCCAACCATCTCGGTGTGCCTGTCCGTTGGACCGAGACCCGCACCGAAGCGGCGGGTTCAACGCACCAGGGTCGTGGCCAAATCCAACACATGGAAGTGGCCGCCGACGAGAACGGCAAGATCAGCTCGGTTCGGGTGCACATCGATGCAGACATGGGCGCATACATGATGCTCATCACGCCTGGCGTGCCGCTGCTCGGTAGCTTCCTCTACACCGGCGTCTACGACATTCCAAACCTTGCGTTCACATGCGACGGCTACTTCACGAACCTCACACCGACCGACGCGTACCGCGGCGCTGGTCGTCCCGAGGCGAGCTACGCAATTGAACGCATCATGGACATGCTCGCAGCCGAGGTGGGCATCAGTCCCGATGAGATTCGGGCTCGCAACTACATCAATGGCGGCGAGGCGTTCGAGAACCACGAAGCAGCGTCCACGCTCGTCTTCGACTCGGGCCACTATCGGCCTGCGCACGACAAAGCGCTCGAGATTGCCAAGATGGACGAACTGCGCGCAGAGCAAGCTCGACGCCGCGACGCAGGCGAAGCCAAGCAACTCGGCATGGGCATGTGCTCATATGTCGAGATCTGCGGACTGGCGCCATCACGTGCGCTCGGTGGTTTGAACTACGGCGCAGGCGGTTGGGAGCACGCAACAGTGCGCATGCTTCCGACCGGCAAGATCGAAGTGGTGTCGGGTTCAACACCTCACGGTCAGGGCCACGAGACGGCATGGTCGATGATCATCGCCGACAAGATGGGCGTCGACCCGAACGATGTCGAAGTGCTGCACTCCGACACGGCGAAGAGCCCGCTCGGTCTCGATACCTATGGCTCGCGTTCGCTCGCTGTTGGAGGCGTGGCGATTGCCATGGCTGCCGACAAAGTGATCGAGAAAGCCAAGCTCATTGCGGCTCACCAGTTCGAGGCAGCACCCGAGGACGTTCAGTTCGAAGCTGGCGCATTCTCGGTTGCCGGTACGCCTGCGAAGTCGGTGCACATCCAGGAGCTCGGCTTTGCAGCCTTTGCGGCTCACGACCTGCCCGATGGAATGGAACCGAACCTGCAAGAGCAGGTCAGCTTCGATCCACCGAACTTCGCATTCCCGTTCGGAACGCACGTTGCCGTGGTCGAGATCGACACCGAAACCGGTGGCGTCGATCTCATCGACTACATCGCAGTTGATGACTGCGGTCATCAGGTGAACCCCATGATCGTCGAAGGTCAGCTTCACGGTGGCATCGCCCAAGGTGTTGCTCAGGCGCTGTTCGAAGAGGCGGTGTACGACGAGGATGGCAACATCAACAACCCATCGTTCATGGATTACCTCGTGCCGTCGGCTATGGAACTTCCATCGATGCAGCTCGACTTCACCGTGACGCCGTCGACCACAAACCCGCTCGGCGTCAAGGGCGCAGGCGAGGCCGGGACGATTGGTTCGGCAGCAGCGGTGATGAACGCCGTCGTCGATGCCCTCTCGCCGTATGGCGTCAAGGACATGGACATGCCGGCAACACCGAAGAGAGTTTGGGAAGCGATCAACAGCGCAGGAGGTGCAGCATGATTCCTGCAGCATTTGATTACACCGTGGCGGAGAACGCCGAACACGCCATCTCGCTCCTCGGCGAATACGGCGATGAGTCAAAGCTTCTGGCCGGTGGCCATTCGCTCATCCCAATGATGAAGTACCGGTTGGCTACGCCGACCCAGCTCATCGATGTAGGTCGCATCAGCGATCTCAGCTATATCAATCAGACCAATGGCCATGTGGCTATCGGTGCCATGACCCGACACAAGGACCTCGAGACCAGCGACATCATTGCCCAGCATGCCCCAATGCTCGGCCATGTGGCGTCGCTCGTTGGAGGACCAGCGGTCCGTCACCGGGGAACTCTTGGCGGCACGATGGCACACGCTGATTCAGCGTCGGACCTTCCCGCCGCTGTGCTTGCGATGGGCGGAACGATTGTGGCTCAGGGGCCGAATGGCCAACGCGAGATCGCGGCGACCGACTTCTTCACCAGCTACTTCGAGTCAGCGCTCGAGCCCGACGAGATGATCGTCGAAATTCGGGTGCCGGCCGGAACCGGCGGGTGGAACTATCAGAAGTTCAATCGTCGTGCTCAGGACTGGGCCATCGTCGGTGTCGCCGTCGCAGACGGCGGTAACGGAGTTGCACTGGTCAACATGGGCGCAACACCGTTGCGTGCAAGTGCGACCGAAGCTGCTCTTGCTGACGGCGCATCCGCTGCCGATGCAGCGGCCATGGCCGCCGATGGCACTGCTCCTCCGGAGGACCTGAACGCTGATGCTGCATACCGCACGCATCTCGCCCAGGTCCTCACCAAACGAGCGTTGGAGGCAGCCAAGGGATAGCTCAAAGTCTCTCGCCACCTTTGGGGGGTTGGCGGGGTAAGTCGGCCGCTCGTGAGCGGTTGACATATCGAACAGGCTGGTGTGGTCCGGGGGGTCCACGCCAGCCTGTTTTCGTTTTTCGGTCTATCCACGCATCAACGGCTCGGGTGTCGAGCACGGCGCGTAGGCTTGCCACTTGGTCGTTCAAGGAGCTTGACGAGAACACCTGCCAAGCCACCTGGCGCTACACGTTCTCGATCAAACCGAAGTGGCTCGCCCCAGTCGGAGATCGCATCGGCACCTGGCTACTCGGACGAGACATAGAAAGCCGGTTGAATCGCTTCGCCGAAGGGTGCCTCGACCCCGATCTCATCGAACGAGCACACGCCCAACTCCGGGACGGCTCGTAGCACCGCCAAACCTACTCTGACCCCTTTTTCCAAAAAGGGGTCAGACCCCTTTCGGTCGATTGGGGTCAGACCCCTTCTGGTCGATTGGGGTCAGACCCCTAGTAGAGGGCGCGCTCGCTTCATCGGTGACGGAGGAAAACGGCTAGCTTCTGGCCATGGAAAAGACGCAGTACTTGGGAGCCTTAGAAATCGAGGCCGATGCATTCATCGCCGCCGTGGGTCGAGACATGGAGTTGCAGGTCTCGCATTGCGGCGAATGGGCCATCCGAGACCTTGCTGTCCACCTCGGCAGCGTCTGGCAGTTCGCTACAGCCAACACTCTCGCTGGTGGCGAGAAGGACGGCCCCGCAAACCCGTGGGCCAACGACGAATCCTCGCCTGACTCCGAACTCGTCAACTGGTTGAACGACTCGAAGGACCGGATGCTCGAGGTCCTACATGACGCCGACCCAGAAGCAACTGCGTGGACGTTCGCGTCAAACAACCAAACCGCCGGATTCTGGCAACGACGGATGGTGGCCGAAACGATCGTGCACCGCTGGGATGCCGAGCACTGCATCTATCAGGGTGCTGCGAAACCAATCGACCGTGAGCTGGCAGCCGAGGGGATCGACGAGTACACCGAGGTCGGACTGCGCTTTTCTTCCAGCCGCCCCGACCGCACGTACCCGGCCAGCTCGTTGCACCTCCATTGCACCGATACCGACGGCGAATGGTTGATCGTCGGCGATGGCGGGACCGGATATTCGGTAACGCGCGAACACGCCAAAGGCGACGCTGCTGTGAAAGGCACCGCTTCGGCCCTGCTTCTCTGGATCTGGGGCCGCGATGGTGGTCCAGTCGAGATCTTCGGCGACGAAGCCGTTGCGACGACCTGGCGAGAACTCGCCCCGTGAGTATCCCCAAACTCGACCTGGAGTTTGTCCGAGCCCAATTTCCAGCATTCAGCGAACCATCGCTCAAGGGCTGGGCATTCTTCGAGAACGCAGGCGGCTCGTACCCGTGCCGTCAGACCGTCGATCGTCTGCACGACTTCTACACCAAAACCAAGGTGCAACCGTACGGGCCTTACCCGGCCGCGACCACGGGCGGACGACTGATGGACGACGCCTACGTTCGCCTCGCTGGCGCAATGAACGTCGGCCGCGACGAAGTACACATCGGCCCATCCACATCACAGAACACCTACGTGCTGGCTCACGCCTTTCGCCAGATCTGGGATGACGGCGACGAGATCATCGTCACGAATCAGGACCACGAGGCAAACTCGGGTGTGTGGCGTCGGCTTGTTGACACCGGCATCACGGTGCGCGAGTGGAAGGTCGATCCCGTCACCGGCATGCTCGACCCAGCTGACCTTGCAGCGCTCTTTACCGACAAGACTCGTCTGGTCGCCTTCCCTCACGTCTCGAACATCATTGGCCACAACAATCCAGTGACCGAGATCTGTGCCAGCATCACGGCAGCCGGAGCGGTCAGTGTTGTCGATGGAGTGTCCGCTGCGCCCCACGGCCTGCCCGATGTTTCATCGCTCGGAGCCGATATCTACCTCTTCTCGGCCTACAAAACCTGGGGTCCACACCAGGGCGTGATGACGGTCAAGAGTGCGGTCTGCAATTCTCTGCCGAACCAAAGCCACTACTTCAACGACAGCTACGCCACCAAGCGTCTGGTGCCCGCCGGACCCGACCATGCCCAGGTCGCTGCGCTTAATGGCGTCGTCGACTACATCGACGCAGTCCACGAAGCTCACTTCGATGACGGAGCGCTTCCAAGCGAACGCGCGCAACGCGTGCACGATCTGTTCCGCAATACCGAGACGGAACTACTCGCTCCTCTTCTCGACTCGCTGCGTGACAATCCAAAGGCGAGACTCCTGGGACCGGACGACGCGGTAACCCGGGTCCCGACCGTTGCGCTCCACACCGAACGCAACCCGGCCGAGATCGCAGCCGAGCTCGCAGAACACAAGATCGCCGCCGATGCGAGCAACTTCTATGCCGTGCGAGTCCTCGAAGCCATGGGCGTACCCCTCGACCCCGGTGTGCTCCGGGTCAGCTTCGTTCACTACACCTCGCCAGAGGAAGTAGCCCGCCTCAGCGAAGCCCTAGCCACTGCCCTGTAGCGGCCAGAATCCTTAAATTTGGATCAGATCCCAATTCGGCTCCTTATGGGATCTTCAGCGTGGCTTCAGGCACCTGTTTAGTTGGGTCGTGACATTTAATGCATGAATCGAACCACCAATGTGCGTCTCGCAGTCTCTGCTGGCCTTCTTCTTGTTGCGACAGCGTGTGGAGGCGCTGCGGCAGACGATTCGACCAGAATTGCTTCGACGGCTGACCTCGAAGGCGCCGAGGAGACAACGACAACCGACATCGCAGATGACAATGCGGCTGACGCAGACGCAGAGGGCGACATCTCCGCCGAGGATGCAGCGCTCGCCGTGTCAGTGTGCATGCGCGAGAACGGCTTTGCCGACTTCCCTGACCCGACCGTTGAGAATGGTTCAGTGAACCTGCGAGGCGCTCTTGCCGACTCGGGAATCGACTTCGCCGACGACGGCTTCCAGACCCAGATCCAGGCGTGTATCGAGGAAACAGGTGCGGAGAACCTCGGCGGTGGTGGTGCTGGACGAGCCGACATTCAGAACGATGTCCAGGAAAATCTGCTGGTCTACACCCAATGCCTGCGTGACGAGGGCCTCGATGTTGGCGACCTCGACTTCGGCAACGGTGCCGGAGGACCGAGAGCGGGAGCTGGTGGCGATGGAGCTGGCAACGGTGGGGCAGGCGCCGGAAACGGAGCCGGTGGCGATAGAGCTGGCAACGGAGCTGCAGGTGGCGGTCCCGGAGCCGGTGGTGGCGCTGAGGGCCGCATTGCCCAGTTCCTCGGCCTAGACGTTGACGACCCAGCAACTGCTGAGGCTCTCCAATCGTGCCAGGACGTGCTCGCCGACGCATTCGCCGGCTTCGGTGGCGGCGGCCCCGGCGCTGCTACTAGCGAACCTGACGACGCATAAGTGCACGAAGCAATGACCGATTCATTCGAAAGTCCATCGCGCTGGCCACTGGCACTTGGCGCACTCGTCGTGGGCATCGCCCTCGGTAGCGCGGGCGTGTGGTTCGCGACTCAGAACCAAACCGACTCGTCGGCAGTTGCCGAGACGACAAACCAGACCACACTGATCGAAGCCCAGTCCCGGGACCTCATCTCCATCGAAGAGTGGGCCGGCACCCTCCAGGCCGGTTCCAACGCCAGCGTTTCTGCATCGACCGGCGGCACGGTTACTCGCATCGCAGCAGTGGGCGACTCGATCGAACTCGGTGGCCTGCTCGCCGAGATTGACGGCAACCCGGTCGTAGCGCTCTATGGCACCGTCCCACAATTCCGCGAGATCGACATCGGGAGTGACCCGGGCGCTGACATTCGTCAACTTGAAGAGAACCTGGTCGCCCTCGGCTTCGACCAGGGGGGCACGGTCCTGGTTGACGAGGTGTTCACCGCTGAGACCGAAGCCATGGTCGAACGTTGGGAAGTCGCCCTTGGCATCGACCTCGCTGACGGCAAGGTCGACGCTGGACAGATCGCCTTCATAGAAGGGCCGAGCGAAGTGCTCGACCGGACCTCGGTGGGAAACCAGGTCAACCCAGGACAGCCGCTGCTCACCACGTTGACGCTCGCGACAAGCGGCTTTGTTCCCTTCGTCGATGAAACCGATGTTGAAGCGGTCAGCGATGCAACAGATGCAATCCCTGTCGACGCCGAGCTCGTCGACCTGGACACCGGCGACGATACGCCGGCGGTGGGCCGCCCCATCCAACGATGGGAAAGCTCCGAAATCAGCGTCGAGCTTGCAGTGGACGTCGCCGAAGTCGACACCTTTGAGATCGGTCGAACCGTCGGAGTTGAGTTGCCCGATGGCCAGATCGTCAACGCCGAAGTTGTCGAGGTATCGAATGTTGCCCGCACGAATCAGAACACCGGCGAGACCGTGGTCGATGTGAGCATCAGGCCCACCGAACCAATCGAGTCGCTCTTCACCACCGGCCCGATTGTCGTCCAGATCGAACAGGGCAGCACTCTTGGTGCTGTCGTGGTTCCGGCACGATCCCTGATTGCTCTGGCGGAAGGTGGACACGCCATTGAGATCGACGGCAGAGGTCTGGTCGGGGTCGAGCTCGGAAGCTTCGATGATGGCTGGGTCGAGGTCATCTCCGGCGATGTTGATGCTGGCGAAGCGATCGTCGTAGCGGCATGACAGAGATTGAGAACTCCTCCCCACCGCTTCCCCCGGTCGCGCCCCTACAAATCCCTCAAAAGACCCGAGCGCCAGCACTCGAGCTGCGCGATGTCGTGAAGGAGTATCCCGGGAACCCGCCGGTTCGCGCACTCGACGGCGTGAGTCTGCGCGTCGAAGCCGGAGAACTGGTAGCAATCGTCGGACCATCAGGCTCTGGTAAGTCGACGATGCTCCACGTGATGGGCACCCTTGATCAACCCACGTCGGGGACAGTTCGGATTGCCGGCCATGAGGTTGGCGACCTTTCCGACCGTCGCCTCTCAGCAGCACGAAGCGAACTGGTCGGTTTCGTCTTCCAGCAGTTCTTCCTGCTCGATTCAGAGAACGCCCTCGACAACGTTGCCACCGGTCTGCTCTACAGCGGCTTTCCTTCCCGTCAACGTCGACGCGCCGCTGCTGGGGCGCTGCGACGTGTTGGGCTTGGCTCTCGCATGAACCATCGACCGAACGAACTCTCCGGCGGCGAGCGACAGCGGGTTGCTATTGCGCGTGCGCTCGTGTCGAAGCCCGAGTTGGTGCTGGCTGACGAACCAACTGGAAACCTCGACTCAAGAACAAGCGAGTCGATCCAGCAACTGCTGCACGAACTCCACAGCGAAGGCTCGACCATCATCGTCGTAACCCACGACAACGAGCTCGCCGATTCGCTCCCCCGTCAGGTCCGCTTCCGTGATGGCCGGGTTGAGCACGACAGTTCGCTCATCGCTAACAACAGCATGGCGAACGGTTTGGTGCTCTAGTGACGGCACAGCAAACCCGTCCTCTCTCAACGCTTCCCCGTTCGAGCACGTTTCGCGTCGTCGACATCTTCTCGACGGCATCGAGGGGACTTAGTTCACGCAAGCTGAGAACGCTGCTCTCCGCGCTCGGCATCACGATCGGCATTGGCGCAATGGTGGCTGTGCTCGGCCTGAGCCAATCGGGTAGCGCAGCGCTCGAAGATCGAATTTCTGCGCTCGGAACAAACCTGGTGCAAATCAATGCCGGCCAGGGTTTCGGCGGTGGCGACGCAGCGCTACCCGAGTCTGCAGTCGCGGCAATTGAGCTGATCGAACCGGTCGAGGCTGTCTCGTCGGTCGCGTCTGTCGACGCTGCGATCCTGGCAAACGACCTGGTCAACCCAAATCAGACCGGTGGCCTGTCGGTTCGAACCGCGGAGCCAAATCTGGTCGATGCATTGAACGGGAGCGTGGCGACCGGACGCTTCCTCGATGAATCCACATCGGTTGTGCCAGTGGCTGCACTTGGTTCGGTCGCGGCCGAGCGGTTGGGCGTTCGCACCACAGACGGCACCCAGGTCCTGATCGGCGATGAGTGGTTCACTGTCATTGGCATCCTGAACTCGTTCGACGACCAGACCGATGACGTCGAGACGACGCTGTTCGAAGATCTGGATCGGTCCGCATTCATCGGGATCGGCACCGCCGAGACGCTCTTCGATACCGCCCGCAGCCCAGAGACGATTTACGTGCGGGCCGACGAGAATTCGGTCGATCAAGTCATTGGGATCCTGCCCAACACCGCCGATCCGCAAAATCCAGAAGAGGTTGAGGTCACTCGACCAAGCGACGCGCTCGAAGCTCAAGAGGCAGCATCGTCGACGTTCGACAACCTCTTCCTCGGACTCGGCGCGGTTGCGCTGCTCGTTGGAGGCATCGGTATTGCGAACGTCATGGTGATCGCCGTCATCGAGCGACGCAACGAGATCGGGCTGCGCCGAGCCATGGGTGCCACCCGTGCGCACATCCGTCGCCAGTTCCTTCTCGAAGCGCTGTTGCTGAGCGCAATGGGCGGCATCGCTGGTGTTGGCCTTGGTGCTGCCGTCACCGCGATCTGGTCTACTCGCCAGGGTTGGCGAATCGTCATTCCACCCGAGGCGATCGGCGGCGGACTCGTCGCTGCAATTCTCATCGGTGGCTTAGCGGGGCTGTACCCGGCTATGCGCGCCGCGCGCCTCGCACCAACCGAAGCACTGAGAGCCTCATGAGCCGATCACGACGCGTTCTCCAAGCGCTCGGCCTGGCCGTCGTCGTTCTCGTTGCCGCGGCGGGCATCAACGCGCTCGCTCAGCCCGAGGCAAGCAATCAAGAGGACGCGGCCGCTCCCTCCTTTGAAACAACGGTTGCGAGTATCACCACCGTCTCTGACACTGCGGAGCTCGCCGGCGAGCTCCGCTATCAGGACTCGGTCGACCTTGTTCACCGAGTGGATGCCATAGAGGTGATCATCGAGACGCAGGTTCCGATCGAGACCGCACCGGCAGCTGACGATGCCCGCGGCGCGGGTGCTCCTGTCGAGGCGCCACAGTTCGAGACCGTTCCAACCACCACGCTGGAGCCAGGCTTTCGGACGATCACCGATCTACCCAGCCGTGGCGAGACTATTCTCTTCGGCGAAGTTCTCTACGAGACCGATTCGACACCCGTCATCCTCGCTCCCGGTGAGGTCGCCGCATGGCGAACAATGACGCTCGGCACGACTGGCGAAGATGTTGCCCAGCTCCAACGGTTCCTGATCGCCGCGGCCTTCGCCGATTCCACCTTGGTCGATGATGGCGTCTGGGGAGCGGACACAACTACCGCTGTCCAGGATTGGCAGGAGGCCACCGGCCAGACGATCTCACCCTCGGTCGAACTCGGCGATATCTGGTTTGCGTCGACCCCCGTCCGGATCACCGAGGTCGCGACATCAGTCGGAATCGTGGTGGGTGACGGCGATCCGCTGTTCACCTACACGTCGACCAATCGAGCCGTTGAAGCATCCGTCACTGAGCTTCCCGACGGCCTACTCGATGCCGAAGAGCTGAGCGCTAGATTGCCCGATGGGACGACGTCTCCAGCGACTCTTCGTTCGGTTCGCGGCACCGATGAGGGCTTCGATCTGATTCTCGATGTCGACCTCTCGTCGGCCGACATTTCCGACGTGAACGGGCTTGAGGTGACAACGAGTTGGGTGACCAGCGAACTGGTCGACGCTCTGACCCTTCCTCCCGAGGCGATCCGACGCATGGAGGACGGCCGCTATGTGGTCGACGTGCTCGATGGCGAAGAGACTCGAACGGTCGTTGTTGAGGTGCTCGGCCAGGCCGGACGTATCGTCGCCGTTTCCGGTGTCACCGAAGCCGAGCTAATCGTGATCCCGTAACGACAGGTGCTTTTTGCCGCGTCCCACCCTTGCTGGACCGTAGAGTGGGCCATGGACACATGGGAGTACTTCACGACGACCTTCTCGACCGCACACCCCGACGTGCAAGTGCCGGTCCATGACGACATACCGCTCCAGCAACAGGAGTTCCCGAAGTTCTCAACCTTCAAGCTGATACCCCAGTTGAACTACTACGGGGCACGTGGGTGGGAGCTCATTTCGATCGAGCCCGTCCAGCAGGGCAAGAACGGCGACCTTCGCTACACAGACTCTGCGGGTGGACAGTGGACATACACTTACTTCGCTGCCTTCAAGCGCCGAATCCCCGGCTGACTGTCGTGCAAGACATAGTGACGATGCGAAATGACTAGCCGCTAACAGAGGTTCCCCCTACATGAACAAAACACACAGGACCTCGCGTCGATGGATTGCATTCGTCGCAGCTCTCGCTCTCGTGCTGGCAGCGTGCAGCTCGTCCACGGCCGCGGCTGATCAGGAGGATGCCGGCACGGAGCCCGCTCCTGCTCCCGACGGAGCCAGCACAGATCTTGGTCCAACCGCTGACGAGCTCAACACCGTCGCAGTCGCCGCGCGCTTTGGCCCGAGCACCGCAGCTCTGTCGGTTCGCGTCAGTGGCCAGCAAATGATCGGTGGAGTCGAGGCTCCGACACCCGGGCAGCAGAGCTCAGGAAGTGGCTTCGTCATCGAGTTCGAAGGTGAGCGATTCCTCGTCACCAACTTCCATGTCGTCGAGCCCACCTTGGATCCCGGCACAAGCGATGTGCGAAGTGATTCCACGATCGTGGCGGTCTTCGGCGAGGACGGCACCACCGCGACAGCGCTCACGGTTGTCGGCGTAAACCCATCGTTCGACCTGGCGCTTCTCGAAGCCACCAACGGTGACGAGATTCCTGAGCTCGAGGCCATTCCAATCGGCGACTCCGACGCTGTACAGATCGGCCAGAAGACGATTGCGGTTGGCAACCCATTCGGATTGGGGGCAACGGTCACGACCGGAATCGTGTCTTCGACCGAACGGTTCATCCGGTCGGTGGGTGGCGTCGACATTCCCATGATTCAGACCGATGCTGCTATCAACCCAGGCAACTCGGGAGGCGCACTTCTCAGTTCGTCCGGCGAGCTGATCGGAATCAACACGTCGATCTTCAACCCCGAGGCTGGCGCCTTCGCCGGCATTGGTTTCTCGGTCCCTTCCAACCTGCTGGTCGAATCGTTGGAGAACCTTGAGACCGGCGGCGTTTCGCTTTTGTCTGACACTCGCCCCGACATCGGCGCCGATCTCGGCAACATCTCAGGGCTCCCCGCATCGATTCGTAGCCAGGCCGGACTCCCCGACTTCGGCATTGCTGTGTTGAGCGTCGATCCTGGAGGCGCGGCCGACGATGCCGGCCTACGGACACCCGACTTCATCGATGTCGACGGTTTGCCCATCCCGGTCGATCCAGACATCATCCTCGAGGTCGATGGCGTGCCGGTGCTCAGTGCCTCCGAATTGAACACATCGGTGACCTATTCGTCCGAAGAGGTCGACACCATCACCCTCACAGTTCTGCGAGACGGCGAAGAGATCGAAGTGGTCGTAGACCTCACCTTGCCGGGCTAGTCACGGGGTATGTCACATCTGTAGCGGCTGCCTCGTCAAGGGGGCATGAACAAAATTCTGCGTACCGCAACAACCGACCGTCGTGACAACAGCGAAGACGATGTGGTGGTGATCGGCGGCGGCCTGGCAGGCCTCACCGCCGCAGCGACCATCGCCGCCGCGGGGAGGCGAGTGGTCGTTCGCGAGAAGTTGGGAGTGTTGGGCGGTGACGCCCGCAGCGTCACGAGGGACGGCTTCACATTCAACCATGGCCCCCACGCCTTGTATCGGGGTGGGCCGGCCGAACAGATCCTGACCGAGCTCGGGGTGAAGATATCTGGCGGCGCTCCGCCGATTAAGGGTCGGCTCGTGATGAACGGCGTTGCCCATATCGCCCCCGCTGGTTTGCCGACCTTGTTGAAGACCCGAGCGTTCCCACCAGCGGCCAAGTTCGAGATAGCGAAGGTGCTTGCTGTCCTATCAAAGTTGCGAGCTGAGGATCATCGACACCTCAGCGCAAGTCAATGGATCGATGATCTCGTACGCCACGACCATGCGGCGGACTACCTACGAGCCGTGATCCGCCTGACCACCTATTCGAACCAGCCAGACTCACTCAGCGCAGACGCTGCCATTCTCCAGTTGCAGGCCGCGCTCGACACGGGCGTCCTGTACCTAGATGGTGGCTGGCAAACCCTGGTCGACCAGCTTGCCGCGACACCCGCGATCAGCATCGAAGTGGGCGAAGCCGTGACCGAGTTGCCCGATGCCCCGGCGGTGATCATCGCGGGCGGAGGGCCAACGCTGGCCAGCACGCTGCTGAGCACCACCTTCGAGGTAGGACCGAAGGCACAACTAAGCGTCATCGACTTCGGCCTAAGGCGCCGACCCGATCACGATGTTGTGATCGGTGGCGATGTGCCCTTCTACTTTTCGAACCACTCCGCGGTTGCGAAGCTCGCACCGGCCGGTTGCTATCACGCCGTCGGAGGGCAGTATCTGGCTGAGGGAGACACGCCGGATCATCGGGCGATCGAATCGTTCACCACGCACGGCGGAGTGCGCGAGGATGACATCATGACCTCGCGTCGACTGCACCTGTTGACCGCAGCAACCGCACTGCCGACGGCGGATCTCGGTGGGCTACCAGGACGGCCGAAGGTGACCGATACCGGCCACGACAACGTGTTCATCGCGGGTGACTGGGTCGGCCCGGTCGGCCTACTCGCCGATGCATCCGTCGCGAGTGGTAAAGCCGCTGCTCTTGCAGCGCTGGCCCAGCTGCGCAATCGGACCATGGCCTAGGTGACCAGAAGATGAGTGACGCCGCAACCGAAGTCTTCGAAGCCAACCGGACGCGACTCGCGGCGATTGCCTATCGCATGCTCGGCGCGCCGGACGATGCTGACGACGTCGTTCAAGACGCATGGTTGAAGTTCTCCCGTACCGACCTCGACAGCATTGACAACGCTGCCGGTTGGCTCACAACCGTGGTAACGCGGCTTTCGATCGATCGGCTCCGTTCAGCTCAACACCGCCGTGAGACATACGTCGGTCCATGGTTGGCCGACCCGATCGAGACCGAGCCTTCCCAAGATGCCGACCCCGACGATGCGCTGATCATGGCCGAGTCATTGTCACTTGGTTTCCTCGCCGTGTTGGAGCGAGTATCGCCGTTGGAGCGTGCGGTATTCCTGCTGCACGACGTGTTTGCCTATCCGTTGGCAGAAGTTGCCGACATCATCGAGCGGACGCCAGCGGCGACTAGACAGTTGGCGAAACGAGCACGCGACCATATAGAACGGGCGCGTCCCCGTTTCGAGCCAGACCCAGCCGAGATCGAAGCCCTGACAACGCTCATGATGGCAGCGGCCTTCGAGGGTGACGTCGAGACACTCGTATCGTTCCTAGCTAGTGAGGTAACCCACATCTCCGACGGCGGACCCGACCACCGCGCGGCACGAGCGCCCATCGTTGGGCCAGACCGAGTCGCTCGGTTCTTCATCAATCTGGCCAAACGAACCGAGCCTGGGATGGAAGCTCACATCGTCCAGGCCAACGGCCAGCTCGCCGTATATCTCACGAACGACGGCGAACCGTTCCTGCTCGTGACCAGTAACTGGATCGAGGGCAGAGTCGTTGCCTCCTACGGAGTCCGAAACCCCGACAAGCTCACCGCCTTCCACCGAAGCTGGTTAGCCCGCCGCTAGGTGCGCGCCGTGGCCAATGTTCCTGGTGACCACGCGACCGTTGCGTAATGTTCGCTCGCAGGGCTCGCACGCTTGCTACTGTCTTGGTCGGCGGTTTATGTCAACCCAACGGGAGAGCCACGTGAGCAAGTTCGATGATGTGATGGATAAAGCTGTCAAGCAGATGAAGGAACAGAAGATTCCGGTGAACCGGGAGCTCCTCGAAGCCATCGGCAAGTCCCTTGGCCCGTCGCTGTACAACCGCGACGCTTCCCTCGTCGCTGCGGGACAGAAGGCTGAGCTCGAAACCATCAAGAAGAAGTTCCTCATCAAGAAGCTGGGTTGCGCCGACGATGCCAAGCTCGACAAGGCACTCGAGAAGGCCGTGAACAAGATCGGCAAGAGCCGCCGTAACAAGATGCGTCCCGTCTTTTATTACCTGCTCGTCAGGGACCTCAAGAAGGAAGACGTTTACATCTAAACACTCGCACGGCACAAGAAGCGCCGATCCGCTTTCCGGGTCGGCGCTTTGTTCGTTTTCCGCCGCTTCAACTGCTCTCCGGCTCTCAGCCAGCGCCAACGATGTTGTCGCTCGTGAGTTCGCTTTCGCCAGACCAGCGGTAGGCGACGAGTGGTCCGCCCTTGACCGCGCTGAAGTCGACGCATGCTGCTTTGCCGTCGATCACTTCGAGGCCGTCTTCTTCTCGGAACCAGTAATGACCAAAGCACACGGGCGTGCGGTTCGCGTCAGTCGGGGTGAGGTGCCGCAGCCAGTCGGGCAACGGCGTCTCGGGCAGTCGGTCGACAGGCTGACCCTCGGGGTCGTAAATCTGCCAGTCCTTGGAGAGACGTATGCCGGTTGCAAGGGTGGTTGCTTCAGCATCCCACCAGGTGACACGGCCCCAGGTTCGTTCATGGCCGTCTTTGTCGGCGTAGCGATATCCGTCGAGGTGAGCTTCGGGCCCTTTCAACACGACCTCCATTGCGTCGAACGGTGCCGATCCGGCAACGTTCGATTCGATCAGGAAGTCGTGTGTCATCGAACCTGTTGGAGACAGAATCGGTTCGAGTACCGCCATCGACTGTGGATGCCAGCAGGCGTGGACAATCTGGATGCCATCGAGGTCGAGCCACAACGGCAGCGTCATGAACCACTCGATGATCTCGGCGTGATCGGCCGAACCCAACGGTGCAACATCGAGGAACGCCGAGCTCTGCTCGAGGTTGCGTTCGGAGTGTCGTCGGTTCCACTCTCCTGATCTGTCTTTGGTCGCGAGTGATGCGGCGTTGAACTCGTGATTGCCAATGACCGCAAGCGCGGAACCAGCCTCAACCATTGCCCGAGGGATGCCCACCGCGTCGAGTTGCCGTGGACCCCGGTCGATGAAGTCGCCGACAAACACTGCTCGGCGGGTCGGATGCTTCCACGCTCCCCCGTCATCTGAGTAACCCATCACCGAAAGCAGTTGTTCGAGCTTGCCGGCCGTGCCGTGCACGTCGCCGATGATGTCGTAACCCTCGTCTGTCATTGCTCCCAGTGTGGCGTGGTGCGATGAGAACGCGACCGCACACCTCGGTTGTTTGAGCGGCTTTGGGAAGCTTCCACTTCGACGAGACCGACAGCACTTCGCTTACCCAAACGATGAGTGTTGTAGTGGCCACGCGTACAACCAGTCGTGGTGAAGGTTAGGGAGCACCTGGGATGGCCGACACTGACATCGAACGAAAATCAGCACGCACGTTAAGGCGGAATCGAGCAGCGTACGAGGCGGCGCAGAAGCAGCTCGATACGCCAATGACCCTTCTCGCACTCGTGCTCGGGATCCTGCTCGCCGTGCAGTTTCTCTACGACCTGGAGGAGTCGACCAACCAGACATTCGAGCTTGTTGGCTGGTTGATCTGGGCGATCTTCGTTGTCGAATACCTCGTGCTGCTTTGGCTCGCCCCGTCGCGTAAGGAGATGATGCGAACGCACAAGCTCGACCTGTTCCTCATTCTCGTGCCGTTCTTCAGACCGCTGCGTGCTTTGCGGGTGCTGCGCATGTTCGCTGGCTTCGGCGCTGCGTTCGTGATGGGTCGTCGGATAATTGCCCGGCGAGGGCTGCAGTGGATTCTGCTGTCGGTGGTCTTCGTCATCGTCGCCGGTGCTGCCTTGACTCTGATGGCCGAGCGACAGGACCCTGCTGCATCGATCACCGACTTCGGCACCGCTATCTGGTGGGCGGTGGTGACCAGCACCACCGTTGGATATGGAGACGTTTCGCCGGTGACCCCTCTCGGTCGGGGGATAGCTGTGATGTTGATGATCGTTGGTATTGCCCTGCTGTCGGTCATTACTGCGAACGTTGCTTCGCTCTTTCTCGAACAAGACGTCCAGGACGAGAACGACGAGCTTCGCGAGGAACTCCAGGCAGTGAACGCAAAGCTCGACCTTCTGCTCGGAACAGCTATCAACTTAAACGGAGCCGCAGCGGCGGTCGACGTAGAGCCAACCACCCTCGCTTCAAATGCTCCAGCGTCTGAGATGCCAGGTGTGGTAGGTAACACCTACACGTGAGATTTCGTCGTGGCGGACTTAGGACGGAGCAAAGATGCCGGTATCGGACACCAAGCCAGAGCAACACCCCACCGAAGATCGAGGTGGGCAACGCAGCGGCGTAGCCCTCGCACTGTCGGGTGGTGGTTATCGGGCGATGCTCTTTCACCTCGGCGCACTCCGAAGACTGAACGAGGCTGGCTATCTCCGAAAGCTCGGAGAGGGCGGCAAGATCTCGTCGGTGTCGGGCGGTTCGATCACCGCTGCTCGGCTCGCCATCATCTGGAACGAGCTCACCTTCGATGAGTCTGGCGTTGCCACGAACCTAGAGACGCTGCTGATCGAACCCGTCGTCGACTTCGCCTCGAAGAAGCCCGACCTCGACAGCTTTATCGGTCTCGATGCAGCCACGCTCATCGAAGCTGTCCTGACGTTCGGTCGAAATGCGGGCAACGAGCTATCCGAGAACCTGGCCGAAGATCTGCTCGGTCACGGCACGCTGCAGGACTTCCCAGACATCGACCAGGGCCCGCACTTCATCATCAACGCCACCAGCATGCAGACCGGAAACCTGTTCCGGTTCTCCAAGCCCTACCAGGGCGATCTCACCGTTGGCCTGTGGCGAGACCCAAACACCAAGATCGCTGATGCGGTCGCAGCATCAGCCGGCTACCCGCCGGTGCTGTCGCCATCGCAATTGAACGCGAGCGGCACCTTCGATGAAGAGACCGAGGGCATGTACAACTACGGCGACTACCGGTCGCGCCATGAACTGGCCGATGGGGGCATCTACGACAACCTCGGACTCGAGCCAATCTGGCAAACACACCAGACCATCCTCGTCTCCGATGGCGGTGGTCAACTGGCAGCGGACCCCGACCCGGGCAACGACGCACTGCGTCACTCAATCCGTGTGGCGACGATCCTCGACCATCAGGTCCGCAACCTGCGCAAACGCCAGATCGTCGAGGCGTACAAGACGACGGACCCAGACACCGGGCGCGACGGAACCTATTGGTCAATTCGATCCGACATCGAGGGCTACGAACTCGCCGACGCCCTGGCGTTCACAAAGAAGTCGGACATGTGGCCAATGGACGTCCCGACCCGACTCAAGACACTCGAGGACGATGTCATCTCCGACATCATCGAGTTCGGTTACGTGATCTGCGATACCGCCGTGCGCAGATGGGTTCTGTGAGAACCGTCGGAGTAGCCGTGGATTAGCTTGCCGGAGGTGGCGCCATGGACTGCAGGCGCGTGCTGGACGTCCAATCTTTGCCATCGAAAAAGCGGAGGACACCCGAGTTTCCCGGGTCCGGATACCAGCCAGCTGGATTCGTTATCTGAAGCGGTCCGCTAGAGGTGTGCTCTTGCACGGATTCGAGTCGTGCCGCCTGTGGCAACACACGCGCCACTTCACTACCTATTTCCATTGCTATTTCCCTTACTGAGTCGCGCCCGCCGATCGAAGCGACCTACTTATGGAATTTCGGTTTCTAAAAGTGAGCCCTTGAGTGATTTCGTTCACAGTTGAGTGATAGCCAAGGCGTTCGAGGTCGCGCAGACGTCCGTCCGGATAGTTAGCTTTCGCTACGGTCGCGGATCTCGAGATCTACCTCGATTGAACCGAAATCAGCATCCGGATTGTTGAAGTCGTCAGACTCAATAATCGCTATACGCCAATCGATAAGTCGGACCAGGTCTTCGGAGCTAATCAGGGTCTCAGCGCCCTCGGAGTAATAGTCATGGGTCAACACAAAGACTCCGCCCCGGAAGCCGACATTTACCCCGTCCGCACCGGCCACGTAGCCGTCATCATCTCGTCCTTCTACTGCCGCCGCTATCTGCTCCCGATACCTCGCAAGCGCCCATGCAGACACCCTCACAAAATCGGCAGGGAACGATGACGCATCGGCAGTCGGATGAGGGTCATCCGTTTCTACGCCAACTGTCCAACTTCCAGAGTCTTCAAATTGGAACCATTTCGCGGCAAAGACAAATTTCATGACTGAAGCCCTCCTGTGGGATAGGCGGTTGACCACCCCGGCCCGGGTGATCCTGGGTTGCGATAATAGCCAGTGATCTCAAGGCCAGAGTCGCTTCGCCCTATCCACTGTCGTCCTTCGAGAGTCGAACTGTTGCTGAAAGCGCTCTGAACTTCCTCGACAATCCTCGAGGAGCTCCAACCGTCAGGGAACAGCGTCGTGTCCGCTGCTTTCGTTACCCATTGACCATTAGAGGGGTCAAAGACTTCGATTCTCGCCACGTCGAAACCAGTGTCTGGGTCAACCCATTGCTCGAGAATTCGGATATTGGCACTGCTCCGATCGTGTCCGCCGACCG
>CAZSYL010000046.1:29233-30579 GCA_964610745.1 uncultured Acidimicrobiales bacterium
AGGTCGCCGACGATGTCGACTGCATCGCCTACCAGGTTGGCTGCTCGCCTGGAGGCGACGATGCCGGTTGCCGAACCTCCGGTGAGAACCTCGATGACGACCTCAGGAGCCTGGTTGCCGGCCCAGAGGATCGGGTCTTCTTCGAGGCCTTCCCAATCGATCGCGGCCGCGGCGAACGCGTCGGGGTCTTCAGCTGCGAGGAGCGCCGCGCTTTGAAGAGCTGTCACGATCTCATCGCGCACGTTTGTGCCCGTGTGCTGTTCGTACAGTTGGTTGAAGACTGGGTTGTTTGCAATGCCGAGCGCACCGACCAACTTGCCCGTGTCGATCGCCCAGTCCCCCACACCACCGAGGAACGTCTGATGGTTCTCGAAGAACTGCCGAGGATCGGTGGCAAGTAGGTGAGCACCCTGAATCGACATTGGGTTGAGGCTGACAATCTCGTTAGCCGCGTTGAAGACTGTCCGACCAACGTCCGGTGCGTGGTCGAACACGTCGAGCGCGACCTCGGGCGACACGCGTCCGGTGACAAGCGCCCCGACGACGGTGTTCGGTTCGAGGATGTTGTGGCGGACATCGTCGAGGAAGCCGTGGTCGTCATCGACACCGCCGTCCTTCCAGGCGGTGAACAACAGCAGCGAGGCAATCGGAATCGTCACGTCCTTTGCCGGTACTGCCTGCCATGCATCTGAGAGCTCGCCCAGCACTCGAGCAGCAAGGCCTCCTGATCCGGCGACAGGTCCGTCACTCCAAGCGGCTGCCTCTGACCGACGGAAGGCGTTCCATCCATTGGTTATGGCGGCAGATCGTTCGACCGCTTTGGCCTCGGCCATGTCCGCACCGTTCGCGACAGCTCGTTTGACCCGCCCTACCTGGTCGTCATCGAGACCCGACTGAGAGAAGGCGAAGTCGATGTTGGACGGAGCGAAGCCAGCGAGATCTTCCGATAGCCGAATCGTGGTCTGGTCGGTGTTGAGGATCCAGTCGAGGCGCCATGCCAGATCCAACTTGTCCTCACCCAGACCGTTCGCGGTCGCTTGTAGCGTCGGGATTGGTCCGGTGACCGGGTTCTGCCCCGAGTGACCAAGGATCGCCGCGGCTTCCGTGATCAGTGGCGAAAGGCCAGCGATCCTTTCGGCGAGAAATACCTTGGTGCTTCCATACGCGGCTTCAAGATCGGCCGCAGCATCCGGGTGCACACGAACAAACGTCACAACATGAAAGATAACGAAACTGCATGAACTATGTCAAAATCCGAATGCCGCACTAGTGTCTAGGCGCTGCGGATCCCGTTCGTGGCCGAACGCAAGACATCAACAGTCATACCTTCGTTGCCGAATGGATAG
>CAZSYL010000047.1:0-10218 GCA_964610745.1 uncultured Acidimicrobiales bacterium
GAGGAAGTCGTCGCTGAGGAAGTTGTTGTTGAGGAAGCTGCCGCCGAGGAAGTCGTTGAGCAGGCTGTCGTTGAAGATACGCCCCAAGAGATAACGGTCGAGGATGCGGTTGCAGGCGACGCTGTTGAGGATGTCGCTGTTGAAGAGGTCGTCATCGAAGAGGTGACGATCGAGGAGGCCATCATCGAGCCGGCGGTTGAGGACCAGGTCGAATGGGCCGACCCGGTGGTAACAAGCGATGCCGCCGACGACGCGCAGAGTTCGTCCTTTGGCGGTCTGGCCGCCGGCGCAGCAGCAGCTGCTGCTGCCACCGGCGGGTTTGTTGTTGCCGATGAGCTTTCCGATAATGACTCATCCGCGACAAGCGCGGGGCCGAACACCGAGCCGATTCCAGTCGTCGAGGCCGAGATCATCGACGAACAGCCAGAGGCGACCCCGATGGAGCTCGATGACGAGCCGTCTGAACTGTTCGGGACCGAAGTCGAAGGCGTCGAAGACGCTGAGGAGATCGAAGTTGAGGGTAGCCAGGAGGCTGGTTCCTTCGTCGCACGCTTTGCTGAGTCCCTTGACAGTGCCCCCATCATTCGACCGCGATAAGTCCGTCCGCCAGAATCTGATCTCGGCGGCGTATACTTTGCCGCGCAAGGAACATCTGGCGGTAGTGCTAGGACCGGGGAATAGCAAGGAAGTGAACGAATAGAATCTGATTTGCCGTAGGCGTGAACGGGGAACAGATTGTTGGTTGCTTCGAGAAAGGTATCGTCGTGGCGACGAAGAAGACCGCGAAGAAGGCAGCGTCGGCGAAAGCCGTAAATGGCAAGGCGAAGAAGGCGGCGGCCAAGAAGCCAGCAACGAAGAAGGCGGCCGCGAAGAAGCCGGCGGCCAAGAAGGCTGCGGCCAAAAAGCCAGCCACGAAGAAGGCTGCGGCGAAAAAGCCGGCGACCAAAAAGACCGCGGCAAAGAAACCAGCGGCGAAGAAGACAGCGGCAAAAAAGTCCGCAAAGGAACCAACGGTAGTGTCAGAAGTAGCGAAAGTCGATGAGGCTCAGGCCGCAGCGGCAAAGAAGCTTGCCGAGCACCAGAAGCTCGCAAAGAAGAGCTTCAACAAGACCTTTTTGAAGAAGCAAGAAGAAGAACTGCGACGCGAGCGCGAGAAGTATATTCGCTCAGCCATTTCCTATCGGGAAGAGGCGGACTCGCTGGTTATGGATCGCGAACCAGGCGACGTGCAGTTCGATGAAGAGTCAGGCGAAGGCGACACGCTAGCTGTCGAACGCGAGCGCGATCTGGCTCTCAGCGCACAAGCACAACAGGCGGTAGAGGAAATCGACGCCGCACTCGCACGAATTGAAGACGGTGTGTACGGCATTTGTGTCGAGTCCGAACTGCCAATCCCGAAGGAACGTCTCGAGGCTATTCCGTGGGCGAGCCAGCGGGTAGAAGTCAAGGTCGGCGGGCTTGGACGTCGATGAGTTGACCGACGAGTCAACCGGCCCCGTCCTGACAAAACAACAGGTTAGCGCGCGCCGCTGGCAGCTCTTCGCTGTCGCCGTGGTGGTTATCGCGATCGACCAGATCACCAAAGAACTCGCGGTCCGCAACCTCGCCGATGGCCCAATCGAGGGCCCTTTTGGCTCGTCGCTCCGACTGATCTTTAACCGAGGGTCGGCATTCTCGTTGGGCGAAGGGCTTGGTCCGGTCTTTGGCGTGTTGGCGATCATCGTGTCGATTGCCATGTTCTGGATCGTCCGTAACGTCGAACGTCGTTCGGTGGTCTTTGGGCTCGGGCTGATCACCGGCGGCGCAATCGGCAATGTGATCGACCGCGCCCTCCGAGAAGGTAACGACACGATCCTCGGGGGAGCGGTGATCGACTTTCTCGAGGCGGGATCCTGGTGGCCGGTCTTCAACATTGCCGACGTGGCAATCGTGGTGGGCGGAGCTGTCGTTGCGCTCCTGAGCGCCCGTGATTGAGCTCATCCCTGAACCGCTCGATGGCGAGCGGGTCGATCGCGTTGTTTCCATGCTGTTGGGAATCTCGCGTTCAGCCGCCGCTGCAGCCGTTGCCGATGACCTGGTGAGGCTCGACTCGGATGCGGTATCGAAATCGTCACAGCGAGTAACAACCGGCCAGGAGCTTGAGGTCGACGACTCTGTTCTCGACCCGTTCGACGAGCTTGCGGCGGATCCTTCGGTGGAATTGTCGTTGATCCATGTCGATGACGATGTGATCGTGGTCGACAAGGCGGTTGGCCAGGTCGTTCATCCCGGCGCGGGACACGCTTCGGGCACGATCGCTCAAGGGATAATGGCCCGCTTTCCCGAAGTCCGTAATGTTGGGGAGCCGGGTCGCCCGGGGATTGTCCATCGCTTGGACAAGGGCACGTCCGGCGTCTTTGTTGTCGCTCGATCGAGCGCTGCGTATGACTCGCTGACGGCCCAGTTGCGGGAACGATCTGTTTCGCGTCGTTATCTCACCGTTGCTTGGGGCCATCCGCGCACGCCGCGAGGTGTCGTCGAAGCGCCGATTGGTCGGGCGGTACGAGACCCGACCCGCATGGTTGTTCGCGAGGACGGCAAAGCCGCCCGAACGTCATACTCGGTTGCGGCGACATGGGAAGATCCGAAAGTGAGCCTCTTCGCGTGCGAGCTAGACACGGGGCGCACGCATCAGATCCGCGTTCACCTCGAAGCGATCAGCCATCCGGTCGTGGGTGACGCTCGTTACGGGGGCGGGCGCGATGGCCTTGGAATGGAACGGCCTGCGCTTCACGCCGCAGAGCTCGGATTCGACCACCCAACGACCGGCGAGCGCCTCGACTTCGTGTCACCGCTCGCGCCCGACATGGCAGACCTAGTCTCGCGTCTCGGCCCTCCCGATACGGGCAGTGTTCAGACATGACCGCCTCAGAGGTGTCGCCACCTAAAATGGTTTTGCCCGACTACGGCGGTCGCTCGACGATCTCGATCATGCCGGCGCTGACTTGGGGTGTGCCATCGGAGACGATTCCAGACGAGATCGCGGGCGCCGATCGGGTGGTCGTGCTGGTCCTGGACTCACTTGGCTGGGTTCAGATGCAGGAACGGCTCGAGATGATCCCGACCCTGACCTCGTTGGACGGTGGCCCTGCGACCACCACGGCGCCTTCGACGACCGCTGCAGCCCTGACGTCGATCTCGACCGGTGTGGCTCCAGGCGAACACGGAATCGTCGGATACCGCTTTCCTGCGGGCGGCGCGGTGATGAACGCACTTCGCTGGACGACCCCAGCGGGTGACCATCGCGGAGTCGTTTCGCCATCTTCGGTACAGGTGGCACCAACCCTGGGTGGCGGAACCTGGGATGTCGTTGGTGACCGACAGTTCGTGGGGTCCGGGTTTACCGCCGCCTACCTAGGCGACGCTCCGTACCATCCGGTCTGGCACCCCTCTTCGCTCGTGGCCGAGACCTTGCGGGTCTTTGGCGAGGGCGCCAAGCGCGTGTATGCGTACTACGACGGCTTGGACCACGTTGCTCACGTTCACGGGTTCAGCGGCGAGTACTTCGATCTGGAATTGAGGTTCTGTGACTGGCTCGTCGAATCGATGGTGGCTGCGGTCCCGGCGGGAACTGCGGTGGTCGTGACCGCAGATCACGGACAGATCGAAGCCCCCGAAATCGTCAAGGTGTCGCGGAGTTGTCATGACATGATCGCCAGCCGTTCCGGAGAGGCGCGCTTTCGTTGGCTACACGCAAAGCCGGGCGCCACAATCGAGCTCGCCGCTGCGTGTGAGCAAGCGCACGGAGACCAGGCGTGGGTTCGAACCCGTGACCAGGTCATCGACGAAGGATGGTTTGGTCCGCGGGTGACCTCAGAAGCAGCGAGCCGGCTTGGGGACGTCGCCCTCGTCGCCCATGCACCCATGGGTTTCGACGACCTGGGAGAACCCCACACGGATCGGCTGGTC
Source organism: uncultured Acidimicrobiales bacterium (assembly GCA_964610745.1). Taxonomy (GTDB): domain Bacteria; phylum Actinomycetota; class Acidimicrobiia; order Acidimicrobiales; family SHLQ01; genus SHLQ01. Next base: position 3,949 of record CAZSYL010000047.1, read on the forward strand.
GGTCGGCACGGGTCATTGACCGAGGCAGAAATGCTGGTGCCCGTGCTGCATACTTTGGCCTAGACACCTTGAACTACCATGGTGTAGTTTCCGGAGCGAGAATCGAGGGGCGCGTCGTGCGAAGAGCGGAGTTCGTGTAGCGACCAATACGATTCCACCGATGTCGACGACGGGTCGACAAGGAGTTGCATGGCCGGGTCCTTCACCCACCTTCATGTCCATACCGAATTCTCGATGCTCGACGGTGCGTCGCGCCTCGACGACCTCGTCGCGGCTGCGGCAGCCGACGGCCAACCCGCACTCGGCATTACCGATCACGGCAACATGTACGGCGTTCTCGACTTCTACAAGTCGTGCAACAAGGCCGGTATCAAGCCAATTCTCGGGACCGAGGCCTACATGGCTCACACCCACCGCTCGGAACGGCCAAGTCGCCGAGGCAAGGTCGATGACTCGGGTGGTTCAACCGACGGTGGGAAGAAGATCTACTACCACCTGATTCTGCTCGCCGAGAACAACACCGGCTACCAGAACATGATCCAGCTTGCCTCCAAGGCATTTATGGAGGGCTACTACTACAAGCCCAGGGTCGACTGGGAGCTGCTCGATCAGCACTCCGAAGGCATCATTGCCACGACCGGCTGCCTTGGCGGCCAGGTGCTCCAGGCGCTCCTTGCGGGCAACTTTGACGAGGCGGTGCAACGCGCCGGCAAGCTTCAGGACATCTTTGGACGCGACAACCTGTTCATTGAGTTGCAGGACCACGGAATCCCCGAACAACTTCGAACCAATCCGCAGTTGCTCGAGATCGCAAAGAAGCTCAATGCACCAATCCTTGCGACCAACGACAGTCACTACACCCATCGCGTCGACCATGCAGCTCATGACGCACTGCTGTGCGTGCAGACCGGCTCGCTTCGCTCGGACCCGGACCGGTTCAAATTCCACGGTGATCAGCACTACCTCAAGACCGCGGCTGAAATGCGCGACATGTGGCGTGAGGTCGAGGTCGCATGCGACAACAGCCTCTGGATTGCAGAGCGGTGCAATGTCGAGATCGAATTTGGCGAGCCTCAACTGCCGTCCTTCCCGCTCCCGCGCGGTTTCGACAACGACGATGACTATCTGCTGCACCTCACTATGGAAGGTGCGAAGAAGCGCTGGGGCGAGAACATCCCCGAAGAGGCCAGAGAGCGGCTCCTGTTCGAGCTCAAGGTCATCAAGGACATGGGCTTCTCGTCGTACTTCATCATCACCTGGGATCTGATCAAGTACGCCCGCGACAACAACATTCGTGTCGGTCCTGGCCGTGGTTCGGCGGCGGGTTGTGCAGTTGCGTACACGCTCTGGATCACCGACCTCGATCCAATCAAGTACGACCTCCTGTTCGAGCGCTTCCTGAACCCGTCTCGAATCTCGATGCCCGACATCGATATGGACTTCGACTCGCGTTACCGCGACCAGATGATCCGGTACTGCTCGGAGCGGTACGGACGAGATCACGTTGCCCAGATCATCACGTTCAGTCAGATCAAAGCGCGCGCTGCGGTGCGCGACGCGGCGCGGGTGCTCGGTTATCCGTACGCGGTCGGAGACAAGGTAGCAAAGGCGATGCCGCCACTGATCATGGGTCGAGACACGCCGCTTCAGTACTGCTTTGAGAAGCACCCAAAGTATGAGGGTGGTTACGCCCAGGCGGGCGATCTCCGTGACATGGTCGCGAGCGAGCCAATCGTGGCCGAGGTTGTCGAGGTGGCAAAGGGTCTGGAGGGTCTTCGCCGGTCCGATGGCATCCACGCCGCTGCCGTGGTGATTACCAAGGATCCGCTCACCGACTACCTGCCGATTCAGCGAAAGCCCGAATCTGGCCAGGACCCAGAAGACGCACCGGTCGTGACCCAGTACGAGATGAACAACGTCGAGGAACTCGGCTTGTTGAAGATGGATTTCCTCGGTCTGCGCAACCTCGACGTCATCGACGACACGCTGCGAATGATCGAGGAGAACCACGGTCTCCAACTCGATATCGACAACGTCGACCTCGAGGATCAAAAGACATACGAACTGTTACAACGAGGCGACACGATCGGCGTTTTCCAGCTGGAATCGACACCGATGCGCTCGCTGATGAAGTCGCTCGGTCCAACAGAATTTGAAGATGTTGCTGCGCTGGTTGCGCTCTATCGGCCGGGTCCGATGGAAGCAAACATGCACAACGACTACGCCGACCGAAAGAACGGTCGCCAAGAGGTCTCGCTCCTGCACGAGGACGCCTCGGAGATCCTGGGCGACACCTATGGCCTGATGATCTATCAGGAATCGATGATGCGCGTTGCGCAAAAGTTCGCTGGCTATTCGCTGGCGGATGCTGACTCGCTTCGCAAAGCTTGCGGCAAGAAGATCCGCGAGGTCATGCAAAAGGAGAAGGCGAAGTTCGTCGACGGTTGTGAGTCCACCGGCTACGGACGTCCGCTCGGCGAGGAGTGGTGGAAGATCATCGAGCCGTTCGCCGACTACGCCTTCAACAAGAGCCACAGCTACGGCTATGGCTTCGTGGCGTTTCAGATCGCGTATTTGAAGGCGCACTATCCCGTCGAGTACCTCGCTGCGTTGTTGACATCGGTGAAGGGCAGCCTGGAGAAGGCCGCGATCTATCTGAACGAATGCCGCGTGATGGGCATCAACGTCGTCGTACCTGACATCAACCGTGCTCGTGTCGACTTTCACCCCGAGCCCGATCTGTCGGGGGAGACCCTCGGCGATGTGATCTTTGGTATGTCTGCGGTGCGCAATGTTGGCGAGGCCCTCGTTGGTCAGATCATCGCCGAGCGAGATGCGAACGGTCCCTTTGAGAGCTTCCTCGACTTTGTTGAACGCGTGGACTATTCGGTGCTCAACAAACGCACGATCGAGTCGTTGATCAAGGGCGGTGCATTCGATTCGCTCGGTCACCCCCGAAAGGGCTTGCTCAACGTCTACGAGCCGATCATCGACAGGACTGTCGCATCGCGCAAAGACCATGACATTGGAGTCGCCACCCTCTTTGGCAGCCTCGGCGATGAACCAACCTTTGATGACCGGCCCGAGATCCCCGACATCGAATTCGACAAGATGCCGAAGCTCGCCAACGAAAAAGAGATGCTCGGGCTCTACGTATCCGATCACCCCATCCTTGGCTATGAAGCTGCCCTCGCCCGCCGCTGTGACAAGACGGTCGGTGCGCTCGAGGACGAAGCCGACGGAGCCTTCCTACGGGTTGGTGGAGTGGTGACCAACCTGCAAAAGAAGTGGACGCGCAAGGGTGACCTGATGGCCATCTTTGAGTTGGAAGACCTCGAGGGGTCGATCGAGGTCATGGTCTTTCCCCGCACGATGAACGAGCACGGCCACAAGTTGGTCGACGATTCCATCGTCGTAGTGCGCGGGCGGCTCGACGGCAAAGATGACATTCCCAAGTTCATCTGCCAAGACATCGACGTATTCGATTCTTCGCAGATGACCGAAGCAGCACCGCTACGCCTACGCCTGCCCACCCATGCACAGGGACCGGAGACGCTAGACTCGTTAAAGTCGCTGCTCGAAGACCACCGTGGTCAATCCGACGTCTTCTTGCATCTCGACAGCACGCAGGTAATTCGACTCCCGGAGAGCTATCGGGCCGAGACAGGCAACGGGCTTGTCGCCGAGTTGAGGGTCCTCCTTGGACCCGATGCAGTCATCGTCTAACCAACAACAGCGAGAAGAAGTCAACAACGACGGACAACCGGCTTTCTCGGTTTGCGTTTTCGCCGGTAGTTGACTGGACTATTACGAAGTTCTAAACAACGGGGCGCTTTCACATGGCACTAGAAGTTGAAACGAAAGATTGCAACGCACTCAGCGACTCGGAGATCTCCGAGATGGCTGATCTGTGTGCAGAATCTCCTCTCGCCTTCGGCGTAGGCGATTTGTCGAAGCAGGCCGAAGAGTGGGTGCTTTGCTGTGAGGCCCAAGATGGCGGCCGCTTGCAGGGATTTGCCTATTACACACTCGAGCGCATTGGTGGAACGCCCGCGATTATCATCGGTCTTGGCTCCATTGCCCGTGAATCACGTCGCGACGTCGTCATGAAGGGCATGATCACCGATCTCATGCACCGTGCCGTCATGGCATTCCCTGATGAGGATGTCGTGGTCGGCCTCCGTATGCAGACCCCCGATGGCTTCGAAATGCTCGACAGCTTCCACGACGTTGTGCCGCGTCCTGATCACAAGGCCTCGGGCGAAGAGCGCGCGTGGGGACGTCGTTTCGCAAAACGATTCGGGATCTCGCCTCTGCGCTACGCAGATCGTGCGTTCAGTGCCAAGGGCAACGGGTCGATCCCGTGCGCCTTCGATCATGAGTCGCTCAACTCTGAAGAGGTCGATCCCGAGGTCCAGGCTTTCTTCTCCGACATCGACGTCGACAACGGCGACGTCGTGATCGGTTTTGGTTGGGCAATGTCAGAGGAACTTGCCAAGTTCGCATAAACCTGAGGGCGACGATGGTTCGTTGTCCCAAGGCCCCAACCCGGTGCTGGCCTCGATAGCGAGTCGTCGCATGGTCCGGTCTTTCACCAACGCGCCCATTGAACCGGAGATGGTCGACACCCTCGTGTCCGCACTTCTGTCGGGCCCAAGCGCTGGCAACACCCGGTCGCTCGACGTGCTCGTGCTCATCGGTGACGACGTGGTCAACTATTGGAATACGACGTTGCCTTCCGGGCGCAGGGACAACTTCCCCTGGCCGCGCCTCCTGCTGGCGCCTCTGTTGCTCATTCCGTACGTTCAGCCCTCGGCATACCCGGCTCGTTATAGCGAGCCTGACAAGGCCTCCACGGGCCTTGGAGAAGGTGTTGAGGCATGGAGCGTGCCCTACTGGTGGGTCGATGGGGGAGCAGCCGTGGAGAATGTCCTGTTGGCTGTGTCAGACTTCGAGCTCGGTGCCTGCTTCTTTGGCCAGTTCGAACACGAACGCGCGGTGAGGGAACGCTTTGGTGTGCCCGCTGCTCGCCGCGCTGTCGGCACCATCGCAATTGGTCATCCCGATGGCGACGACCGGACGAGTCTGTCAGCCCGGCGGCCGCGCCGGCCCCTCGACGAATCTGTTCATCGCGGTTCGTGGTGAGCGTGAACCTGTCCGTCTCGGGCAGTCCGGTGTTACGTTTGCCGTCGTGAGTGCTCAGAGCCCCTCCAACGCCCTGCCGACGGGGTTCGCAATGTGGTTTGCTGGTGCCCGTCCAAAGACGCTTCCAGCCGCTGTCGTGCCCGTCGCGGTCGGGACGGCCGCTGTTGCCCAGGAAGAGTTCATTCTGTGGCGTGCCGTCGCTGCGATGGTCGTGGCCCTGTCATTGCAAATCGCCACCAACTATGCAAACGACTACAGCGATGGCATTCGTGGCACCGACGATGAGCGGGTCGGTCCGCTGCGACTAGTTGGATCCGGGGCAGCGTCGGCGAGTGCGGTCAAAAAGGCGATCTACATCTCGTTCGGCGTAGCCGGGCTTGTTGGCCTTGTTCTCTCGATTGCTGTAAACCCGTGGCTGCTCGTTGTCGGGGTCGCGTCGATCGCCGCCGGGTGGTTTTACACCGGCGGTTCAAAGCCCTACGGATACCTCGGCCTCGGCGAGGTGTTCGTCTTTGTCTTCTTCGGTCTGGTCGCAACCATTGGCTCGGCCTATGTACAAACGGTCGCCTTCTCCGGACTCGCGCTGACGCTGTCCATCCCGGTCGGAGTCTTCGCAACGGCACTACTCGTCATCAACAACCTGCGCGATCGCGAGGGCGATGCTGCAGTGGGCAAGAACACACTGGCCGTCAAGATTGGCGACCGCGCGACCAGGGCGCTGTATGTCGGCTCATTGCTCGGAGCCTTCACGCTCATTGCCGTCGCCGCAGGACTCGCTGGTCGGCCGGGCCTGTTGCTCGGACTCGTCGGGTTGATCCCGGCCGCTCCAGCAACCCGGATCGTCATGGGCGGAGCCACCGGCCGCGACCTGATCCCCGTGCTCGAAGCGACAGGCAAAACCCAGCTCATCGCCGGCGCGTTGATGACCGTCGGGCTGCTGTTCTAGCCGGAGATCCCGGGACGGTCAGTCGCGGGTAGCGGTGATGAGCTGCGCTGCGCCGAGGGTGAGTTGTTCGTGCGTGGCATCGCTAAAGCCGACGTCTCGCAGCGACTGCAATATCTCGTCGCGCGGCGGAAGGTAGGCGAGCGAGCGCGGGAGGTACCCGTAGGCATCCTTGTTGGAGA
>CAZSYL010000047.1:10318-16608 GCA_964610745.1 uncultured Acidimicrobiales bacterium
GGCGGAAGGTAGGCGAGCGAGCGCGGGAGGTACCCGTAGGCATCCTTGTTGGAGAGGAGGCCGCCAATGAACGGCACCACCTTGCCGAAGTACAGGCCGTGTCCAGCTTTGGCTATTGGGTTATCAGGTTCGCTCGCGTCGAGTAGCGCAATGCGGCCACCGGGGCGAGTCACCCGAGCGAGCTCTGCAAACACCCGATCGAGGTCGACGAAGTTACGAAGCGCAAAGCCACACGTCACCCCATCGACCGAGGCGTCGGCAATGGGAAGCGACATGGCGTCGCCTTGGATGAGCGGTTCTGCGGTCCGGGCAGCATCGAGCATGCCGAAGCTAAAGTCCGCGCCGACCGAGGTGTAGCCGTGCTCGGCGAGTTCACGGCAGAAATCGCCCGTTCCGGTCGCAAGATCGACAAGAACTGCACCCTCTGGCAGCTTGAGACTCTCGATCGCAATCCGGCGCCAACGAACGTCGAGGCGAAAGGTCATGATCCGATTCACCAGGTCATAGCGCGGTGCAATCGTGTCGAACATTGCCTGAACCGCCTCGCCCTTGGCCTCGCCACGGGGGAGCTCCTGGTCGAGCGCTGGCAGACTTGCGTCGGAGAGATGCGGTGGGGTGTTCGAAGATGAATCCACTCGTTCACGGTAGATCGCTCAAGGCCGAAACGTTGGCTCTTGCGATGGAGAAACTGGTCTCAGGAGTGGTGAAAGCAACTGGCCGATAAGGTCTGCGCCGTGGCAACTGACTATGACGGCGGGGACGAGCGCGAAGCAGAGGTGGCAGAGATGGCCCGAAGGGCCGCCCAGGCAGCCTCGGACCGCCGAAAGCGCATCCGGAACAACCCGAGTGGTCTGACAACCGACGACGTCGACGGCGAAGCCCTCGTGCTGCTCGATCGACAGCTCGAAGAGTTGGCATCGTGGACGCCGGGATTCACCGGAGCCATGCTCTTTCGCGGGTCCGAAGTACTGCCACTGGTGAGTCTCATCACCTCCGCTGACCGAGAAGCAATGCGACGAGCGTTGATGCACGTCGCTGCGTCAATCCGCAGTGAGATGGAGCTGATCGAACGTGATGCGATCGGCAGTTTTGTCGATTCGGTGACCTCGACCAGCCGAGGAGCGGTTATCGCGATCGTTATCGATGACGACATCCTGATCGTTGCCATCGAGGGACGACCAGCACTGGTCGCTGACGCTTGGAAGGCGATCGGCGATCGGCGGAGCGCTATTGCCGAAGCGCTCGAAGCACTCATCATCACTTCGGGCGACTAGTTGGCAATTAGCCGTCGCGGCGTTTGCGCATCTCCTGAGCGTGACGTTCGAGCGTCTGCTTCTGTTCTTTTGTGAGACTGTCGAGGCCAAACGCGTTTACCTGATCGAGCAGTTCATCGATCTCGGCTTCCGACGCTCGGTTGGGTTGGCTCGAAACCGACCGGAGGTGGCTCCCGCCCTTCTTCTGACGGCGGGACTTTTTCGCCTTGCGCCCGCGCTTCTTGGAGTCCCGGGGCGGCGATGGAGCACCGTTGCTTGTCATCGAGCTCGGAAGTGCCACCGACGGAATCCATTCGACCGTCGAGAAACCAAGCGAGCGGGTTATGACGAGGCCGAGACCACCGGTGGCGAGCAGCATGATGATCGCCCCGGGAGAGCGGCCGTTGAGTGCACTGAGAAGCTGCACCACGAAGATGAATGCAACGATGACCCAGAACGGAATATTGAAGAACGACCTCGCCTGAGGCATGGCGGCCGAAAAGCCCGCTGCGATACCGAGGAAGGGTAGTGACAGGCCGAACGAGAAGATGTCGGTGCCGGTCAGGAAGGCAACCAGTGCTCCCAGCACCGCAGGGATCACCACGATTGCGATGATCATGCCCGCGAAGGGTCGTCGACCGATGAGGCTCTCGAACTGAGTGCCGATCATGTAGAAGAACAGCAGACCGAGCAGCGCCCAGAAGAAATCGTTGCCAGGGGGAATGGGGTAGGTGATGAAGCGCCACACCTGTCCACCGCTCAGAGCGCTCGACCGAAGAATCAGCAGGCTGGTCAACGTTGGACTGACGATTTGGATGATGATTCCGAGCAAGCCCAGGCCGGTTACGAACGTCGTCGTGTTGACCGCGATCGACCCCACGGTAAACCAAGGGTCTCCACCTGCCCCACGGGAAAACGGGCTCTGGAATGCGTAACGATCAGCCATTGTCTCTAAGGCTACTCCACCAGATCGCTGACGCCCTGATCCCTACGCCTCGGTGCTTCAACAGGGGTGAAAACCGCGGAATCGTTACTTTGGGCATTCTGGCTTGCTCGGAGCTGGCCACATGCAGCGTCGATGTCGGTGCCGCGGTTTTGGCGGATGGTGGCGTTCGTGCCGCGATCGCGCAACCACTTCTGAAACCGGGCTACGCCATCAGCATCGGTTCCGACCGTGAGGTAACCCGGCGTTGGGTTCAGCGGGATCAGATTGACATGAGCGCGGAGCTCCCGACAGAGCTCGCTGAGAGCGATCGCCTGTTCCTCGGTATCGTTGACGTCGGCGATCAGCGCCCATTCGAAACTGAGTCGACGACCCGATGCCGCAACGTAGGTCTGGCAGGCTTCGGCGAGAACGTCGATTGGATACCGCGAGTTGATCGGAACAAGTTCGGTGCGGAGATCGTCGGTAGCGGCGTGCAACGAGACGGCGAGGCTCACCGGTAGGTCTTCTTTGGCCATACGCCTGATGCCCGGGACCAAACCAACGGTGCTCATCGTGATGTGTCGCGCCGACAGCCCGAGGTCGCTGTGAATCCGACGGACGGCTCCCCAGACAGCGTCGTAGTTGGCCAGGGGTTCGCCCATCCCCATGAACACCACATTGGACAGTCGTCGCGGAAGCGCTGCGTTGCGAGCGCGAATGACCTGTTCGACGATCTCGCCGGTGGTGAGGTGGCGGCGAAAGCCCTCCTGGCCTGTGGCGCAGAACCCGCATGCCATTGCACAACCAGCCTGGCTGCTGACACAGACCGTGGAGCGACCGGTGTAGTGCATGAGTACGGTTTCGACAGCATCGCCATCGTCGAGCCCCCAGAGCCACTTGTGGGTTTCGCCTCCCTCGCTGACCGATTCCATGCGGTCGTATAGCGCCGGCGGCAGCTTGGACGCGAGGTCAGAGCGAAGCGCCTTGGGCAACGTCGAGATCTCTTCGATCGGGAGTCCCTCGTCGTAGAGGCCCTTCCACAACTGATCGACCCGATAGGACGGATGCTCTGACAACAGGTCGGCAAGTTCGCTGCGGTCGGGTTGATAGCGGGTGTCCGAGGTGATCATGGGCTCGTCCCCGTGCTATCGCCGCGAGTCCAGAGGGTGTCTTCGCGCCCGACCGTGAAGCCCAGCTTCTCATAGGTGGCCACTGCCGCTTCGTTGTCGGATTCGACGTAGAGGATGCCCGTGGTGATACCGAGTGACGCAATGTGATCAAGACCGGCCATCGTCATGGCCTTCCCGAGTCCCCGTCCGTGAAAGTTGGGGTCGACGGCGATCACATAGATCTCACCGACCGTGCCACTCGCAAGGTCGTCGGTCTCGTGAATCTTGGTCCAGCAAAAGCCAGCCAGCGCCCCATCGATGTAGTGGAGGCGAAAGCCTTCTGGGTCGAACCATGGTTCGGCCATGTCGGACTTCACCGCGTCGGCGGTGAGCCCGGATTGTTCGGGATGCCAGGAGAACGCCCGGTTATTTACCTCTACGAAGTTGTCGATGTCAGCTGCGGTGAACGAGGTGGTCTCGACTCGTTTCGTGCTAGCGCTCGCTGCTGGAGGGAGTGCGCTGATCATCTTCAGCAGTGTGCGATCCGAGACGAAACCGCTCGATTTCATGGCGGCTCGTCGCTCGTCTGTTGTGCCGTGGATCCAGATCGATGCGTCGGGTCCTGCATTCGACGCGAGCGCGACCGCGTCGTTGAACGTTGTCATTGACTCATCGGGTGCGAAGGTCAGATGCGCGACGGCACGTCCCGTTGGCGATCGTTCGATCAGAAAGTCCACAAATGACAGGCTAGTTAGTGATCGAACGTGTTGTGGTGGAGATCTCCAGCCACGCTGTGTGCTTGATGAAAGCGCTTCCGTAAGGACCTCTCAATTTTGACCGATCGCGCTTTATCGATCGGGCAGACTGGTGCTAGCTTCAAAATACGTCCTGAAGTTCCACCGCTTCCAGGACGTTCGATTGCGGCAGAGTGGGGTCCGCCTCCCTACTGTGTCGCCGAAAGAGCGGGCGCTTTGCGCCCGCTCTTTCGTTTTTTACCGTCTAGCGTTGCGGTATGAACTCTGACCTGGCCGAATTGTCGAGCGTGGCAACTCAAATCGACGAGCTTGCCGAGCGAATAGTCGCAGTTGCGCAGAAACATCAGGGAGGCGATCGCGACGACATTGCGATTCGGTTGTTCGAAGTGGAACGTTCGCTTCACGGTGCGGGTCGAAACCTGGCGAGCGCTGTCAGAACGTACCGATGACAGACCGACCTAAAGTACGCACAGATCTGGCGCTGCGACCGGGGTACCACTCGCCGCAGATCGATGTCGATGTGCGCCTCAACACCAACGAGGCTCCAACAGCGTTGCCTCGGGCATTCGATGCCGCGCTGGCCGATGCCATGGTCGATATTGCGTGGAACCGCTATCCCGATCGTGCCGCTTCGGAGCTTCGACAAAGGCTTGCCGACAGGTACGGGCGCACCAAAGAAGAAATCTTCGTCGCCAACGGATCCAACGAGGTCCTCCAGACGATCATGTTGACCTTCGGCGGCGCCGGACGAACCGCAGCCATCTTCGAGCCGACGTATGCCATGCACGGTCAGATCGCGAAAACGACCGCGACCATGGTGGCCGAAGGCGCTCGCGCCGAGGATTTCTCGCTCGACCTCGATGAGGTTCGTCGCGTCGTCGACGAGAACCAGCCGCACGTGGTGTTTATCTGTTCGCCGAACAACCCCACCGGTGTGGTCGACCCGAGCGACACGGTCGACAAGGTGCTCGAGATCATGTCTGGCACCGATGGACTTTTGGTCGTCGACGAAGCGTACGGCCAGTTCTCCGAGACCTCGGCTGTTGACAAGGTCGCAGAAGATGTGCCGCTTGTCGTGAGCCGAACCTTCTCAAAGACCTGGTCGATGGCAGCGGCGCGCCTGGGCTACCTCATTGGGCCCGCGTGGATTATCGCCGAGCTGGAAAAGGTCGTGCTGCCCTACCATCTCGATTCGTTCAAGCAGCTGGCAGGGGCGATTGCGCTCGACTTCCATGACGACATGGACAAACAGGTGGGTTTGATCGTGTCCGAACGCGAGCGGGTCATGGCCGCGTTGGCTGAGCTCCCGGTGCGGGTGTGGTCGAGCGGAGCGAACTTCTTTCTGTTTAAGGCACACGAGATGAGCGGCGACGACGTGTGGCAGGGGCTCATCGACCGTTCGGTGCTCGTGCGAAACACCGCGAACTGGCCGCGGCTCGACGACTGCCTTCGAGTGACCATTGGAACGCCCGAAGAGAATAACGCCTTCCTTGAGGCCTTGACCGAAGTCCTCGCAAAATAGCTTTTCGCAGGGCCCCAGGCGAAGAAATCAGGCGGAGTCTCCTGGGCGGCGTAGAATGTTTGGATGCGTTCAGCCTCAGCGTCACGTGACACCAAGGAAACTCAGATCAAGATCGAACTCAACCTCGACGGCTCGGGAGAAACCGACTGCCAGACGGGGTTGCCGTTCTTTGATCACATGCTCGATCAACTCGGCCGTCACGGTGGGTTTGACTTGATGGTGCACACCAAGGGCGATCTGGAGATCGATTCGCATCACACGATCGAAGACACCGGCATTCTGCTCGGAAGCGTGTTCAAGGACGCGCTGGGAGACAAGGTTGGTGTTCGCCGGTTCGCATCCAACTCGGTTCCGCTCGATGAGGCGCTCATCGATACGGCCCTCGATCTCTCCGGTCGGCCGTTCCTGTACTACGACGTCGACTTCCCCGGCGAGGTCATCTACGGCCAGCCACCCTTCGACCCGCAGCTGTCCGAAGAGTTCTGGCGGGCCTTCGTGACGTCGGCCGGCGTGACGATGCACATCGTGTCGGCCCGGGGCGTCAACTCACATCACCTCGTCGAAGCGACCTTCAAAGGTGTTGCGCGCGCTCTTCGAGATGCCATCGAGATCACCGGAGGCGGACTGCCCTCCACCAAGGGCACGTTGTAACACGTCGAGACTGCCGCTCGGTAACACGTCGAGACTGCCGCTCGGTAACACGTCGAGACTGCCGCTCGGTAACAC
>CAZSYL010000047.1:16708-30311 GCA_964610745.1 uncultured Acidimicrobiales bacterium
GTCGAGACTGCCGCTCGACATTCGCGGTTGCGCACCGGCAGTGATGGCCGTGGGCGGGTACCGGCAGTGATAGCCAGTGATCGTTGTGGCCGCGCAGGTGCCTAGCTCGTCAGGCGGACCGGTACTCCGTCGGCTGCCATTGCTTGTTTGATCTCGTCGATCGTGTAATCGCCGTAGTGCACCATCGACGCGACCAACGCGGCATCGGCACCGCCGGTCGTTACCGCCTCGGTCAGGTGATGCGGTTCTCCACCACCGCCTGACGCAATGACAGGAATGGCGACCGCATCAGAAACCATGCGGGTGAGGTCGAGTTCGTAACCGTCGCGCACACCGTCGGTGTCGATCGCGTTTAAACAGATCTCGCCCGCACCGCGCTCCTCGGCCTCTCGAACCCACTGCAAGGCGTCGCGGCCCGTCGGCGTTCGCCCACCCTGAATAACGACCTCGTAGCCAGACGGGGTCTCGATCGACTTCTCGACCTTCTTTGCATCCACGCCGAGGACGATGCACTGCGAGCCAAAGGCTTCGGCCCCTTCGGTGAGTAGCTCCGGGTTACGCACAGCGGGCGAGTTGAGGCTGACCTTCTCGGCACCGGCGAGCAAGACCGAACGCATCGTGTCCAACGAATCGATTCCGCCGCCCACCGAGAACGGGATGGTGATCGATTCCGCGACATCGGAAACAACATCGAGAAAGAGGTTGCGATCTTCGGCCGATGCGGTGATGTCGTAGAAGACCAGCTCGTCGACGCCCTGCTCGTCGTAGCGAACGGCGTATTCGACCGGGTCGCCCAAATCCACGTTGCCCTCGAACTTGACGCCCTTGGTTACCTGCCCTCGTCGGACGTCGAGGCAGACGATGACTCGCTTGAGAAGCGCCATGACTATTCAGACTCCAGGAAGTTCGAGAGGATCTTCATGCCGACCGGCCCGCTCTTCTCGGGGTGGAACTGCAGCGCGACAAGGTTGTCCTTGCGGATGCCGACAGCGAAGGGGTGGCCGTGGTCGGTGGTTGCGATCACATCGACCGACGGATCTGGATCGCAGTAGTAGCTGTGAACGAAATAACAGGCGCTATCGGCGGCTTCGCCGAGGTCCCTCCCGAGCGGTTCGCCGTCGACAAACGTCACCGGGTTCCAGCCCATGTGTGGAACTTTGAGCGACGGGTCGTCGAGCTCGAAGCGACGCACTCGGCCAGGGAGCAGACCAAGACAGTCGACCCCGCCGTCCTCTTCGGTGTGATCGAAGAGCAGCTGCATGCCGACGCAAATGCCAAAGACCGGCTTGCCAGACGCCACGGCATCGTGGAGCGCAACGTCGAGACCGCGCTCACGGATCACGCTCATACACGTCGCCGCCGCGCCGACGCCAGGGAAGATCACTTGATCCGCGTCGCGAATCGTGTCGTGATCGGCGGTAATTTCCGCGTCAAAACCAAGCCTGCGCACCGCGTGAGCAACCGAAGTCACGTTGCCCGCGTTGTAGTCAAGAATCGCGACTGCCATAGCGATAATCGTCGCAGGGATCGAATCGATTTCCTCCCTATTGCGACGAATAGCACCCGACCAACAAAGCGATCGTGACGCGTGGCGTCACTGTTCGACCTCCGCAGTAGTCTGAGGCGGTGGCTGATACTTCTGCTGACTCAGGGTTTTCGACGTCGAACAAGGACGGCGAACGCCTACCTATCAAGATGCTGAACGACCGGATTCTGGTCGGGACAGGCGATGCCGAAGGGGAGCGTCGATCATCGGGCGGCATTCTGATTCCGGCCACAGCTCAGGTTGGCAAGCGGCTCGCATGGGCCGAAATCGTGGCTGCCGGACCAAACGTTCGCAATATGGAGATCGGCGACCGTGTGCTGTTCAATCCCGACGATCGCTACGAGGTCGAGGTCGGTGGCATCGACTACATCATTCTGCGAGAACGCGACGTCCATGCAGTGGCCGCGGAGCGTCTCGAAGAAGGATCGACCGGGTTGTACCTCTGATCATGGGCACCTCAACAGCGCCGGCGATCAAACCTGGCTTCGACGAGTTTTGTGAGTACGCGAAATCGCATCGAGTCGTACCCGTCTGGCGGTCGTTATTGGCCGATCAGGTAACGCCCGTGGCGATCTTTGCTCGCTGCGTGGGGGATCAGGACGGTTTTCTGCTCGAATCGGTGGAGAACGGCGAGCGTTGGAGCCGATGGTCGTTTCTGGGGCGAAACCCGTTGGCCACGATTGTTTCCAACGGTGGTGAGATCGTGGTATCTGGACCGGCCGCCGACGAGATTTCCACGGCCGACGGCATGCTCAACACGCTCGAGAATGTGCTCGGCGACTTCTCAGCCCCAGACCTCGAAGGGCTACCACCGCTTCACTCCGGCCTGATGGGTTACATTGGCTACGACGTTGTTCGCGAGGTCGAGCGCCTCACGAACATTCCCGAGAACGACCAGGGACACCCCGATGCCGTGATGGCGGTTATCGGCGAGATTGCAGCGTTCGACCACTGGAAACAACAGGTTACCCTGATCGCCAACGCCCTGATTCCGCTCGATGCATCGATTGAGCACCTCCAGGAGATCTACGACGACGCAACCGCGCGCCTCGAATCACTTCAGCGCGATGGCGCCCAACCTCTCGACGAACCATTGGTCTCACCACCACCATTAGATGCTCCGCTTCCTGAGGTGACCTCGACCATGGGCGAAGAAACCTATTGTCGGGCGGTCGAAGTGGCCAAAGAACACATCCTCGCCGGCGACATCTTCCAGGTCGTACTGTCGCAGCGGTTCGACTTCGAACTCGATGCCGAACCATTCGACGTCTATCGGGTATTGCGCCAAATCAATCCCAGTCCCTACATGTATTTCCTGCGCATTGGCGACTTCCACATCGTTGGTGCCTCACCAGAACCAATGGTGATGTTGCGCGACGGCACGGTCACGTCCCGGCCGATCGCAGGAACGCGGCCGAGGGGAGCGACCGAAGAAGAGGATCGGCGCCTCGGTGCAGAGCTGCGCGAACACCCCAAAGAGGTTGCAGAGCATGTGATGCTCGTCGACCTTGCTCGAAACGACATTGGTCGTGTCATCGAGTTCGGTTCTGAGAGTCGCGATCAGATCATGGAGCTCGAGCGTTATAGCCATGTCATGCATCTCACGTCGCAGGTCAGCGGAAAGCTCGCCGAAGGCCGCACAGCGATCGATGTGTTGCGAGCAACACTTCCTGCCGGCACGCTCTCGGGCGCGCCGAAGGTCCGGGCAATGGAGATCATCGACGCGCTTGAGCCGGTCAAGCGTGGCCCCTATGGCGGCGTGATTGGGTATCTCGACTTCTCGGGCAACATCGACACCGCCATAGCTATCCGAACCATGTTCATCACCGGCAATCACGCGTCGGTTCAGGCCGGAGCGGGCGTCGTGGCCGACAGCGTCCCGATCGACGAGCACAACGAGTGCATCAATAAGTCAAAGGCACTTCTGGCCGCGGTGCCTGGTGCTCGGATCATGACCGAACAGCGAAACGCAGCAAACGTAGCTGCGAATGCGGGGGAGAACCCATGAGCCATTTTGTGAGCAAACGCGACGTCGTCACCGTTACTGGAAGCGAAGCCCAGAGTTACCTGCAGGGCCAAATCAGCCAAGACGTTGACGCACTCGGTATTGGCGACTCGGCCTGGAGCTTGATCCTGCAACCGCAGGGCAAGGTCGACGCGTGGTTTCGCATCACCAAGAGTGGCGATGAGACCTTCCTGCTCGATGTCGACGAAGGGCACGGCGAAACCCTCCTCGCACGGCTGAAACGCTTCAAGCTCCGCACCAAAGCAGACCTTGAGCTTGCGACCTGGGACTGGTGTGCGATTCGCGAGCATGACGAGCCAGAGAACGCACCGGACACCCCGATCGCTGCGACGCCGGCGGGAGGCCAGGTCGGTCTCGACCTTCTCGCCCCCGAGCTTCCCGAACCGCTATCGGCGTCCATGACCGAAGATGAGTTCGAGCGACTTCGCATCCTCGCTGGAGTTCCCGCGATGGGTTCGGAGCTCGACGAGGGCACCATTCCCGCCGAAGCTCGGGTTGTCGACGATTCGGTTTCGTTCACAAAGGGTTGTTACACGGGTCAAGAACTCGTCGCCCGAGTCGATTCGCGCGGTGACAACACCCCGAGGAAGCTCCGGATTATCTCTGGAAGTGGTTCGGCTGCAAGCGTCGGTGCAGAACTGTCTCTCGATGGGTCGGTCGCCGGGGTGATTACCTCGGTTGCTCCCGACGGTGACGGTTGGGTAGCGCTGGCCTACATCAAGCGGTCAGCGCTCGAGGCCAGCTCGTTGGTCATCGATGGTCAGTCGGTTGACGTCCGACCAGTTCCCGCTGATGTTGAGGTGTCGAGCTAGTGGCAACGATGTACCTCGACAACATCTTGGCAGCACATCGTGAGGCGGCTGCGTCCGATACGCGCTCACTCGATGTTCTCCTCGACGAGGTTGCAGAACTGTCGCCCGCGCGGGGCTTCACCAAGGCGTTGCGCGACGCACCTGGACTCGGTGTTATTGCTGAGGTGAAACGACGTTCACCGTCCAAGGGCGATCTGTTCCTCGATCTCGATCCTGTCGAGGTCGCGAGTGCCTACGCCGCTGGCGGTGCTGCGTGCTGTTCAGTCCTGACCGACGAACAGTTCTTTGGTGGATCGGTCGCTGATCTGACGGCCGTACGCGGGGCTGTCGATATTCCGGTCCTGCGCAAAGACTTCACGGTGTCGGCCCATGATGTTGTCGATGCTCGATTGATGGGTGCCGATTGTGTGCTGTTGATCGTCGCTGCGCTCGACGACGCTGAACTGGCTGACTTTCACTCGCTCGCCGTCGAGGTTGGGCTCGATGCCCTTATCGAGGTTCACGATGAGGCCGAGGCCGAGCGCGCAATGGCCGTTGGTGGCAGCCTCCTCGGAGTCAACCAGCGTGATCTCAAGACCTTCGAGGTCGATACAGCGCGAGCCAAGCGCGTGGCCGGGTCATTGCCCAACGACGTCGTGCGTGTTGCCGAGTCAGGTATTCGCGGTCCAGCGGACATCCCAGAGTTGGTCGCGGCCGGGTTCGACGCCGTACTGGTGGGGGAGTCCTTGGTGACACACAGCGGCCCAACCGAGGGCGTGCGCAACTTGATCGACGCAGCAGTGCGAGAATAGAGAGTAATGACCTGGGTCAAGATCTGCGGCACCACCAATGTGGACGATGCGTTGCTTTCCGTCGCGCTCGGAGCCGATGCCCTCGGCTTCGTGTTTGCCCCGTCGAAGCGCCAAATCGCACCGTCTCGGGCTCGTGATATCGCGGCTCGGGTACCCGCTGAGGTTTTGACCATCGGCGTCTTCCGCAACGAGGCCAAAGAGCGTGTCGTCGACGTTGTTCACTCCGCAGGCCTGAGCGGCGCACAGCTTCACGGCAACGAGAGTCCGGCCGACGTCGAGTGGATTGCCGCCCGCGTACCGACCGTGATCAAGGCCGTGCCTGCGGGAAGCGATCAAGCTGAACGCGCTGGGGAATTTGCGGTGCCGGTGATTCTGATCGACGCACCTCAGCCCGGCAGCGGTGAAGTATTCGATTGGTCACTCGCCGACGCGCTGCCATCGGACAAACGCATCCTGCTCGCTGGGGGGCTCACGCCCGAAAACGTCGCCTCAGCAATCGAGACGGTTGCACCCTGGGGCGTTGACGTTGCCACTGGCGTCGAGAGCGAACCCGGTCGTAAAGACCCATCAGCGCTCAGAAGGTTTATACAAAACGCAAAAGCCGCTCGATAAGCCAACTCCGAGGTCAGTGAACCGTGCGGAAGGCGAACCAGGCCAGGTTTAACATCGCGACCCCATAAAAAAACAAGCGGGTGTCTTTAGAGAGCTTGCGGATCCCGAAGAAGACCAGACCCCAAAAAGGGATCATGACGGCCCATTGGACAAAGACCATCGAATCGGTCTTTGGGAGCGCAAGGTCGACCAAAAACTGAGGCATATGCTCAGATCCGCTTATTGCGCGGGGGAAGCGCCTTCAGAGAGGCTCGCGCTAAATTCGCGCAAGCGGGCGAGCGCGCCGCTCTCAGCAGGAGCGGACAACGCGTTCAGATCGGACTTGATCGCCGAAAATACCTCTTCATCGAGCCCACAGTGAACGCAGGCATCAAGGTGAGCCCGGATCTGGGCCATACGGTCGTCGTCAAGCTCACCATCTAGGTAGGACTGGAGCCGTCGCGCGACCTCTGTGCAACTGATCTTTTTTGCTGTCATCATTCATCCTCGGTACGGGAAGCCTCAAGGTGCTGTCGAATATTCCGTCGAGCGCGATGTAAACGCGACATGACAGTTCCGACTGGGATGCCGAGCGCATCGGCGGCTTCCTTGTACGACAGTTCGTTAATGTCGACTAGTTCGACCACCGAACGGAACTTCTCGGGGAGCGCGTTGAGGGCGTTCTCGATGGGTGCGGCCAGTGTTTGATCCATAATTTGGGTCTCGGCGTCTGCGGCCTCGGCAGACTCATCTGCGACTCGCGCCATGGTCTCGTCAGGGTCATGCATCAGCTCTGGCCGTTTGCGGCGGACTCGATTGACTTGTGCGTTGCGCATGATCGTCAGGAGCCATGCGCGTGGGTAGCGGCCATCGAATCGTTCGACGGCGCGGTATGCACGCAGCAGAGTGTCCTGCACGAGGTCTTCGGCATCGGTCTTGTTCCGGGTAATCGAATATGCCACGCGATACATGACTTCGAGTTCGGGTACGACGTACTCATTGAAGCGTGCGTCCTGGCCCACGGGCCCTGCGAGTTTGTCAACAGACATCGGATACCACCCTATCGACTCTGAGGTGAGGGGTTGAAATTCCTGCACCCCAGATGGGCCTTCGTCAGCCTGATCCAGACGTGTTGTAATTCGATGGTCGCCGAATCGTGCGACTTGCGGAAATCATGGACCGTTGACTTTCCAACGAATTTTCTTGCTCCATCCCTCGGAAAGTGCTCGTGACTCAACTAAGGTTCACTTGCTTGTAATTCTCACAAGGATCCGCCAGGTAGGTGGCTCAGGAGGTATCCACTAAAAATGAACAAGAGTGAATTGGTCGCAGAGATCGCTTCGAAGGCAGGGGTAACGCAGGCCGATGCGGGCGCCTGCGTAGATGCGATGATGGACATTGTTGTATCGCAGGTTCGCAAGGGTGACGAGGTGAACATCACGGGTTACGTGAAGTTCTCACGCAAGGACACCAAGGAGCGTATGGGTCGCAACCCACGCACAGGTGAGTCTCGTCTCATCCCAGCTGGTACCGCCGTCAAGATCCAGGCATTGTCGAAGCTGAAGGCTGCAGGCAAGGGACAGTAGACACTGACGCTTTCTCAACAAATCTGAAAGGAGCGGCGCCTATGGGCGCCGCTCCTTCACTTTTTGTCGAGAACACTGCGGCCGTATTTTTGTCCAAGGCCAGAACCTGCGATGCTGCGAGCCATGACCTTTCCATTGCCAACCGACGTGCTGCCTCATCGCCCGCCGTTTCTGTTTCTCGATGACGTGCTCGAGCTGCGCCCATGTGAGTACGCAAAGGCAACATGGACATTGACCGGTGACGAATTCTGGTTTCCCGGCCATTTTCCTGGCCGTCCGACACTTCCCGGTGTCCTCATGTGTGAGGCGATCGCACAGATGGGTGCCTACACCGTGCTGACCGATCCGGAGCGTTATGTGGGCAAGTTGCCCCTGTTCGGCGGGCTCAACAACGCGAAGTTCCGTCGCCAGGTCAGCCCGGGTGACACCGTTGAGGTGGAGGCCGAAATTCACCAACTCTCGGCGATGGCGGGCAAGGGTAAGGGTGCTGTGCTGCTCGACGGCAAGGTCGCCTGCTCGGCCGAGATCATGTTCGTCGTGGTCGACGCATAGCCATTCTCCGTCCGTAACCAATTTTGGGGTGTTTGGTCTCGTCAACTAGCCGCACTTAAGTCTTCAAGTGAGATTCCGACAACTAAGGCAAGCGGGAAGAGCGGGAAAGGACAGCTGCAAGAACTGGTGCCTTGTTGGGGAAGGTGCGTCGATCACGGAAGATGACGAGCGTTCAATGACCCAAAGCAATTACGAGGCGGCCTACTTGGAAACCGTCAAGGACACCCGCATCTATCAAGATGATGTGGCCGAAGCAGCAAAGGTCATCGTCCGGCGCTGCGCTCAGGCGCTTCAGGCGACACGGGTGGGGCTCTGGCTTCTTTCCGATGAGGGCAACGATATGTCCTGCATGACGTCCTATGACTTGACCTTGGACGACTTTGACTCCGGTGCAGTAATCAGTGAGGAAGCGTTCCCCAAGTACTTCGACGCTCTCCTTCATGCAAGGGTGGTCGACGCTGCAGATGCCTTTTCCGATCCCCGCACCAGCGAGCTGACCGAGAGCTACCTGAAGGTGCTCGATGTCCGGTCACTGCTCGACGCCACTATCCGCAATGTCAAGAACGGCGAACTGAACGGCATTCTCTGCGCAGAGATGGTTGCAGTCCGTCGCGAGTGGACTGGCGAAGAGAGGATGTTTGTTGCATCGATGTCGGACCTGCTTGCTCAGCGTTTGATTACCAGCGAGTGGATTAGGAGCGAGCGAAGGTTTCAGGCCATCTACGAAGGCACGAGCGAGGGGGTCATGGTCTTTGACGGTGAGGCCTTCAACACCCTTAACCCCGCAGCGCTCAGGATGTTTGGTGCAGAAGAGAACGATTTGATTGGCCGCACTCCCGTCGCTGTCTCACCGGAGCTCCAGCCAGATGGTCAACCCTCGGCTGCGAAGGCACGTGCGTACGTCGAGAGAACTCTTGCCGGCGAACCACAGAACTTTGAGTGGCGACATCGCCGGCTCGATGGCAGTGAATTCGATGCCGAGATCACTCTCAACTCGGTGAAGTTTGGAGGCAAAGACACGCTGTTCGCTCTCATGCGCGATGTCACCTCCAAAAAGAACGCTGAGCGCAAGGCCTTCATTGCTCAACAAGAACTCGAACACCGCGCCACCCACGACTCGCTGACCGGCCTTCCAAATCGAGAGCAACTACATCGCCACGTCAGCGAGCTGATCGGACAGATTCAACATCCAGACCAAGAGGTTGCGCTGTTGTTGTTCGATCTGAACCGCTTCAAGGAGATCAACGACACGCTCGGGCATGCGACAGGTGACAAGGTGCTCGTCGCCCTGACCCGTGTAGTGCAACCAAAGGTCCTCCAGATGGGAGGGTCACTCTTCCGCCTCGGTGGAGACGAATTTGTTGCCGTATTCGACTCGGCAGAAACAACCGTGAACTTCGACCGCCTCTTCGATGTCATCGCCGAGAGCTTCGCGTTCCCAATCAAGATCGATGGTGTTTCCTTTGAGATGAGTGCGAGCATTGGTGCGGCGGTCTACCCCGAGAGCGGACGCGATAGCCATGAACTTCTGCGCTGCGCCGACGTGGCCATGTACCACGGCAAAACTCTCGATGGCGCATCACCTTGGTACTCGCCGGAAGCGGACCCGACCGACCCGCGTCGCCTCTCCATGTTGGGTGAGCTGCGACAAGGAATTCGAAACGATGAACTCGTTCTGCACTATCAGCCGCGCATCGACATCAAGACAGGCGAACTGACCGGCTGTGAAGCACTCGTGCGTTGGCAACACCCCGAACGCGGTCTGCTTCCACCGTTTGACTTCCTGGTTCCAGCCGAACGCACCGAATTGATCCATCCCCTCACCGAGTGGGTCGTCAACGCGGCCTTCGATGAGATCAGCCGGTTCTGCTCGTTGAACTATTCCATACCGGTGGCGATCAATCTGTCCGCCCGAAACCTTCCAGATGCGCAGCTATTCGATCTGATCGAAGAACGACTTTCCGAGGATGACATCTGTCCAAGATCGCTCGGGATCGAGATCACCGAAAGCGCCCTGATCAGCAACCCAACGAGGTCACTGCAGAACCTGAAGCGCCTCGAGAAGCTGGGGGTATCCATTGCAATCGATGACTTTGGCACCGGCTACTCGTCGCTCAGCCTCCTCAAGCAACTCCCGCTCGATACGTTGAAGATCGACCGGAGCTTCGTCAACGACATGCTGGACAGCGCTTCAGACCGGGTGATCGTCAGCTCGACGATCAACCTCGCTCACAACTTCTCGGCCAGAGTCGTCGCCGAAGGAGTCGAGAACCAGGCAACCCTCGATGCGCTCGCCGCGTTGAACTGCGATGAGGCTCAGGGGTACTACATTGCTCGGCCTATGCCGATAGAGCAGTTCCACGAGTGGGTGTACGAGCGGTCGGCGCGGTCTCGGGCTGCCTGAACTCAACCGGCAACGATGTTCACCATTTTGCCGGGGATAACGATCACCTTACGGACTTCGGCCCCGTCGAGGAGTTCGACGATGCGCGGGTCGGCGAGCGCCGCTGCCTCCATGGTGGCCTGATCCGCGTCGGCGGCGACCATAATGCGTGACCGCACTTTGCCCTTGATCTGGACCGGAATCTCGATCTCGTCATCGACGAGCAGCGCCGGATCAGCAACGGGAAACTCGGCATAGATCACCGAGTCACTGTTACCCATGCGGCTCCACAGTTCTTCGGCAAAGTGGGGGACGAGCGGTGCGATCATCCGTACGAGCGGATCGGCGAGCGTGGTAGGGGTTGGCCCGTCGAGCTTGGTCAACTCGTTGTTGAGTTCGGTGATGCGAGCGATGGACGTGTTGAAGCTCAATGTGTCCATATCTGTTCGGACCGCATCGATCGTGCGATGAAGCACCTTGTTGAGGTCATCTGGGATCGGCACATCGGCCAGGGTGAGTTCGCCAGAGTCTTCGTCCACGAAGTTGCGCCAGATGCGCTGCAGCAGACGCATCGACCCCACGACAGACTTCGTTTCCCACGGACGATCCTGATCGATCGGCCCCATAAACATTTCGTACAGACGCAGCGTGTCAGCGCCATAATCGCGGTACATGTCATCGGGTGTGACTGAATTCTTCAACCCCTTGCCCATCTTGCCGTACTCGCGGTTCACTTCTTCGCCGGCCAGGTAGAACTTGTTGTCTCGTTCTTCGACTTCGTCGGCCTGAACATACATGCCGCGCTCATCGGTGTAGGCATACGCCTGGATGTAGCCCTGGTTGATCAGACGCTTAAACGGTTCGGGGGTACTGACATGACCGAGGTCGTAGAGCACCTTGTGCCAGAACCGGCTGTAGAGCAGATGAAGCACCGCATGTTCGACACCACCGACATAGAGATCGACACCGCCCTCTTCTGGGTTGTCGCCTCCCATCCAGTACCTTTCGGATGTCGCGTCGGCCACAACATCGGTCGACAGCGGATCGATGTAGCGCAGGTAGTACCAACACGAACCCGCCCACTGCGGCATCGTGTTGAGATCTCGACGGTAGGTCTTGAGCCCATCGCCGAGGTCGATCTCGACGGTGGTCCAGTCGGTCGCTCGACCCAGGGGTGGTTCGGGCTCGGAGTCCTCGTCGAGGGTGCGCGGCGCCCAGTCGATGAGCTCGGGGAGGTCGACGGGTAGTTCGGAATCGGGGAGTGAGCGTGCGTTGCCGTCCTCGTCGAACACGATCGGGATTGGTTCTCCCCAGTAACGCTGACGTGCGAACAGCCAGTCCCGAAGTTTTGTCGTGACCGTGCCCTCACCCGCGTTGATCTCCTCGAGGTGGTCGATCATGGCCGCCTTTGCTTCGGCTACGGCCATGCCGTCGAGAAAACCGCTGTTGATCGCCAGACCGTCGCCCGTGTAAGCACCTTCTGCCTCGTCGAAGTCCGCCGGGGGTTGAACGGTACGGACGATGTCGAGTTCGAACGCCGTCGCGAATTCCCAATCCCGGTCGTCCTGGGCCGGAACGGCCATGATCGCGCCCGTTCCGTATCCCATCAGCACGTAGTCGGCAATGAAGACCGGGATCGACTGATCGTTGACCGGATTCACGGCGTAACTTCCGGTAAAGACACCGGTCTTTTCCTTGTTCTCCTGGCGGTCGAGATCGCTCATCTGGGATGTTCGCAGGCGATACGCGGCGACAGCTTCGCCAGGAGTAGCGGCGCCACCGGTCCAGAGATCATTCGTTCCCTCGGGCCACGCGTCGGTCGTAAGGGCATCGACGAGTTCATGTTCGGGAGCCAACACCATGTAGGTCGCCCCGAACAGGGTGTCGGGTCGGGTCGTAAAGACACCGATGGCAGCAACTTCGCCATCTGGCCTAGCCGCTGTCGGGACGCGGAAGTTCACGTGCGCGCCTTCGGACCGTCCTATCCAATTGCGCTGCATCGTCTTGATGCTGTCGGTCCAGTCGAGCAAATCGAGATCGTCGAGTAGGCGATCGGTGTACGCGGTGATCCGCATCATCCACTGTTTGAGCGGGCGACGAAAGACCGGGTAATTGCCGCGGTCGCTTCGCCCGTCTGCGGTGACCTCTTCGTTGGCGAGCACCGTCCCGAGACCCGGACACCAGTTCACCGGCGCCTCCGACACATACGCGAGACGGAAGTTGTTGATGAGGCCCCGCTGGTCAGCCACGGACATCTCGGCCCAGACTCGTCCGTCGGCGGGGGAGCGCGAGCCGGATTCAAACTCGGCTTCGAGCTCGGAGATTGGTCGAGCGCGACCAGTTTCTTCGTCAAACCAGGCGTTGAAGATCTGGTTGAAGATCCACTGCGTCCAGCGATAGTACGGCACGTCGGTCGTGGCGATGGCTCGGCGATCGTCGTGACCGAGGCCAAGGCGAGCGAGCTGGCGGGCCATATTCGAAATGTTTGCCTCGGTGTTCACCCGGGGATGTTCGCCGGTCGCCCGGGCGTGTTCTTCGGCGGGGAGACCGAACGCGTCGTAGCCCATCGTGTGGAGGACGTTGAACCCGGTCATTCGCTTGAAGCGGGCGTAGACATCGGTGCTTATGTAGCCGAGCGGATGGCCAACATGGAGTCCCGTTCCCGATGGGTAGGGAAACATGTCCATAATGAACAGCTTCGGACGGCTGGCGAGGTCATCGGGGCCCTCTGCGGGGCCCTCGGTGAGCGAACCGGAAGGGTTGGGCGTGTGGTAGGTGCCGTGGTCCTTCCAGTGCTTCTGCCAACGTGTCTCGATCGAGTCAGCAAGCGCAGCGTCATAGCGGTGCGCGAGGGTTTCAGTGTCCGTGGTAGTCACGTCTTTACCCTATTGGCTGCCAGGGCGGGCCAAGGGGCAATCGATCGAGTTCACGGACAGGCGGTGATCACCCGAATCTGGTCCAGAACCGGACCAAACGTCATCGTCCAGGTCAGCGTGTTTGCTCCCGGAGTGAGGTCGAGCGTCATGAGGTCGTTGCCCTCCATTGGGCCGTTCACGTACGTTGTCCCCGGAACTCGAAGAAAGCTCGATGCATTGAGAGTGGCAGTTTCGTAGATCAGGCCGATGATCGCGCTGTGCGCAAAGCGCAGACCGCCCGTGAGTTGGCCGTTGTTGTCGAGTCGGTCACCGTGGACGAAGTAGCTGCAGATCGTTGTGCCCGCTGCAATCGTGGCGTTCTGGTTGCTGTTTCCGTTGAAGCTGCCCGCCGCCGTGCGATCGACAGTGAGGTTGGATGTGAGCGTGACCGGAGCTGGCGT
>CAZSYL010000048.1:0-11065 GCA_964610745.1 uncultured Acidimicrobiales bacterium
AGCGGCGCAGCCAACCTCGGCGACTCTCCCGAACCCTGTTTCTCACCTGGATAGAAGCAACTCGCAATCGCTAGTCGGCGGTCACGAAAACCCAACGAGCCGCCACATCCCAAAGGGACGTGACGGCTCGGGGTTAGTCGGGATCTCCGATTGCGGTGATCGTGCCAGCACCGATGGTGCGGTTGCCTTCACGCATGGCGAAGGTCAAACCAACATCTATCGCTGCCGGTCGCTGTAGCGCAACGCGCACGTCGCAACGGCTACCGGGTTGAACCGGCACACCATCGTCGATCGTGATCACTCCGGTCACGCCTGCGGTGAGGAAGAAGAACTGCGGCGCGTAGCCACTCTGGAACGGTCGAGACCGTCCGCCTTCTTCTTTGCTCAACACGTAGACGCTCGCAGTGATATCACGTTGTGGCTCGATCGAACCTGGTGCGCTCACGACCATGCCGCGCTCAACGGCGTCCTTGTCGACGCCACGGAGCAACAGCCCGACGTTGTCACCAGCCTCAGCCTCGGTCATCGTTCGTCGAAACGACTCGATACCCGTGACCACAGCCTCGACCGGCTCGCGCAGTCCAACCACTTCGACGGTGTCGCCAACGCTGAGTCGACCGCGGGTGACCATCCCGGTCACGACGGTTCCCCGACCGGTGATCGTCTGCACACCCTCCACTGCGAGCAGGAAGGGATCTGAAGTCGATCGGTCCGGCAGCGGAATTGCTGCGTCGACTGCATCGAGCAGTTCCATAACGGTCGCCTCCCACTTGGCATCGCCCTGCAGGGCGCCCAAAGCAGAGACGGCCACCATGGGGACGGCGTCGCTGTCGTAACCGTGAGCCTCCAACAGTTCCCGCAGCTCGAGCTCGACGAGCTCAAGCAACTCGGGATCAGCTTGGTCGGCTTTGTTGATGGCAACCACGAGGTGTTCGACACCAACCTGGCGAGCCAGGATGATGTGCTCACGCGTTTGCGGCGCAGCACCATCAGCACCGGACACCACGAGTATCGCTCCATCGACCTGAGCCGCTCCCGTGATCATGTTCTTCACGAAGTCGGCGTGGCCAGGCATGTCGATGTGTGCGTAGTGACGCGTGGCTGTCTCGTACTCGACGTGGCTGATGTTGATCGTGATCCCGCGCGCCTGCTCTTCAGGTGCCTTGTCGATCTGATCGAACTCCATCCACGTGTCGTCGCCGTTCACCTTGGCCAGCACCTTGGTGATGGCTGCGGTGAGCGTGGTCTTGCCGTGATCGACGTGACCCATGGTTCCGATGTTGAGGTGGGGCTTGGCCCGGATGAATTCTTGCTTTGCCATGATCTTCTCCTTTCGCGGTGTGCCGCGTACCCCAGTGGCAGCGGCGCATGGCAACGCGCAAACGAAAACGGTTTTCGTCTGCGCTGTCTTCGGAACCCTTCACGTCAAGAGGAGACGTGCGTCGATCGCTCGTTTGTTCGGACCCCATCCCAGGGCTCCGAAGCGGTGCGGGAAGGGGTCAGCTACGTTCGCCGTCAAGCGCGACAAACGAGGCGTCTGATGAGACGTTCGCAAAGGAGAAGAAGTTGTCGCGCATGGCGAGAAGTGTGACGACGTCGCCGCAACGTGTCAAGGATGTTTTTCGGTCCCGGCCCCACCGATGTTACGCGGGCTGATCGCTCGTTTCGCCGGTGGCCGTTGACCGCAGATCGACCGTGGCGCCGACCGCGGCGATGGCGACCGGTGTGTACTTGAAACCAGGGATCTTGGATGAAGGGTCGAGGTCGGCGGCGACCAACGTGTTGCATTCCGGCCAGTGGTACGGCATGAAGAGGGTGTCGTGGCGCAAGCCGCGATTCGACCGCCAAGGCACAGAACTAACGCCTTGGCGAGTGGTGAGTTGCACGAGATCATCTCGTTCGATCTGATATGCGGCAGCTGTCTCGGGGTGGATCTCAACGTATGGCCCGGGGTCAACCTTGTTCTGTCGTTCGATACGGGAGGTTTGATTGCCGGAGAGAAATTGTGCGAGGACCCGACCAGTGGTGAGAACCAAAGGAAACCGGGAATCGGTTTCGACCGGAATCTGTGCGGGTACAACTGGATGAAAGCGTGCCCGACCATCGGAGTGAGCGAAACGCTCGGTGTACAGCTGGGGCGTGCCTGGGTGTTCCACCGAGGGACACGGCCAAAAGATGCCTCCCTCTTCGCGAATTCGATCGTAGGTAATCCCCGAGTAGTCGATTGGACCCCCAGCGGAAACACGGCGCATCTCGTCGAAGATCTCTCGAGGTCCGGAGTAGCTGAACGTGGTTGCACTTCCAAGTCGCTCGGCGAGTGCCGCGATGATGTCGAGGTCGTCCATGCCCGCGATCGGTTCGATTGCCTGATCGACTCGAACGACCCTTCCCTCGATCGTGGTGATCGTTCCTGACTCTTCAGCAAAGGTCGAACCCGGAAGGACAACATCAGCAAAACGCGCCGACTCGCTCATGAAAGGATCGACGACCACGTGGTGTTCGAGAGCGTCCAACTGACGACGAACCGCAGTGAGATCGGGAGCAGAGACAGCCATGTTTGTGCAGATGGTCAGCAGGCCTCGTGTTTCACTCGTATCAGCGCCGTTGAGAATCTCGACGTACGACGACCCAGACCGGGGAAGCTCGCCGGGGTCTACCGACCAGTGCTCAGCGACCGTGGCCCGATCATCCTCGGACTCGATCGAGCGACCGGCGGGAAGCTGATCGCACCGCTGTCCCCACTCCCGGCCACCTTGGCCGTTTCGTTGCCCGGTGAGCATGTTGATACCCGAGCCCGAGCGTCCAACATGTCCGCAGGCGAGTCCCACGTTGATGATCGCCTGCACGTTCTGAGTTCCGTCGATCTGTTGTTCCGGACCACGACCATGCAAGAACATGCATTTGTCGGTGTTGCCGATCAGCGAGGCCACTCGGCTCAGCGTCGCTTCATCGACGTCAGCGACCAACCGCACAAACTCGGCGTCATAGTCCATGCATGCGCTCACCGCATCAGAGAATCCAACGGTGCGTTCTTCGACGAACGTTCGATCGACGAGGCCCTGCCGGACGATTTCGCGGAGCAACCCGTTGAAGAACACGGCGTCGGTACCTGGCTCCAGCGCGACATGAATGTCCTCCTTGCTCACGAATCGGCCAGCGCGTGGATCGACGACGATCACCTTGCCGCCACGTCGGCGTACGTGGTTGAGAAGCGTCGGAACAATGACTGGAAACGCCGCCGAGATGTGTGCCCCTATGACGACGACAACTTCTGCATTTCGGAGCTCGCTGAGCGGCGTCATCATCCGGTCCGCACCGAACGCCAACGTGTTGGCCTTGCCCGCAGCGGCCATACAAAACCGACCGTTGTAGTCAACATGGCGGGTGCGCATTGCCAAGCGTGCAAACTTGCCAAGCAAGTAGACCTTCTCGTTCGTCAACGATCCACCGGATAACAAAGCGTTGGCGTCGGGGCCATGTTTGTCACGGATCTTCAGAAAACCCTCAGCTGCCGCGTCGAGTGCCTGGTCCCACGTCGCTTCGTGAAAGTCGCGACCCGAGCGAACGAGCGGAGCCACGAGTCGGTCCTGGTGGTTGACTTGCAGATACGAGGTTGCACCCTTCGAACACAGCGAACCCGTGGTGAGCGGAGACTGCTTCCATCGAGAAATACCAACGACTACGCCGTCTGAGGTCTGCAGGTCGAGACCGCAATTGAGTGAGCAATACGGACAATGGCTGCGAGCGTGGTTCTTTGGAACGCTCACGCGGCCACCATCCGATAGCCCCGGCGCCGAACCGTTTCAATGCCAGATCCAGCGTCGCCGAGACGTTTTCGGAGACGGCCAACGGCGACCTCGACCGCGTGCTCGTCGTGGGCCGCTCCTTGCCAAACCCGATCGAGCAACCGATCTTTGGCAAAGACAACACCGGGTCGACTCGCCAGAAGCTCAAAGAGATGTCGCTCGCGGAACGGCAGTGTTTGCACCGGTTCATCACCCACGGATAGCTCTCGCCCCCGGAGCACGACCGAATGACCCAATAGTTGTAGCTCGGTCGTGCGCTTCTCCAGTTGCTCGGTGAGCAGCATCACCATCGTTCCTAGGAGTGGACGCTCGGGAAAGCCGGCGACGTGCAGCCCGGCATCCTCGACGGCGGTGGCTGTCCGTTCGCCAACACACAGCAGTGCGGTGTTTGTTCTCGCAGCTGCTTGGACGCGCCCGAACAGATCTAGTTCTTGGGCAATGCTGACGAAGTGTTGCACCGCGGGGCGAGCTGTGAACGTGACCGCGTCGATCTGATGCGCCGCGACAGCCGCGATCAAATCTTCGGCGGGGCTTCGGTTGGTCGGCAATGTCCACTGATAGACGGGAATCGGAACCACCTCTGCCGCGAGCTCGTTCAACCGGGAGATGGCAACGGCGTCAGGATCTCCATCGAGCTGTATTGCGACTCGCAGCCCTGAATCGGACCGAAGCTGCAGTTCGTCAATGATGTCGTCGAGCGATGGCCACGTGTCGCACGTGTCGAGGTTGAGGCCGGCGGTTACCGCCGCTCCATGGGCCTTCGGTCCACGTGCGTAGATCTCAGAAGACTCAACGGCAAGGCGCAACTCATTACCGAGTAAAAGCGCATCCGCCGAGGAGAACCATCCCCGCACGCCAATACCCGTCGACAGAATCGTGACATCCGGTGGATTGTCGATCACCAGGCGAGTTGCGCTGGCAATGCCAGAGTCGGCCAGCAACGCCTGGGTTTCAAGCATCGGGCCATGAACACAGGTAGCGCCCCGATCCTCGAGCAGTTGAATCTGTTCTTCACTCCGACGGTCGGCAGTGACTCCGACGGTGTACCCACTCAACGGTCTTGGGACATGCTGGGTGCGGGCTCGCTGGTCGTTGACCAGGCTCTCCTGGTCCACTTCCACCGGGGGCCCGATCGGAGTCGTCATGAATAATCCAGTGTGCGGTGTCGATGTTTCAGGGTTGTTTCTGCGCTATGACATTCGATCGAACGTGCACCCGCTCCTGTTCGACACTCACCTCATAGGTAGCCAACGGTGGAAGGTCCGCGTTCAGGCATTCACCGGTCACGAGGCTGAAACGGTCCTTCAACAGCGGCGATACAACGATGGGCTCGCCATCGGCCGAACCGACCAGACCTCGGGCAATGGTCGGCGTCTGCGTGCGCGGATCGATATGGCCGACGGCGAAGATCTGGCCTGGGTCGCCAACGTTGAAGATTGCGACCGGACCGTCGGCGAGGACGGCGGCCACCCCACATTCAGCGCGGAGCTGGGATAGAAAGCAGACGTCGTACCAGTCTTCGGAGCTCATGGTGCTGGAATCCTCTGTCCACGCTCTCGAATCCAGACGGGAGCCGAGTGCTCATCTGGAGCGTTCACAAACTCGACGAAGTGCGCAAGTTTGTCGGGATCCTCGAGGGTTGCGGTCCATTCGCATTCATAGGTCTCGACGTGTGCCGCCATCGCTGCGTCGAGCTCATCGCAAATTCCGAGGGAGTCGTCGACGATAACCGACCGGAGATACTCGAGCCCGCCTTCGAGGCGTTCGAACCAGGTTGAGGTCCGTTCGAGCTTGTCTGCAGTACGGATGTAGAACATCAAGAACCGGTCGATCGTTGTGATCAGTGCTTCGTCGGAAAGGTCTGTCGCAAACAGGTCGGCGTGGCGAGGAACTCGTCCACCGTTGCCACAGAGGTAGAGGTTCCATCCGGTCTCGGTAGCGATCACGCCAAAGTCCTTGCTCTGGGCTTCGGCACACTCTCGGGTACAACCGGAGACCGCGGACTTGAGCTTGTGAGGCGCTCGAAGACCTCGATAGCGACGCTCGATCCGAATCGCCATCCCGACAGCGTCCTGCACGCCGTACCGGCACCACGTTGAGCCAACACACGATTTCACGGTGCGAAGCGCCTTGCCGTAGGCCTGGCCCGATTCCAGCCCGGCATCGATCGCTCGTTGCCAAATGCCGGGAAGTTCGTGGAGCTGGGCGCCAAAGAGATCGATACGCTGCGCGCCGGTGATCTTCGCGTAGAGGTCGTAGTCTCTTCCGATCTCGCCTAACGCAATGAGCTGTTCGGGGGTGATCTCGCCGCCGGGTACTCGCGGAACAACCGAGTAGGTGCCGTTTCGTTGCATGTTGGCAAGCGAACGATCGTTGGTGTCTTGCAATCCAGCCTGGTCCTCGGTCAACACGTAGCCGTTGTTCTGTGAAGCGAGGATCGAAGCCACAGTTGGACGGCAGATCTCACAACCAAGTCCCGAACCAAGCTCGGTGATGATCGATGACCACGTCGTCAACTTCCGGATCCGGACGATATCAAAGAGCTCTTGGCGGCTATAAGGGAAGTGCTCGCACAGCGAGGTGTCGATCTCGATCCCAAGGTCGACGAGCGTTTCGTTGAGCAAGGTCGACATACCGGGAACACAGCCGCCACAGCCCGTGCCACAGTTCGTGGACGCTTTGAGAGCGGGAACGGTTTGGTCGCCTGCACAGATTGCGTCCTTTAGCTGTCCACGAGAGACACCGTTGCAGCTGCACAGGATTGCTGAGTCGGGGAGTTCGAGGAGTTGGGCGGCGCCGTCGGCGACCGGAGCGATCAGCGAACCAACCGCCGACGTCGCCATGGCACCAGTGGCCATGGCGTGGAGCAGGTCGTAGTTCGATGCATCGCCAACGAGTACACCGCCGGCGACGTTGCCATCGCGAAGTGACACGCTGCGATAGACCTTCTCGGAAGGGTCAGCGAACGTGACTTGGTCACCGACGGGGTGCTCCCCAAAGCTTGCGACCTCAACACCGAGCAGCTTGAGCTTGGTCGAGAGGTCTGCGCCTTCGAAGGTTGTGGTCGACGGATCGTCAGCTCCGGTGAGTCGAGCAGCGAGCGCCGATGCCATTGCGTAGCCGGGACCGACGAGCCCATAGGTTCGTCCGTCGTGGCAGGCAACCTCGCCAATGGCTGAGATCGACGCGACGCTCGTTTCGAGATAGTCGTTAACGACGATTCCGCCTCGCGGGCCAATCTCGAGCCCAGCGTCCGCCGCAAGTTCGTGGCAGGGCCGAATTCCGGCGGAGAAGACCACGATGTCGCACTCGATGACACCGTTCGGGCCAACGAGCGCGTCGACCGAATCATCGCCGTCTCCTGCGCCAGCGATCTCGGAGGTCGCGAATCCTAGGTGGGTGGTGATGCCAAGGTCATCGATCCACTTCGCCAGCATTGCCGACCCCGGCTCGTCGAGCTGTTGTGGCATAAGGCGATCGGCCATTTCGACGACGTGGGTGTCGAGTCCGAGGTTGACAAGCGCGTTTGCACCCTCGAGGCCGAGCAGTCCTCCACCGATAATTACACCCGTCTTTTTGCCCGCAGCCCAATCTCGTATCTGTTCGAGATCTTCGATCGTCCGATAGACGAAGCACCCGGGTCGATCATGGCCAGGAATCGGTGGGACGAATGGACGTGACCCGGTGGCGAGAACCAACTCGTCATATGCGAGGAGCGTACCGTCGGAGAGGACGACCTTTCTCGACTCGGCGTCGATCGAAGTCACGCGAGTCCCGAACCTGAATTCGACACCGGCCCGCTCGAGCGCAGCGGTGTCGCTCAAGAGGAGGTCTTCGGTTGAGACACCGTCAAACCACGACGACAGCGCCACTCGGTCATAGGCCGGGGTCGGCTCTTCGCCAACGACGGTGAGGTGGTAGGTGTCGAGGCCACCCTTGGCGACAAAGTCGTCAACAAATCGTTGGCCGACCATCCCGTTGCCGACGACGACGAGCGAACGGGTCATGCTGCACCTTCGCTCGTCGTCCCGAGTCCTTCACTCGCAAATGCGAGTTCCGCCTCGGTCGAGATCATGATCGATGCGAGTTGATCGTATGCGGCTCCCCACGCTTCGAGAATCGACGCATCAACGCCACCGAGTACGACGTCGATCGACTCGAGCAATTGGGTTCCGACTACGTCGTAGTGGGCTGGTTGGACACCAGCGCTGACGTGAGCTGCGGCCATCTTTTGCACGGCCGGTCCGAGGGCGTCGAGGTTTCGGATGTTCTTGGCATAGGCCAAAACGGCGCCGGCGAGTCGTTCCGCCTGGAGGCCAGTCTCTGAGGAGAACATGGGCTTCACCTCAGGGTGTTTCTCAAAGAGGTTGTCGTAAAAGTGTGAGGTGATCGCCAGTCCGTGTTCTTGCAGGATCGGAGCGGTCGATTCGACCGTGGCCATCGTTTCTTCGGTCAAGGTGCTCATGCTGGTTGGTGTGCTCCATGTTCGTAGTCCGCGAGGAATTGCAGGACTTCTTGGCGGTAGGAGTAGAACTTCGGGTCATCGAGGAGCTCTTGGCGATCTCTCGGGCGAGGCAGGTCGACTTCCAGCACCTTTCCGATGCGCGCGTCAGGTCCGTTGGTCATCATGACGACCCGATCGGCGAGCAGAATTGCCTCGTCGACATCGTGAGTCACCATGATCGTCGTGACCTTGCTGCGGTTCCAGACTTCGAGGAGCACGTCTTGAAGGTCCCATCGCGTCAAGCTGTCGAGCATGCCGAAGGGCTCATCGAGCAACAACAGCTTCGGACTGAGAGCGAACGCTCGAGCGAGCCCAACGCGCTGTTTCATGCCGTTCGAGAGCGCGTTAGCTCGTTTGTCCAGGGCGCTTCCGAGTCCGACACGTTCGAGGTAGTAGTCGACGACATCGCGTCGTTCCTGCTTCGATGCATCGGAATACACACGATCGACGCCGATTTCTACGTTCTGTCTGGCGGTGAGCCACGGGAGCAACGATGGGGATTGGAAGACGACCGCCTTGTCCGGACCCGCCTCCTGGATCTCTTTGCCGTCGAGCATGATCTTGCCGCCGGTGATCTCATTAAGCCCGGCAGCCATCGTCAAGGCGGTCGACTTGCCACAACCCGAATGGCCGATCAAGGAAACGAAGTCTCCTTTGTCGAGGACGATGTTGATGTCGTCGATCACGGTGAGTGGGCCGTCCGGGGTCGGGTACACCTTCTTGGCTTTGTAGAACTCCAAGTAGCGCGACGTGCGCCCCGAAACTGAGGCTTCGACATAGGCGCCGGGCAGACGGTCCAGGTCTGCGGGTTCCACATCGGGCAGCGTCTTCGCCGTCGTGCTTTCGGTGAGCGACTTGCCTTCGGTGTTCATCGAATCAAGCTTCGAGACGATCTCGTGGCGTAGCGCCATGTAGCTCTCGTCATCGTTGATCTTGGTGCGATCCCTTGGCCGAGCGATGTTGACGTCATAGACCTCGGTGATCTTCGCCGCAGGTGCAATGTCGAGGATGGCCACACGGTCGGCGAGCAACAAGGCTTCGTCCACATCGTTAGTGATCAGCAAGATTGTGCGCTTCTCTTTGCCGCGAATTCGCTCGATCTCGTCTTGCAGCTTGGCTCGCGTTAGGGCGTCGAGCGCAGAGAGCGGCTCGTCTAGGAGCAGAATCTCAGGTCGGCCAGACAGTGCTCGGGCAACGGCGACGCGCTGCTTCATTCCTCCCGACAGTGCAGCGATCTTTCGATCCTTGGCATGGCCGAGGCCGACGAGCTCGATGGTGTCGTCAACAATTTGCTGGCGAACGTCTTTGGGTTTGTCTTCGTGGATTGCGTCGACGGCGAGGGCCACGTTGCCCTCGACCGTCAACCAGGGCAGCAACGAATACGACTGGAACACCACGCCTCGGTCTCGGCCCGGGCCCACCGACCTTTCGCCGCGAACCCGAACTTCGCCAGCGTCGAGGTCGATGAGCCCGGCGATAGCCGAGACCAGCGTCGTCTTCCCAGAGCCCGAAAAGCCAAGGATGGCGACGAACTCTCCGTCGTAGATGTCGAGGTCTAAACCGGACAAGACCTCGGTTGTGCCGCCTGCGCCGTCTCCGTAGGACTTCGTGACATTGCGCAGTGAAAGGACAGGTCGAACCTCATTTGCGGTCATGTCGATGATTGCGCCGTCAGCGCCGCTGTTCGTCATGTCGATCATGCGTGGTTTCGGCTGACGAAGTTCTCAGCCATGCTCATGAGGCGATCGAGCAGGAAGCCGATGAAGCCGATCACGAACACGGCGAACATGATCCGAGCTAGGGATTGTGAGCTGCCGTTCTGGAACTCATCCCACACAAACTTTCCGAGACC
This sequence comes from uncultured Acidimicrobiales bacterium, assembly GCA_964610745.1. GTDB lineage: Bacteria > Actinomycetota > Acidimicrobiia > Acidimicrobiales > SHLQ01 > SHLQ01. The sequence continues at coordinate 10,163 of CAZSYL010000048.1, forward strand.
GGGGTTCTGCGCCAGCATCTCCGCGGCGATCAGGACCATCCAGCCCACACCGAGCGATAGGCGCATACCGGTGAAGATGTAGGGCAGCGCCGAAGGCAGGACCAATTTGCGAAGCCGCGCAAACCAATTGAGCTTGAGGACCTTGCCAACGTTGAGCAGGTCTTGATCGACCGACGATGCACCGACCGCGGTGTTGATGAGCGTGGGCCACAGCGAGTTCAGCGTCACGACAAGTGCTGAGATCACAAACGCTGGCGCAAAGTACGCATCGGGATTGAGCGCGGTGGCGGCGATAACGATCTGGACGATCGGCAACCAAGCGAGAGGGCTGACGGGTTTAAAGATCGATACCAGCGGGTTGATCGCTTTGCGGAAGGTCGGAGACAATCCGCTGAGCAACCCCACCGGAATGGCGATAGCCGTCCCGATTAGAAAGCCCAGCGCAACGGTCTGCAGAGAGGTCCAAATCTGTTGGGGGAAACTCGGCGGAGCCGGAAAGTCGAAGTCCCGAACGAGCTCTGGAGTACCAGCGGCAATGAACTCCGCGTTTTGGACGTCCTGTGCTTCAAAGAATGCCGCTTCGGCAACACCTCGGGCTTGCCACTCGTTGTAAAGACCGCGCCCCGCATCGAACACCTCGATAGGACCGGGGAGAGAACCCACGCGTGTGTCGATGCGAGGCGCAATGATTGCCCACAACAGTAGGAACGTTGCGATCCCGAGGATGGGGGGCAACAGATTGCTCAAACCTTGCTTGCCGATCGAGATGAGCCGATTGGGAGCTTCCTCAGCGGGGCTCGCCTCGATCGTTGTTGATGGTGCTGTCTCGTTCAGCACTTCTTCCTGTGTTGCGGGCTCATCGACGATGAGTCCGGATTCGGGTGACATTGGTTGTCCTTCCAG
>CAZSYL010000048.1:11165-29986 GCA_964610745.1 uncultured Acidimicrobiales bacterium
TTCGGGTTGAGGCCAGTTCGGGTTGAGGCCAGTTCGGGTTGAGGCCAGTTCGGGTTGAGGCCAGTTCGGGTAGATGGCTATCCAGGAATGAGGGTTCGATGGGCTAACCGTCGACGCCTGCGGCGGTCACGGTCTGACCCGCTTTCAAACCGATCGACATCGACTCGAGGTAGGCGTTTGGCGCAGTTCCGTCGAAGGAGACCGCATCGATGAAGTCGTCCTCAACACCCCGGAAGCCGTCGGTCTCGGGAACGTCGTCGGCGGAGATCACTCCGGCGTCGACCAGGTCGGTCGCAGCTTCGAGGTACAGATCCGGGCGGTAGCACGCCTCAGCCTGCTCGACGTACCACTCGTCGGTTTGGTCAACATCGATCTGACCCCAACGACGCATCTGAGAGAGGTACCAGATCGCGTCGGAATAGTAGGGGTAGCCAGCGAAGTCGCGGAAGAAGATGTTGAAGTCGGGGGCCGGACGGGTGTCGCCTTGCTCGAAAGTGAAGACCCCCGTCATCGACGCTGCGATGACCTCACGGTCGGCGCCCACATACTGAGAGCGAGCCAGAATGTCGACCGCTTCCTCACGGTTCGCGTTGTCGTCAGCGTCGAGCCATTGCTGAGCCTTGATGATGCCTCTCAAAAGGGCCCGGGTGGTGTTCGGGTTTTGTTCGGCGAAGTCCTCCCGCAATCCGAAGACCTTCTCAGGGTTTGTGGTCTTGACGTGTTGGTCGGTAGCGATTGGAACGCCGATGTTCTGGAAGACCGCAGCCTGGTTCCACGGTTCACCGACGCAGTAGCCATCGATGGTGCCCGCTTCCATCGTCGCTGGCATCTGCGGCGGAGGGGTAACCGAAAGAGGCACGTCTGCGCTCGTCGTACCGACCGCATCTCCCGGTGTGTAGAAGCCGGGCGAAATGCCGCCAGCTGCAAGCCAGTAGCGGAGCTCATAGTTGTGGGTCGACACCGGGAAGACCATGCCCATGTTGAACTCTTTGCCCTGTCCAGCGAACTGATCGATGGCCGTCTGTAGAACCGAGGCCGAGATCGGGTGGAGTGGGTTGCCGTCAGCGTTCTCCTCGAGGCCTGGTCGAATGATGTCCCACACCTCGTTCGATACGGTAATGCCATTGCCGTTGAGGTCGAGGCTCAGCGGGGCGATCAACGACGCAGCGGTTCCGTAACCAATGGTCGCCGCGAGCGGTTGCCCGGCGAGCATGTGGGCGCCATCGAGCGCGCCGCCGATAACTCCGTCGAGCAGCACACGCCAGTTCGCCTGGGCTTCGAGGGTGACGTTCAAGCCCTCCTCGAGGAAGTATCCCTTCTCAACTCCAACCGCGAGAGGCGCCATATCGGTCAGCTTGATGAAACCGAGTGTGAGGCTTGGCTTTTCGAGGACTCCTGTAGAAGCACTTGCCGCAACAGTCGTTGAGTTAGCTGCGGAGGCGCCCGCAACTTCGGTGCTCGTCGTGCCACCACCACAAGCGGCAAGAAACGCACCGCTGGATGCTGCGGCACCTGCGCCGAGCACAAACGAACGTCGGGAGAACTTAGAATTCGACACGTTACGACCTGATCTTTCCTTGGGGGGATCTCGTGTGTGGTCAGCTAATCAGGTCGAGATTTCTAAACTGTCTCCCCGCCGTGAGCGCTCGGTGACGCCGAAGCGGGCGGCTGTCAGCAACGTTGGTGAATCGCTGTTCACCTTCCGTTCACGGTGACCAAGGCGTCGGTGAGCGCGTCGAGCATTGGCACGAGCCGGGCCTTTGCGGGCTCGACATAGTTGAGCCAACCGGCGTCGGTCGCCGTTGTGGCACAGACGGGTCCGACCACGACAGGAAGGCAGTGCTCGCTAAACGCGCGGGTCAGATCGGCGAGTTGGTCTGTCGCCTTTGCGAACGCATGCAAGTGTTGGATCGCCGGCGATGCAGTAAATGTGATCGCGTCGATCTCCCCCGCGATCGTCGCAGCGATGAGCTCATGACATCGCGTTTGATCAGCGGGGAACGCATAGCGGTAGACGCGCATCGGAACAACATTTGCACGCACCGTTTTGAGGGCGTCGAGAACGATGTCGTTGACCGCGCCGACCAGCTGTACAGCCACTCGAGAACCAGGTGGTAGGGACAGGCAGCGCTCAGCGATCTCGGTCGCCGATTCGTTTGGGCTCTGCCAATCGACGGTCATTCCGAGCGAACGACATCGGCTCGTTGCCTTCGCGCCGCGGGTCCAAATCTCGGCTCCACCAACCGCCGCGAGAAACTGCGCGCGCAGCTCAAGATCGAGCCGATCGGTCCACCATTCGAGACCCTGTCCGGTCTGAGCAATAAGTATGTCGGGCGGGTTGGATATGAGTTGGCCAGCCACGGTCGAGCATTCGCCACACGCCGTGCTGTCGATAGTCCGCAGCAGAGGAGCTGCCACAACTTCGGCGCCACGCTGTTCGAGGTACCGACGCTGGTTGTCCACCCGGCGCTCAGCGGTCACCCAAATTCGCTTTCCCGCGAGGGGTTCCGGGCCATGTGCCGGCAACGCAGCATCTTGTTTCATGGACTGAGTGTGGGCTGGTTCTGCCGTAGTTGTCGGGACGCGAACCCTTACGTGCGCGACTGTTAACAGTGCAGAAATAGGTCGTTCACGACCCCGAATTCTCGTACCGGTACATTCGGCCGGATGGTCTTTGATCCGACAAGAACCCACGCGACACACGTACAGCCTGACGCGTCTCGCTCTTCGGTGCCTCGTCCATACGTCGTTGCATGGCGCCTCGCGGAAAAGAAAGTTGTCGTGGTTGGGGCCGGTTCTATTGGTACCGCCAAGATCGAGACCCTGCTGCCCGCACAGCCGCGACTGATCGCCATCGACCCAACGCCGACGAAGCGAGTTGAAGAACTGGCCTCGGCGGGGATGCTCGAACTAGAGAAGCGCCGCGTCTGTCCACTGGACCTCATCGGTGCCTCGCTGGTGGTAATCGCCACCGGGGACCACGAGACGAACGCCCGCATTGCGAAGTGGGCTCGAAGGCTTCGCGTCACCGTAAACGCTGTCGATGATCCCGGGCTTTGTGACGTAACCATTCCAGCTGTGGTTGAGCGCGGGCCCGCAACGATTGCGATCACAACGAACGGAGCCACGCCTGCAGGCGCTCGCTTTCTCCGCGAGCGGATTGGCGAGATCGTCCACACCGAGTTCGGAGCGGTGCTCGAGCACGCTCGAGGCGCGCGTGATGAGCTCAGAAGAACCGGCGCCTACAGATATGACTATGCGGCGTGGAAGGATCGATTCTTCGCTCCGGCATGGCAACGTTCAAACAGTGGTCACCCGATCGACCTCGACGGCTTGAAGCGCGACTTCGTTTCCGGGTTTGCCGATCACCTGCCGGGTGCACCGGGTCGGATCACGCTCGTTGGCGCGGGGCCCGGCGGAGCTGATCTCATCACGGTTCGAGGAGCGCGAGCGCTCGCCGACGCCGACGTCGTTCTCTACGACAGGCTCGCTGCACCCGAACTACTCGATCTGGCTCCACGGGCTGCACTTCGGGTTCCGGTCGGAAAGGGAAAGGGCTACGGCGTTGCGCAGTCCGAGATCGAACAGCTCCTCATCAGCCATGCATCCACGGGCTCACACGTTGTGCGACTCAAGGGTGGAGACCCGTTCGTTTTTGGTCGAGGGTGTGAAGAGGCTGAGGCCGCTCGCAATCATGGCATTGCAGTCGAGGTCATTCCGGGGCTCACCTCTGCCCTCGTCGCACCGGCAACCGCTGGCATCTCGGTAACGGACCGCCGCCTCTCATCAGGCTTCACCGTGATCAGCGGTCATCGCGCAACGAACGAAAGTTATGACTGGACGTCGCTAGCGAACCTCGAAATGACCCTTGTGATCTTGATGGCATCGGGGACAGCCGACGCGGTGGCACGTCGGCTTCTCGACGCTGGCGTCAATGGTGAAACCAGCGTCGCCTTTGTTCACAATGCCGGACATCTCACGCAGAAAAACGCAATCCGATCGCTGGAACGAACGGCCGTCGATGGGTGCCCGTTCGGTTCGCCCTCGGTGATGATCGTCGGCGATGTGGTCTCATCAGCACCAACTGACCAGATGACCGAGACCGACCGTCAGCTCTCCGGGCGTAGATAGATTCGGAGCAACCGACCGACCGCACGACACGCCCTCTTGTGGCTAAGACTTGCACTCGTTCTGTCACCCAGGGCCTGCAAGAGCTGTGAGGATGGCCTTGGGTCGTTGGGCCCCTGGGGTGGCGCACCCATTGGGTTTTTGAGAGCTTTCGCCGATTCTGTAGATGAGGCAACAAAGCCTTTACTTCCTGAAAGCGGTCATTGAAATGAACACGACGTCACCCACACACTGGCGACTCTGGCTCGCAGCGGGTGCCCTCGCACTCGGCCTGGCTGCATGTGGCGGAAGCGAGGCCTCTCCTCTTGCCGTCGGTGACGACGCTGTTTCGGAATCCGCGCCAGCGACCGACACCGAGCCAGTCGAGGTCGCAGAGCAAGACTCTGCGCAAGACGATGGCCCAATCGTGAGCGAAGAAGCTGTCCCAGCTTCAACGACGACCACTCCCCCAAGCGCCGAAGAACCATCGAGCGATGCTCCAACAACGGACCCTCCACCGACCGACGATCCCACTTCGGATGAAGCAGTACAGGACGACTCGTCGACGGCGCTGGTCGAGCCAGCACCTATCTTCGATTCAGTCATCGACGAGCTCGCTGATAGCCCCGTCCCGATTCGGTTGCCATCGTCGATCGGCGACAGCGAAGGTCTGTTTGCAAGCGTTCCTCTACTCGATGAGAACGGCTACCTCGTGACGATCGATCTCAGCGCCGATTGCAACGGCGGCGGCGCATGTACGACCGGTTCGGTGTCTGGTCGACTCCTCAGTGACAGTATTCCTCTGACCGCGGGCGTGGAAGTCCCACTTCCCGATGGTCGTACCGGCTTCTTCTACGATGCGACCTGTGGTGCCAGCTGCGGCGATGGGTTCATTGCCTGGATCGAAGGCGATGTTCAGTACACGGTTGGCTCCAAGCTGGCCCCTGGTCCGGACATGTTGGAGTGGGCCTGGGCGACGCTTGGCGAAACCCCAGCGCCAATCGCACCGACGAACTGCGACGGTGGAGTTGAGGTCGATGGCGACATGGTGCTGGTCGAGGCCTCGAACGACTTCGCCGACCTGTACTGGATCGTGACCTGCAGCTCGGATGGTCGTGTCACGCCCGAGCTAGCGGACGCACCGGTCACGCCTATCTCGTTCGACGGAATCGATGGCGTGATTGGTCTCGAGCGTCCCGACGGTTCGCTCCAGTTCATGAGCTCGTCGATACCGCTTCTCGATCAGTCCGGTGCAATCGCGACGACGCACCGCCTCACGATCACCAACCTGCTTTGCGCTGACACTGACAACGATGGCGGCATCGAACTGATCGACACCGACCGCCTCCTGTCATTCCCCATCAACCCTCCGTTCTTCCCAACGGAGATCTTCGCCGAAGACATCGAGGACGGCGCCCCCTGCTAAGTGGCTCGACCAATCCGTAGTTTCCGAGCGTGTCCTGTACGACATACCGACTTGACGCAGCGACGCATTGGAATCGCTACGCTCGTCAGCTATGTCTCTGCTCTCAGATATCTGGTCGAGCTTTCAACAGCTGTCGATGCCCGTCCGCTTGTGGATCGCTGCCTGGCTCGTGCCCGTGAACGTGGCGACTGTGTTCTTCCTCGGAGAACGCAACGGTGTGGTGATCTGCCTCCTCGCTATTCTCGGCATGGCGTTCAACCTCCCAATCATGGTCAAGGCTCGCGGCATGACCGACCTGATGGCTCTGCCACACCTCATCTTGTGGACGCCGCTCGTCCTGCTCGTTGGCGTGACGCTCTTTGCCGACATCGGCAGCGGATATCGGCTGTTCCTGATCGTGCTCCTCCTGACCGATGTCGTCTCCCTCGTGTTCGACGCTCGTGACTTCAACGCATGGCGCGCCCGGCAGGCTGCGGCTCCGTCATAGCCCCTCGGCAACCGATTGGTCGATAGCACCACTTCCTCGCGGGAGCGATGGCAACGCGTAGATGCCTAGTGCGATCCTGCCTCTCGCCGAGACTCCGAAGCGAGTTTCAAACCGTCGGCGAAGGTCTCGAACGAATCGGTGAGATCTGGGATTGCCTTGGTGATCAGTCCGGCGAGGGGTCCGCTGAAGGCCTCCACCATCGAGAACTCGCTCCGGCCACCCCGGTCGACGATCTCGAAGGTGCGCTCTCCTTTGAACAGGCCGAGCGGCATGCCGTCCGTCCACACCATGCGGCTGGGGTCCACCATCTCGGTGACCGTCAGGGAGAATGTCCGCTTTGGGTCGACGGTCGAGACGAGTTTGATCGTTTCGCCCTGTCGGATTGGACCTTCGATGCTGACAACGGCATCGTTCCACTCCGCATACGTCGATGCGTCCGTCAACAGGCCCCAAACCGTGCTCGGCTCCGCGTCGATCGTTCGGCGAACCTCATACCGTCGAGCGCCCATCAGATAGCTCGCATGCGGTTGTTGCGTGCGTTGTGTTCTACCTCGGCGAGTCCGAGCACTTCGAGCACTGGTGGTACGTAGTTGCCAAACCGACCGCGATAACCCTTCCTCAAGCCGTACCAGCCACCGACCGGATTCTGTGCCGATCGAGCCCACGCTTCCACGGTGTCGGGTTTAGCGTCCTTTTGTTCGTCGGCGTTTCCGAGGAGCATCCAATCACCGTGCTCGACGAGCATCGCGTGCAGATCCTCGATTGCCTCCAGCCGGTACTTGAGCGTGGTTGAGCCCACTCGGACAATGAGCGCCGGAGGGTCGGACTCCTCCTCTCGCCATGCATCGAATTCGGATTTCCCCGGTGGCGTTGTCAGGATCCAGGGATCGTCTTTGCTTCCGTCACCCTCGATGTGCTCAGTCATGTTGTGCTCCTCATTTCGCTGAGAACATCATCCCAACCTATTCATGACACCAGTTGTCATGAATGTGAGAAACTTCTCAAATGCGTGCTGGCCGACTACTCAGTATCTTGCTCGCGCTGCAGAGCGGGCGACGTGTGACGGCGCGTGAGTTGAGCGAACAACTCGAGGTCTCTGAGCGAACGATCCTGCGGGACCTCGAAGTGCTCTCCGGGTCGGGCATCCCCGTCTACGCCGTGCGAGGACCCGGAGGCGGGTTCCAAATGCTGGATACGTTTAACCAGTCCGTGCCGTCTAATCCCGCAGCGCCGGCCTCTTCGAGCGGGAGAATTCGACGAGTTCGAGTCCGCCTATCACCCACGGCTCTTCAACTCGCCCAACTGACCGGACGCCCCGACGGCTGGCGCCATCGACCCAACGCCACCCAACCAGATGAAGAGGCTGATTGGCTCGAAGGTTCGTTCCGATACACATCATCGGACGCAGCAATACGCGACCTGGCGGCGTTGGGCCCCGAGGTCGAGGTACTTCTTCCCACCGAATTGCGGAGTGCACTCGCCGAATTCGGCTCCTCGATCGCTCGACGCAATCGAGCCGAGTCGCAGGCCAACGACTCCGATCGGTGACGCGACTTGGGAATCAGCCTTCGAACCCTGCGTCGTCTTTGTTGTACGGCGCCAACGCCTGGCGAACTTCGTCAATCTTCCCGCTCAAGAGCGTAAGCAATTGCGTGGTCGCTTCCGGGCCCTGCAGCACGTAGTTGTCGATGTTGAGGGTGAGCTTCGACGTCGCTGTCACGGTAGTGACTCGATGGTTGAGCTTGATCTGGCCCAACATCGGGACCTTCAACACGTTGGCCGCGTCGGTCTGCCACATCGCGATCAGGTCGTCCGGGTCAGAGATCTTGTTGACGACGGTGCCAACCAGCGTCATGGTCGCCTGTGAGCCAACCACCGCCGAAGCAACTCGACCCGAACCAGTCAGACGGTTCAGGGTCACCTGCAAGTAGCTCAGCACAGGGTCACCCGGCGTACGGAAACGCACAATCTGCGCGCCCGTTCCCGCGGTGAACTTGTCAGGGACGTAACCACCCGAGCTCATTGCCCGAACAATCTCCCCGACGAGCATCTCGTCCTTTGACTCCCGCAGTTCGGACTTCGCCGAGAACTTGTTGATTGCATCAAATACGCCCATTGCGATCAGCTCCCCGCCGGTGTGAAGCGGCCATACCAGTATTTGCGAAGTGAGTGAAGTGCGGCTCGAACGTGAAGTGTGAGCTTGTCGGCGTTGACCGTGTAGTCCGAAGACACATAGTCCTCAAGTGCCCAGATCAGATCGATCTGGGTGTAGGCATATCCAGAGGTGAGGTCTCCGTCGACGGTCACCGTGCCGGGCTCGGGGGTTTGAACCAACCCGCTCTTCCATTCCTGCTTCAGAGCGTTCACCACGTTTCCAGCATTCGCAACACGCTGCCCCCAGCCAATAACGACGCTGGCATGGTGACCCAACACTTCGCCCTTCACTGCATCTGGCGTGAGATGCGTGATCGCCATCGTCGAACGCGATCCATCGTTTGGGTTCTCGAAGCGGACGTAGTGGTTGGTCCCATCGCTCGTCAGATCGATCAACACCTGTCCGGTGCTGAGACTCGATGTAATCAGCGCGCCGAGCAGAACTTCGTCGAGTGTCGTAGCGAAATCGACCCGTTTGAAGTAGCGCCAACTCGCATGAACCATCTCGGTAAAGACCGATTCGAGCTCGTCGTCCGTCTCGGGGCCCATCGAGGCAGGCGCTGCAGCTTGCACGGGGGCCTCAGCTTGCACAGGGACTTCAGTCTGCATCGGAGACGCACTTGGTGGAGGCGGAACTGGTGCCGGCGGTTCTGAACCACCTCCGAGCAGTCCGGTGAGACCTGGATGACTATTGAATGGAAACCACTCGGCAACGCCGTCCCACCACACCATTGTTGAGATGTCACGTTGGCCAGAACGAATGGAATCCACCAGGGCGTCAATGGTGATCGGACCGGCCTGCTGACCGCCATCGACCACAAAGACTGCCGGTGCATCAGAAGGAGGTAGAGCAGACATTGTTGAAGTCTTTCACATCTGCCGCGCGCAGTGATGCGATTTGGCTTGCCCCAGAAGAGGTTCTACAGCATGACAACAGCGACCGAACAGCGCCATTCGACTGTCACACCCTAATCGTACACTTGTTCGTATGGGCTCGAAGGTTTCAAACCCGGAGATGGCAGCGGCAATTGACATGATCGCCGCCGGCCATATTGCGCTGCGTCGGGCCGGAGTCAGCCCTGTGAACAGCCGCGACGCAGTTACGTGCATCACCGAGCTCGAACAGATTCGCCGGGTCAGCGATGCTGCATGTGTCGACCTCCTCGACTCCATCGACGATCAACGATTCCACCTCGCCGATGGTCATACCAGCGCGAAAGCCATGGTTCGCCACCACGCTCGACTTTCAAACGGCGAAGCACTTGCTCGCCAGCGCAGCGCCGCCATGTCTCGGAACCTGCCCGACGTCGCCGATGCGTATCGGCAAGGAACGCTCGGAACCAACCACTTCCGGGCGATCGCTGCCGTTCACGCCAACGCTCGTGTGCGCGACGCAATGCCACATCGCCAATCGGCCTTTCTCAACGAGGCCAAAGCCGACTTTGACACCTTCAATCAGCGACTTCAACAATGGAAACGGCTCACTGACGAAGACGGCCCAACGCCGCCGAATCAAAAGGCGCACGAAGATCGCAATGCTCGGATCGATCAGGACTACGACCTCGCCTGGCATGTCGTCGCATCGTTTGCGTGCCAACAGGGCCTGCAAATCTCCGAGGTATTCAATGAGTACGTCAAGGCCGAAACACTCGCCGACTGGGAGAAGGCCCGCGCCGCGCACGGGGACGACGCCACGAGTGATCACCTCCCACGGACGATCCAACAACGGCGCGCTGACGCCATGTGGCAGATCTTCATCGACGCCGCTGCTAACCCCAACAGCGCCGTGTCCCCAGAGTTCACCCACAACATCGTGTGGGACCAGGCAACCTTCGAGCAGCTTGCCACCAAGGTTCTCGGCGAAGACGCCGGGCTCGACGTCACTGGCAATTCCGCGACCGAGGGCCCATTCGGGGCAGCCGCCGACTACGAGGACGACGCTGAGGTATCGCTCTTCGACGGCATCGACCCCGATGCCATGATCTGCCAAACGCTCGACGGCACACCGCTCGAGCCAACCGAGATGATGCTCAACGCCCTCGTCTCAAAGATCCGGCGCGTCGTCATAGAGGCGAGCGGCGAGAAGGTCGACTTAGGCAGAGCCCGGTTCTTTACGGGTATGGCCCGCCATGCCGTCAAACTCAAGGCCACACGTTGCGTGTGGCCGGGATGCAACATCCCCAGCAGCCAATGCCAATCCGATCACGTTGTCGAACACTCCAGAGATGGAAGAACCAACCCTGGAAACGGGGCGCCGCTTTGCGGCAAGCACAACCGACACAAACAACGGGGGTTCACCATCTACCGGACGCCTGACGGCTGCTGGCATACAATTCGGCCCGACGGCACAGAAATCCCCGACTAGGGGCTAGTCGGCGCGGCCCGATTGCCGGAGCACCATCGATTTGCTCGACACCACGACAGGTGAGCGGGACTCTGTTTTCCACAACAGTGCCAACCAACAACAGTGCCAACCAACATTCTCTTCATCTGCAGTCGAAACCAGTGGCGCAGCCCCACAGCTGAACGGGTCTTCGCGTCCGAGCCGAGTCTCTCGGTACGTTCTGCTGGCACCAGCCCGAAAGCGAAGCGGACCGTTTCCGAGAACGACATTCTGGTGGAGGTCCTCGAAACGATTGTCCCGCCGCTGCTCTGACGCGGCGCTTTAGCCACAGAAAGCGACATCCGATTCCAGCCGCTGTGTCCTTCATATTTGTGATCGGAGTGCCGAAACGAAAGCGATGCCGAAACTGCGCACCACCGCTGTTGCCGCTGCGCTTCTGTTCGTCACCGTTGCATGCAGCGGTGCGGAATCGGACGATACTGCGCCGTCGGTTAACACTGCCCCAGAGGCCGTTGCGTCGGCGACACCCAGCACGTCCAACACGAGTTCAACGATCACTCCAACAACGATGACTGAGCCAGTCGAGTTGCCGAGCTTCACATACGGGCCTGACCACACCGATCTTGGCTGGCTCGCCAACCACGCAGCGCTCGCTGTTCTGGCCGAGCTCCCAGTCGACGCCCAACTCATCGACCTCGCCGGCAAGCCGATACTCGCCGATCGCGTCGCGATTGGACTGGAGCAGCTCGACGTCCCGTTCACTCGATCGACGACCACCGACATCGCAGGTCACCTCGGCACCAACATCATCATTCACCGCTCCCCCGGCGAAACGCTCCGAGAATGGACAGCTCGACAATCGAACGCACACCCCGCCGCAATCGCTGTTCACCAGGAAACCGTCGCCGCTCTCAACGGCGCCGACCTCGATCATGCGACATCATCCGTACCGCTGTCCGCAGACTCGTGGCTAGTGGCCGAGTCGGCTCCACCTCAAGAGCTCGCCATCGACATCGTCGACGCCCCACGGAACATCGTTGCCTGGAGCAACAGGGAAGCCCAAAGCTACGTCGCCGAAAACGTAGACATCACCGCCGAGGCCGTCACAATCAGCACCCGATCGCGAACCTCGCCACCGAGCATCGACGAGCTCCCCTACGAATCTGGCATGGCCATCAGCGTCGACGGCTTCGGCTGGTCGACGATCACCGCGGACGTCATGCTGCCATCGGACGAAGGCCTGTGGCCCGCGATCTGGCTGCTGAGCACCGACGCCTGTGAAGGAGCAGGACGCTGTAGCGGATTCGAATCAACCGACTACCACGAGATCGATCTACTCGAGACAGCCGGAGGCGACCCCACGACGATCCACACCACGGTCCACTGGTGGAACGAGCGACACGATTCGTCAACCGCTACAAGAACCCTCGGCAGTACAAGCGACAGCACGAACCATCGCATCGAGTTGGAACGGCGCCCTGGACTACTGATCTGGCGCATCGACGGCGAAGTCGTACACGTCGTCGCCGACCAGGTCGACTCGTTCGACTCTGGCCCACACCGTTCGGGAGACATGATGCTGCTGATCAACACCGCGGTCGGCGGAACCTTTGCTGGTCCATCCGAGATTGGGCGGGACGGCGAATGGCTCGGTGAGGCCCTCGTTCCGGCCTCGTATCCAGACCTGCTCGAAGCCGAGTTCAACGTCACCAACCTCCAGATCAACCGTCACTAACTGCACGACGGGTTCGGTGAACTCCGCCAGGATCGAGTTCACGATTGGGAACCAAATGCCGATCGTGAACGTAGAGACCCCATGGACACTTTCACCAACGCCTCGAACGCGGCTCGCCGGACACTGACTCCGGGTTGGGGCCTGGTCGTGTTGTGCCTGGCACTTCTCTTCAGCGCATGCGGGTCATCGAATGCCGACGGTCCACCCAACGGACTTGAGTTTCGTGACGACAGTGATGCTCCGATCTCGACCCTCGAGGAGAGCGTTTCGTTCTCACGGCCTGTAGAACCATTCGAAACCGAAGTCATCGGTGTCGCTCTCGATGGCCAGATCAACGTCATCGATACCGAAACAGGTGATGTCCTGGCATCACACACGTCGGATCTGATGCTCAACTTCGCCAGAACCACTTCTCACGGTGGCGTCATCTACCTCACCGATCCGTACCTGCCCGATGTGAATCTCCTCGCCCGAATCGACTCCGGCGGGATCGAGACCGTCGAACTCGCTACCACTGGTGGGATCGCGCATCTCATCGACGCTCCCCGCCCGACCTTGTTCGCCCGAAGCAACGTCGGTGCCGAACTCATTCGCTTCGGGCCCGAGGCTCAGATCGAGCGACAAGTCTTCGACATCCCGGTGTTCCTCGACATCGTTGGAACCACGACGTTGATGACCGATCCTGACCACGCCGGAGATCTCTGGCTGCTCGATGACGACCTGTCGACCGAACAACACATTGCCCTGGGTAGTCTCGACGGCAGACCTGTTCTCATCGATGAAGAGACCGTCCGATACTCCCAGGCCGGACAGAACCATCACCTGGATCTCACCACCCTGGAGACTTCTCTCTATCCCGAGAGCGACGATCCCTTCGACCCGGCCGTTAGCAAGTTCGCGGGTGGATGGACTGCGCGGCTCAATGATGGCGTCATTACCTTCATCGATCCGGCCGGCGTTACTCAACTCGAACAACCCATCGACGTGGCAACACAGGTCAACACGTTTGCTCACCCATCTGAGGAGATCGCGCTCGTGTCGATCGCCAGCAATATCAATCGTGAGGGCGTACTACCCGCAGATACTTCAACCGACGGTCAGGGCTTAGACGACACCAGCGACTACGGCGGAATCTACGTGCCGCCATCATTCATTTCGGTCTTCCAGTTCGACCTGACGAACGCGACGCTCACACCTATCGAGGTCGGTGAAACATCGACATCCATCGCTGCGCTCGCCCTCGATTCGGGCTGGTATGCAGTCACCGTCGACGGCGCAAACACCCGCGTCCTCTCCGTCAGCTCTGACGGTGCGTCGGAAATTCTGGATGAGTTTCCAAACGGCGGCGCTGATCACACCAGCCCCTATGTCCAACCGATCGGGCCACGCACACTTGCGATGAGTGATTTTCAGTCCAGCTCCATCGTGGTGATGACTAGCGACGGAGCGGTTCGACACGACGGCGTCGCGCTAGCCGACAGTGACAATGCCTGGCGACAATTCGCCGATACCTTCGCTCACATCAGATAGTCGGTGATTCGTCAGCCGGTCGCTCCGGCCAAAGGCACGAGCACCATATCGATGATGTGTACCACTCCGTTGTCCGACACCGTTGAGCTCAATACTCTGGCGCTTCCGTTCAGTAGAACGTCGCCGTCGACGACCTCTATTTGCACCGGCTCACCAAGCAACGTCATCACGGACTGGCCGTCGAGCGCAGCCAGCTCATCGAACCCCAATTGCACGCCATCGAGTGCATGATTGCCAACGAGCTCCACCTGCGCGAGCGGGTTGTCCAGATCGAGCGTGTCGCTAAGGGCAGCAAACGCCTCATCTGTGGGCGCAAAGATGGTCCGTTCGAGCGGCACCCGATCAGCATCGACCAGTGATTCGAGATCGCGCCGCGAACCCGCAGCTTCGGCCAGTTCGGCGAAGGCGTCGGTCTGGCCCTCGGTCAACAGATCCCAGCTGCTGAACGATGCTTGAGGCGTCGTTCCGCCTAGCAGTGGTGCAGCCACCTCTTCTGCGGATTGATCTTCGGAAACGTCATCACCCTGCAGGAAACTCCCGACCACGCCCGCAACGATGAGGACGAGGATCGCAGTCACAATGCGTTGCGGACCGAACGACTTCATAACTCGACGCTACCGACTACATAGCTCGACGTAACCGACTTCTCCTCGACGTCATGAGTGGGCAAGGTTCAACCGCGCCCACACCCCATCGTGATCGCTCAACCGGTTGCCATCGACGACGTTCGGCCAGCCACCAACCCGCGTGCCCACCAGCCCCGGACTTATGGCGATGTGATCGATTCCCGGTCGCGCACAACCATTGGGAATCCCCGCCGTGAGAACGTCGAGCCCATCGAAAGTTTCAGCTAAGGCTGTGGCTGCCGCACGGTTTCCACCTCGCTGACGCGGAACTCGCTGATTGAAGTCACCAGCGACCACGAATGGTTCATCCAAGCCGCGAAGAAGCTCCCTCAGATGGGTGAGGTAACTCAGGTGCAGCTCCCACGGTCGATGCTTCGTACCTTCGTGATAGGTCACCTCGGCCATGTGCCACGGAATGCAGACCGCCAGGATGAGCAACTTCCCGACGGGCGTTTCGGTCCTAGCGGCCACGAAGCGACGTTGCTCGATGGGTGAATCAAACTCGACCGGTTCGAGCTCGTTGGCCGACCACAACAACACGGTGCGTTCATCGTCATCGAAACGCTCGGCTGTGGATCGTGCCCCGACCAGTTGATAGCCGTGCCGTGGAGGGAACGACGTGCGAGCCTCGACGAGCACCATCACATCAGGCTCCTGAGCAAAGAGATGGTCCACCCCCTGCACCCCTGTTGGAGTCGTTGGCTTCTTCCGCTCAAGATTCCACGCGATCACCTTCACCGACGGGCTACAACTTTGACTGCAGCTCGGTCTGAAGACGGGCCGACATGGTTGGCTTGAATGCCTCTTCGAACGGGACGGCGATCACCATCACCGAACCGCTGCGTTCAACCGCCAGTTGCCCCGACGCTGCTTGGACGATGCCGACCTGTTCGAGTGAGCCAATCTCAATCTCGCCGATGGGATCGTCGCCGATCGTCGTCAGCGATTCTTCGAGCATCACCAAGAAGTCGGCGAACTGGTTTTTGCCCACATCGCCAAGGCCGGCATCGTCGATGACGCTGGCTTCGATGCTCAGACCAAACCGGCGTTGCATTCGAGAGTTGAGCTGCTCGACGAGACCTCGCAGGTCGCCACGAGGTGGAGACGAAGCCGGAACCTGTGGTGTTGTCGAACGCCTCGGTGCGTCACTCAACAACGGCATTGCATCGTCGAGATCAAGCAGTTCGAGGACAGCGAGCTCGGTCAGGTTCACGTAGCTCAGGCTCTGATCGGTGGCCACGATGGCATCTCGTGCTCTGCTCAACGCGATTGGACGACCAACTACCTCGACGGTCGATGACAGCACCAGCCGACACTCGATCAGACCGCTGGCGTCGCTGCCGTAGAGACGAGACCGGTTGTGATCGACAATCTTCGTCAGCAGCTTGAGGGTCGGAATAGGCTCGATGGTTCCAAAGCTCGAAAGGTCCACGAATCTCCTCAGATACTTGCGTCGATGGGCTCACCAAAGGTGACGCAATCAGCGTTCTCACAGATCGACGGCTCTCCAGGACCCTCCGGTGGCAGCGCACTGACACCACACGCTGAACAAATCGGCGATGGTTCCTCGTCGAGCTCGTCGAACATGGACACAACCGTATCGGCTGGGCCTAATGCGGCGAGAACAACCCCGTGGTGGCTTTGGCTAGCCCCAGCAGTTGAAGGTGTCGCTCGAGCTAACTCCGAACCTGTCCTGCACGATCAAGCTGCCGTTCGTGCTTTCAAAGTTGCGGTCGCCAACGAAGATCTCGGTCACGATCTGGCCACGGTTCGAGCTTGGTTCGTAGTAGGTGAAGCCGAGACCAATCTGGTCGTAGTTCGGGCTGAGGATGTTGCAGAGGTGACCACCGGAAGCCACCAGATTGCGATGGATTTGAGTGGGATCAACCGATGGCGAGACGAGTGCGATGTTCTCGCCCGCTGTCGCGATACTTCCCCCAATGAGTTCCCTCCACCGAGTGGAGTGCTGGAAGAAGTTGCTCGAACCGGCAAGTCGAGCATTGAGCATGTCCTGGGAGTGGAACTGCGCCTGACGATCGGCTTCGGGGTGAACGGTCAAAGGATTGAGATCACAGATCGCTCGGGTCTCGTTGATCATGGCGAGCAGTCGCGCTTCGGCGTTGGCAAGGTTCGGAGACTGCGTTCCGAACTGGCTCTCGTAGTGGGCAACGAGCGAGGCTTGGCTGCACTGAACTCCCGCCGGAGTGTTCAGAGGGCTCGTGGTAGTTGGCACGCCGGCTTCGCAACCCGAGTGTCCGTCGCTTGGGTCAACGGTGCAGTTGTCATTACCCGGCCCACCTGCGATGGTGTCGCCGTTTCCTCCGCCGTTGATCGCGTCGGGGCCTGTGCCGCCCGAGATCGTGTCCCGGCCGTCGTTGCCAAACAGCGAATCAGTGCCGTTCCCGCCAAGGATCCGATCGGCGCCGTCGTTGCCTCGAATGACGTCGTTTCCATCGCCTCCGGAGAGAATGTCCGCATGGGCGCCGCCGCTGATCGTGTCAGCGCCGGTATGGCCAGCGATAGTGTCGCTGCCGTTTCCGCCCGTCATCGTGTCGGGTCCACCATTTCCGTTGACCCTGTCATCACCATCTCCGCCAGACAGAACGTCAGCGCCGCGGCCACCGGAGATCACATCGTTGTTGCCGTTGCCGTTGATCGTGTCGTTTCCGCTGTTGCCGTCGAGGTTGTCGTTGCCCGCAAGACCAGAGATCGTGTCGTTGCCGATGCCGCCCGAGATCGTGTCGTTGCCGTTACCACCAGTGATCGTGTCGTTGCCCCAGCCGCCAACGATCGTGTCGTGCCCGTTGCCTCCGTTGATCGCGTCATTTCCAGCTCCCGCACAAATGACATCGTTGCCGCCAAAACCGTTGATGATGTCCCGGCCGCTCGTCCCGATAATGACGTCGGCTCCGCTCGTTCCCACGAAACGGGTCACGTTCGTCGATGGGTTGAAGGAAGTCCGGACTCCGGCAGATGTTTGCCGCCCAGTACATGAGTCTGACTGAGCATTTGCGGGAGCTATCGACGTCAGCGTCAGTGTTGTGGCAACTATTGCGACGGTGGCGAAGACCCCGCCAGGAGTTCCGAGCTTCTTGATCATCTCGGAGTTATCGACAAGATGTGCTCATTTTCGGACAGGTCAAGCGGGCGATTGTGGATAGGTCGAACGGACTATCTTCAGAAGGGCCTCAGTAGGCCCTTTGGCCCACCTGACGTGGAAAACCTGGAGCCAAAGGCTGAAAACAGCGAACGGCCGCACCACCTCTCGGTGATGCGGCCGTCAGAAACCAGTTGACCCGTTGCAGGCCAGAGTTTGCTTATTCGTCGTCCTCAGCACTGACCTCGACGGTCACTGGGAACTGCACCTGGCTGTGAATGTTCGTCATGACCATGTGCGAACCAAGCGACTTGATCGGAGCGTCGAGTTGGAAGCTGCGACGGTCGATCACGTGACCGGTTTGTTCTTCGACCGCTGCTGCAATCTCTGCAGCGCTAACCGAACCAAACAACGTGCCGCCAGCGTCGGTCTTCGCCGTAATGGTGATGACCTGTGGAACGAGCGATGCTGCAACCTTGTCGGCCTCTGCACGATTTGCTTCGTTCTTGGCTGCACTTGCTTTGCGCATTGCTTCAGCTTCAGCCTCGGCGCCCTTCGAGGCCTTGTAACCAAGACCCTTGGGCAGGAGGTAGTTGCGGAAGTAGCCGTCGGCCACGGTGACCACATCGCCACGGGTACCAAGACCATCAACGTCAGCCTTCAAGATGACCTGCATGCTCATCAGCTCTCCTCCGTTGCTTCTACAACATCGGCAGATGCTTCGGCTGCCATCTCGTCGCCAGCTGCTTCGTCGACCGGTGCGTCTGCGTTCTCCGCTGCATCCGGCCTATCACCGCGACCTCCGTCGCGTGGTCCACGATCACGGCCGCGATCACGGTTGTTGCGCTGGGTGGTGACGCGCACTGCGTACGGCATCAGTGCCATTTCACGTGCGTTCTTGATCGCACGTGCGACCTCGGCCTGCTGCTGGGTGTCGTTTCCGGTGACGCGACGAGCGCGGACCTTGGCACGATCGGATACGAACCGCTTGAGCAGGTTCACATCCTTGTAGTCGATGTATTCGACCTTTTCGGTCGTGAGTACCGACACCTTCTTCTTGCGACCGGCGTCCTTATGGTTTTTCCTTGGGGGTGGCTTCTTCGCCATTGTGTATTCGTCCTGTTCGTCTGTGCCGGCAGAGCCGGCGAGGCAAGCCCTAGAAGGGCTCTTCGTTCATGTCGTACTGAGGTGCCGGTGCAGCGGCTGGAGCGTTCGGTGCGGACTGGTACTGCTGACCGCCGCCTCCCCCGCCCTGCCCCGCGCCGGGACCGTTGTATTCGTTCCGGGTAATCTCAGCGGTGGCCCACTTCAGGCT
>CAZSYL010000049.1:0-29946 GCA_964610745.1 uncultured Acidimicrobiales bacterium
CAAAAAGGGGTCAGACCCCTTTCGTTCGATTGGGGTACGACCCCATTGGTTTTTTTCGCTGTGTGCGTTACTGACAGCCCTCGAACGCGCTGCTGTCCATACAAATGTCTACATTTGTACTCTGACCCCTTTCGTCAAAAAGGGGTCAGACCCCTTTCGTTCGATTGGGGTACGACCCCGTTGGTAGTGACCAGTTTTGGGTGGGCGCGGGAAACCTTTAATTTTGGCGTGGATGATGTGTGAGGGCCGTGTTTGCCAAGCCAGTGCTTAGTTTCCCCAGATAGTGCCCGTCGGAGCTTACGACTACCTTAAGAGTCACGCGTCGGATGTACTTCTGGGGTCTGATATCGTACAACAGTCAATAACTTAGGGCGTTAGCTCAATTGGTAGAGCACCGGTCTCCAAAACCGGGGGTTGCGGGTTCAAGTCCCTCACGCCCTGCAAAGTACATTCAAGAAACGATCCAAACTGCTGGCTAGCCAGCGGAGGCACCCGTGACCCAACCCACGAACAGAGAACAACGGCGCATGCTGAAGAAGCAGGGCCAGTCAGTCAACGACGCTGGCCAAGTGGTCGAGCAACGTTCGACCAAGTCCGGCTCTGGCGCGGGCAGCGGCGGACGCGTGACCGAGAAGGGTGGCGTCAAGCAGGATACGGCCAAGGGCAAGCGCCGTGAGCCGGCGGAAGTCGAAGAACGCACCAGCCCGGTCCAGTTCGGCAAAGAGGTCAAGTCCGAGCTCAGCAAGGTCTCATGGCCCTCGCGGACCGAGGTCATCAACTACTCGATCGTCGTGCTCATTACGGTGTTGGTACTGACACTGTTCATCGGCGCAATCGACTGGGTTTTCTCGACTTTCGTTCTCGAACTGTTTGAGCCGCGTCAATGAGCGATGTTGAGATCCCTGAGGGTGTAACCACCGAAGCAGCCGAGGCCGTTGATACGCCGAGCCCGGTTGAAGATGTCGTAGAGACCAGCAGCGTCGATACGATCTCGCTCGATGCTGAAGACACCGTCGACACCACCGACACGTTGGACGTTGCATCGGCCGATGTCGAGACCGCAGAGACCACTGAAGCTTCAGCAGAAGAACCCGAAGTAGCAGAAGCTCCAGCTGAAGAAGTCGCTGAAGCCCAAACTCCAGCCGAAGAGCCCGTAGAGGCCGCAGCTCCATCAGAAGCAGCAGCTGAAGATGTAGAAGTAGCTGATGAAGACGAGCTCTTCGAGGAACCTGAAGCTCCTCGGGTGGAGAGCCCATTTGACCGTCCTGGTCGTTGGTACGTCGTCCACACTCAGAGCGGCCATGAGAAGAAGGCGCAGCAGAACCTCGCAGCTCGCACCGACTCGATGAACATGGGCGATCGCATCTTTGAGAGCGTCATCCCAATGGAGGACGTCGTCGAGTTCAAAAACGGCAAGAAGGTCGTTGTCCAAAAGAAGATGTTCCCGGGCTACCTGCTCGTGCGTGCACATCTCGACGACGACGCCTGGTACGTCGTGCGCAACACGCCGTCGGTTGTCAACTTTGTTGGTTCCGGTGGCAAGCCTTCACCGCTGCTCCGCCGCGAAGTCGAGAACTTCCTCGCGGTCAAAGAAGAGGGCGCTCCAGCAACGCCGAACAAGCGCAAGAGCGCACGTCTCGAATACGAAATGGGCGAGACCGTTCGGGTCAAGGAAGGACCGTTCGCGGACTTCTCTGGCGAGATTGTGGAGATCAACGAAGACCAGCTCAAGGTCAAGGTTCTCGTCAACATCTTTGGTCGTGAGACCCCCGTCGAGCTCGAATTTTCACAAATCGCGCGCCTCTGAGTTTCGCTGCGGGCAAAACTCACCAATTGAACAACCGGACGCGAACCGTCGCGACGTTGCGCGCTTGGCTCTGTACCGGCAGAATGATTCGCCGGTAATCCACTTTCGATACCGAACATCCCACTCAGGAACGCACTCATGGCAAAGAAGCAAGTCTCCGCAGTTGTAAAGATCCAGATCCCCGCTGGCCAGGCATCGCCCGCTCCACCCGTCGGTACCGCACTCGGTCCTCACGGCGTGGCAATCATGGACTTCTGCAAGGCCTACAACGCACAGACCGAAGACAAGCGTGGACAGGTCATTCCTGTCGAGATCACGATCTTCGAAGACCGCTCGTTCTCCTTCATCACCAAGACGCCACCGGCAGCATTCCTGCTGCGCCAAGCTGCAGGGCTGGACAAGGCTGCCAATGAGCCAGGCCGTGAAGTGGCTGGTTCGGTTACCGCGGCACAGGTCAAGGAAATCGCAGAGACCAAGATGGCCGATCTCAACGCAAACGACATCGAAGGCGCCATTCTCCAGATCGAAGGCACCGCTCGCTCGATGGGCCTCGAAGTCAAGTAATCGCTCTCGCAGCCACGCTGCGAGAAACGTAACCCGTCGTTACAGCACGACGATCACAAACCACGTCTCCGTAACCACACCTCAGGTGCGGGACTCAACAATGAGGGAGCCACCATGGCGCAAGGAAAGAAGTACCAGAACGCAGCACGCGGCTATGACCGTGAGCGCCTGCACTCCGTTGGAGAAGCAGCCACGATCGTGGCTGGGTTCCCAAAGCGGAACTACGACGAGACCGTGGACATGGTTCTGCGCCTCGGAGTAGACCCACGCAAAGCCGAAGAGATGATCCGCGGCACCGTGTCACTTCCAGCGGGAACCGGCAAGGCCGTACGAGTTGCGGTCTTCGCCCAGGGTGAGCAGGCCCAGGCCGCTCGTGACGCCGGCGCTGAATTTGTCGGCGCTGAGGATCTCGCTGAGCAGGTCGAAGGCGGCATGCTCGATTTTGACGTCACCATCGCAGCTCCTGACATGATGCCAATCGTCGGAAAGCTCGGCCGCGTGCTCGGCCCCCGCAGCCTCATGCCGAACCCAAAGACCGGAACGGTGACCCCAGATGTTGCCAAGGCGGTCGAAGAGTTCAAGGGCGGCAAGGTCGAATTCCGAACCGATAAGTTTGCGAATGTGCACGTGCCGGTCGGCAAGGTGAGCTTCAGCGATGACGATCTCGCAAAGAACATCGACTCAGTGGTCGAGGAGCTCAAGCGCCTCAAGCCAGCGGGCGCCAAGGGCCAGTACATCAAGAAGGCCAGCATCAGCTCGACGATGGGCCCAAGCGTCAAGATCGACGTATCGCCCTTCTAGCGGCATTCTCGAGAAGATCTGTTTGAAACGCCGGGCCGCATGGCCCGGCGTTTCGTACTTTTGCGGGGCTGTTCGAATTCGCCGAATGAAGTGAAGTTGGTGTGTGGGGTTTTCGGAGAACGTGGCTAGCCTTACCGAGGTTTACAAATCGCATATCTTTTCCGAAGACCTCAGGTGCAGTCCAACGGTTGCATAAGTCCTGAGTAGGTGACCAAAGATTCCCGCAGGCCCAAGGGCTGTGCAGTGTCCGGACGTTCGCCGTGTATTCGGTTGAACGTCCGTTTCGGTTTTCGCCGGAACGGCCACACAGAGGAGTCACACATGGGAGAACCACGAGCCGACAAGGTTGCGGTGGTCGCTGAGGTCAAGGACAAGCTGGAGAATGCCGAAGGCGTCCTGCTGACCGAGTACCGCGGCATCGATGTTCCCGGCATGGCCGAGTTGCGTGAAACGCTGCGCCCCGTCGGTGGCGAATACAAGATCTACAAAAACACCCTCGTCAAGCTTGCAGCAAACGAACTCGGCATCGAACTCGACGAGTTGCTCGTTGGTCCTGTCGCACTCGCCTTCGTGGGCGAGAAGACCGATGGTTCCAAGGGTGACGCTGCAGCTGTTGCCAAGGCGCTCAAAGAGTACGGCAAGAAGAACGACAAGCTCGTGCTCAAGGGCGGTGTGCTCGACGGCAAGGCGATCAGCCCTGAAGAAATCAAGGCGCTTGCTGACCTGCCATCGCGCGACGTTCTGCTTGCAGAGTTTGCTGGCGCAATGGAGCACATGCTCGGCGACTTTGCTGGCCTGCTCGACAACAAGCTTCGCGAGTTTGTTGGCCTTATGGATGCCCTCGTCGAAAAGGGCGGCCCCGGCGGCGCTGGCAACAGCGACGCAGGAGCTGCAGAAGCTGCTCCAGAAGAGGCGAGCGCTGATGAAGCAGCACCAGAGACCCCGGCCGACGAAGCCGAATAGCACACCCACCACCAACCAATCTCAACAAGACCGAAGAAAACAGGAGAGCTGAAATGGCTACCAAGGAAGAAATTCTCGAAAGCATCGAGAGCATGACCGTTCTTGAGTTCAAGGAACTCCTGGACGAATTTAAGGACCGCTTCGACGTCACCGCTGCAGCGCCCGTGATGGCAGCAGCGGTCGGTGCACCAGGCGCCGACGCAGCCCCTGAGGACGACCAGACCGAGTTCGACGTCATCCTCACCACCGCTGGCGACAAGAAGATCCCTGTGATCAAGGTTGTTCGCGAGCTCACCGGCGCAGGCCTGAAGGATGCCAAGGAAATGGTTGACGGCGCACCAGCCCCGATCCTCGAAAAGGCATCGAAGGAAGACGCAGAAAAGGCAAAGGCTGCAATCGAAGAAGCAGGCGGCGTCGTCGAACTGAAGTAAGTTTCTGACCGTTTCGTAGACCGATTCGGACAATTTTCAAAGACCGATCCGGTGCTTTCCAGAGATGGCGAGCGCCGGATCGTCGAATTTTTCACTTGACCAAACCAACCGTGATTCGTTACCGTTTGGCCAGCGCCGCAGATTTGTGGGGCTAAGCCAGCGTGCACGCTTGCGGTTTATGCAATGGTGACGCTAGGCTGCGCAGTTGTCGCGGCGTTTTCTGGGTGTAGCTTTTCTCGTTCATTTTGGTGAACCGGTGAAGTGGGCCACTTCGGTGAGCGCTACGGCTTTGCCCGACGTCGCCCTCCGTCGCCCTCAGGAGACCCTGTGTCCTCACGCTCTGTTGCCCTCGACCGCTACTCGTTCGGAAATATCGACGAAACGCTCGAACTCCCCGACCTGATCGCCGTCCAGCGCGAATCTTTTGTCTGGTTGCTCGAGGAAGGTCTCGCCGAGACCTTCCGAGACATTAGTCCGATCAAGGACTTCTCAGAATCGCTTCAGCTCGAACTCGAGTTTGATCCAAACGATGAAGACCTGCGCCCACCACCGAAGTTTTCGGTCGAGGAGTGCAAAGAGAAGGACATGACCTACAGCGCGCCTATTTTCGTGCGCGCCCGGTTCATGAACTCGAACACCGGCGAGATCAAAGAACAGACCGTGTTCATGGGCGACTTCCCAATGATGACCGATCGCGGCACGTTCGTGATCAACGGCACTGAGCGTGTCGTCGTGTCTCAGCTCGTCCGTTCACCCGGCGTCATCTTCCAGCCAGGTGAGCGTTATCGCCTTCGTAACCTCGCAAAGCACCAGCTCGTCACCGGAACCATTCACCCGTATCGAGGCGAATGGATCGAGTTCGACGTCGAGCAGAAGCCCGGCAAGGACGTCACCGCCGGCACTCGTGTTGCCCGAAAGCGTCGCCTCAGCCTGTTCGTGTTGCTCCGCGCACTCGGATTCGACGAGGAGAACGCTCCAGGTTTCCTCGACAAGTTCGTCAACCACTTCGATTTCCTTGAGGGCCAGTGGGAGAAGGACCGCGAGCTTGCTCCCACCCAGGAAGAAGCGCTCATCGAGATCTACAAGCGTGCACGCCCAGGTGAGCCACCATCGGCAGAGTCTGCACGCAACTATTTCAAGAACGCCTTCTTTGAGAGCCGTCGTTACGACCTCAGTCGTGTTGGCCGCTACAAGCTCAACCGCAAGCTCGGTCCAGAGATGGACCGTCTCGAAGAGCTGTTCAAGATTGATCTTGAGCGTCCTGAGCAAGACCAGTCGGTTCTCACCCAGGCCGAGGTTCTCGCAACCTGCTCGTACCTGCTGCACCTCGCCAAGGGCGAGCCCGGGTACCGCCTCGACGATCAGGATCACTTCGCAAACCGCCGCATCCGCAGCGTTGGCGAACTGATCCAGAACCAGGTCCGCATCGGTTTGTCTCGTATGGAGCGCGTCGTTCGTGAGCGCATGACGACCCAGGACGTCGAAGCCATCACGCCACAGACCCTCATCAACATCCGTCCCGTCGTGGCTGCGATCAAGGAGTTCTTCGGAACCTCTCAGCTCAGCCAGTTCATGGATCAGGTCAACCCACTCTCGGGCCTCACCCACCGCCGCCGTCTTTCGGCGCTCGGCCCGGGTGGACTTTCCCGTGAGCGTGCTGGCTTCGAAGTGCGCGACGTTCACTTCTCGCACTATGGCCGCATGTGCCCAATCGAGACTCCCGAGGGTCCAAACATTGGTCTGATCGGCGCGCTGGCCACTTACGGCCGTGTGAACCCGTTCGGCTTCATCGAATCGCCGTACCGGGTGGTCAAGAAGGGCAAGGTCACCGACGAGATTCTCTACCTCGCAGCAGATGAGGAAGAGGAGTACGTGGTTGCTCAGGCAAACGCGAAGGTCGACGACAAGGGCAACTTCACCGACGACCGCGTTCTCGTGCGTCGTTCACCGCAGGCCGCTTCGCTTCAGGATCTGCGTTTGCAGCTCGAACAAGACGTCTTCTTCGGTGCAACAACCGAGATCTCCGCGGTACCGCCAGACGAAGTCCAGCTCATGGACGTCTCGCCAAAGCAGATCATCTCGATCGCAACGGCTCTGATTCCATTCGTCGAGCACGACGATGCAAACCGTGCGCTCATGGGCGCCAACATGCAGCGCCAGGCCGTACCGCTCATCGCCGCTGAAGCTCCCTACATCGGAACCGGTGTCGAGGGTCGTGCCGCACGCGATGCAGCGAACATGGTCATTGCCGAAGACGACGGAGTCGTCACCGAGCTCGACGGTCGCACGATGACGCTCGAGTACAAAAAGCTCGGCAAGGTGGTCTACCGCCTGCTCAAGTTCGAGCGTTCCAACCAGGACACCTCGATCAATCAGAAGCCACGGGTTACCGAAGGTCAGGCCGTCAAGAAGGGCACGATCCTCGCCGACGGCCCATCGACCGATCACGGTGAGCTTGCACTCGGTAAGAACCTCCTCGTCGCCTTCATGACCTGGGAGGGTTACAACTTTGAGGATGCAATCATCCTCTCCGAGCGCCTCGTGCGCGACGACGTCCTGACGTCGATCCACATCCACGAACATGAAATCGATGCTCGTGACACCAAGCTTGGTCCTGAGGAAATCACCCGTGATATCCCGAACCTCTCCGACGATATCCTCGCCGATCTCGACGAGCGCGGCATTATTCGTGTCGGCGCTGACGTCAACCCTGGTGACGTTTTGGTCGGAAAGGTCACGCCAAAGGGCGAGACCGAGCTCACTCCCGAAGAGCGCCTCTTGCGTGCAATCTTCGGTGAGAAGGCGCGCGAGGTTCGAGACACCTCACTGAAGGTTCCACACGGCGAGACCGGCAAGGTCATCGACGTCCGGGTGTTCAGCCGAGACGACAACCACGAGCTGCCACCCGGTGTCAATCAACTCGTGCGCGTTTACGTTGGCCAGAAGCGCAAGATCAGCGTGGGCGACAAGCTCGCTGGTCGCCACGGAAACAAGGGTGTCATCAGCCGGATCCTTCCGGTCGAGGACATGCCACACATGGCTGACGGAACTCCGGTCGACATCATCTTGAACCCACTCGGTGTTCCGAGTCGAATGAACGTTGGCCAGGTGCTCGAGACGCACCTTGGTTATGCGGCTCGCTGGGGTTGGGAGATCGACGGCCAGCAGGTCGGACTCGATCCAATCCGTGGCACTGAGTACAAGACGCGTCCAACGACTCGTCCAGCGACCCTCGTGGCAACGCCGTCCTTTGATGGTGCCAAGTGGGATGAGGTTGAGCTCGCGGGCAAGCACCCGACGATCCAGCAGATCTTCCGCAACATGAACCCCGAGATGTCGAACGGCACCCGGATGGTTCAAGACGATGGCAAGCAGGTGCTCTACAACGGTCGCACCGGCGAGAGGTATGACAACCCGATCACCGTTGGGTTCATGTACATCTTGAAGCTCGCTCACCTTGTCGACGACAAGATCCACGCACGTTCGACCGGTCCGTACAGCATGATCACCCAGCAGCCGCTCGGTGGTAAGGCTCAGTTCGGTGGTCAGCGCTTTGGTGAGATGGAAGTGTGGGCCCTTGAGGCCTACGGAGCTGCCTATTGCCTCCAGGAGCTGCTCACCATCAAGTCAGACGATGTGCTTGGCCGAGTCAAGGTCTATGAAGCAATCGTCAAGGGCGAGAACATCCCAGAACCAGGAATTCCTGAGTCCTTTAAGGTGCTGATCAAGGAGATGCAAGCTCTCTGCCTCAACGTCGAGGTTCTCGATAAGCAGGGCGCAGATGTCGAACTTCGAGAGATCGACGATGAAATTTACCGGACGGCTGAGCAACTCGGAATCGACCTGTCCCGCCCTGAGCGTGGGTCAGACGAGGAAGATGCCCGTCGCGAAGCTGAGCGTGCTGCACGCTTTGCTGGCAACTAATGACCAACCTACTGAACAATTCAGCACAAGAATCTGCGCATGAGAGCCCGCAGGGCTCGGACTCGCAGCGAGGAATAGCATGCTTGATGTAAACGACTTTGATCAGATCCGAATTGGTTTGGCTACGGCGGACTCGATCCGCATGTGGAGCAACGGCGAGGTCAAGAAGCCGGAAACCATTAACTACCGCACGCTCAAGCCGGAGAAGGACGGTCTTTTCTGTGAGAAGATCTTTGGTCCTACCAAGGATTGGGAGTGCTACTGCGGCAAGTACAAGCGCGTGCGCTTCAAGGGCATCATCTGTGAGCGCTGTGGCGTTGAGGTGACCCGTTCGAAGGTTCGTCGTGAGCGAATGGCCCACATCGAACTCGCGGCACCTGTTGTCCACATCTGGTACCTCCGTGGCACCCGTTCGTGGCTTGCATACCTGCTGATGGGAACCGAACCCAAAGAAGAGTTGAAGGCAAAGCAGCTCGAGAAGGTCATCTACTTCGCTGCGAACCTCGTGACCTGGGTCGACGAGGAGCGCCGCGACGAGGACCTTGAGAACCTCGAAGCTGAGATGCTCGCCGAGCGCGACGAGCTCGAAAAAGAAATGGAACTCGAGCTCGCACGCGTCCATGAGGATCTCGAGGCTGAGATTGCTCAGATGGAAAAGGACAAGGCAAAGGACACCGAAATCAAGGCACGTCAGCGCGCCGTTGATAAGGACCTCGCCATGGTTCGCGAGCGCTACGAGATGGAAATTGACGTCCTTACTCGCAGCTTCGACGAGTTCAAGAGCCTCTTCGCCCGTCAGATCATCGAAGACGAGATGCTGTGGCGCGAAATGCACATCCGCTACGCCGACTACTTCGAAGGTGGTATGGGTGCTGGTTCGCTCGCCGCACTGATCTCGCGTATCGATTTTGATGACGAAGAGGTCAAGCTGCGTGCCCAGATCGATCCGCCTGAAGGTGTCAAGGGTCTGTCTGCTCAGCGTAAGCAGAAGGCAATTAAGCGGCTCAAGATCGTTGCTGCGTTCAACCGTCGCGACGAGCGCGGCAACCGGGTCAACGATCCTCGCGCCATGATCCTCGACGTGGTCCCAGTGATCCCACCAGAACTGCGCCCAATGGTGCAGCTCGATGGTGGCCGCTTTGCTACCTCGGATCTCAACGACCTCTACCGTCGTGTGATCAACCGCAACAACCGCCTCAAGCGTCTGCTCGATCTCGGTGCTCCCGAGATCATCGTGAACAACGAGAAGCGCATGCTGCAGGAAGCTGTTGACGCATTGTTCGACAACGGCCGTCGTGGTCGTCCAGTGACCGGTCCTGGTAACCGTCCGCTCAAGTCGCTCTCGGACATGTTGAAGGGCAAGCAGGGTCGTTTCCGTCAGAACCTTCTTGGAAAGCGTGTCGACTACTCGGGCCGTTCGGTCATCGTGGTTGGGCCAACGCTCAGTCTGCACCAGTGCGGTCTGCCGAAGCTCATGGCGCTCGAGCTGTTTAAGCCGTTCGTCATGAAGCGTTTGGTCGATGGCGACATTGCCCAGAACATCAAGTCGGCCAAGCGTATGGTCGAGCGTCGCAAGCCACAGGTGTGGGACGTTCTCGATGACGTCATCAAGGAGCACCCGGTGCTCCTCAACCGTGCACCGACGCTTCACCGTCTCGGCATTCAGGCTTTCGAGCCCGTCCTTGTTGAAGGCAAGGCAATTCAGCTTCACCCGCTGGTCTGCACTGCGTTCAACGCTGACTTCGACGGCGACCAGATGGCAGTCCACTTGCCGCTCTCGGCAGAGGCGCAGGCCGAGGCCCGTGTTCTCATGCTCTCGGCAAACAACGTGCTGAGCCCGGCCAATGGTCGCCCGCTCGTCACGCCTACCCAGGACATGATCATCGGTGCGTTCTACCTGAGCCAGCTCGTAGAAGGCTCCGTTGGTGAGGGCCGCACGTTCCGCAACCTCGATGAAGTTCTCATGGCTTATGAGATCGGTGACGCGAACCTCCACGCTGAGGTCATCTACCGTCACCCAAGCCTTCTCGAGACACCAGCCAATGGCGAGGCCGCGGTCTACACCAAGACCACGGTTGGACGAATCCTGTTCAACGCTGTTCTTCCCGACGACTTCCGGTTTATCAACGAGCCAATCGCGAAAGGCGTGATGGGCGACATCGTCGACACGCTCGCCCGTGATTATCCAAAGGCTGTCGTATCCCGGTCACTCGATGGCATCAAGAACCTCTGCTACCGCTACGCCACCCAATCCGGTCTTACCGTCTCGATCGACGATGTCAAGACTCCGGAGTCCAAGCGCAGCATCCTCGATTCTCACGAGAAGGATGCAGAGAAGGTCGAGACCCAGTTCCGACGCGGCATCATCACCGATGGTGAGCGACGCCAGAAGGAAGTGGAGATCTGGTCCGAAGCTACCGAGCAGGTCAAGAACGAGATGGAGGCTGGCCTCAAGGCGGAGCACTTCAACCCGATCGACATGATGGTTACCTCGGGTGCACGAGGAAACATGATGCAGGTTCGACAGATCGCGGGTATGCGTGGTCTTGTTGCGAACCCTCGTGGCGACATGATTCCTCGTCCAATCAAGAGCAACTTCCGTGAGGGACTTGCGATGCTCGAGTACTACATCGCGACCCCGGGCGCTCGTAAGGGTCTGGTCGATACTGCACTTCGTACGGCTGACTCGGGTTATCTGACCCGTCGTCTCGTCGACGTTGCTCAGGAACTGATCGTCAACGTCGAAGATCCGTTTGCTTCGGGCGGTACCGTTCGTGGCATTTGGCTCGAGGACGTGAACCCTGATTCAGCTGGTAAGCGCACCTACCTCGAAACGCGTCTTCTCAGTCGTGTTCTCGCCGACGACATTACGCTCGCCGACAAGACCGTCTACGAAGCCGGTACCGAAGTCACCGAAGACATGATGATCGCCATTCGTGACGACACCACTATCGATCGTGTGCGGGTGCTTTCGCCGCTCACAGACGAATCCGATCGTGGCGTTTCTGCGCATTGCTACGGCACGTCGCTGGCTACTGGCCAGACGATCGAGCCGGGCGAGGCGGTTGGCGTCATCGCTGCGCAGTCGATCGGCGAGCCTGGCACGCAGCTCACTATGCGTACCTTCCACACCGGTGGTGTTGCAGGTGGTGGCGATATTGCTGGTGGTCTTCCACGAGTGGTCGAGCTCTTCGAAGCTCGTTCGCCCAAGGGCAAGGCAACCTTGGCCGCGACCAGTGGCGTCGTCCGCGTGGGCGAAGACGATGGCAAGGGTCGCACGATCCTCATCATTGGCGACGACGGCACCGAAGATGTCTACACGGTTCCATCGCTGGCTCGTCTTGAGGTCAACGATGGTGACGAGATCACCGCCGGCGATGCAATCGTCGAAGGTCCTCGTGATCCGAAGGAACTCATGGACATCAAGGGAGTGCGCGAGACGCAGCGCTACCTGGTCGAAGAGGTCCAGAAGGTCTACCGAGACCAGGGTGTGTCGATCCACGACAAGCACATCGAGCTGATCGTCCGTCAGATGACGCGTCGTATTGCCGTGTCTGAGCCGGGCGATTCTGAGTTCTTGCCAGGTGAGAGCGTCGACAGCAAGGTATACGCCGATGCGAATCGCCAACTCGTGCAGGAAGGCAAGCGTCCAGCCGAAGGTCGCCCACAGCTGATGGGTATCACCAAGGCATCGCTCGCTACCGAATCGTGGCTTTCGGCCGCATCGTTCCAGGAAACGACCCGTGTCCTCACCGAGGCCGCAATCGAATCCAAGAGCGATGGCCTTATCGGTCTGAAGGAGAACATCATCATTGGAAAGCTGATCCCAGCTGGTACCGGCATTGCCGAATACCGCAAGGTCGAGCCGCACGCGCCCGACTACACACCAATGGAGTTCTACAGCTCGGCCGAAGAAGAAGAGGACCTTGCAGACTGGCTTGCAAACCGCAGCGATGCGGTTGGCCTGTTGGGCGAGCCTCAAAGCTAAGCGCCGCTGGCTGAACAACCGTGAATACGTGAAAAGCCCCCGGCCACAGCGGCCGGGGGTTTTCTCGTTTCGACCAGAGACCCGCCGATAGGAACATTGTGTCAGCCGAAGGATGGATCACACTTGTTGTCTTGGCAGCCATGGTGGCTGGACTGGTCCGCGGACGAGTTTCCCCTCCCGCAGGTGTGCTCGGCGCGACGGCACTGTTATACGTCCTTGGTGTGACCACGGCAGCGGAGGCCTTTTCCGGCTTCGCCAACACCGCTCCCATCACCGTGGCGGGTTTGTACGTGCTGGCTGGTGCGGTGGATAAGACCGGAGCGCTGCAACCGGTTGTGAGCCGCCTCCTTGCCGCTCCAAGGTCGATACGGTTCGACCTTGCACGGCTCGTCGTGCCTTCGGCACTTGGCAGTTCCTTTCTTGCAAACACTCCCATCGTGGCAATGTTGACGCCAGCGGTTACGAGGTGGGCCGACGAGAAGGGCCGTAGCTCCTCGACGTTCCTCATCCCGTTGTCCTATGCCACGATCCTCGGTGGCTCACTCACCGCCATTGGTACCTCGACCAACCTCGTTGCCTCAGGTCTGCTCGAAGATGCTGGTCTCGGCGCCCTCGGGCTGTTCGAGCTGGCCAAGATCGGGTTGCCGTTGGCTGTTGTTGGACTGCTGGTAATTCTTCTCCTCGCACCGGTGCTTCTGCCGGAGCGGCGGCGTCCCCGCAAGGCTGAGGCCGGCCGATCCTTTACTGTTCGGATGATGGTCGAAGCAGGCGGTGCAGTCGATGGTCAGTCCGTACAAGACGCAGGGCTCCGATCGCTGAGTGGTGTGTACCTCGTCGAGGTCGAGCGCCCGGAACTAGTGATCGCGCCGGTGCGCCCGACGCAGACGTTGCGAGGGGGAGACACCCTCGTGTTCGCTGGCCGTGTCGATGACATCGTGGACCTGCAAGGAATCGATGGTTTGACGACTGCCGAATCCGACGTGCTCGATGAGCTGAACGCTGAACGCGATGTTGCGTTCTTCGAGGTTGTTGTTGGGCCCAGCTCACCGCTTGCAGGCCGGACACCAGCTGAGGTCGGTTTCCGCCAGCGTTACAGCGGGGCGATCCTGGCCGTGCACCGGAGTGGAGAACAGCTGGGTGGAAAGTTGGGAACAGCACGGCTGCAAACCGGCGACACCTTGCTGGTCGTTGCCGAGAAGGGCTTTCGCCAACGATGGCGGGACTCTGGGGAGTTCTTGTTAGTTTCGCGACTCGATGCCGAGATGCCCGCTGCGTCGAGCAGGTCGATCTGGGCACTCGCGGCAATTGGCCTTGTAGTGGTTCTACCGCTCCTGAACGTCATGTCGGTAACCCGAAGTACCATCCTGGCTGCGATCCTGCTCGTTGGAGTCGGCGTACTGCGTCCTCGTGAGGCCCGTGATGCTGTCGACGTCAATGTGGTCCTGATGATCGGCGGCGCCTTCGGCCTCGGTCAGGCGGTCTCAACGTCGGGGCTGGCCGACCAGATAACGGAAACACTGCTTTCCACCATTGGTTCGGCCGGTACGTTTGGTGCGGTTGTCGGTGTGGTGATCACGACCATGGTGTTAACCGAGCTCATCACCAACGCGGCGGCGGTTGCGCTTGTGTTTCCGATCGCCATCGACGTTGCGGAGCAGTCCGGCCTGGATCCGAGGCTGATGGTCATCGGCGCAGCGATTGCAGGCTCAGCATCGTTTCTCACACCCGTCGGCTACCAGACCAACACGATGGTCTATGGCCCCGGCGGCTATCGCTTCACCGACTACCTGCGACTTGGCGTGCCGCTGTCACTCCTGTCGGTCGTAGTGATCAGCATCATGGTGACGACACTCGGCGGGTAGTCGAGGCCGCAGCTACAAGACGCGTTCACAGATGATCTGATTGTTCCTGCCCGCTGCACCGCATCGATCGACACCTGCGCCGCCACGAACGACGTCGACGCCTCGACCTCCACTGATCTGGTCGGGGCCGCCACCGCCAGAAAGTCGGTCCCTGCCGCGGCCACCCACGATCTCATCGGCTCCGGCTTCGCCGAAGATTCGGTCGTGGCCGAGACCGCCGGCGATGTTGTCTCTACCCGGCCCACCACAGATGGTGTCATTGCCACCCAGGCCTCTGATGGTGTCATTGCCGCCCAGCCCGACGATGACGTCTGGGCCTGGAGTGCCGAAGATGATATCTCTTCCTGGTGTGCCGACGATCGTTGCGGCGCGGCCGTTGCATTCGGGGGTCACAGCTGAAAGGGATCCCTTGAAGGCATTGTCGCGGAACCATGCAATCGCAGCATTGGTGCTGCTCGGAGAGGAATCGAGCCACCATTCACACTGCGGGATCCCTTCTTGTCGTCCATCGTCGTGGAAGTAGAGCAGAGCGATGAATCGGTCGGCGTCAGGGGACTGGCGGAACCATTGTTGGGCATCGGCAAGCCACTCAGCTTTTTGCCCTGGTCTACCTTCGTCGGAACCAAATTCGCCCAGCATCAGCTGCTTGTCGGGATGCCGGTCGGCGAATCGTAGGAACGGAGCCATGTCGTCCTCGAGCGAAGTCCATGGGTCGGTCGTGTTGCCCCGGCAGTTGTTCCAGTTGTATTCGTCGGAACCAATAACATCGACGACGTCGTCACCCGGATACCACAACTCGGCTCGACGTCGGTCGTTTGGAAAGATCTCCCCAACTTCAAAGCTCCACTCGGTCAGGATGACCGAGTAGAGGACGTTGTTGACCCCCTCAGCTTCGAAGATCGAGTGGATGTTGCGAAAGGCAGCTTTGAACTCGTCCGAGGTACCGAAATGGGTATTGATGGCGGCTTCGGGCTCGTGGTGGAAGGCAAAGATGACCGGCTCGGAATAGCGCCGGAATCCGCTAGCCATCTCTTGAATCTCGCGGTAGATCAAGGAGCCTGGTCGAGCGTTTGCGATATCGGCCCACAGGACCGCTGAGCCATCGTCGCGGACGGGCTTGACCGAGACGACGAGGTCACGCCCACCGTCTCGCACAAAGGTGTGAAGTGACCTGTCCGCGCCGACCGGGTTGTCCCAGGTTTCGAAGGCTCGAACGATCGGGAGGGTGGTGCCAAGCGTTTGTTCGAGCTCGACGAGCGCATCGATGTTGCCTTGTGTCCCGAGAGGCGAAGCGTACGAGCCAAGGAGGGGACCACCGGTGGCCTGGGCTTCTGCCGGCGATGCGGAAACCGCCGCTCCCACGAGCGCCGCACCGGCGAGCATCAGAATGGCGAACTTGCTGAAGGTGAAACGCATAGGTGTCATTCCGAGCTCAGTGGATTGAAGTACGGGTCGTTGGCCACCTGGTTCCATGCAGCGAAAGACAGCTCGGAAGTATCGAGCCGCCAATCGGGCTGGTCGTTCCAGGTGAAGTCCTTGTCGAAGAAGACCACGCCGTCGATCGCGGGCAGGTCGTTTTCGAGGATTTCGGGCCAACTACGCAGCCAGTCGCCCTTGCCCTCGGGGTCATCGAGTGCTTCGTTGGAGCTGGTTTCACCGATGACGATCGGTAGACCTCGTGGTTCAGCCCAGGCGACAAAGTCACCAAAGATATCGTCGGGGGAGACCCAGTCGGGGTCATCCACGGAGTCCTGCCAGTTGTAGCCGTCGGCGCAGAGCCAGTCGACGTTTTCGTCGCCCGGGTACCACGGTGTTGGGTCTCCGCCATCCCAGAACAGGAACTCGTTTGGGCACCAGACGAATTGTGCATTGTCGGCTCCGACCTCGCTGAAGATCCCTCGAATATGGTTCCACGCCGCGACGA
The DNA here is from genome assembly GCA_964610745.1 of uncultured Acidimicrobiales bacterium. GTDB lineage: Bacteria > Actinomycetota > Acidimicrobiia > Acidimicrobiales > SHLQ01 > SHLQ01. Next base: position 16,265 of record CAZSYL010000049.1, read on the forward strand.
AGTCTTCTCCGGAGTGGACCCAGTCTCGTCGCCGGTTGCCGTCCATCTCCCAGAGCCAGCGAAGCATGACCGGTTGTTCAAGTCCGGCGACCGATGTTGCTTGTGTCCGGATCCAATCGTCGTGGATGCCATTTTGGATCTCGATCGTGTCGGTGCCGTTCCAGGAGATCATGAGGATACGCCCATCTTCGAGGTGCATGAGATCGTCCTGTGTTGGGATTGCGTCTTCCCAGGCGTGAAACACGTGTCCAATATCGAGTTGGCGCCCTGCAGTTTCCTCGAGACGCTCAAAGCGGGGCCCACGCTCGGCTCGACTCAGGCCGGTGGATACGCCAAGTAGTGCACCCTCGAGGTCAGCGGTCACGCCGACCAGTGGCGAGGTCGGGTAGAGACTATTATTTGGTTCGATAGTCGTGGTCGCTGCCGTTTCTCCGACGACTTGTTCTTCGGTCTCTACGAGGTTCTCTTCAACTACTGCAACGTCGCTTTGGGCATCATTTGCAGTGTCGGTGGGAGGAGCGCTGTTCGTCGTGGCTGAGGTGCACGCAGCGAGCACGATGGAGAATGACACGAACGACCTAGCCCATGCTCTAGCCCGCCCAGAGCCACTGAAGTATTCTTTTGTAGTATTCACTAATTCAAATCTCACTCTAAGTGATCCTAGGATCTTGACGGGGTAAAAGTGGGTTTGATCGGGCCGAAACGAAGTTTCGAGTCGATCAGGATGACGTGTGTAACCAAATGCAAGACACAGTCTGTTACACCAAGACCCCACTGTCCGATCGGGCAGCGCGACCTTGGTGGAAGATGAAACGTCTCAAAGACGGATCGTCTCAGATAAACACCGAATTTCGACGTGATGCACGTCGCTAGCAACCTCCCAACAACGACGGATCAGTCTCGAACGGCTGATAGGAACCGACATGAACGACGAAGAATTTGAGTTTGGAAATTACGGGCGTATTGCGCGTCGTAGCTGGTGGGTTCTTGCCATCGGCGCCGTGGTGGGAGTTCTGTTGGCAGTCTTCTTCCTGCCCGAACAAAGCACGTTCTATGAATCGCGGGTATCGGTCCTTCTCGTGCCGGGCGACTCTGACGTTGGTCAGGGCTCTGACGAGATCAACGAAGACACCGAGATCGGTATTGCCGTCTCGCAGCTGGTTGGCGACCGCGTCGTCAGTCAGGTCGAAGGCCTAGAACTCGACGAGTGGAACGAGAACCTGATCGTTTCTGCATGCATCGTCAACGACGATGATTGCAGCACCAGAATTCTCCAGTTCAGCTACGAGGCCCCCACCGCCGAAGAAGCTCAGAGTGTGGTTCTGCTCACCGCCGAGACCTACCTCACATTCCGCCAAGACCGAGAGCAGGCTCTGCGTTCTACGCAGGTCGAGAACCTCGAAGCTGAGTTCGATGATCTTTCCGTTCGTGGTGAGACCGAACGTGCAGCGTTTCTTGCAGCCGAAGAGGATTCTCTCGAGGCTGGCCTGATCGAACGTCGACTTCGCGAGATCGAAGACACCAGCTTTGCGGTGGTTTCTCAGCTCACCGAGCTTCGCAGCCGCTCCAGTGATGTCGGTAGCCTGCTTGGCGACCCGTCAGCCCCCGAGGCTGGTAGTTCCGGTATTCCGCTTCCCTTCGCCATCGTTGCTGGTGTCCTTATTGGTCTGATGCTCGGCGCTGTCGTCGCAATCGGCCTCGATCGACTCGACCGTCGTGTGGCTGGAGCCGAAGAACTCGAGCAAGATCTCGGCGTGCCAGTCCTTGGCGACATTCCTCGCATCACCCAGGACAGTCCTGCGCTGGTTACCGCCGTCAGTGCGCACACGCCAGGTGCAGAAGCCTTCCGTCGAGTAGCCGCAGCAGCGTTGGCTTCCCGTAACGGCGTGCAGGTGAGCTCCATTGCAATCGTTGGCGCAAACGAGAACGAAGGTCGGACGACCTCGACCATCAACCTGGCCCTTGCCATGGCTCAGACCGGCCGCGAGGTTCTGGTACTGAATGCGGACCGTCGAAATATTGTGATGGACCGAATCTTTGGTCTCGTCGGCGAACCAGGACTGAACGACTACCTACGCTCGACCGCCGATCTCGATGCTGCGCATTACGCGATCGACCATGCGAGTCAGCGCCTTGGCATCCGAATCCTCTCGAGCGGAACGGGCTCTGTTGCCCCGCTCTCAAGTTCGGCGCTGCAGATGCTGATCGCGGCGGCCAAGGAACGCAACATGATCGTTGTGTTTGATACGCCGCCGGCGCTCACTCACGCAGGTGGTCTGCAGATAGCAGCGATTGCTGACGCGGTGTACGTGGTCGCCGCAGTTGGACGTACCCGTCGCAGCGAGCTTGCCGAGCTGCGCAGCCAGCTCGACAACGTACAGGCCTACCTCGCCGGCGCGATCTTCAACCGGACGAGCCGCCTGAGCCTGCTTCCGGCAGGACATGGAGATATTGCGACCGTCGCCATCCCGACCGGTGTTCCCGGCAACGTGAAGAACGGCGCCCCCAATGCGTTCGATCCCAGTGCTCCGAGTTATGGCCGGTCATCGCAGAACTACGCCCAGCCGCAGAGCCGGCCAGTCCAGTCCAATGGTGCTGCTGCTGTGGGCGAATCGAACGGCGCTGCAGTGAACCCGCCCGCAGCCGCTGCCCAGCCGAACGGTGCTGTTGTCCAGTCAAACGGCGCAATGGTCCAGCCGAACGGTGCTGTTGTTCAGCCGAATGGCGCTGTTGTTCAGCCGAATGGCGCTGTGGCTCAGCCGAATGGCGCTGTGGTCCAGCCGCTTGAACCAGTTGAACTGCCAGCAACCCCCACTCCGCTGAGTCCGGTTAGCCCCGAACCTTCAGCCGCGGAGAATTTCGCGAACATGCATGGGCTGTTCGGTAGTGACATGGATGGTGAACCGCAGTGACGACGGCCGGAGAGCTAGACGAGCTCGTAGGCGAATCCGATTCACCACTGAACATCGCACTGGTTGGGTCGTCGGGTGGTCACCTTGCTCATCTGCTGGTGCTGAAGCCGTGGTGGGAACAACACGATCGCTTTTGGGTGACGTTCGATATGCCCGATAGTCACGATCTGCTCGAATCCGAGCGATGCGATTGGGCGCACTATCCAACGACTCGCAACATCCCGAACCTGGTGAAAAACATGGGTTTGGCATGGCGGGTGCTTCGCCGTGAACGACCCGATGTCATCGTGTCTACGGGTGCTGCAGTCGCGTTTCCGTTCTTTCTGTTTGGACGTCTGATGGGTGTAAAGACCGTGTTCATCGAGGTCTACGACCGCATTGATCACGCTTCGCTGACGGCGCGTCTGTGCGCACCCCTTGCGAACAGCTTCCTCGTGCAGTGGGAGGACCAGCTGGTCTTTAACCCAAAGGCCGAGCTCATTGGAAGGTTGATGTGAGCGAAGCAACCCGACTTTCGATGATGTCGCCGGCGATCTCATCGAAGGCAATCGAACGGCTCTTCGTGTCCGTCGGAACCGACTATCACCGCTTTGACCGCCTCATTTGGTGGCTTGATGAGTGGTTGACGTCGGAGCCGGACGTGGGCGATATCGTCATCCAACGCGGCACGTCGGCCGAGTCCGAACACGCCGACAGTGTCGAGTACCTTCAGCGAAACCAACTGATCGAGGAATTTCGTCTGGCTACCGTCGTGGTCTGCCACGGTGGTCCAGCCACGATTATGGAGTGCCGAAAGAACGGCATAGTTCCCATTGTTGTGCCTCGCGAAGAGCGATACGCCGAGCACGTGAATGACCACCAAGTCGACTTCTGTGAGCGTCTTGCTGCTTATGGAGACATTCAGCTCGCGAGAACGAAGGATGAGCTGTTTAGACTGCTCGACTTGGCCGTCGAGCGAGGGGCACCCGAGGTTGCGGTCGATGATGGCCACGCTGAGCTATCGGTGTTGAGGTTTGAGGAGCACATGGTCAACCTGTTGGGTTCCAGAGCGCGCAAGCGGTCTCCAGAACTAGCTGAAGTAACCGCGTTGCCGCGTGAAGCCCCGAAGGTCCCGGTCCTTTTCATCGGGTCGGTTCCGCGGTCTGGAAGCACGATCATCTCAGACCTCATGAACGAGAATCCGCATCTCGCGAACATCGGTGAACTCGTGCATCTTTGGCAACGAGGAGTTATCGAGAACAACCTGTGTGGTTGTGGCCATGCGTTCAGCGACTGTGAGTTCTGGTCAGAGGTCGGTGAGGTCGCCTTTGGCGGCTGGGATCGAATCTCTGGCGAACGGATGCGCACCCTCCAGTTGCGAGCTGACAGAACCCGGCATATCCCGGCGCTTCTAGTTCCGCGTACGGCGCGTCTCTTCGCGACAAGCATTTGTCAGTACGGCGCAGTGATGAGTCGCGTGCTCCGAGCTGTGCTCGAAGTCTCTGGGAAGCCAATGGTCGTCGACACGTCGAAGCACATCTCGACGGCGCTGCTGCTCAGGCAGCTCCCCGATGTCGATCTTCGCGTTGTGCACATCGTTCGTGACCCTCGTGGGGTGGCGAACTCTTGGTCGAAGATCGTGAAGCGCCCAGAGGTTCAGGCTGGCGCTGAGATGGACACGCTGCATCCTGGGAGAATCGGCCTTCGATGGCTCTGGTTCAATTGGGCGTTCTCCAATCTCGATCGGCTCGGCGTTCCCACGACCATGATTCGCTACGAGGATTTCGTTGCGGATCCGCAGGCTTCGCTCGATCAGATTTTCGACTTTGCCGGGCTCGAGCCCGGCGCCGAAGACATCTTCGCGGGTGATGAACCGTTGATCCTCCAAGGTGGTCACTCGGTTGCCGGCAACCCCAGACGCCTCGACCCAAAACCCGTCGAACTGCGGGTCGATGAGCAATGGCGAACCGATCTCGATCCAAAGATGCGGTCGCTGGTGAGCGCGGTCACCCGCCCCATGCTCGGGCGCTACCGTTACAGCAAGGAGGGCTGATGCCACAGAGTGTTGCCACCATTGTTGCTACCCGTGACCGCCCCGAGTTGCTGCGCGAAACCCTTGCGGCAATCAACGCGCAGGACTACGACGGGGTCATCACCACCATCGTGATCTTCGACGTGACCGAACCGGATTATTCACTCGTTGTCGAAGGTGGAAACCGACCGGTGATGGTCGTACCGAATGCTCGCGTTCAGGGTTTGCAGGGCGCTAGAAACACTGGTCTTGAGGCAACGGAGAGCGACCTTGTCGCGTTCTGTGACGATGACGACGTGTGGGTTCCGAGCAAGATCCGTCGTCAGGTCGAGGTGTTGAACTCGAACCCCGATGTCCACTTCGTCGGCTCTGGCGTGATTGTCGAGTACGAGGACGAACGGGTCGAACGGGTCCGCGATGACTCCCGTGTCACCTTCGATGACTTCCTCGAAAGTCGCGTCTTCGAGGCGCATCCCTCCACCTTCTTGATGCGTCGCGCCGAACTGATCGATCAGATCGGTCTCATCGATGAAGAGGTGCCGGGCGGCTACGGCGAAGACTACGAGTGGTTGCTCCGGGCGACCCGTAAGACCGACATGCTGCTCGTTCCGGCTCCCTTGGTGTACGTGCGCTGGCATACCGCCTCGTTCTACGCGGAGCGCTGGCAGATGCGAATCGATGGTCTCCAGTATATTCTCGACCGCTACCCCGAGTTTCAGGACGAGCCGACAGGGCTTGCCCGGATCTACGGTCAGATGGCGTTTGCGAAAGCGTCGCTTGGTGACCGCCGTGGTGCGATGGAACTTGCGAAGAAGACCCTCAAGCTCAATCCCAAAGAGGGTCGTGCCGGCCTTGCCCTATCGGTGGCGGCGGGCGTTCCCTCGGCTGCGGTCGTCGCACAACTCCAAAAGCGCGGGATGTCCGTCTAATGGCGATTGCCGAGCCCCTCGAAGTGTTCGACGAATCGGTCGGGCCGCGGCAGTGGCGCGCCCGTCCTGAGAAGGTTCGAAAAGGGCTGATGCACCCCGCAGCACCTTTCTATTCGATTGCCCTGATGCCACTTTTCTGGTGGATGGGCCTCGCGTTCTTCACCTTTGCCATCGTTGCGATCCCCATGGGAATTCAGTTGCTGACGATGAAGCCAATTCGGATGCCGAAGGGTTTTGGCATCTGGCTGCTGTTCATTGGGTGGATGGTCGTTTCGGCGGTCACGCTCGAACCGACGGTCACCCGTTACTTGGCCTTTGCCATGCGAGCCGGGATCTACATTGGCTCGACGATCCTGTTCCTCTACATCTACAACATGCCGCAGAAGTACCTGCCGACCGGCCGGGTACTGGGGATGATCGCGGGCATCTTCGTCTTCACAACGATCATCGGCGGTTACCTGGGACTGATCTTCGGCGACGCGACGGTTCCGACCCTGTTGTCGAAGGTGCTGCCGGGGTCGCTGCTGTCGAACGGGTTTGTGAGCAACACCGTGCAGCCTCCATTCGCGCAGACCCAGGATTTCCTCGGCTTTCCACTCAACCGACCGTCGTTTCCCTTTTCCTTCTCGAACGACTGGGCTGCCACTGTTGTGCCCGCGACCTTTGCATCGATCGCCGCTGCCGGCCGGACCCGGCGTCTGCGACGTTGGGTTCCGTTCTTTGCGTTCCTTGCCCTCATCCCGATGGTCGTGTCGGTCAACCGTGGTCTTTGGATTGCGCTGATCGGCTCGGTTATCTATGTCGCTATCCGTCGTGCCTCGACCGGCAACCTGCTGCTCGCTGGCCGCCTTCTTGCCGGCATGTTTATCGTCGGCGCTCTGGTGCTTGTTTCGCCGATCGGAAACATCGTCACAGAGCGCACCACAACCCAGCACTCGACCGGTGCTCGTAGCGACATTTACTCCGCGGTTATCGAGCGTGTCCCCGACTCGCCACTGCTCGGCTTCGGTGCGCCGTTGGCGAACCCCGATCCGAATCGGCCGGCGATCGGCACGCATGGAAATTTCTGGACAGCGCTGTTTAGCCAGGGGATTCCAGGCGCGATCTTCTACACCGGATTCTGGGTGGTGATGGCTGTCCGAACCGGGGTGCGAATACGAAACCAGGAACAGTTGCTGTTACACCTGGCAGTTCTGACCGCCCTCCCGACGATGTTCTATTACGACCACCTGCCGGCGGCGATTCCTATCATGATGATGTGCCTCGCCGTGTTCTTCAGAGATCGCCGCGATGAAAACATTCGTCGCCAGGCCGTACTCTCGCAACCGATCGTCGTCTGATGCCGGCTGCAGATCAGCGCTGGTGGGAAACGGTGTTGGCTGGGCCAAACGGTTTGCTACAGGAACACACATCCTTGGGGCAGGGCGAGCGCTACAGCGCGCTTCCACGTCCCAGCGATCCGCGAGTTGTCGTCGATCTCGACAGTCCTCGAGCGCTCAGCGACGCGATCGACCGAATGGTCTCGTCGCGGGTTTCCAACCAGGCGATCCGAAGCGCTGCGTCCCGGCTGTCGTCGGTAGCTAGTCGCCGGAGCGCGGACTGGTTGGTCAATTCCGATGGCGACGTCGGAACGTTGCGAGAGCACCTTTCGGGTGTTCTTGGTCGTCCGGTCAAGCTGTCGGTGGCGGTTGGTCCTCCTCGCCCGAATCGGAAACCGGTCGTGCGATGTTATGCCGGTGATGAGCTCGTCGCGGTTGCGAAACTTGGTCCGGACCCGCACACCGATCGGATGGTCAGAAATGAAGCTGTGTGGTTGTCTCAGTTGATGGCAGATCCCCTCGACGGGGTTGTGACTCCGAGCGTGCTTCACTCGGGTAACTTTGGATCGAGTGCTCTGCTTGTCATGGCTCCACTCGACCTCGTCGATGACCTTGGGGTGACGGTGGCGGAGATGCCTACGGAGGTCCTCGAAGCCTTTGTTCGGGAGCGCGTCGAACCGGTCAGCGTTGCTCAGAGCGCCTGGTGGGGTGCTCTTCCCGCTCGACTGGGTGCGGAGCAACAGGCCGCCCTCGCCCCGTACCTTGAAGCGGTGACCACATCGTCGGTCGTGGACGACCTCGAAGTGTCCGCATGGCATGGTGATTGGTCGCCTTGGAACACCGGGGCGACTCGAAGCGGCGCGATTGCGATATGGGATTGGGAACGAGCGTCGACTGGTGTGCCGACCGGTTTCGACCTTCTACACCTGCATTACCAATACGGGTCAGGGTTCGATGGAGCGACGCTCGGGTTGGCCGAGTTCGGGATTCCGACATCGCGACATGAGCTTTTGGCGGGCCTGTACCTGCTCGAATTGTGTGCTCGCCACGTCGAGGCCGATGCCCTACACACCCCTCGGCATCAACGCGTAACAGAGAAGCTGAAGGCGACGTTGTCATGATTGGTCGTAGAGCTCTTGGTAAGGCCACTGCTTTGCCACAACCGGTCCACGACGTGTACGTCAAGGTCAATCAGAACATTGGGCTGCTCGATCCGGCTGAGCGTGCGCTACCGAACTTCTTTGTGGCTGGCACTCAACGAGGCGGGACCACGTCGCTGTTTATCTATCTTCTGAAACACGAGCTGGTGCATGGCCCCCGCCGTGCCAAAGGGGTTCACTACTTCGATACCAACTACGACAAGTCGATCGACTGGTATCGCGGCAACTTTCCTCGGGTCTCCACGCTGAAGGCACAGCAGGACGAACACGGTTTCGTACCAGCAGTCGGCGAGGGCGCTCCCTACTATCTGTACAGCCCAGTCATTCCAGCACGAATCCACGCCATGAACCCAGGGGCTCGAATTATTGCGGTGCTTCGCGAACCGTTGGACCGAGCGATCTCTCATCACAACCATGAGGTCAAGCGAGGATTCGAAACGCTCGACCTCGAAGAGGCTTTTGCGGCTGAAGAGTCTCGCCTAGCGGGCGAAGTCGAAAAGATCGAGGCAGATTCTGGCTACGTCTCAAAGCCACATATTCACCACGCCTACCTCGGGCGTGGTCAGTATGCCGATCAGATTGCGAGGTACCTCGACCTCTTTGGGCCGGACAAGGTGCTCGTCTTGGACTCGGCAGCATTGTCGGAAGAACCCGAGGCGACAGTTCGCCGTGCGACCGATTTCCTCGAACTTCCTCCGCTCACCGGCATGGAGTACCCCCGTTACAACAAGCGTCAGTACGATCCGGTCGATCCGGGAATCCGTGCGCGTTGGGGCTCGGCGTTCGATGAGTCGAACAAGTCACTCCGCGAGCTTCTGCCCGACGGCGCGATTAGCTGGCTTGAGCAGTAGCCGACTCTGCTGACAGGCGGACCCACGAAGCGATTCTCAAATCCGCGGTCAACCCGTGCCGAGCGACGTGTCGGGTCATCACAACGACCGACGTCGCGACCGACCCAAGAACTAAGAGCATCACGATTAGCTGAAGAATGACCGCGTCCACCGGGGCGACTCCGGCGAGTAAGAGTCCTGTCATTGCACCGGGTAACGCGATCAAGCCCACGACTTTCGTTCGTTCGATCTGAGGTGTCAGGGCTGACTTCAGCACCTGGGTTTCGAGGTGATGAGTTGATGCGGTGCCGTTGACGCCGAGCGCCAGGAGTGCTTCGACCTGGCCGTAGTCCGCACGCAGCGTTTCACTCATCCGGTTTGCTCCGAGCACGACCGACGGCAGTGTGTTTCCGATGGTGATGCCTGAGATGACGATGAGTTCGACGGGTTCGAAGTCGAGAACCCGAAAGCCAAAGACAACGGCGAGGACAATTCCGGTCGTTCCCGTCATGGCGACCAGTGAGGTGGGGAGAAGGTTCGGTATCGCTTGTGCTCGACGAACGATTACCGCTGATGCCATCAGAAGCATCAGGCCAATCCACAACCAAGCCCACAGCATTGCGAGGTTGGACGAGAAGATGGTCGCAAAGATAAGTCCCACAAAAAGCAGTTGCGCCCCGGCTCGAACCGATGCCACGAGGACATCACGTTCGAGGCCGAGGCGCTTCCATCGACTAATTCCAATGACGATCGCTACCAGGGCTAGTGAGGCGGCGACGGCAGGGAAGCCAAGCGATAGTTCCACATACAAAAGAGTAGGCGGGCCGGAACCGGCCTGCAGTCGAGCATCGAGAGCAGGCCGCTCAGAATGGGGCTAGCCCGCTTCGGAGTGGGTGACTGGAACCTCGCCCATCCATTCGCGGAGCGTGTTCTTCAGCTTGGTCTGCTGAATGAAGATGTCGTGCTCAGGGTCGTTGACCGTGGCGCTCTGCGGTGCCTTGAAGTAGAAGCTCAGCCATTCCTGGACGCCGGACTCGCCAGCTCGCGCAGCAAGGTCCATGAAGAGGGCGAGATCGAGAACGATCGGTGCGGCAAGGATCGAGTCGCGTGCGAGCAGGTTGATCTTGATCTGCATGGGGTATCCAAGCCAGCCAAAGATGTCGATGTTGTCCCAACCCTCTTTTTCGTCGCCCCGGGGTGGGTAGTAGTCGATCCGGACCTTGTGATCGATGTTGCCGTAGAGCGATGGGTAGACCTCGGGCTGAAGAATGGTGTCGAGCACACCGAGCTTGGAGTTCTCTTTCGTTTGGAAGTTCTCTGGAGCGTCGAGTACCTCGCCATCCCGGTTGCCCAGGATGTTGGTCGAGTACCAACCGCGGATGCCGAGCATGCGGGACTTGAGCCCTGGAGCGATCAGCGTCTTGATGAGGGTCTGGCCAGTCTTGAAGTCCTTGCCTGCGATCGGTACCCCCTCGCGCTCAGCGAGTTGGACGATGGCGTCGACGTCGGTGGTGAGGTTCGGAGCGCCGTTGGCGAACGGCACGCCGCTCATGATCGAGGCGTAAGCGTAGATCTGGCTGGGGGAGATGTTGTCATCACTGGCTTTCAATCCAGCTTCGAAGGCCTCGATCGATGCATGCACCGCAGAAGGCTCCTGAAAGGCCTCGGTGGAGGCAGACCAGACCATGACGAGGCGTTCGCAACCGTTCTCCGTGCGGAAGCGCTCGATGTCGGCAATGAGGGCCTCGGCTTGTTCCCACTTGTTGGTCTCGGATTTGACCCGGACACCTTCGATGCGGCTCACCCAGCGCTGCTCGAAGACAGCATCCATCGCAACGACACCCTCGAGGTCGCCTGAGATTGCCGCGAGGTCAGCGTCTTTCATTACGCCAGCGGTGCGGGCAGCTTCGAGGGCGTTGGGCGAAAGTGGGTCCCATCCGCCAAAGACGAGGTCGTCGAGGTCGGCGAGGGGGACAAACTCGCGGATGAGTGGGTTGCGGTTCTCTTCCCGCTTGCCGAGGCGGATGTGCGCCATTTGGGCAACCGAACCGAGAGGTGCTTCGCCGGTCTGGCGAGAGTGGAGAACTCCGGCGATCAGGGTTGAGGCCACTGCTCCAAGGCCTGGCATAAGGAGTCCGAGCTTGCCGGATGCGGGTTTGATTTCGCGTGCGTCAGTCATGGCGGTCAAACTACGGAAGATATAAAGCATCGAGAACAATGATCAAGCAACGCTTCACTATCCAAAACACCTTCTACGCTGTTGTGCGTGCCCGCTCAAAGTCCCTCACCAACACAGCTCGGGTATCTCGTTGCTGCGCTGGATCACGGCGGCTGGAGCGACGCCGCCTCCGAGTTGGACGTCAGCACCTCCGCGTTCGCGCAGGGAATCGCCGAGCTCGAGCGTCGCCTTGGTATTGCACTTTTTACCAAGGAGGGCCGCAATCGAGTTCCGACCCCCGAGGCCCACTCGGCGGCGGCCTATGCCCGAAGCGTGCTTGGCGAGCTCGAGGGGTTATCCCGCTGGGCGCAGGAGATTCGTACCGGTGACGTCGGCCAGATCCGCGCTGGGATGATCGATACCGCGGCGATTCATCATTTTGGCGAGACACTCGTTCGGTTCCGTTCCATCCATCCGGGTATCTCTGTTCGTCTCGATGTCAGACCTTCGGGCGTGCTCTTTGATGAGCTTCGGGCCGGAGAACTCGATGTTGTCGTAGCCGTTGCTCCAGAGGACACCAAGGGCATCGAGCTTCGGCCGCTGGTCAGCGAGCCTCTCTACGTCTATGCACCACCAGGAGCGACCGTCGGCAAGCCCGAGACGTGGGGCCCCTGGGTGGGATTTCCTGAAGACTCGCGAACCCGCGCCCTTGTCACTCGAGAGTTGCGACGCCTCGGCGCGAGCGTCGAGATCGTCGCGGAGAGCTCACAGCCTGCCGTGCTGTGCGAGATGGTCCGACTCGGCATGGGGTGGACGGTGTTGTCCGCGGTCGACGCCGAGCGTGAGCCGCATTTCCTCCAACGAGCGCTAAAGCGTTCCGTGGCCGAACGAGCGCTTACGCTCGCCCGCCGCCAGGATCGACCTCCGACCGAAGCATTGATACGGTTTATGTCAATGCTCATTAGCGAGGCCACAGCGTCTCTTTCAGTGCCAGACCCGGCCGTTTCGTGACCGGCGACCAGGTCGTCCTCATCCTCGCCATTGCGGGGGTCGTTGCGATCGTTAAGAGCACGGCGGGCTTCGGCTACCCGTTGCTCATGGTTCCGGTTCTCGCTCAGCTGATCGATGTGGTCGATGCCGTGTTGATCATCGCCCCGTCGAATCTGTTTCTCAACCTGGGTATTGCCTGGAAACTTCGAGAACACCAGAGCCGAGCGACGACGCTGCCGACGATTGTCGTGACCGGCACGATCGGCACGATCGGGGGAACCCTCTTATTACCCCAACTGCCTGTGCAGACGTTTCGACTTATTCTGTTCATTATCCTCGTCGCGTTCCTTATCAACCGATTGAGTGGGTTGAAATTTAAAATGGCTGATCCCACGGCCCACCGCCTGGCGCCTGTCGTGGGAGGCGTCGCTGGTGTCTTCCAGGGGGCAGCAGGGGTGTCCGGTCCGATCATCACCCCCTGGTTTCTGTGCGTGGACGTCGAACGAGACACATTCATCTATTCGCTCGCAGCTTTCTTCGCGGTGACCCAGATCGGCCAGATGATCGTCGCTGCGATCGGAGGGCTTTACACCACCGAGACGGTCGTCATCGGGTTGCTCATGATCCCACTCAGCGTTGTCTCACTTCCGATCGGTGCTTTCTTGCGCGAGCGGATTTCGGCGACGATATTCGAGCGGATTGTCATCGTTCTGCTCACCATCTCTGCGACGTCCCTGCTGCTCCGGCTCATCTGAGTTCCACTACGACCTACGAACGCAGAGTACGGTTTTGGGGTGTTGGACTGGACGTTTCGAAGGCTTGATGATGGCGACCTCGCGACGCTTCACCGGTGGATGAACGAACCGGGCGTCGTGCGCTTTTGGGAGGGGGAAGATGTCTCCTGGCCCGGGATAGTCGCGCAGTACGGTTCGGCCGAACTGCGGGGCAGGCTGGCTGAGGAGCACCCGAACTTTGTCTACGACAAGTTGGGGGCCGACTTCGACGCAGAGCATGTTGAGGTGTATCTCGCGTTTCTCGACGGCCAAGCCAGCGGTTGGATTCAGTGTTATGCGGTCGCCAGCTACAGCGAACACGATGAGGTCAAGGCGTGGCTGGGACTCGGCTTCGACGCAGCGGGAGCGGGCATTGACTACCTCCTCGGCGATCCGGACCGGCGAGGCGAGGGACTCGGGAGTTCGATGATCCGGACGTTCGTTGACGACATCGTCTTTGGCCAGCACCCCGATTGGACCCAGGTCGGTGCGTCACCGGTGAGAGAGAACGCGGCGAGCTGCGGTGCGTTGGCCAAGGCTGGACTTGAACATCTCGGCTCATTCGACGACGCCGACCACGGAACCTGCGACCTGTATGCC
>CAZSYL010000050.1:0-17948 GCA_964610745.1 uncultured Acidimicrobiales bacterium
TGCTTGCAGCGGGGTAGGGCTTGCAGCGGGGTAGGGCTTGCAGCGGGGTAGGGCTTGCAGCGGGGTAGGGCTTGCAGCGGGGTAGGGCTTGCAGCGGGGTAGGTAGCTCTGGCCGTTGGTCGAATGGCCCATATCACCAGGCCGTTTGTCCTCAATTTGCCCCCACGCCTCACCCGCAAACATCTCGGACCGAAAGGAAGCGGCAACGCAACGTAGAGGGTGTAACACATGAAGCGGTCAGACGTACGGCCAACAAAGTGCGCAAAGTGCGAACGGGACATGGTCTCGCTCAATCTGGAGATCGATTCGGCAATGCGTACCCTGCATTCATGTTCACACTGCGACATCCGTATTTGGGAAGCAGCAGGCGAAACCTTCTCGCTCGAGGGTGTACTCGACGAAATTGCTGAATCTTCCGACCGCTGAACTCCTAAATGACCAAGATGATGGGAAACTGTTCCCATGAAACAGGTGACCTCCGAGAACCCTGGTGGTGACCGGCTTGAGAAGTGGGTTACCGGGCTCGTTGTAGCGGCTTGTTCGCTCTTTGTTTTCTGGCAGCTGCAGCCATCGTTGATCTTTGAAGATACGACGCCAACCGGTGGCGATATGGGTGCCCATGTGTGGGGCCCGGCATTCCTTCGCGATGAGCTGCTACCAAATCTCCGACTGACCGGCTGGACCCCCGACTGGTACTCGGGCTTTCCAGCGTTTCACTTCTACTTCGTAATTCCGGCACTTGCGATCGTCATCCTCGATGTCGGCTTGCATCCTCTGCTCTCGCTCCCGATCGTTGGAGCGCTGGCGCTCTTTGCGTTCTATTCGTACGCGACTGGGGCGAAGAGCCGAGCGCTGCGAATGGCCATTGTGTTGGCCGTTCTCGCTCCGCTCCTCATCAGCCTGCCCTACAACGTTGCATTCAAACTGATCGCGGTCAGCGGGGTGGTCTTCTTTCCCGTGGCGGCCTGGGCTCTCGGCCATCTCTCCGCGCTCCGATTTCCGGGGCCCGCGGTGCTGGCGGTTGGCAGCCTCGCCTTCGCGTTCGATCGGTCGTTCAACATTTATGGTGGCAATATCGCGTCCACTCTCGCCGGCGAGTTCGCGGCATCGATCTCGCTGAGCCTGTCGCTGGTTGCGCTCGGCTTTGTGATTCGAGGGACACGCACCGGCGAGGGCAAGGTCGTCGCTGGAGTATTCATTGCGCTGACCGGCCTTAGCCACCTGCTTCCAGCGTTCTGGTTGCTCACCGTCGTTGCGCTGCTGATGGTGATGCGTTTGGTGCAGCGGCGCTTCGGGTCGGTGCCTTGGATCGTCGGCAGTGGCGCGCTGGCCGGGATGGTCTCGGCTTTTTGGGTTCTGCCGTTTGCGTTGCGCTCGGACTTCCTCAACGACATGGGCTGGGAACGGATCGAGATCATCCACTCGCCGCTCATCACCCGCAGCGACCTCAACCCGTCGAATGTCCTGAGCGATTACCCACCGCTGCCGGTGCTGTTGACCATTGCCGCAGTGGGATTGGTGCTGTCGATCGTGCAACGAGTCGAGCTCGGTGGGTTGCTGACGGTGTCTGCGGCTGCGATGGCAGGCGCTTTTGTGTGGTTTCCCGATGGTCGGCTCTGGAACGCACGAATCCTGCCGTTCTACTACCTGAGTGTCACCCTGCTCGCTGCCCTTGGTGTGGCGCTTCTGATCCAACAGCTCTCCCGTACCTCGGTCGTCATGCGTATGGGTTTGCTCGCGTCGTCGGCAATTTTGCTCATCCCGAGCCAGATTCGCGGCGCTGTCGTTTGGCCCGAACCCGGTGGGGATGGACCTACTCCGCTCATTGGGTCATTCGGTGATCTTGGTTCGGTGCTCGCCGACTACATCCCTGGTGCGGCTGGCTACGCGGTTCGTGTGCTCGCAATTCTCTTTGTGGTCGTCGTACTGGGAACCGAAATTCCGCGTCAGCTACGTGCCTTTCTCAACAATGTGGAGATCGTTGCTGTGGTCACGGCGGCGGGCGTTCTTCTCGCGACGCCAGCACGCGACGTCGAGCTGTCCGGGCTCGACACTGGTCGGGGTGTCTTCTGGGCGGTGGTGCTCCTGGTGTCTGTCGCTGGCGTCCTTGCAGTTCTCGTCTCGGCAGGGCTGCGGTTTAGTGCTGCTCGGCGCGAAGCTGCTCAGTCTTCGTTGGACAGCGCGATCGAATCGGCTGGAGAGGCTGCTGAGACTGTTGCCGTTGGTGAAGCAGGTCTGGTGCCTGTGCGTAAACCGGCCCGCCATCAGGGTGGAGTGCTCGCTGCGCTGAATCGCTACTTCGGGTCGGGAAGTGACAGTTCGACCATCACTGCACCGATCGTCGTGGCAGCATCGCTCTTTATTTTGCTCGGTCTTGCGCTCGACACCATCGGCGGCACGGACGAGACGATCGATGGACGTTCCTGGAGTTTCGCCGGACTCGACATCACTTCAGCTGACGACAGCTTTGTGCCGGGCTGGTCTAGGTGGAACTTTTCTGGGCTCGAAGGTAAAGGGATCGATGCTGCAGCGATTGGCGATGTTGGTCAGGGCGGCTTCGAGGAGTATCAGCTCATTCAACGGACGATGCTTGGCGTTGGTCAGGAGATCGGATGCGGCCGCGCCATGTGGGAGTTCGCTCCCGAACTGAATCGCTACGGTACGACGATGGCAATGATGCTTCTGCCGTTGTGGACCGATGGATGCATTGGCTCGATGGAGGGGCTGTTCTTTGAGGCCACTCCCACCGTGCCCTATCACTTCCTCCTGCAGAGCGATCTTTCGGCGCCGCGGCGCACCATTGGCGACGCGTCCGTAGGCGGGCCATCGCAAGCAATGCGCAACCTTCCCTATGGCACCTTCGACATCGAACTCGGAGT
Organism: uncultured Acidimicrobiales bacterium; assembly: GCA_964610745.1. Taxonomy (GTDB): domain Bacteria; phylum Actinomycetota; class Acidimicrobiia; order Acidimicrobiales; family SHLQ01; genus SHLQ01. The sequence goes on from CAZSYL010000050.1 coordinate 2,880, forward strand.
GCAACGGATGAACGAGCTCGGCGTTCGTTACTACCTTGCCTTCTCGCCACAAACCGTTCTGGCGGCGCGCGAGCATCCGGGTCTGACCGAAGTCGCTGCTTCCGCTCCGTGGGTCGTGTTCGAAACCACTTCGATACTCGTCGAACCGCTGGCCGTATCGCCGGTCGTCATCGATGGGGTCAGCGACGCACAGGACGAGTGGCTCGACGTCGGGGTCGAGTGGTTTGGGGACCTCGGCGAGATTCGACCAGCCACGAGTGGGCCTGAGTCATGGGAAACGATCGCCGCCGAGGAGGTTCTTGCTCGCTATGAAGCAGCCGAGGAGAATGCTCGCACCGGCGTGATCCCCGACGACGCAGAAACGTTGCAAACCTTGCTTCCGGAGACGGTCATCGAGGAAGAGACCGTGGTGAGCAACATCTCGACCGAAACCGACAAGATCAGCTTCAGTGTCGACCAGGTGGGCACACCAGTACTGATCCGGTCGTCGTTCTTTCCTGCCTGGGAGGCCAACGGCGCCGAGGGACCATTTCGGGTAGCCCCTAACTTTATGGTCGTTGTGCCGACAGAACAGAATGTGGAACTTGTCTTCTCGCGCACCGCGACCGACATCGTCGCCCTCCTCCTCACCGGAGTCGGCATCGTCGCGATGTTCGTTCTTGCTCGAGCGTCGATCCGCGGCGGTCGATTGCTCCCGAAGCCCGACGCGCTTGCACCGGGACCTCTCGATGGCTCCGCGGACCCCGAGACACCTCAAGCCACTCCGGAAATGGTGACGGTATGACGCGGCGGTTGAGGTTCTTTGTCCTCGTAGCTATCGCGGCGACCGCCATCGACTTTTCGCTCTATCTGTTCATCCGATCCTCAGGTTTTCGCTGGTGGGCTGCAGACGTTGCGGCCCTGACTGTCGCGGCCGTCTTCGGTGTTACCGCCCACCGCAGGTTTACGCTTCGTAACGATCCGAATCTGCGATGGATTCACCGCCCGGTGGCTTTTATTTCATCGATTGCAGCCGCGGGCCTGGTCGATCTCACGGTGCTCTTTTTCGCTCCGGTCAAAGGCGCCGCGGCCAAGATCGTTGCGATCGCTGCAGCTGCGAGTGTGCGCGCGATCTCCAATCGCTGGTTTCTCTTTCAGGTGGTCCGCTCAGAGCAGGGTGTGCCGGCCAACCGGCTCGCCCCGGATGATCAGCTCCGCCTCTCCGTCGTGGTTCCCGCATACCGGGAAGCCGGGCGCATCGCTGAGACGATCGAGGAGTTACACGTTCATCTGTCGTCGTTGCTCGATCCATCCGACTTTGAGATCGTCGTCGTCGACGATGGCTCGGGAGATGGCACCGCCGATGCTGCCGAGGCGACCGGTAAGGCCACCGGGTTACTGCTTCCTCAGAATCTCGGCAAAGGGGGAGCAGTGCGCGCAGGCATGCTTGCATCTTCGGGGCGGACGCGGGTCTTTCTCGACGCTGACCTTGCCTACGGGCCAGCCGAGGTCGTCCGCATTATGGGAGAGATCGAAGCGGGCTGGGATGTTGCGGTGGGTACCCGACGCGATTCACGACTAGTGACCCACACCAGCGCTGGTCTCGTTCGAGATGTTGGCGGACGTCTGGTGAACCTTGCGACACACGTCCTGCTGCTCGGGCAATACCGAGATACTCAGGCCGGCTGCAAAGGCTTCCGCAGCGATGTAGCTGAGCTGATCTTTTCAAAGACCCGGTTGAACGGGTTCTCTTTCGATATCGAGATCTTTCATCTGGTTGAACGGTGGCGCCTCACCCTCGTCGAGGTCCCGATGAGCCCCGCCGAGACGGATGCCTCGACGGTAAGCCTGGTCGCTGACACCTTGCAGCTGCTCGCTGACATCGGCCGAATTCGACGTTCGTCGGCACGAGGTGAATACACCGACCCCGATCGACTGGCCATGTTGCCAGAGCCGGTCCTGCAGTAGAAGAGGTTTCAGATGGGCAACATCGACGCGGTCTTCAAGGCCTACGACGTGCGCGGACTCGCTCCATCGGAGCTCGATGCTGAGCTGAGCCGTTCGATCGGTGCGGCATTTGCGCGTTTCGTCGCTGATCATGACGGAGCGACCTCGATTGTCGTTGGCCATGACATGCGTCCCACCGGGCCGGAGTTTGCTTCCGAGTTCGCCGCTGGTGCGCTCGATCAGGGCGTCGACGTGGTCGACATAGGTCTGGCATCGACCGACATGATGTACTTCGCTTCCGGCTCGCTCGATATGCCAGGCGCTGTGTTTACCGCATCGCATAACCCCGCCGGGTACAACGGCATCAAGATGTGTCTAAAGGGTGCTGCGCCGCTCGGCGGAGACACTGGGCTGTCGGTCATCAAGGAAGACGCCCGCACCCTTCTCGAACCGCGTGGTGAATCGGGCACGCTCAGTTCGCGCGACATACTCGAGGACTTTGCTCAACATGTCCTGAGCTTTATCGACGTCTCGTCGCTCAGCCCGCTGAAGATCGTCGCCGACACGGCGAACGGCATGGGAGGGCTCGTCGTCCCCGCAGTCTTTGCACATCTGCCGTTCGAGCTTGAGATCATGTACGAAGAACTCGATGGAACCTTCCCGAACCATCCGGCAGATCCTCTCAACGAAGAGAACCTGGTCGACCTGCAGAAACGAGTTCTCGAGGTCGGCGCCGATGTCGGTCTGGCCTTTGACGGAGACGCCGATCGCGTCTTTCTGGTCGATGAGAACGCAGACGGGGTGTCTGGCTCGTTGACGACCGCACTGGTCGCCGAGCAGGTGCTCAATGCAGAGCCAGGGGCGACGATCCTCCACAATCTGATCTGTTCGAAGGTCGTTCCCGAGATCATCGAAGAGAACGGCGGAACCGCTGTCCGCACCCGAGTTGGTCACAGCTTCATCAAGGCGGTGATGGCCGAGACCGGAGCAGCATTCGGTGGCGAACATTCCGGCCACTATTACTTCCGCGACAACTGGCGCGCTGATTCGGGCATGATCGCAGCGGTGGTGATCCTGGCGGCGATGTGTGATTCCGGTAAATCGTTGAGCGATCTCGTGGCACCGTTGCGGCGATATCGCGCATCGGGCGAGATCAATGCGACCGTCGCCGATACCACGGTTGTCATCGATCATGTTGCTGGCGTGTACGCCGACGCCTCACAAGACCGCCTCGACGGGCTCACCGTCGACTGTGGTGATTGGTGGTTCAGCCTGCGGGCGTCGAATACCGAACCGCTCCTTCGGCTCAATCTGGAAGCGAAAGATGAAGCGTCGGTGGCGGCCCGAGTCGCTGAGGTGCAATCTCACATGGACGAGGCACCACAGGTAGCCTGAACCGTATGGCTCTCGCTCAACAGTTGCTCGATATTCTCGCTTGCCCAAAGGACAAAGGTTCGCTCTACTACTTGGCGGACGAGAACTCGCTGATCAATCCGCGATTGTCGCTGCGCTACTCCATTTCGAACGACATCCCCATCATGTTGATCGACAAGGCTGAAACGCTCGATGCTGACGAAATGAGCCGCATCAACGCAAAGGTCGAGGCCGAGGGCATCAACCCAACGTTCTCTGAGTAGAGCGCGTCGATGAAATTTCTGATCGGCGGACTTCAGAACTATGCGTGGGGTTCGACAACGCTGCTCGCACAGCTCCGCGGGGAGCCAGCCTCGGCCCAACCTGAAGCCGAGATTTGGTACGGGGCCCATCCAGGCGCGGCGACGATGTGTGGCGATGGAACATCGCTCATCGACCATATCGAGACCCACCCAGTCGAGTTTCTTGGCCAGTCCGTCGTCGACCGGTTCGGAGCCAAGCTGCCGTTCTTGTTGAAGTTGCTCGCGGCCGGATCGCCGCTCAGTATTCAAGCACACCCCTCGATCGAACAAGCACGAGCGGGGTTCGCAGCTGAAGAAGCGGCGGGAATCGAACGAAACGCCCCTCACCGCTCGTTTCGCGACGACAATCACAAACCCGAATTGATATGTGCCCTGACCAGCTTTGACGCGTTGGTCGGCTTCCGTGACCCAGAGGCGACACAGGATTTTTGGAACGCGGTTGGCTTTGAGGACTCGGTTGGTTTCGACGCGCTTGCGGCTCGGCTAGCGCAGGGACCGAAACACGTCGTCGAGGATTTGCTGAGCTCTGACGTTCTGGATGCTACTGGCCAAGATATTTCAACCTTGGTCAGTGGGCTTGTCGATGCCTGCCGGTCCTATGACGGTGAAAGATGGAGGAGAGAAGCGTCGCTCATCGTCCGCCTCGCCGAGAAGTATCGACATGACCCAGGGGTCGTGATTGCGTCGATGCTCAACTACGTCACCCTAAAGCCAGGCGAAGCGCTCTACCTCGGCGCTGGACACATGCACGCCTATGTCGAAGGTCTCGCCGTCGAACTGATGGCCAATAGCGACAATGTTCTACGCGGGGGTCTCACCCCAAAGTACGTCGATGTCGAGAACCTGCTCGACGTGGTTCTCCCCGACATCCATCCAGCCCAACTGGTGGAGATGCAAGCAGACGGCCGCTACCTGACGCCGGCTACCGAGTTCGAGCTGCAACGGCTGCGCCCGATCGATGGCGCGGAAGTCGACGGGCCCTGCATCGTGTTGTGCACCACCGGAACAGTCGATGTCTCTACCGGCGCCGAGCAGGTCACTCTCGCTCCGACCGAGGCTGTTTGGCTCTCTGATGGCGAGTGCGCCCAAGTGACCGGTAACGCAAACGTTGCGTACCGGGCGGGCGTGGGTCGAGCGACTACACTGACGGTCGGCTGAACAGAGGTTTTCGAGGCCAGCGGGCCCCAGCCAACCCATTTCCGATTCAACGCTGCGCGTACCGCGCACGAGGAGCCTCAAAAATGACTACAGACTTCAAGGTCGCGGATCTCTCTCTGTCAGAGTTCGGCCGTAAAGAGATTCGGCTCGCCGAACACGAGATGCCAGGTCTTATGGCGCTGCGCGCCGAGTTCGGCGATTCTCAGCCTCTCGCAGGTGCTCGGATTGCGGGATCGTTGCATATGACTATCCAGACCGCCGTGCTGATCGAAACGCTGACGGCGCTCGGCGCCGACGTCCGTTGGGTCACCTGCAACATCTTCTCGACCCAGGATCACGCCGCAGCTGCTGTTGCTGTTGGGCCGACCGGGTCTGAGTCCAACCCTGCGGGTATCCCAATCTTTGCCTGGAAGGGCGAGACGCTCGAGGAGTACTGGTGGGCAACTGAACAGCTCTTCCATTGGCCCGATGGCCAGGGTCCGAATCTCATCCTCGACGACGGCGGCGACGCCACCATGCTCGTCCACAAGGGACTCGAATTCGAAAAGGCCGGCGCCATCCCCGAGACGGCCGAGGACGCATCCGAAGAAGAGGGCGTCTTTATGGAACAGCTGCGCACGATCGCCGCTGAACAGGGCACCGAATTCTGGCAGAAGATCGCACCGGGCATCCGTGGCGTCTCCGAAGAGACCACCACCGGTGTCCACCGCCTCTATCACATGCGTGATGCAGGTGAATTGTTGTTCCCAGCAATCAACGTCAACGACGCCGTCACCAAGTCGAAGTTCGACAATCTCTACGGCATTCGCCACAGCCTCGTCGACGGAATCAACCGCGGTACCGACGTCATGCTCGGCGGCAAGACCGCCGTCGTGTGCGGCTACGGCGATGTTGGCAAGGGCTCTGCAGCATCGCTCAAGACCCAGGGTTGTCGCGTGATCGTGACCGAGGTTGATCCAATCAACGCTCTACAGGCCGCAATGGAAGGTTACGAAGTCCTCCGCCTCGAAGACGTCATGGAGACCGCCGACATCTTCATTACTACGACGGGCAACAAGGACATCATCTCGGCTGAACACATGGCCCGTATGAAGCATCAGGCGATCGTCGGCAACGTGGGTCACTTCGACAACGAAATCGACATGGCCGGTCTTGAGAAAATGTCCGATGTCCAGCGAACCAACATCAAGCCACAGGTCGACGAGTACGTCTTCCCCGATGGCCACAGCGTGCTGATTCTCTCCGAGGGGCGTCTCCTGAACCTCGGCAACGCCACAGGTCACCCAAGCTTCGTTATGTCGTTTAGCTTCACGAACCAGGTACTCGCCCAAATCGAGCTCCACGAGAACGCCGAGGCATACAACGATCCAACACCACAGGTCGTCACGCTTCCCAAGTTGCTCGACGAGAAGGTCGCACGCCTTCACCTCGAACACCTCGGAGTTCGGCTCACCGAGATGACCCAGGAACAGGCCGACTACATCGGCGTGCCCGTCGAAGGCCCATACAAGCCAGACCATTACCGGTACTAGCTTTCCCGGCCTTCGGCCTCCAGCTGTCGCAATCCGAGCCTGTCGGCTCTCGATGCTCGGCTGCTAGCCGGAGGCCGAGCCCGTTTAGGGGAGGCTGCTGACAACCGCTTCGCGCAGGGCGTGTTCTCTCGGGTCGTCGACCTGGTAGTAGTCGAGCTGGTTCATGACGTATGCGAATCCGAGTTTGCGTTCGGGATCAGCAAATCCCAATGAGCCGCCTGCTCCTGGTGTACCGAACACTGATGACTACCAAAAGGGGTCGTACCCCTTTGCGGGTGATGGGGTACGACCCTATGTCGCTGGAATGTTGATTTTGCGGAGATTTTGGCGTCGGACCAGACAAATGTGCGTATTTGTACTCTGACCCCTTTACGCCTAAAGGGGTCAGACCCCTTTGGGGTCGGCGAGACGGTGTTCGGTGTTCGCCTAGGGGAGGCTGCTGACGACTGCTTCGCGGAGGGCGTGTTCTCTCGGGTCGTCGACCTGGTAGTAGTCGAGCTGGTTCATGACGTATGCGAATCCGAGTTTGCGTTCGGGGTCAGCAAAGCCCAACGAGCCGCCTGCTCCTGGTGTGCCGAACGCTGACGGCGTACCAAATTCGAACCCGGGCCACGGCTTGCAATAGCCGAGCGAGAAGCGGGTATCGGTGCGTAGCACCAGGTCGTCTCGCCCAAGCGTCGGGTCGTCAGCTGCACCGGACACAGCAGCGAATACTTCGGGTGTGATGCCGAGGCGCTCGCCTCCGGTGGCGAGTTCGCCATAGGCGGTCGCGATTGCCCGAGCGGTGCCGTGCCCATTCGCCGCAGGAAGTTCGAGACTGCGCATCTCCGGATTGTTGTAGCGGGCAGGCTTACCAAGCATCGCTGGATTCGCGAATGTGCGGGCCGTCAGGGACTTTGGATTCAGAAACCCTTTGACGAACTCGGTTGGTTGCTTGGAGATATTGGCGACCATCTTGATCCGGTACCAATCGGCTTGCAGGCGCGCGATCCGTGTGGCCGGAATGTCGTCGGGCAGTCCAATCCAGAAGTCGATTCCGAGAGGCGCCGCGATCTCGTCCGCGAAATACTGCCCGATCGTGCGCCCATCGGGGTCGGTACGACGAATGAGTTCGGACTCGTACCACCCGAGACTGATGCCGTGGTAGCCGTGGCGCGTGCCCGGCTCCCACGCCGGCGCTTGTTGGGCCAACGCAACCGACAGACGTTCTGGATCGGCGAGCATCGCCGCATCGATCTTCGAATCGATTGCGCACAGCCCGGCTTGGTGAGCGAGCAGTCGTCGTACGGTGATGTCGGCCTTGCCGTTCTCGGCAAAGTCCGGCCAATGGTCGGCGACGAGGTCATCGAGGCCGAACAAGCCATGGGACGCTGCGTGCAGGATGGCCATCGAAGCCACGCCTTTGGTGGTCGAGAACACATTGACGATCGTGTCGCGCTCCCACAGTCTTTTGGTTCTCGGCTCCGCGTAGCCACCCCATAGATCGACCACGAGTTCGCCACCGACGACAGCGGCACAGGCTGCGCCCACTTCTGCTCCGCTCGCAAAGTTCCGTTCGAAGGTCTCCCGAACCGTCTCGAACCCTGGTGCAACCGTTCCGTGGATAGTCATACTCACACCATTGCAGAGTCGGAGCAGCGTTGAACACACGAGTTGTGACAAGTGGCCCAGCACGGCACATCGCTTTTACGCGAGGATGTCAGTCGCCGGCCAAATGTGGTCGTTGAGCGGGGTCAGAAAAGGGTTGTCAGTGGCGGGTCATATAGTTCCGAGTATGTGGTTGCTCGACAGTAGGTGTTCGGTTTGTCACGGACCGGCAAACGGCATTTGCGCGGTGTGTGTCGAGGCCCTCGTGCCGGCCACCGTTCCTCCTTTACTCGGTCTTGCTGGCTCGACCGTTCTCTGTAGCTATGAAGGAATCGGCGCCGACCTCGTGTGCTCGATTAAGTACCACAATCGCCGTCAGGGCCTCAGCGCCCTGATGACCGCCCTCGCCGACTCGGTGTCTGGTGAGTTCGATGCGATCGTCGCCGTGCCTGCTCACGCGCAGCGCCGTCGCGAGCGTGGCTATCACATTCCAGATCTCATGGCATCGAGGTTGTCCAAACGATTGCGCGTTCCGGTCATTGCGCCCCTGAGCCGGGTCGACAGCGGCTCCCAGCAGGGCCGTAACCGTCAAGAGCGTCAGGCGGTCGAGTTCCGTTCCTCGACGATGGTCCCCGAAAGGCTCCTGCTCGTCGACGACGTTGTCACCACGGGGGCAACGGCCGTCGCGTGCGGTCTAGCGCTTGGCCTTTCCGGAGCTCGTCACGTTGAACTTATTGCTCTGGCAGCGACGCCTCCGGGCAAAAAGCAGGAACGATCTGCGAAAGATCTCGTCGTTCCTATCCGATAGTTATTTGGACAACCTTTTCTCGTTATTACACCTGTTGAGGTAGCGTCAAAGGACAGATAGTCCAACCAATAGATACTTGGAGGTTTTGCCCATGCAGGTAAACATCAGCTCCCGTCGGACCGTGGTAAGCGATCGATTGCAGGAGCTGACACGCTCCAAGATCAGTCGTTTGGACAAGTATGTGCCCGGTCTAGAACGCGCTGATGTTCACTTCTGTGAGGAGCGAAATCCCCGAATCTCCGACAAAGAGATTTGTGAGGTAACGGTCGAGGGTCACGGTCACCACGTCCGAACAAAGGTGACCGCACCGGACCCGTACACCGCCATCGATCTGGCAACCGAGAAGCTGGAACGTCAGTTCCTCAAGCTGAAGACCAAGTTGCATCGTCATGAGGCCAATGGCGAAGAGACCATTCGCCTCGAACCGCTTCCAATCTCTGGTGATATCCCAGAGCCCGAAGAAGAGAACGTCTCAAAGATCGTCAAAAAGAAGCAGTTCATCATCGATCCAATGACCGCGGATGAAGCGGTTCTCCAGATGGAGTTGCTCGGACACGATTTCTTCCTCTTCACCAACAGTGAGACCAACCATTCCGCTGTGGTGTACCTGCGTGACGACGGCGATGTTGGCCTGATCGACGCGTCGTAGTGCGAGGGTTCCGGTAGGGGACTGCTGCTCCGTGAAATAGATCTTCAACGGCCGGTGTTGCTGGCCGTTGAAGGTCGCGCCTTCAAACACGGCATGGGCGAACCGGCCCATGCACTCAGAACATGTCGTGAACACCCGATCATTACCTAGTACTGCCAAAGGTACTGAAGCGTCCCGGGACTACGATGAGGACAGTATGAGCGTATTCAAAAAGGTACTCCGAAGCGGTGAAGGCAAGAAGCTCCGTGCGCTGGAAGCGATCGTCCCAGATGTCAACGCGCTCGAACCCGAGTTTCAGGCACTTTCTGACGAAGCGCTGCAGGCCAAGACCACCGAATTCCGCGAGCGCCTCGACAACGGCGCGACCCTCGATGATCTGCTGATCGAGGCTTTCGCTGCTACTCGTGAAGCATCGATTCGTACCCTCGGCATGCGCCACTACGACGTGCAGCTCATGGGCGGCCTCGCGCTGCATCTCGGTTGGGTTGCTGAGATGCGCACTGGCGAAGGCAAGACGCTCGTCTCGACGCTGGCTGCGTACCTGAACGGCCTGAGCGGCCAAGGCATGCACCTGGTGACGGTCAACGACTACCTCGCTGCGCGAGACAAAGAGAACATGGGTCGCCTCCACGAATGGATGGGCCTAACCGTCGGACTCATCATTCCGGGCAACCGAAACAGCGACTTCAAGCGGGCCCAGTACGCAGCTGACATCACCTACGGAACCAACAACGAGTTCGGCTTCGATTATTTGCGCGACAACATGGCAATGACCGCGGCTGCCCGCGTCCAGCGCGAGTACACCTACTGCATTGTCGACGAGATCGACTCGATCCTCATCGATGAAGCCCGAACACCGCTGATTATCTCCGGACGAGTGGCTGACGCTGCCCAGATCTATTACCGCTTCGCCAGCATTGCCCGTTCTCTTCAGCGAGACGTCGATTACGACGTCGATGAAGAGAAGCGCATCGTTGCACCCACTGAAGAAGGCGTCTTTGCGGTCGAAGAGGCGCTCGGTATCGAGAATCTCTACGACCCGGCTTCAGCGAACGCCAACTTTGTTCACCAGCTCCTGGTGGCCCTCAAGGCAAAGGAGCTCTACAAGCGCGACAAGGAATACCTCGTCGATGGTGGCGAAGTGAAGATCGTCGACGAGTTCACTGGTCGCGTTCTCGATGGACGTCGCTGGTCCGATGGCCTTCACCAGGCAGTGGAAGCCAAAGAAGGCGTCAAGATCAAAGAAGAGAATCAAACCCTTGCGACCGTGACGCTGCAGAACTACTACCGCCAGTACGAGAAGCTCGCGGGTATGACCGGTACGGCGCAAACCGAAGCCGCCGAGCTCGCGGCAACCTACGGCCTTCAGGTAGCCCAAATTCCAACGAACCTGCCGGTGATTCGCGACGACGAGGCCGACCTCATCTTCAAGAGTGAAGACGGCAAGTTCAACGCGGTCGCCGACGACATTGAAGAGCGAACCAAGACCGGTCAGCCGGTCCTTGTCGGTACGGTCTCGGTCGAAAAGTCCGAGAAGCTCGGCCGTTTGCTCGACCAGCGCGGCATTAAGCACACCGTTTTGAACGCCAAGCAGCACACCCGGGAAGGCCACGTGGTGGCTCAGGCTGGGCGTCTCCATGGGGTCACCGTGGCGACAAACATGGCTGGCCGTGGCGTCGATATCAAGCTTGGTGGCGACCCCGAGGGATTGGCCGAACGCGACATTCGAGCTGATGTGGACGCCGAAGGCGAGGCGCTCGTACCGGGATCTGTCGAGTACGAGGCTCGATACCAAGAGCTGCTCGCTAATTACACCGAGCAGTGCGATGCCGAAGGAGACCGAGTGCTCGAGCTCGGTGGGCTGTACGTGCTTGGGACAGAGCGCCACGAATCCCGGCGCATCGATAACCAGTTGCGAGGCCGTTCCGGGCGTCAGGGTGATCCTGGCGAGAGCCGTTTTTATCTTTCACTCGAAGATGAGCTGATGCGGTTGTTTGCAACCGGCGCTATGAGCTATGTGATGGATCGCGCCCTTCCTGAAGATGTGCCGATCGAAGCCAAGATGGTTACAAAGGCGATCGAACGCGCACAGAACACCGTCGAGGCCAAGAATGCAGAGGCCCGAAAGAACGTCCTCCAGTACGACGAGGTCATGAACGAGCAGCGTCTCGTCATCTACCGTCGACGCCGCGGCATCCTCGAAGGCGAAGACCTCCGCGACGATACCGTCGAGGCGATAACCAAGCTGATCGACAACCTCGTTCACACCCACGCCAGCAGCGCAGCGCCAGACGAATGGGACCTCGAAACGCTCGAAGCAGAGGTGCAGGGCTACTGGCCGACCGAATTGAATGCCGAGAAGTTTGCCGAAGAAGCAGATCCGGTCTCGTTGACCGACACCCTCCTCGAAGATGCGATCGCTCGCTACGAGGGTCGTGAAGAAGAGGTCGGGGTCGACATCATGCGCCAGGTCGAGCGCCAGGTCATGCTGCGTCTGATCGACCAGCGTTGGCGCGACCATCTCCACGCAATGGATCACCTGCGACAGGGCATCCATTTGCGGGCAATGGGTCAGAAGGATCCAGTAACCGAGTGGCAGCGCGAAGGTTTCGACATGTTTGGCCAGATGCTCGAAGGCATCGACTTTGAGTACGTTCGCTACGTCACCCACGTCGAGGTCAAGGAGAAGGAACCCGAGGCCACCGCCGAGGATTCAGCTCCGAAGGTCATCGAAGCGCCGATCGAGCGCAAGGATGCGTCGGTTCAGCCTCAACCAGCTGCAGGCTCGACAAAAGCAAAGAGTGCGTCCAGGACGACGACGAAGCGCAAGAATTCGGCCATTCCTGAGAGCAACGGCCAGGCCAAGGTCGAGAAGAAAGCCACCGCGCCAGCAACTCCAAAGGTGAACGACGAGTTTGAGAATGTTGGACGCAACGCGCCATGTCCATGCGGAAGCGGTAGTAAGTTCAAGCATTGCCACGGGCGCTAGCCCAGCCGCAATCGACTCATGCAGGATTACTCCGATACTTTCGCCGCGCTCCGAGCGCGCCTCGATGAGGCTGCCGGCTATCTGCGGATAGACGAACAGCGCGCTCGCCAGCCTCAGCTCGAGGCCGAGATGTCGCGCCCTGACCTGTGGGACGACGCAAACGCTGCCCGATTAGTGCAAACAGAGCTGTCTTCGGTCAACGACGACATTGCCCTGTTCGAGGGCTTGTTCGAACAGATCGAAGAAGCCGAAACACTCGCAGAAATGGCCGCCGAAGAGCCCGACGAGTCTCTCCCCGAGGAGATTGACGGGATCGTCAGTGCCATGTCGGGCTCGCTCGACGCCCTCGAGCTACGGGCACTGTTCGTTGGTGAGTTCGACGAACGCGATGCGGTGTGTCAGATCAAGAGTGGCGAAGGTGGCACCGATGCTCAGGACTGGGCTGAGATGTTGCTGCGCATGTATCAGCGTTGGGCCGATGCCCGCGGGTTCGACTACGAACTTCTTTACGCCTCCGATGGCACCGAAGCCGGCATATCGTCGGCCGAATTCATGATCAAAGGACGCCACGCGTACGGCCTGCTCCAGGGCGAACACGGTGTCCATCGACTGGTTCGGATCTCGCCGTTCAACAATGAAGGTAAGCGCCAGACGGCGTTTGCTGCCATGGCGGTTACGCCGTTCTTTGAAGAGATGACCAAAGAGATCGACATCGACGAGAAGGATCTGCGCATCGATACGTTCCGTTCCTCGGGCGCTGGCGGCCAGCACGTCAACGTCACCGATTCGGCCGTTCGCATCACGCACATTCCGACCGGAACGGTGACGAGTTGCCAGAACGAACGTAGCCAGCATCAGAACAAGGACAAGGCCATGGCGATGATGGCGGCCAAACTTCTTGAGCTCGAACGACAGAAGCGAGACGCCGAAATCGCCGCGATCAGTGGCGAAAACAGCAATGTTGGCTTCGGATCTCAGATCCGTTCATATGTGCTTCAGCCATATCAAATGGTGAAGGACCTCCGCACGGAGCATGAAACGGGTAATGTTGATGCTGTCTTGGGCGGTAACCTCGACCCCTTCGTGGAGTCCTACCTGCGTTGGAATCGCGCTGAAGCGGAGCCCCCCAAATGATCCGTCTGGAAAATGTAAGCAAGGAGTACAGCGCGGATTCGCCTGCACTCATTAACGCGTCTGCCGAGATCGAGAAGGGTGAGTTCGTCTTTCTCGTCGGCCAGTCCGGTTCGGGTAAGTCCACATTTATCCGATTGCTCAACCGTGAAGAAAAGCCAACAACCGGCAAGGTGTTTGTTGCAGGCAAGGACATCGTCGATCTGTCCAGTTGGAAGGTGCCCTTTCTGCGGCGCAATATCGGCTGCATCTTCCAAGATTTCCGGCTGCTCCCAAAACGCACAGTTGCCGACAACGTCGCCTTCGCCCTCGAAGTTATTGGGCGGCCAAAGAGCGTGATCGATCAGCAGGTCCCCGCAATTCTCGACCTGGTTGGGCTGTCGGAGAAGTCCCACCGACTTCCCGACGAACTCTCCGGTGGCGAACAGCAGCGAGTTTCGATCGCGAGGGCATTTGTCAACCGTCCCCTGATCCTCCTCGCCGACGAGCCGACCGGAAACCTTGACCCGGACACGGCCGTTGGAATTATGCGCCTGTTGGATCGAATCAACCGCACCGGAACGACTGTCGTGATGGCGACCCATGACCGCGGTATCGTCGACACCATGCGCCGCCGAGTAATCGAACTGGCCGATGGCCAAATCGTGCGTGACCAATCTGGAGGTCAATACCGATGATCGGAAAAGTTCGCTTTTTGCTCGGCGAGACCGGCCAGAACATCTGGCGCAACGTCGCACTCACTCTCGCATCCATTCTTGTCGCCGCCGTCTCACTGACGCTCTTCGGAGCTAGCCAATTGGTGGCTCGAGGTGTGGACAACGCCACAGCCCGCTGGGAAGGCGGCATCGAGTTCGTGGTCTTCATGAAGGCCGATGCCGAACAGGGTGAGCTCGACGCCGTCGAAACGCTGCTCATCGATAGTCAGGGCAGCGGCATCGACGAGTGGACTTTTGTGTCGAAGGAGCAGACCTTCGAAGAGTTCCGCGAGTTCTTCGCTGAGGATCCGCAGCTTCTCGAGACGATCTCTCCCGAGACGATGCCTCCGAGCTTCCGTATCCGACCGACCGACGTTGACGCGGGAGCAGTGGAGGCGCTCGGCCAAACCTTCGAAACCAAACCAGGGGTGAGAACTGTCGTTTTCGCTACCGAGGTCATTCGTGAGATTCAGGACAACGCCCAAAAGATAAGCACGATCATGCTGTGGGTCGGAGTTGTTTTGCTCCTGGCTTCCGCGATCGTGATTCTGACCACGCTCAGCATCGCGATCGCGTCCAGACGCAACGAGATCGAGATTATGAAGTTAGTGGGGGCATCGAACTGGTTCATTCGAATACCGTTCATGATCGAAGGGCTGTTCCAAGGGGTGATCGGGGCGTTGCTTGCATTGCCGCTGCTCGCGTTCGCCCGGACCTATGTGATCGAAGAGTTCTCCGAATCGGACAACCTTCGTCTACTCGAAGGCTTCCGGGTGACCGATGGAGAGTTCCTCACGATCTCTATCTACGCGCTCGTCATCGGTACCGCAGTTGCCACGGTCGGCTCTATCTTCGCCGTTAGCCGCTATCTCGACGTCTGAGTTTCCCGGGCTGCGCCCTCCAGCGGTCGCAATCCGA
>CAZSYL010000050.1:18048-22883 GCA_964610745.1 uncultured Acidimicrobiales bacterium
CCTGACGGCTTGGCAGGAGGCCGGGCGCGTTCGGGTAGAGTTTGGCGGAGTCGAGGTCACAGGGGGATCCATGTCGCAGAAGGTGAAGGCGGTTATTGCGCGGTCGAAGGGGGCGGCGGTCGAGGTTGTCGAAATCGATGTCCCCGACCCGGGCCCCGGCGAGGCGCTGATCGACATTAAGGCCTGTGGTGTCTGCCATACCGATCTGCACTACCGAGAAGGCGCCATCAACGATGAGTTCCCGTTTCTGCTCGGCCACGAGGCATCGGGCATCGTCGAAGCTGTAGGCGAGGGCGTTACTGACGTTGCGGTTGGCGACTTCGTCATCCTGAACTGGCGCGCCGTGTGTGGTGAGTGCCGCTCGTGTAAGCGCGGCAACCCGCATCTGTGCTTCAACACTCACAATGCTGCACAAAAGATGACCCTCGACGGCGTCGAGCTCTCGCCAGCGCTCGGTATTGGAGCGTTCGCAGAAAAGACCCTCGTTCACGCCGGGCAAGCGACCAAGGTCGACCCTGACGTCCGGCCTGAGGTCGCCGGCCTAATTGGCTGTGGCGTCATGGCAGGCATTGGCGCAGCGCTCAACACCGGCAACGTCAAGCGAGGAGACTCCGTTGCGGTCTTCGGTTGCGGGGGAGTGGGCGACGCCGCCATCGAGGGAGCCCGAATCGCCGGTGCCAGCACGATCATCGCTGTCGACATCGACGACACCAAGCTCGAATGGGCAAAGTCGTTCGGCGCAACCCACACGGTCAACTCGTCGGAGGTTGACCCAATCGAAGCCATTCGCGATCTGACGAACGGCAACGGCGTCGATGTTGCCATCGAGGCGGTTGGGCTTCCCGTGACCTACGAACAGGCCTTCTATGCTCGTGACCTAGCCGGAACGGTTGTCCTCGTTGGTGTGCCCAACCCAGAGATGAAGATCGAGTTGCCGTTGATCGAAGTGTTCGGACGAGGCGGATCGCTGAAATCCTCCTGGTACGGGGACTGTCTTCCGAGCCGGGACTTTCCGATGCTCATCGACCTCTATCAACAAGGTCGCCTGAACCTTGACGGGTTCGTGTCTGAGACCATTGGCATCGATGGCGTCGAAGAGGCATTTCACAAGATGGAACGCGGCGAGGTCCTTCGCTCGGTGGTGGTCATGTGAGCCTCGCGATCAGCAAGGTCGTCACCAGCGGGATCTTCAGCCTGGACGGCGAAGACTTTGATGTTGACAACAACATCTGGATCGTCGGTGATGACAGCGAGGTCGTCATTTTCGACGCAGCTCACACCGCAGAGCCCATCGTGGACGCCGTCGGCGAGCGACGGGTCAAGGCAATCATCGCCACGCACGCTCACAACGATCACATCAACGCTGCGGTCGAATTAGCGACCGAGGTCGATGCCCCCATCTGGTTGCATCCCGACGACGCGATGCTCTGGGACGTCATCCACCCGGATCGTCGCGTAGATGCGCCGCTTGCGGACGGTCAGAGGATCGAGCTCGCCGGTGGCGAGATCCAGGTGCTGCACACACCGGGTCACTCACCGGGCGGTTGCTGCTTCCACGTACCGGAACTTCAGACGGTCTTCACCGGAGACACGCTCTTTAACGGCGGACCGGGTGCAACCGGACGTTCTTTCAGCAGCCTCGAACTGCTGGTCGAATCGATTACTGCAAAGCTGTTGCCCCTCGACGATGCCACGGCGGTCCACACCGGCCACGGTGACGACACAAGCATCGGCGCCGAACGCGCAGGGATTCTGAGCGCGTAGCGTCTACCCGGCTTGGCGTTCCTCATGCTCGCCGAAGCGGGTGAGCCACTGGCGCCACTGCGGATTTGCTTGGGAACGATCGAGGGCTAGATCGGCTTGGGTCGGTGCTCGTGGCGGCTTCTTCAGCGTCCAACCGAGCTCTTCGATCGTTCGATCGCTCTTCGCGTTATTGTGCTCGGCACACATCAGGACCACGTTGTGCCAGGTGTGTTGTCCACCTCGGGACTTTGGCAGAAGGTGGTCCGTTGTTGCACCGCGGCGATCGCAGCCCGTTTTCTGGCATTCACCCTGGTCTCGTGCCAGCAAGGCCCGTCGGGTGATCGGTGCCGCTCCACGCCGAAATGGGACAACCACCATCTCTCGGAGTCGGATAACGGATGGAAACGCGAACTCTGCGCCGCCGCTTGTTCGAAGCGCCCGTCCCTCGACAACTTCGATCACATCGGCTCGATCGGCCAGCTGCAAACAGATCGCTCGCTGCCAGCTAATGACTCGCAGTGGCTCATACGACGCGTTAAGCAAGAGCACTGACATATAGGCACAGTAGCGCCAGAGACGCCAGATTACGGTGCTCTGTCGAGTAGTTCATATGAATGTCCGTCTGAGAAGGAGATCTGACCCCATTGACGGACCCGTTGGCGTCAGCGGGTGAAGACGTTGATGACGGCTTGTTCGCCGGGGCCGAAGCTGGCGGCGACGTCGTTTGGGGAGCACGGGGTTGCATCGCCAAAGCCGGCGCACCAGGTCCAGCGGCCGGCGTCCCCATAGACATAACCAGCTACACCGGCATCTTCTGCGGCCTGAGCGTCGGCTTGTACTTCGGCCACGCCAGGGTTGCGGAACGCTGCTTGCACCCAATCGAAGTTGATGTTGAAGTAGCGAGGCTCACCCTGCCAGACGGGAAGGCCGTATGCGGTGGCTGCAGCACGCAGTTCATCGCCGGTCTCGGCCGCCGCCTGGGAATGGCCGGTTTCTGGAGCAATGAAGTCGAGCCATGGCTCGCCGGCGTAGTTCAGTTGGTCAAAGTCGCTCGTCGGCGTGTGGTACGTGATCGATAGTTCGTTGCCTACGTCGCGCACGCCCGCCGCCATCTCGCGCCAGACCGCTTTGTTGGCCTCAGTGTTGTTCGTGCCGGCGTCACCGCCGAACACCCACATGCTGAGCGCCGGGTGGTCGCCGAACTCTTCGGCGAGGTGTCGGCCGTAGGCATAGGCGTTCTCGGTCGTGACCGTTCCGCGCACCACATCGCTTAAGGCCTGACCGTTGTCGGCGCCACCTCCTGGCA
Organism: uncultured Acidimicrobiales bacterium; assembly: GCA_964610745.1. Classification (GTDB taxonomy): domain Bacteria; phylum Actinomycetota; class Acidimicrobiia; order Acidimicrobiales; family SHLQ01; genus SHLQ01. Next base: position 21,098 of record CAZSYL010000050.1, read on the forward strand.
GATAAAGGTTCTGCCACGCAGCCACGATTCCGACCTTCATGCCGTGGCGCTCAGCAGCGTCAAGAATCTGGCGCGCGTGGGCAATGTACTCGTTGGTGAGGATGAGTTCGCCATCTACCAGGCGGCCGACCGCTCCACCGCCCGCAAAGTTGAGGTTGTAGGTGGCGGGGGCGTGGTGGATGATTCCGGCCCAGGCGCCGGTGAATCCGTTCTCGCTCAGTGCAGCGAAGTAGTTGTCGGCCTGAGCTGGAGTCGACCGTACGAACATCTGCCAGGCCGTGTCATACACCGGGATGTACGTCGGTGCTGTCGGTGCAATGAAGTTCGCTGCCTCGCGTGTGCCGACAGCAATTGGTGCTTCGGGAGCTGTGGTGGACGTCGTTGTTGTCGTTGTTGAGGTCGTCGTCTCTGCCAAGGTTGCGTCAGGGGGTGCGGTAGCAGGTGTTGTGGTCGAAGGTGTGGCCGTTGCTACAGGCGCGGTTGTTCCCGGTCCTTCTGTAGCAGGGGATTGGGCGCCATTTTCTGGAAGTGTCGTGATTCCTGGTGGCGTCGGTGAGGTTGATCCAGCCTCACGTGCGTCGTCGCTACCCCCGAAAGCAATCCCCAACAGGACCACGATGCTCACCACGCTGAAAAGACCGATCAAAATTCGATGTTGAGGCTTCACAGGAAATCGTCGCTCCTTCGTGACCGCCAGGGAGACCGCTGAAAGATGGTACGACAAACTTCTATTGATACCAGGGCGCGTCTTCCTAGACCTCTCGCATCCAAGCCACCAGGCCTTCGAAGCTTGGGCATCGTGTCAACGACTCATGGAACAGCGGGACCGATTGGCTTGGAGTCCCTTGCCAAAGTGTGAACTATGAGCCGTCGGGCTTGTGTCGCAGGGTCTAGTCGCCGATACCTGGTCATGGACAAGACGACAACACACCAACATGCGGTCAACGTCCTTCCCGATCGGACGATGCCTTCCGAAGGGATGGTGCGTTCCAGCGGGCTCGTGAGAAGCGGACACATCTCGTCCCGAACAATTCGACGAACAGCGGCGTGTCTGCTCCTTGCGGTTGGGCTTGCAGCATGCGGCGGCTCTCAAACCGCAAACGAAGCAGCTGAAGATCCACTACCGAGCAGCACCTTCCTCGTAGCCGAAATCCCCGAGGACGAAGATGAAGACACTGTGCCGGAAGCACTCGCCTTGGTTGACCCAATCGGGGTCGACTCACCATCTTCACCACCGGGCGCTCCACCCAACCACTCGATCCTCGACGATGGACAGATCTTCCTGCGCGGCACGGTGCCCACCGCGGAGATTTCCGACCTCACCGTTACTGCGTTCGAAGCAATCCTCGGCGAAGGCAACGCCATTGCCGAGTTTACGATCGACCCGAGCGTCGGCTTCGACCCTGACGAATCGCAGGTCATCTTCCTCGCCGACGCCGTCCTCTTCGAAAGTGGCAGCGCTGAAGTCACGAACGACTTTGCCGACGTGCTTTCGTTCAGCCCACTGCTGTTGGAAGCCCACCCAAACTCGACACTCTGGGCATCCGGTTACACCGACTCGGTCGGTGGCGCCGAATTCAATCTCGAACTGTCCCAGGATCGCGTCGACTCTGTTCGCGACTGGATCATCGAACAAGGCGGCGACCCAGAGCGCATCTTCGCTACGGGCTGGGGTGAAGACCAGCCAGTCGCCGACAACTCGACCGAACAAGGGCGGGCCCAAAATCGTCGAGTCGAATTTATCGTCGACAACTTCGATATCGGCATCTAGCCGTTGGTGTGGGTG
>CAZSYL010000050.1:22983-29681 GCA_964610745.1 uncultured Acidimicrobiales bacterium
TGGCGAATCAGGGCTCGGCTTTAGACGTTGCCGGTGCCGCGGAAAAGGCCGTTGGTCATCAGGTCGGTGAACTGATCGATGAGGACGTCGACCTCGTTAGTGACGGCCTTGATCTCCATGGTGGTGAGGCCTTGCCTCAGTACTGCAAGGCCGTGCACCGTTGACCAGATCCAGGTCGAGGCAACCTCGACGTCCAGCTTGGGGTTGTGCGCCTCGGCGATTTCAGCGACCGTTTGAACGAGGCTTTCGAAGGCCTGTCCGGAGTTGTTGCAGAACTCTTCGTTGTCGTGGTCGACGAGTTCGTGAGAACACATCACGCCAAAGTGGCCAGGATTCTCGATAGCAACATGAACGTAGGCCTTGCCCATTGCGTTCAGGCGTTCGATCGGGTCGGCAATCGCCTGGAGTTGACCGAATGCGTCGTTCAGTCTCCGAAATCCCTCGGCTGCGACCGAGGTGAGTAAGCCCAGACTGTCGCCGAAGTGATGGGCGGGGGCGGAGTGGCTTACGCCAGCTCTGCGGGCGACTTCCCGGAGGCTGAACCCGGTTGGGCCCTTTTCGGTGATGAGTTCGGCCGTCGCAGCCCGAAGGGCAGCCGGAAGGTCGCCGTGGTGGTAGGCCTTCTCCACGTTTCCGAATGCCACTGATTCTGTAGTCGTCTTCGCATCCATCACCTCAATGCTGACGGTAGGTCTTGACACTGTCAAGCACCATCCGTACAGTCATCTTGACGACGGAAACTTTCCACTGGAAACTTTCCGCCGGAAAGTTTCGACAAACAGCCAGATTCAAAGCAACGTCGGGTAAACGGCAGGAGAGCCTCGTGGCAAAACAACTCACATCGATATTCGAACAACTACAAAGACGCCGGAAGTTGGTGTTCGCCCTACTCGGCGTTCTGACCGCAGCGTTCGTCATTCCGTTCTTGGCCCTAGCGCCGGGACAGTCCGCCTCCAACGAGCCCGATGGTGACGTGTTTACCGCTCGTGATCGGCTCGACGACACCTTCGTTTCGTCAGTACACACCACGTTTCTCATAGCCGAACCCGAGAGCGGTAACCTCCTCAGAGCCGAGACCCTCAACGAACTGTTCACGTTCGGAAACAACTTGCGCGCCGACGAAGAACTCGGCGCGACCCTCTTCTCCTTCTACGACGCGGAGTCCCAAACCAACGTCACCGGCGTGCTCACCATTGCTGATCTGGTCGATGGACAACTTCGGTCCGAAGGTTCGTCGCTTCCCGAGGCGACCGACGCCGACGTTCAACGAGTCGCCTCTGAGCTGATCGAACGGTTTGGTGTCAGCTCGTCAGTACTTGGGTTGTCGGCACAAACCACGCAGAACGCAGACGGGGAGTGGATCTCGCCGGCCACCCGATTGGTGTTGCTCTCCGACAACAACGCCCTCGGTTTTGGCAACACTTCGATCAATCTCGGCGGCGACACCGATGTCGAAGAGTTCGACCGCCGATTGCAGGAAGTGTTTCGAGCTGACGGCTGGATGTCGAACGGCGTGGCGATCGATGTCAACCTCACCTCCCAAGAGCAGGGCGCCATCGCTGGACCGTTTATTGGTTTCACCATCTTGGCCGTGCTCGTACTCGTCGGCCTGACCTTCCGCAGCTACTGGGTGCTCGCCACCGTCAGCGTTGCTTTCATGTCACTGATCATCTGGCTGAAGGGCATCACGAACCTCATTGGCCTAAAAGACGACCTGGTGCTGTCACTTATCGTGCCGGTCGCGATGATCAGCTTCGGGGTCGATTTTGCCTTCCACGCCGTGGGACGTTACCGAGAAGAACGCGCTGAAGGCCGAAGCGCGACACCGGCCTTTGTGTCGGGCCTCACTGCAGTGTCTGGAGCCTTGGCGCTCGCCCTGTTCTCCGATGCGACGGCGTTCTTGTCGAACCTGACATCTGGCATCGAGTCGATCAACCAGTTCGGCCTCGGGGCGGCGATTGCGCTCGCAGCCGCATACCTGTTGTTGGGCATTGCCACACCGCTCGCGATCGCCTGGATCGAAGACGTCGTGCCCGTTCCAACTCCTGGCAGACGCTCGACAGCGCTACGCGTTCTGGCCGGAGCTCTCGCCGCCTCGCTCACGATGGCCTCGGTGCTACTGATGGTCTTCGTGCTACCGGCCGTAGGTGTCGCACTCGCCGTCGCCACGACGGCCGCAGTCTTGTTGGTGCCGGTTCTATTGCTGCGCCGTCGCGACGGTGTTCGGGCTGGCGACGCTGACATCGCGGTCGCTGGGGGTTCACTCGCTGCGCCAGTTGGTCGGGGAATCGCAGCCCTCGCCCGGCACCCGCGCATCATCATCCCTGTAGCCGTGCTGATCAGCTCCGTCGCTGCCTTCTACGCTGTGCAGGTGCCGGTCAGGTTCGATGTGCAGGACTTCTTCTCGCGGGATACCAACTTTGTGCAAAGCCTCGACCAGGCCGACCTTCATGTGGGCGATCTCGGCGGAGAGCAAGCTCGTCTCTACATCGAAGCCGACCTGACGAATCCGGAGAACTTGGCGGAGATCGCCGAAACCATCGAGACGATCAGGCAACTGCCCGAAGATGCGCCGTTGGCTCGCACGCCAGGTGGCGAAGTCGAAATCGTGGGTGGCGTGCTCGATGTTTTTGAGACGGCGCTCGGTTCAACCACCATGGTCGGCCTCGTCGCCGAGCAGACGGGGGTCGAACTGACCGACACCAACGTGGACGCCATACCGGACACGCCCGAACAGATCGAGGCTTTGGTAGCCGTCGCGACCGAGTGGGGTGTTCCCCTTGATGCCGAACGTTTGTTGCTCACCCCCGACGACGTTCGCACGTCGGTAGAGCTCTTCGACGATCAGCAAGATCGGACCGTCTTTGACGTCGCCGTCACCGGAAGTGGCGAGCAGTCGGTCGTCACCGAAACCCGCAACATCCTGACCCCGCTCGCCGACGACTTAGGACAGTCGCTCGAGGACTCCTTTGTGCAAGTGACCGGCAGTCCGTTCATTCGAGAGGCTGCTCTCAATGCCACCAATCGGGCACTTCTCACCTCGCTGCCCGTCGCCTTCTTTGCATGCCTGCTGATCTCTGCGCTCTTCTTGCGCTCGTTGCGCTACGGATTGGCGAGCGTCCTCCCAATCGTCATGGTGGTGGCATGGCTGTACGGGTTCATGTTCCTCGCCGGCTTTGCCATCAACCTCGTCACCGCCACGATCGCCGCAGTGTCGATCGGAATTGGCATCGACTTCGCCATCCACTTCATTGCTCGCTATCGAGAAGAACTCGAACGCCACGGCGTTCGAGACAGGGCAGTGCAGATCGCAGGCGAGGGCACCGGTTTGGCGTTGGTCGCCTCGGCGATCAGTTCGTCCATCGGATTCGGGATTCTGGCCTTGGCCCCGATGCCCCTCTTTGCCGCTTACGGCTTGTTGACCGCGCTCATGATCGGAATGGCACTCGTCGCAACGTTGGTCGTACTGCCGAGCGTGCTCGTCTCCATCACCCGTGACGCCGATCCCATAAGCGATTCACCTCCGACAGCGGGCCTCGAAGGCCTGGAAGCAGCCTGCACCGAGTGGGTCGAACTCGGCAGCAAGCCGACTGAGGGAGGTGCCTCCGCCCGATCTCACAGCGATCAAGGATCAGAACCATCCGTTCGGTGAAGTCTGCTCAAAACGATCACGAAGATCGACAATTTCGCGACTCTTTGAGTTGCAAGGCGAACAAATGTTCGATATATTGAATACATGGCTGGCAGCGGACTTCTTGAGCGCAGTGACCCGCTCGATGTGCTTGTTCACGCTGCTTCTGAAGTTGCTGGCCAGTTCCTTCCCTCCCTCGATCGCGAGGAGTTGAGCGAACGTAGCCTCCGGTTGTTGGATGTACGTGAGGTCATCAACGCCGCGGTCGCGACCACAATCGCCGAGGCCGAACGAGCCGGTGTCGCAGCGCTAGGTAAGCAGCGCACGATGGCGCAGTACTTGGCGTCGCGTTCTCACTGTGCGCCCGAGGTTGTGCGGGCCGATGCACGCGTTGGTTTGTGGGTTTCGCAGTTCTCGCAGCTGGAAGAGGCAATGCTCGACGGTGCTCTTTCTCGACGCCACGTCGATCTGTTACGCAAGACCGACAACATCCGTGTCTTTGCCTCAATGCAACGAGATCAACACCTCTTCGTCGACTGGGTGAGCAAACTCGAATGGAACGGCTTCAAACAAGCCGTTGGCTACTGGCTTCTCGTCAATGACCAGGACGGTGAACGTCCCGAAGACCACGACGCCAAAAATTCGTGCACCGTCCGCGAAACTCCAGACGGCCGAGTCCTGATCAGCCTGAACCTCGACCCCAAATCCGGGGCCATCGCGAAACGTCAGCTCGAGATCGAAAACGGTCGTATCTTCGACACCGACAACGAAGACGGCACCGTCCGCACGCCAGCCCAACGACGGGCGGAAGCGTTCAGCAACCTCGTCGAACGAGGCGCAGGCCGCAGCGAGGCCAGCACGAAGCCGTTGGTCCATGTGGTGATGTCGCTCAAAGTTCTGCAACACGCACTCGCCCAACTCGCAAGAGCTCCTGAGGAACAGGACTTCACTTCGGCCCTCGACTCAAACGATGTCGACGGGAAATGCGAACTCGCGGACGGAACTCCGCTCCACCCCAAATACGCACTCATCTTGTTGATGCAAGCTCGTATCCGACGCCAGGTGCTCACTGCGAAGAGCAAAACGCTGAATGCATCCGAACGAACCCGAGGCTTCCCGGAGTGGATGAAGGACATCCGCATCGTCGAAGCCGGAGGCCAATGCGAAACGGCCGGATGTGATGCAGCATTCGAATGGCTACAAGCCGATCATCACAAACCATTCTCTGAAACCCAACAAACAACGTTGGACGACCTCCGCTGCCTGTGCGCAGCCGACAACAAGGCTAAGAGCGACGGCCCACCGTTGGCCGAACGGCCACCACCCACGCACCAACGCGAACACAACCTTCTCGATTAAGTGCATGCCCTTAGCTTGGGGTCACATGGCACGATCTCTGACTGATGATGACCTCGACGACATCGGCATCGGCGTCGCACGATGACTTGACCTCGCCTAACTCCTCGGAGACATGGCGAACCGGAGATCAACGTAGTCCACCGTGACGACCAAATGTTGATTATTCACAGGTGCGAGTGGAGGCTGTGCAGCCGCTTCAATGGCAGGCCCTTGACGCAGACGGCCGAGTTGTCGCGCTCATGGCTATCGGCGACATCGACAACCCCGAGTGGCAGGTGTGGACATGTACCTGATCCAAATGGCGATCAAGCAGGTAGGAGCACTGATCTTCGGCATTTTCGGGCTCGAAGACGATTGCCTGGACCTCACTTCTGAAGACGCAGGGATCAGTTTGAGGTTCCCGGTGACAGTCACGGGAGACGAGTGCTACGAAGCCGCCGCAGCAATGCTATTAGGGTTCTCGCTGGGGTCTGGGGCGCCGGGAATTTCGATTCTGTAGGCCCAGTCTTGGCCATCAGATTTGAAGAGGCGACGGCTCTTCCAGACGCAAAGGAATGCTGAGGGCACAAGGATCGGCACCGAGAGCAGCAGTCCGCCTCCGTCGAGGCCCCGAAGATCACGGAAGGGTGCTGTCGCATACAATGCAACGATGCCCAGTGCTAGTAGCCAGCGTGCGACAGCAAGCAGCCATTGTGTCCTTGGGGTAACGAATAGACCTGTCGCCAGAACCCCAAGCGCCACTACGATTTCCTTTGCTAGTGGCTGAGTGTCTAGAAAAATGCTAGCGATCCTAAAGGCGAGGAGAGCTGAACCTGAGAGGATAAGAGTCCAACGAAAAGCTCGTGGACTTAGAACAGAGGGAATCGCGGCTAACACGAAAAACGATAGGACAAAGACGGTCAGGTCTAAGGGATCGGGGTCTTGACCTCCCCGGTTTAGGCCCCACCACGCGAGAAGAGGGCCGAGGGCTAGACCGACGGACTCAGCCACCTGACGGGGGAAATTCTCTCTACTCACAACCGGTACTTCGTCAGTTTCGATATCGAAACTGTAGCCCAAGTTAGCGGATCCTGGGGCAAGGGGAATTGTCGATCGCGGCTAGCTAGTCGGAGATCGGGACCATGGGGCAGTGCCCGCACCTAAGCCGCCCGCAGGCGGTACTTTCAACTTCATCGAGCATCGAATCGACTAGAAATCGAGTGTGCAGCTACACGTCGTATCTGTGGCGGAAACGGGCTTTCGGTCCTCGCAGCTGATGGCCACGAAAGCGCCGAGAACGTTGATAAATCAGTGGGGTGTTCATCACCAAGGCTCCAGCGCTGCTACTTCAACGATTGAGTTGTCAACTATCTGGACAGCCGACACCGATTTTCGCGGTCAGCGCACACTTTGGGTCTAACGCAGGTTTCAGCGGGGGCCAACGACAGCAAACTCGACTGGATACGGACGTGGCATTAGTGGATCTGCTCTCTGCTGAGGCAAGACCTCCTGTATCCATCGCGAGATGCACTAGCGATTGCCGGGGACCCAAACGAATCTGTGAATGAGGTTGTCGAGCTTGGTTGTTGACCCGCTGTTGGTTAACGGACGTTACGGGCAGCCGAGAGCGGCACACCGGTTGGAGGAAGGGGTGTCTCCACGCCTTTGGTCTTGTTCCATCCAACGAGAAGAAACGCAAGTCCAACCACGAAGAAGCCAATCCCGACGA
>CAZSYL010000051.1:0-29429 GCA_964610745.1 uncultured Acidimicrobiales bacterium
AACGGCATCGCTGACGGAATGTTTCTCAGCCATGAATTGGCTTCTCCTTCACCCGGGAAATCTCTCGGGTTGTATGGCCCGGCACCTTGCCGGACGATCGAGCCGACCTTCGGCTCGCTTCTGCTGGTCGACCTTGGCCGACCTCACCAGCATCGGCTGGTGGGTGGATCGCCCGGACGTATCCGGCCGCGAATCCAATACTTCAAGTTCGACACAATTCGAACGAATTTGAGGAGGTCTCCTCAAACGCGAAGACGAGCGGCCGCTGGGCCGCTCGCTTCTGTATTCCTACCGACGGATTCCGAGATGGGCAATCAGTTCGCGGTATCGCTCAACGTCGTTATCGGCGACGTAATCGAGGAGACGGCGACGCTGACCAACCAGCATCAGGAGCCCACGACGGCTGTGGTGGTCCTTCTTGTGGACCTTGAGGTGCTCGGTGAGATGCGTGATGCGTGCGGTGAGCAGTGCAATCTGCACCTCGGGAGAACCTGTGTCGGTGTCGGAGAGACCAAAGGCCTCGCGAACACTCGCCATCGTTTCTTCTTTTGGTGGGAGTACAGAATCCATGTGTTTTCCTTGGGTTTCGGACCCAGCTCGTATTGCCGCGCTGACCAGGACTTGCTGCGAAAACCCGCAACTTATCGCTCTCCAGCTCGCACAACGGAGCGGATGCCCGCATTCGCGGACCTGGTCAGGTTAACAGCAGAACGCTCGGACTACGGCAACACTGTTGTGATTTCCGACATCTCTCAGATCAGTCGCTGGGCGCGGTTTGCCACTTCATGCTGTGCCCTTTGACGGTCGACCTGTGTCGACTCGCCGTCCGCGACCACCTGTTCACCCGCAACCCAGACGTCGGTGACGTGTTCGGCCGACGCAGCCCAGACGACATGATGAAAGAGTTCGCCCTCGATGCCGGGCTGGAAGGCGGGCTGATCGAGATCGACGCGGATGATGTCCGCCCATGCGCCCGGGCGCAGTTCGCCCACATCGTCGATACCCATCGCCCTCGCTCCCTGTCGGGTGGCGAGGTCGAGCGCCACTTTGGCTGGCAACACCTCGGGGTCGGCGGACTTTGCTCGGGCGAACAAAGGCGCCAAACGGAGCTCATCCCACAAGCTCAAGCTGTCGTTTGATGCGGGGCCGTCGGTACCGATCCCGACCGTGATACCCGCCTCCAACATTGCGGGCACGTCGGCAATGCCCGAGCCGAGCTTGCCGTTCGACTGAGGACAGTGCGCCACCGCTGCTCCAGCTTCGCCAAGAACGGTCCTGTCTGACGAGTCGAGCCAGACCCCATGCGCGGCGAGCAATCGTCCATCGAGCATTCCGCTCTCGGCGAGCAACGTGGTCGCCGAACGCCCATGAGTTTCACGGACGAGGTCACGCTCTGCCTGGGTCTCTTCGAGGTGAATCGTTACCAGCGCGTCGCGTTCGAGTGCAGCCGATGCGACTTCGGCCAGTCGTTCCGGTGGGTGGTCATAGGTCGAGTGCGGGCCAAACCCACCGTATATTCGTGCCTCGGGGTCGTGGTGTGTATCGAAGAAGTCGGCAACCGTTGACACCCGCTTGGTGAAATCTGCTTCTGTTGGAGCGATTGCCGAAATGATCCCAGCAGCTGCCATCGTTCGCTGTCCGGTCGCCTTCGCTGCTTCGAGAAGCGACTCCTCGAACATGTACATCTCGAGCGTTGTTGTCACTCCGGCACGGAGCATTTCGATCGACCCGAGTGTCTGACCCCACATCGCATCCTCTGGCGTGAGCTTCCCTTCACGAGGCCACACGGCGTCGGTCAGCCATTGTTGTAGCGCCATTCCGTCACCAGCCGAACGCATGAGAACCATGGGAGTGTGCGCGTGAGCATTGACCAGACCCGGCATCAACAGCCCACCGACTTTGCGTATCGTGCCATCGAAATCATCGGGCAAGTCCGAGATCGCTCCAACAGCCTCGATGCGACCACTCGAATCGATATCGACCGCTGCACCCTGGATCAACCCGTCTGTGCCGTCTCCGGGAATGACCGCATCGGCGATCAGTCTTGTTCGTGCTGAGCTCACTGTTGCTCCTCGTCCTTTGACCGCGCGTTGGCCGGTGCACCCATATCAGGAGCCGCCATGTCCCACTGCGTTCCGTCATCGCCCGACACCATTCGCTTCTGACTATTCGCTGGATTACGTGCAGCCTCCCAGTACGCCCCGAGTGTCGCGCCAATCACCGCATACACGTCGGGTGAAGCACCATTGAGAACAGCCATGATCTCTGAAATCGACAGCTCAACACCTTTGCCCGCCGCCTGATTGACCACGATTGCGATCGAGGCGTACGAAAGACCCCGTTCCCGAGCGAGCACAACCTCGGGATAACCCGTCATCCCCACAAGGTCAGCGCCGGCGCGTTCGGCCATTCGAATCTCGGCAGGAGACTCAAATCGTGGCCCATTGAAGGTCGAGTACACCGCGCCATTTGCCACCTTTACCCCGACGGTCTCGGCGCTGGATTGCACCAGCGCCCGAAGTTCGGGGTCATAGGCGGTCGTCATCTCGGTGTGGCGAACCAACCCTGGGGAGTCGAAGAACGTGTCGCTACGACCGGTGGTGAAGTTGAGAAAGTCGTCGACGAGAACGAGTTGTCCCATCTCCCAGCCCGGCGTGATCGCACCGCTCACCGCGGTAGCAACAACAGCTCGGACATCCACTTCGTAAAGTGCCGCGATGTTCGCTCGGTAATTGATCAGGTGTGGAGCGATCGAGTGATCAGACCCATGACGCGGGAGGAAGACAAGTTCGTGTTCGCCTTTCCACCGAGCTCTCGTGATCGTGACCGAGCCGTACTCGGTCGGCACCAACTGCTGCTCGGTGTCGGTGAGCATTGGGAGGTCGGCAAACCCGCTGCCGGTGATAAGTCCGATCATGTTCTGTCCATCATGTCTCGTCAGCTCGCTCCCCTGCTGGATCGCGATGATCGAGCGTGCCGCAACGTGACTCGAACGATGTGCCATCCCGCGAGGATCGAGCCCTTTAGGGTTCCGCCGACCTTCGATGCACCAGCCACTCGGTTGTCCCAACTGACCGGCACTTCAGCGATCTGCTCACCGCGTGCTGCAGCCTTGACCATCATCTCGGTCGGCCAGCCGAAGGTCATCTCGGTCATGTCGAGGTCTGCGATGAGCTCGGCATCGATCGCCCGGTATGGCCCGAGGTCGGTCACTGGCACTCGGTACAGAATCCGCATTAGTCCAGCAGTTGCAATGTTGCCCGCCTTCTGATGAGGGGGCATCGCTCCGGCGGCGATCTCGCCCTTTGTTCGCGAGCCGAGCACCATGCGCGCGGACCCTGAGCGGATTGGTTCGATCAACGAGTCGAGTTCGCCAGGGCGCGAACTCTGGTCGCCATCGATGTACGCGACTACGTCGACGCCGGCGGCGAGGGCTGCTTCGGTGCCTCGTGCGCACGCATAGCCATAACCGCGTCGTGGTTCGCTCACGACCCGGGCGCCAGCAGCCGCGGCCTGCGCAGCGGTGTCGTCAGTCGAACCGTTGTCGACCACGATCACCTCAATCGACGTTCGTTCGACTAGATCGGGGGCGAGCAGCGCGGAAACGACCGCTCCGATGTTTTCTCCCTCATCAAGTGCGGGGATGACCACCCCGACCCGAAAATCAGCCTCAGACTCGGGTTCTTCGGTCTCGGCTCCAGACAACGGTTGCCCATCGAGGAATCGGCTTAGATTCGGGAGGTCAGCAGCTGGTAGTTGACGTTGGAGGCGATGAACATCCTCGATCTCGTCGACGTCATACCACGACTGCGCTAGAGCGACTCGAGCGCCTGACTTCTCTGCGATTCTCACCGAATTCGCCAGAACGTCGGATCTGGACATCTCGACGTTGACCACCATGTCCGTCCAGGGTTCCTTCCAGCCGATTGTCCAGTAGCCCCCGTCTTCGGACGGACCGAGCACCACATCGACATCGTCGGAGTCGAGCAGCGAAAACGCCTCGGTGAGATGTTCTGCGGGTAGATCAGGACTATCGCTCGAGATAGCAAAAGCCGAATCGTGACCGGTATCGAGTGCGTTGGCCAGCACTCGATCAAGGCGCACTCCGAGCGGACCTGAACCCTGGAGCACGACCCGAACATCAGGAAAGGTCGACTCGAACCAGGTCGCTGAGCCTTCGGTGCCTGCAGCGATCATCACCGTTGCATCGTCGCGTCTGGCCAAACTACCGACGATGTCTCGCAGCATCGCGTCGTAGAAGGATGCCGCCAACTCAGGGCTGAATGCTGGGGTGAGCCTGGTCTTGGTCGATCCGGGCTGCGGCTTCTTCGCCATGACGATGAGCGCTCGGCTCATCGATTGATAGTGCTTTCGTTGGACGAGGTGTCATCGGCCGACCACGTCTCGTTCTCGAGAAGCAGCTGGGCCTTGCGATCGGTTCGGTCGCGATATGTGGCGACCGCATGGGCGATCGAGGCAAAGGCCATCATCAGTAGTCCAGCGGTAAAGACTGCGGAGTAGATAAAGATGCCCCAGTTCTCGTTGTTCCATGCATAGCTGACAACGAACAGACCGTAGAGGCCGAGCAGCAACTCGCCCAGAACAATTCCGTCGATGTCGAGCTGATAGCGGCGCTTTGTCCAGCTCGCCTGACTCGGATTCCCTTCGAGGCCAAATTTCGCGGTCCGTTCGAACTCCGGATTGGGCTTGGTGAAGATCTGCATGGCAGCGCGTGCGGTGTTGAGCATCAGGCCCGAGCCAAAGACCGTGACCAATGCAATCCGCGGGATTGACCGGACCCACGGCCGGCCGCCTTGTCGCTGACCGCCGATGAAGAAGACACCCGGCGCGAGCGATGTCAGGGCGAGCAGATATCCAGCACCGTAGAGCGTGCTGAACCCGGCGTTATTTGCACCCACCTGAACAACGAGCGGGTAGAGGAGGAGCAGCAACAAGAGCAGGAGATGAATCCCATAAGCGAGCAGGTGCAGTGTGGCCTGAAACTTCGTGCCGATCGTGGCGTCGGTGCGCCATACCGAGGGAAGGAGCTTGCGGGCACACTCCATCGAGCCTCGCGCCCAACGATGTTGTTGACGGCGAAAGCCGAGCAATTGAACGGGCAGCTCTGCGGGAACAACGAGGTCTTCGAGGTATCGGGCGGTCCACCCACGCAGATGGGCACGGTACGAGAGGTCGAGATCTTCGGTCAGGGTCTCTGCGGTCCAGCCACCGGCGTCGTCTATGGCCTCGGCGCGCCAAATTCCGGCCGTGCCATTGAAGTTGAACCAGTAGCCGCGGTCACCACGACCGGATTGCTCGACGAGGAAGTGTCCGTCGATGGCGAGTGCCTGAATCCGGGTCAGCCAGGAGTAGTCACGATTCAGGTGGCCCCAACGAGCCTGGACAAAGGCAACCTTTGGATCGGCAAACTCACCGACGGTCCGGAGCAGGAAATCCGGTGGCGGCACAAAGTCTGCATCGAAGATCGCAATGAACTCGCCCGAGGCAGTTTCCATGCCTTCGGCGAGGGCTCCGGCCTTGTATCCAGACCGGTTCGTGCGATGCACGTGAACAATGTTTGTCCCTTGCGCCTGAGCTTCTTCGACGATTTGACCAATGAGTGTCGTGGTTTCGTCGGTGGAGTCATCGAGCACCTGGATTTGCAGCTTGTCTGACGGATATTCGAGCGCACATGCTGCAGCGATAATCCGTTCGCTTACGTAGAGCTCGTTGAAGATCGGTAGTTGCACCGTGACCAGCGGCAGGTCGTCAGCGTCAATATGGCCGACTTCCCGGTTGACGACGGGACCGCGTCGCCACACTCGGACAACAAACACCACAAGGTTGACGCCGAAAACGAACAACAGCAACGACGCCACCGCATAGGTGAGCGCCGTCGCTGTCTCGAGAGCCGTCAGAGCGAGCACTGTTACCAGAGAAGCTTGCCTGGTGAGTTACCTCGGGCTGCAGCGATGGCACGATCGACTCCGAACGTGCGTCCTCCCCAGCTGAAGAAGACCGTAATGGCCGCACCGATGAGCAATATGTAGGTGCCAAACCACTCTTCCCCACCAAAGAAGGTGAGGCCCAGCCCAACAAAGAACGCTGTTGCGAGGATCGAGAAGAGGCGGGTGAAGACACCGAAGACGAGGGCAACACCGATGAGGAACTCCACGATGGTTTGGGCGAACCCAAGCACACCGAGCAGCCCGGCGTCATCGATGGAGTCAAATAGCGAACCAATGAAGGTGAACGTTCCGCCGTTTCCACCCTCTTCTTCGGAGAGGAACGCCCAGTCAAAGAAGCCTCGGAGGCCTTCGGCAGAGTAGAAGTTCGGATCGGCGGTGACGTTCTCAAACCACACACTCAAGACAACAAAGCCGAGAACGATACGCAGGAATGCGACGCCCCCCGAAGTCCTCTCCTCTGTGTTTTCCGCCGTTGATTCAGTTGTCTCAGTGATCGAGGCCATTGTTGCTTCCTGTTGTTCTGGCACTTCTAGTGTGCTCATTGTCTTCTCTTTTCGGTGTCTGGAGGGGGTTCAGCGCAGAGAATTTACATTTTGGAGGGTCTGGGAACTAGCCCCAGATCTCCATCTCTCCGCCAAGGGGTAGGTCGATAATTCGGTCAGGGCCAACAAACCAAGGGTCGTAAAGCTCCTGATATTGCCCGCTCGTCCAGATGTCCTGGAGAGCGAAGTTCACGGTGTCGAGCCAGTTGGACTGGTTCTCCGGAACGCCCACGCCGAACTGTACAACGTTGTGTCCGCCCGGGAGCAGTGTGAGGTTGGGGTCACCCGCAGCGAGGGAGAGCAGGGTGATGTTGTCTTCGGTGTAGCCTTCGACCGCACCAGATCGGACAGCTTCCACCGCAGCGAGCTTGTCGTCGAACTCAACAAACTCCGGGGCGTCGCCGCCGCGCTCGTCGATGTATCCAGTCCAGCTGTCGATCGTCGAGCTGCCGGCACTTGCGGCCACGGTCGCTCCGAAGAGTTCGTCGATGTTTTCGTACTCGCCCGTGCGGACGAGAAACGACTGGTTGTCCCAGAAGTAGGTGATCGAGAAGTCGATTGCCTCATCGCGCGAACGAGTGTGGTTCGCAGATGCGACAGCCAGGTCGATCTGGCCACTCTCAAGGAACGAGATTCGGGTGGTTCCATCGACCGGAACGAGTTCGACCTCAAGGCCGAGCTGTTCGCCGAGTGCAGCTGCCAGGTCGAGATCAAACCCGACCCATTCGCCTTCGTCGTCGATAAAGCTGATCGGTGGGTTGTCGTTGCGGACACCTACTCGGACCACGCCGCGTTCGGTGATCTCCGCCAGGAGATCTCCGCCCTGGGTCAGTTCGACCTCTTCAACGACCTCACCATCTTCGCCTTCAGAATCTTCGTTCTCGATGACTTCTTCAACAACATCTGTTGTTCCATCCGTGGCAGAGTCTGCAATGCCTGCCACACCACTGCTACCGCAGGCGGCGGCGACGAGCGATGATGCAAGCAGGATTACTCCAAGGCGGTTACGACGGTTGTTCACGGGGACTCCTTAGGTCTCACTGGTCACTAAACGTAGCGTCCTAATCCGAGGGCGCTAGCTCTCGCGTGATCGTTCCGAACTTGTTTCCAGCGGGTGTGTCGTAGCGCACTACCAACCGTCCTGCAGACCATGCAACGACGAAATATAGCGCTCCGACCAGCAAATATGTGGCAACCCAGAAGGGAGCATTCCCAACATCGCCTCCAAGCGCGATTCGAGCCGTTGTGGTGAGATCAGCGACCCCCAATACCACTACGACGGACGAATCCTTGAATACGGTAATGGCCTGGGTGATCAGCGCCGGCCGCATCACACGGAAGCTGGTCGGGAGAAGAAGGGTGCGCAGCAGTCCAAACGACGAAGCCCCAAGGATCCTGGCGTCGTCGATCTGACTCTTTGGCACCGCGGCAATGCCGGCCCGAATCACATCACCCTGATATGCGCTCGTGTACAGCACGAGGGTTACGAACGCTGATTCCAGTGCCGACGTTTGAAAGGTAATCCCGGGTATTCGCCCTGCGCCGAGAGTTGTGTGCACAACGACGAGTTGGACGAGCAGCGGAATACCTCTGATGACCTGGACCCACAAACTCGCTACGAACCGCACGACCCGGAACCGGCTGTGGTGAGCCGCGCCTGCAATAGCACCAAAGCCGGTGCCGACGAGAAGCGATGCGCCGGTGAGCAGGACGGTCAGAAGTAGGCCGCCAGGGCGGTTGTTCGGGAAGCCGATGAGCAACTCGGGCAGGATCTCGATCAGAAAGGCGATCTGTTCAAACACGGAGCGGCTCCGTCTCGCCCTGGATCGATCCGAGCCGTCGCTCGACCAGCTTGAGCGCGAACGTCATGACCGTGGACAGGACCAAGTACATCGCTGCTGCAAAGAGCAGCAGCGTGCTCGCCTGGAAGGTCCGGGTTATCTCGCCCTGGACGACCTGAAAAAACTCTGGAACAGCCACGAAAGACGCGAGCGAGGTGTTCTTCAGATTGTGGATTAGCCGGTTGGATATTGCCGGGAAGGCAATTCGCACACCGATGGGAGCAACCACGGCACGTACCGCATCGAGTTGGGATGCGCCGAGCGAGCGAGCCGCATCGACTCTGCTTCCCGGGACGCTGTTGAATCCGGACCGGATCACTTCAGCGAGGTGCGCTCCGGTGTTGAGCGATAGGGCCAGAGCTGCAGCGGCCAGATAGTACGGGATTGGCACTCCGGTGACGGCGCCCAGTCCGTCGACCAGAGGATTGTCAAAGAAGATCGTCCTGCGTGTATCGATGGGCACGATGTTGGGCACCGCAAAGGCGAAGAAGAGAACCAGGATCAACGCCGGAACGTTCCGGAAGGTCTCGACGTAGATCCCGGCGAGGCGTTTGCGGATTCGGCGGTTACTCGAGCGACTAAGCGCCGCCCAGTACCCGAGGACGAGCGAGGTGATCGAGGTGAAGATCGTCAGCCCAATGGTGATGATCAACCCGTCGAGTACGTCCGCCCTCAACTCTGGAGTCAGCCAATCAAACACGTCGACGACCTCGGAAGGCACTCACCGCTACCGCGCAACCATGGTCATAAAGGTGTTCGGTGGCGGGTTCACCGCCTCATCGTAGATCGCCACGTCCGTGAAGCCCGCTACCTTGAGCGCAGTGACGAGTTCGTCTTTGGACAACACCTGATAGGCCAAGTCGTAGTTGCCGGTAAGCGTCTCGAAGCGTTCGGACAGTACTCCGCTCGCTGCATCGAATGAGCGCGTGACAGACGTTGGACCCAATTGTTCGTTTTTGATCAAGTTGGCCACAGCACGGTCACGTTCAGGCACTTCTACGACGAGCGTTCCACCACTGCGAAGTGATGTCCGGAGGTTACTGAGCACACTTGCGATCTGGGGGTCCGCGTCCACCGCGCTCAGCTGGCCAAGCGTAGTGAACAGGCACACCCCGAGATCGAACTCGTCGTTGCGCACAAACGTCTCTCCCCCGCTCTCGATCAGCTCGATAGCGAGGTCTTCATCGTGTGACCGCCGACGCGCCTCGTTGAGGAGAACAGCCGATGGATCGACGCCGGTGACGGTGTGACCGCGACGTGCAAACTCGATGCTGTGGCGACCGAAGCCGCACCCGAGATCGAGGACACTTTCCGGTGGCGTTGCGCACCACGAGAGAATTCGATCAACCTCGAGCCGAGTCCGTTCCTCGGTGAGCAACGGGTGTCCGAGATATGGCGAACCAGGTCCGAAAAAGTTGGTCACTTGCCGTTCGGGCAGTCGTCCGCATGAGCCGATGCCGGCGGAGCGTGTAGATCCCCACTCACGGTGGGGAGCGCAGCGTTGCGCTTGTGTCAAAGGCAATCGCCAACTTCGAGCAGCGGTAAGTCCTGCCGCTTCAACTCGTTGAGAGCCTCGAAGGGAATCACCGCGTCGCGCGCGTCTACCTCCTTGGCCCAAACCTCGAACCACGACCGGTCGATGGCATCCACATCATCGACCATCCGCAAACGTTCGATCGTGTACTCAGCCTTCAGCGCCTCGACCTCGTCGGCGACGCTCTGCGGCGAACGCTGGCGGAAACTTGGACCGTGTACCGAGTCCTGGCACCACTTGCAGTCGTATGGACAGCCACGGCTGGTGGAGATTGTCATCGACGAGTAACCGTTGTCGGACTCCCACAGGTGCAGGTAGCGGCTCATGTCCACAAGATCCCGAGCGGGCAGCGGCAACTCGTCGAGGTTCTCGATCGGCGGGCGCGGCTGATTGACGGCGACCGAGCCGTCCAGGCGAAATGCCACCCCGGGCTCATCTACGAGCGACATAGCGGTCAGGGCGTCGGCGTCGGAGAGTTCGAGAAGCCTAGTGATCGTCTGTTCGCCTTCGTGGTGAACGACCACGTCGACCGAGTCATCGGTGAGGTAGAACTCCGGGTCGGAGGTCGGATCGGGGCCGCCGATAACCACCTTGGCGCCGTATGCGGCTGCCATGGCTGCGAGCTCGAGGGCGTGCTCACGGGTCGGGAGCAGTGCCGAGATGCCAACGACGTCGGGCTGATGGGTTGTGAGCGCATCGGCGAACGTCTCGGGGCCGGGCTCAAAGGTGCCGTCGTAGATCGCCACCTCATGGCCGTTCTCGCGAACCCAGCTTGCCAGATACAGGATACCTAGGGGGAAGTATGGGCTAGAGGCCGCCTGCTCGTCTGGGCTCAGCGCGAGAAACATGGGATGTGCGAGCAGTAAGGTCGCCATCACTACATCGTAGGGCAAACTCACAAGCATGGATCGCCGTCCCCCAGCCATTCTCCTTCTGTTCACAGCCGTTGTCGTGCTCGTGGGCGCGGCTGCAGTCAGCTTTCCCGGTTCCCGAGAAAACGATCGCCCGATCGACGAGGCCGCCTATCTCAACGCCGTGCACGGCTCGTGGGTGGCGACGATGGTCGCTAACCACTCCGGACTCCCGGTCGAAGGCATCTGGCTCGACGAACCAGGTCCTGGCGATTCGATCGAGTTGTTACTTCTCGATCAGTGGTCAACCGACGACGACACGCACATCGAGTGGCTCGACCTGCACATCATGGAAACCCACGGTCTCGAACCGACCTTTGAGCAGATTCGAGACGAGTGGGTGGACCACCTCAACGGCGATATCTGGGTCGCGACCCGCCGAGCGCGAGATCTGATGGATCAGGGCATCGTGCCGCCCGAAACAGGCATGGCCGAGTTGAACCCCGAGGGGGCGTGGGCCATGGACGCTCAGCTCGAGACGGAACTGTTCGGGCTGATCTCGCCAGGCGACGCCGACGAGGCGCGACGTCGTGCACGGCGATTTGGTTCGGTTACCAGCAGCGGTCCAGCCCTCGACGCCAGTGCCTACTATGCGCATCTGTACTCGAGTGCCTTCAACAACTCGAACGTATCGGCACTCATCGACGAAGCGCGCGCAGCTGAACCAGCAGACTCGATCGTTGCCCCGATCGTGGACGACGTGCGCACCTGGGTTGGCGAGAATCCGAACGATTGGCGTGCAACCCGCGCACTCATCGCCGACCGGTACGACACCGACCCGCAATGGTGGGCAAGTCGGGTCAACTTCGCAGTCACAGTCATGGCGTTGTTGTACGGGGACGGCGACCTCACCGAGACGGTCACGATCGCAGGGCTCGCCGGATGGGATGCGGACAACAACATGACAACCTCGGCCGGATTGATTGGTTTGATCACCGGTTACAACGATCTGCCAGAACCCTGGGCATCGGCCACAGACATCTACTTCAACGAAGACCTCAGCGGTGATCTCCCGCAGTTTGATTCGGTTCGCAATATTGCTGAGCGGACGGTTGCTCTTGGATTGAACTCGTAAAGAGCGCACGCTGAAAGGCAAAGACGACGAAGCCAGCGAGAAGTGTCGGCCACCACTCAACCCGGCGAACCCAGGCTCGCTCGAAGAAGAACGTGGGATCCTCGTAGGTGATGTAGGAGATCACGAGCGTGGCACTGAGCCACGCCCAGGGGACGAGCGCCACCCATCGCCGTCCTTGCTCTCCATCGGACGGAGAATGAAAGACGAGAAGCGCCAGAAGCAACAGTACGTACCACGGGTGAAACACCGGTGTGAGCAGGACATACACCCCAATGGGCGCAGCGGCGAGCCGCAGAAGCGGCAGCGCAGCGCTTACGCCCTTGTCGTTGGCTGCGATGGTCCGCTGCCGAGCGGAGAACCAGATCCACGACATCAGGGACAAAAAGACACCGAAGATGATGAGTTGGGTTAGTAGCCGAGGTTCATTTAGTCCCCGGTCATCCAAGCCCTGACTACCAACCCACTGTTCGAAGCCCTGATAAATCGCAGAATTGAATCGGAACGTCTCGGTGTATTCCTGAGACGAACCAAACACGCCACTGCCCGGGCCATCGCCAAAGCCAAATCCCGACCAGAGAACGAACGGCGCCACACCGACTACCAGGGTCGCCGCGTAGGCGATTCGCTGGACCCAGCTCCAACGCCAGAAGAGCACCGGTGTGAGCAGAACCGGAATCGGCCGGGTGAGGGTCGCTAGGCCCAGAAGCACCGGGCTCGCAAGCCCCGTACGTGACCCCTCGGCGAAGCGCGGATGGAAAGTCGCAACCAGCGAGGCGATGGTGAGTGAGATCATGATCGCATCGAGATGAGCACCGTGTGCGATCTCGATCACGACTAGCGGATTCCATAGCCAAAGCAGGATCCGCCGATCAGGAATCCGGACGAGCCGAAGCAAGGTGAGTAGGCCCCAGGCAGCGCCGAGTTCGAGCAGCGTCATCACGAGCTGAAAGGACAGCGGTGACTCTGGAAGGACTGCGGCGGTGAGGGCGAACACGACGTGGGTCACCGGGAGGTAGGGGCTCGCAAAGGTCGGGTTGTTGACCAGTGCACGGGCCGGGATATCGAACGCATCGAGCTCCGCTGCGTTGATCGGTGCCTGGTAGGGGCTGATGCCTTCGGTCAGCAGATTTCCCTCCCAGATGTAGCGATAGACGTCGTCGCTCAACGTGGGAGACGTGCTGAGTAACAGCAGTCGGAAGACGACAGCAGCACCCCAGATCCACTTCAGTGGGATCGGCGTACGCTCGTTGACCCAGACCGCTGCGAGGAACCCGGCGAACGCAACGCCGTACCAAACCATCGTCTGAGTCACGAAGCCATCGCGAAGCGTCGCGTTCTGGGAATCGAGAATCGCGAGCGCCACAAATCCGACCAAACTGACCGCTGTGACGCCGAGGATCGTCGTGCGCGCGCGACCGGACATGTCAACAAACGCTAGCTGTTTCGATCCAACCGACGACACCCGTTCACGAAACCTTCGCAAACTGCGAATCCACCGGCGAGCGGGGCGCTATTGCTCGGACAGGATCTCTCGTGCGTCGACGATGTCCGCCTTGAGCTGAGCTTGAAGTTCGTCGATCCCGTTGAAACGGCGCTCGCTTCGAAGGAACGACACGAACTGTACCTGCGCTATCTGGTCGTACAAATCGCCGTCGAAGTCGAGCAGGTGGGCTTCCAGGACGGCAGCGTCAGCCGACTCATAGAAGGTCGGGCGCACTCCGACGTTGACTGCGGCAGGGCGGACCACGCCGTCGGTGGTGATGTATCGACAGGCGTACACGCCGTTGGCTGGGCGAGCCATGTCGTCTGGCAAAACCACGTTCGCTGTGGGAAACCCAATCTGGCGACCGCGTTGGTCGCCCCTGACGACGGTCCCTCGGATCTCGAACGGGCGCCCCAGCATTGTGGCGGCGGTAGCGACGTCACCGCCGACGAGCGCACGACGAATGGCCGTGCTCGACACTGGTTCGGTCGCTTCCTCGTCGGTGCGGATGAGTTCGAGCCCTTCGACGGTAAAGCCCTTTGTGGCTCCCTGTTCGGCCAAAAATTCGACCGTACCTTCGCGACCCTTGCCGAAGTTGAAGTCACTGCCGACGAGGATCTCCTGGGCGCCGAGTCGATCGACGAAGACATCGTCGACGAACCGTCCAGCCGTTGTCTGGGATCGAGCCTGATCAAACTCGATCACGTACACGACATCGACGCCGATCGATTCGAGCAACTCCAGCTTGCGAGGCAGCCGCGTCAGGAGCTTGGGCGCCGACTCGGGACGCACCACGGTCGCTGGATGAACATCGAAGGTAACGACCGCTGCGCACACCCCACGATCACTGGCGCGTCGTAGAACTTCGCGAATCACTGCCTGATGCCCGAGATGGACTCCATCGAATGCTCCGGTGGTGACGACAGACTCCTCGACGCGCTGGTCGTCGCTGTCTCGAATGATCTTCACTGCTCGGCCTCGGGGGTGGTCGGTTTCGCAGGCGGGTCTGCCAGCACCACCGCCGGCTTCACGGTCCCTCCGCGATGGTCTTCATATACCGCCAACAACTCACCAGCGGCATCGACCAAAGGGTACGGCCCATCGCCCGTCGCCCCAATTCGAGCCGCATCAAATACCCGACCGTAACGAACATCGGTTGCAATCTCTTCGTCGACCGTGATGAGCCCGAGGTCAGAAACAAAGTCTGCTGCCGGCCGTAACTCGACCTCATCGAGCGGCCGCGACATTGCCTCGGTAAACGAGCCAATCGCGGTGCGCCGCAATCCGTGAAGATGCGCCCCGCCTCCAAGCGCGGCCCCAAGATCGGCGGCGAGCGACCGGATGTAGGTTCCGGCAGAACACTCGACGGAACACGCGAGCACCATTGGATCGTCGGTTGGCTCCAGGTCGAAGGAGTACACGGTGACCGGGACTGGCTTTCGCTCGATCTCGATACCTTCGCGAGCCAGCTCGTGTAGCCGCTTGCCGTCGACCTTCTTGGCACTCACCATTGGTGGCACTTGCTCAATATCGCCCGTGAGCGTCCGCGCGGCGAGACGAGCGGCTTCGAGATTGATTGGACCCATATCGAAGGTCTTCGTGACAACGCCCGTCGAATCGAGCGAATCGGTCTCGGACCCAAAACGAATCTCGCCCGTGTAGGCCTTGGGAACGCCGTCGAGAAAGCGGAGCACTCGCGTTGCCTTGCCAACCCCGAGTAGCAACACGCCAGTCGCGTCTGGGTCGAGCGTGCCCGAATGACCAACCTTTCTGGTCTTGAACACCCCGCGGGCTTTTGCGACCACATCGTGGCTCGTCCAGCCGCGTGGCTTGTCGACGATCGCAAACCCGGTCGGGCCCAGATCGCGCTGCTTTTTTCCCACGACTATTCTTCTTCGCTGTTGCCCGGTCGCTGCTTCTCCTCAGCGATGAGATCTTCGATACGGGTGGCGTTGCGAAGGTGAAGGTCAGGCTCGAACGACAGCGGCGGCGTGCGCCGAAGGTTCGTCTGACGGCCGACCGCACTCTGCAGGCGCTTGCGATGCTCCTCAAAGACGGCCACGAGCTCAAATTCGTCGTCGGCATCGCCTAGTGCAGCAGTGAACGACACAACCGCTCGATCGAGGCTCCGGTCGGTTCGGACATGGGTCACGCTCACCCAGTCAAGGCGCTCATCATCGATGCGGGTCAGCTCCTCGGCGATAATCTCGCGCAGCAGCTCGTTAAGCCTGGAGCTGCGCTGGGACCCTTGATCGCGACCGGTCCGCTGCACATGTCGGCGTCGTGAACTCATCGATCGATCTCCATCCACGTGCGATCCGCCGAGACAACCTCAAGATCGGGGCGACCCCAGACGATCCGCTCGGCCTCATCCATGATTTCGGTTGCCTGACGTGGAGACCCAGACACGACAGCAACACCCAAATGAGCGCGCTGCCACGTGTCGTTGTCCCCTACTTCTGCAACACTCACGCCAAGCTTGGGCAGCCGATCGAGAACCGGTCGGACCACCGACCGCTTCTCCTTTAAAGACTGCACCTGCGGAAGCCGCAAATGAAGGTCGAGACAAAGGACGTGCACGAACCCTTATGAGCCGGTGATCGAACGCTCGATCTCGCGCTCTTCAAAGGTCTCGATGATGTCGGTGTCGCGCAAATCCTGGAAGTCCGACAATCCAATGCCGCACTCGTAGCCCGCAGCAACTTCCTTGACGTCTTCTTTGAAGCGGCGCAGAGACTTGATCTCACCCTTCCAAAGAATGTTGCCTTCACGGATGAACCGCACCTTGGAATTGCGGGTGATGACACCATTGGTCACGTAACAACCAGCGATCTTGCCGATCTTTGGAACCGAGAAGATCTCTCGGACCTCTGCGTCGCCGGTGATGACCTCTTCGTACTCGGGAGCGAGCATGCCGATAAGGGCCGACTCAATGTCCTCGAGAAGCTTGTAGATGATCTCATAAGTCCGAATCTCGACACCCTCGGCATCGGCGAGTGTGCGGGCCTTGCGGTCCGGGCGCACGTTGAAACCAATGATCGTGGCGTTCGACGCCGCGGCAAGCGCAATGTCGTTCTCGGTGATACCACCAACGCCCCGGTGCACAAACGCCGGCTTGACCTCAGGGGTTTCCAGCTTCTTGAGCGATTCGGTGAGCGCCTCGAGCGTTCCGTTTACATCGGCCTTGATGATCAAGTTCAGATTCGCTGCTTCGCCGCGCTGAATCTGTTCGAAGATGTCTTCGAGGCGAGCGCCGCCGCTCGTTGCCGACGCGTCGCGACCAAGGCTCGACTGGCGATGGAAGTGTTCGCGGGTATCAGCAACCTTGGAGGCCACCTTCTCGCTCGGCGCAATGTTGAAGTCACGCCCGGCCTCGGCAACATCGCTGAGACCAAGCACCTGGACCGGCGTTGATGGACCTGCGGTCTTGACGTTTTCGCCCTGATCGTTGATGAGCGCACGGACACGTCCCCACGCTGCACCAGAAACCATTGGATCGCCGACCCGCAAGGTGCCTTCTTGAACAAGAACCGTGGCAACAGGACCGCGACCAATGTCGAGGTTTGCTTCAAGGACGACGCCCTTGGCCTTCTCGTCTGGGTTCGCGCGGAGCTCTTCAACCTCTGCGACAAGGAGGATCTGGTCGAGCAGTTCATCGATGCCGATGTTCTGCAGCGCAGAGATTTCCTGGACGATGACGTCGCCACCAAACGACTCTGGAATGAGATCGTGCTCGGTGAGCTGTGACAACACCCGCTGTGGGTTTGCGTTCTCGCGGTCGATCTTGTTGATCGCCACGATGATCGGCACTTCAGCGGCCTTTGCGTGGTTTAGCGCCTCGATGGTCTGAGGCATCATGCCGTCGTCTGCAGCGACCACGAGGATGACGATGTCGGTTGCCTTGGCCCCGCGGGAACGCATGGCCGTGAAGGCTTCGTGGCCTGGCGTATCGATGAATGTCAGCGCCTGGCCGTTTCGAACCGTCTGGTACGCACCGATGTGCTGGGTGATTCCACCGGCTTCGCCATCGGCAACGTCGGAGTGACGGATCTGGTCGAGAAGCTTGGTCTTGCCGTGATCGACGTGACCCATGACAGTGATGACCGGTGGACGGATAGGAGTGTCGTCGTCGACGACATCCTCGTCTTGTTCGTCTTCGATTCCGAGCATCTTGCGAAGCTCTTCTTCGTGTTCTTCACCGGGGTCGACGAGCTTGACTTCAGCGCCGAGATCTTCAGCAAACGCGGAGATCAACTCATCGCTGAGTGACTGAGTGGCCGTGACCATTTCGCCCTGCTGCATCATAAAGCGGACGACATCGGCTGCGGTTCTGTTGAACTTTGGTCCGAGGTCAAGCGGAGTGATCGAGCGTTCGATCACGACCATGCCGGTCGGGACGGGTGCGTCATCGGAGCTATAGCTCGGAACGTTCATCGGCTGAAGTTCTTCGCGGTTGCGACGACGACGACTCTTGCGCTTTGGTGGGCGTCGATTTGCCCCTGGGCGTCCGCCGCCACCAGGGCGACCTCCGCCGCCTCCGCCGCCACCAGGGCGACCTCCGCCGCCACCTGGGCCACCGCCACCTGGGGCACCGCCGCCGCCACCTGGACGTGCGCCGCCGCCGGACCGAGGAGGTCCGCCGCCGTACCCGCCTGGACGCGCACCAGCGCCAGCGCCGGCACCTGGCCGGCCGCCGCGAGGAGCACCGGGGGGTGGCGGAATTGGCTTACCCGACTGGGACCGCGGAGGTCCTGGTGGTGGGGGGATTGGCTTACCCGACTGGGAGCGCGGGCCTGAAGGCGGGCC
The DNA here is from genome assembly GCA_964610745.1 of uncultured Acidimicrobiales bacterium. GTDB lineage: Bacteria > Actinomycetota > Acidimicrobiia > Acidimicrobiales > SHLQ01 > SHLQ01. The sequence goes on from CAZSYL010000051.1 coordinate 18,162, forward strand.
GCTAGGAGGTGTCGGCGCGCCGCTCTTCTTCGGGTCGTCACCAATAGCCCCGGGCGCACCGGCTTCACCTGTGGCGGAGGAACCGTCGGACTTCGGTGGCGTCGCGGTCGGCGGTGGAGCGATGGTGCCTTCGACTACAGGACGACGAGAGTCCTTGGAGGAAACAATGCCCTTTGGCATCTCCTGGCTTGGTTCTGGCGCTGCGTCAGGGTCCGCGACCGGCTGGTCAGCCGAGGCTGGAGTCTCGGACTCCGCTGCCGCCACGGGAGCCACGGGCTCTTCGGGCGCATCGGGAGCTGCTGGTGCCTCCGGAGCGCTCGCAGCAGGCTCTGGTGCCGCCTCCGGCGCTGGAGCTGGCTCCGCGGCCTTCTTCGCAGCGGCCTTTTTGGCAGCGGCCTTCTTTGGCGGTGGCTTCTTGGTGGAAACAGCCTTCTTCGGCTTTGGCGCTTCCTTCTCTTTCGGCTTTTCCTCCTCTTCTGGAGGAGCCTCTCGAATCAACCCCTCGCGGTCGGCCTTGCGACGAACGCGGTCGGCCTGTGCATCAACGATGCTCGAGGAGTGACTTTTCGCGCCGATTCCGAGCGCGTCACAGAGTTCGAGGGTCTCAGCGTTGCTGAGCCCGAGCTCTCGTGCGAGTTCGTAAACGCGGATCTTTGCTGCCAATGGGGTGTTCTCAGTCCTTTATTTTGGACGCTACAGCGTCCGGCTCTCCAGCCTATTCCTATTCCTCTTCAGAAGTCGCATCTGTGACGGGTTCGCTGTCAGCGCTTACCTCGGTCAGTGCGTTATCGCCCTCAGCTTCTTCGTCGCCGTCAGCAGCATCGGTCCAGTCCTCAGCTGACAGGGCGTCGCCGCCGTCGGCCGGCTTCCAAACCTGCTCACCGGACTCAGGGTCAACAACCCATTCGCCCTCTGCCCATTCGACGTCGCCGTACGCCTCTTCTTGGGCGACTTGACTCTCACTCTTGATATCGACGCGCCAACCGGTGAGACGCGCTGCCAGACGGGCGTTCTGCCCCTCCTTGCCAATCGCCAGCGAGAGCTGGAAATCGGGCACGATCACTTCGGCGGTACCGGTCTCTTCGATGATTCGAACCTCTTTGACTTTGGCAGGAGACAACGCCTTCATAACAAAGTCTGGGAGGTCATCGGAGAACGGCACAATGTCGATCTTTTCGCCGCGCAGCTCAGTGACGACCTGACGTACGCGGGCACCACGAGCGCCAACGCAGGCTCCGACTGGATCCACATTGGGGTCATTCGAGTACACGGCAATCTTTGTGCGATGTCCCGGTTCACGGGCACAGGCACGGATTTCGACGATGCCGTCGGCGATCTCGGGAACTTCGAGATCGAAGAGGCGACGAACCAAACCTGGGTGCGTTCGGCTGACGACGATCTGTGGTCCCTTTGCAGTCTTGCGTACCTCGACGATGTAGGCCTTGAGCCGAGCGTTTGGCTCCGGGCGTTCAAACATGACCTGTTCGGACTGTGGGAGCAGTGCTTCGACGCGCCCGAGATCGAGGAGGGTGTACCTCGCATCGGTCTGCTGGATCATGCCCGTGACAATGTCGCCCTCGCGGCCTGCATACTCTTCGTATTTGAGCTCGCGCTCGGCTTCGCGAATACGTTGGGTCATGACCTGGCGTGCGGTCTGAGCTGCGATACGGCCGAAGTTGTCCGGAGTGACGTCGAACTCTTCACTCGCGATCTCGCCGTCTTCGTCGAGTTCCTGGGCCATCACGCGGATGTCCATCGTCTCGGGGTCGATGGTCACCCAGGAGTACTCATAGGCATCCGGCATCCGCTTGTAGGCCGATTCGAGCGCGTCAGCGAGCGCTGCGAACAGGGCATCGACTGAAATTCCCTTGTCTCGGGCAAGGGCTTGTAGGGCTTCAAGCATTTCATTGTTCATGCAAGCTGGCCTTTCTAGATGAGGTATTCGGGTGATCCGCCGGGTTGGTGGTGCCCGCGTTCTGGGGCGACTTCTTTGGAGTGCTCTTCTTGGATGCGTTCTGGTTTTGTTTTCCGCCCTTCTTCGGGGTTGGACCCCAATCAAAGACGGTGCGGGCAGACCGAATCTCGCCATAGCTGAGCGTATGATCCTCGCCATCGATGGTCAGAGTGATCCCGTACTCATCGGCGGCGGCTAACAGGCCCTGCGCCCGACGCTCGCCGGCAACCTCAACATCGGGCTGGGTCTTGACCAAGATCGTCTCGCCCATCGATCGACGAAAGTGCTGAGGCTTCTTGAGTGGCCGTTCAACACCGGGGCTCGTGATCTCGAGTGTGAAGCGTCCGTGGATTGGGTCTTCGGCGTCGACCATGCGCGATACCGCTTTGGTGACGTCGACCAAGGTCTGGCTGTTCAAGCCGCCGGGTTCGTCGATGATGACCTTCAGTACGCCGCTGTTGAAGTCGACGTCGACTAGTTCGCACCCGAAGTCATCGGCGATTGGCTCAATGAGCGAGGTTGCTCGGGCAACCTGATTTGATTCGCTGGTACTCATGGTCGCCCTCCTCTTCTCCTGTCTGGTGCTGGTCTGTGTCGTCTCGCGGCAAAAATCCGGGGCGGAGATTGCCGCATAAATAGCAAAAGCGTGGGCCAAAGCCCACGCTCGCGTCGTGTGATCCGGTCGGACCTCTCTATGCGTGCGCTCTGATCCTAGCGGATTAGGCAGCCCAAAAGCACTGTTTGAATCGCTGACGGGATGGTTCGCGTCCGGCGCCGCGCAAACCTAGAAGGTGGTTTCGTCGACCGCCGTGGCGAACGCATCGTGCACACCACGAAGGACGACTATCGAACCATCCCGTTCGACGACCGGCCGCGATGATGCTGCGCCTCGCTCCGCCCACAGGTCGAGTAGGTGAATCGCGATCGCCACGAGGAGGACGCCAATCGCCAACGTTGCGTTTCGAAAGGCGATGACGACTCCGACCGCCGTCAGAACCGATGCGATCCCACGCGCCTTGATGTGGACGTTTTGCCGGCGTGACCACCGCACGAAGATCGGTTCGCTCAGCGGAACTCGGATCGATGGAGAGCGCCACCGCGTAAGCGACCTCCCCACCGGGAGCGCAATTGCGCCGTCGGCAGTTTCGCCGGTCATCGCGCAAATTGCGGGGAACCCTTCCTGAGCATGCTTGAGCGGAACTCGGACTTCAGCCATTGGACAGCTGGTCAGCGCTTTCGAATGAGGTCGATCGCAGTCTCGGAGGCGTTGGCGTCCTCACCACGTTCGTCGAGGTTTCGAGCACGATCCTCCTCGGCTGCCCGACGTGCAGCTCCTCGGGTCGACTCTGCCCGAGCCATCGTTGCTTCGACGCCTTCTTCGTGCAGGTACACAGCCCAGTCGACGAGCTGATCAACCATTTCGGCCTCGGGCACAACCGCCACGTTCACGCCTTTGACGAAAAGGTGTCCACGTTTGTTGCCAGCGGCGATTCCCAGGTCGGCATCACGCGCTTCACCAGGACCGTTTACGACGCAGCCCATCACCGCAACTTGCAACGGGATCTCCCGATCCTCGAAGGCGTTCATGGCATCTTCGGCGACCTTGTACACGTCGATCTCGGCGCGGCCACAGCTCGGGCACGCTATCAGGTCAACGTTCTTTCGTTCACGCAGACCCAGAGCCTCGAGCAGTGTTCGACCAGCCTTGGCTTCAAGAACAGGATCGGCGGTGAGTGAATATCGGATCGTGTCGCCTATTCCTTCTGCAAGAAGCGCTCCGATTCCGGCGGTGGCCTTGATCGTGCCTGCGGGAGGAGGCCCAGCTTCGGTCACGCCGAGATGCAGCGGATAGTCGGTCACTTCAGACAGTTGCCGATAGGCCTCGATCATGAGCGGAACACTCGATGCCTTGACCGAGATCTTCACGAGGTCGAAACCCACCTCGTCGAAGTAGCTGATCTCGCGGAGTGCAGACTCGACCATGGCTTCGGGGGTCACACCCTTGTCCTCGTCATACAGAGAGGAGTCGAGCGAGCCGCCGTTGACTCCAATTCGGATCGGCACCTCGCGCGCCTTTGCCTCGACGGCAATCTTCTTGATCTTCGTCGGGTCGGTGATGTTCCCGGGGTTCAGGCGCAAGCCGTGCACACCAGCATCGAGCGCTGCGAGCGCCATCCGATAGTTGTTGTGGATATCGGCAATGATGGGGACCGGCGAGCGGGGCACGATTCGCGCAAGACCTTCGGCGGCCTCCTGCTTGTTGCATGTGGAGCGAACAATGTCGGCGCCGGCACCAGCGAGTGAATAGATCTGCTGAAGGGTGGCCTCGTGATCAGCGGTCTTGGTGATCGTCATCGATTGGACCGTGATCGGCGCCCCTCCCCCCACCGGCACATCGCCGACCATTATCTGCTTGGTCGGCTTGCGAGGAAACGCTCCGTCAAAGTCCATCCTCCAAGGCTACTAACCCCAGCCCCGAAGGGGGTCGTACCCCAATCGACCAATAGGGGTCGTACCCCTTCCCCCCGAAAGGGGTCTGACCCCTTTTTCGAAAAAGGGGTCAGAGTAAGGTTACGTTTCGTAACAATTCGCCTCGGAGAAGTTTGTCGACTAGCTCGGAATGACGAAGTCGAAGACGTCTCGTATGAGCGCGATCATACTGACGAGCATCATGAAGCCGAAGACGACGTATGTGACCGGCAGAAGTTTGGCGGCATCGGCCGCATAACGTTCTCGGGAGAACAACGAACGTACCTTCTCGTAGGTCGCAAGCGTGATGTGCCCACCGTCGAGCGGCAACAACGGCAACAGGTTAAACATGCCAAAGAACAGGTTCATGATGATCACGAGGAACAGCACAAACCAACCGTTCTCGATGGCTGACGCAATGACCGTAAGTCCGAGCAGCGAGATCGGGCGGTTCTCGTCGAAGTTGTCGCCATTGGTCGGGCGGAACTCGATGATGCTCCCATCAACGTCCTCGGTGACGGGTCGGGCTTCGGGCTCGTCGAAGGCGGTCAGGCCGAACAGCGAACGGCGGCCTTCTGCAGTGCTGACGAGGGAGGGGGTCCGGGCTGCGATGTCGGAGATGAGCGTGCCCACCTCCGCTGGAGAGTTGCTAAGCGCCTGGGAGAACGTCTGGGCTTCGAATGCCTGACCGGGTGACACGCCGAGGAAGCCAGAGACTGCGCCTTCAGGATCCGCTACCGAAACAATGTCGACTCGCTGATCGGTCACTTCCTGGTTGAACTCGACCGTTACCACGACCGTCTCGCCGACGCGTTCGTTGGCGAGCTCGGCAAATTCGGCGTAGTTCGCAACTTCCTGACCCTCAAAGCCAATGATGCGATCGGCGTAGTACAGGCCGTTGAAGCCTTCCGCCCCCGCCTGTGTCAGCCGTTCGCCGATGCGTACTTCAATCGTCTGTTCTTGGCCATCGCGCACGAAGGTGAGGTCGGTTTCCTGTCCGGCGAGCGTGCTGACCGCCTCGCCGAGGTCCTCCCAAACGGAGGTGTCGACACCACCGAGTTCGATGATCTGGTCTTCTGGCAGGAGCCCGGCCTCTTCGGCGACGCTGAGGGGAACGACCGTGTTGATCGCCCACGCGTCGTCGGGATTGATTGGACGCCCTTGGCCCGCGAGGTAGACGACCATCAGCAAGAGCGCGATTACAAAGTGCGTCGCTGGGCCCGCCAGAATGGTGAGCACGCGCTTGTACCAGGACGCCTGACGGTAGGTTCGAGCTTCGAGGGCAGGGTGAACCTCTTCAAGGTTGTTCATGCCGACGATCCGAACGTATGCACCAAACGGTATGGCCTTTAGGCCATAGACGGTCTCACCTCGTCGGAACGAGAAGATCCTCGGACCAAAACCAATGAAGTACTCGGTGACGAGCATGCCGGACCAGCGTCCGACGAGAAAGTGACCGCCCTCGTGAATAACGAGAGCCGCAACGATCGCGATCACGAAGGCGATCGCGTTGGGTCCACCGACCAGGATCACAAAGGCAAAGAAACCGAGAAGGATCGCGAATCGGCTCCAGACAACACCTGTTTCGGGTTCTTGCATCCCCTCGTGCCACGTGCTGTCCGAGGGGCTATCGATAGGCGTGGCCGCCTCAGCATCCATTGGATCGGGTCCGTTTGTCTGGGAGAGGTCGTCGAGCGTGTTGGTCATTCGTTACATCTTCCCATGTATGTATGCGCTAGCGGCTTCGCGGGCACGCTCATCGGCCTCAAGAACTGCCTCGAGACTGTCAGCTGGAGCGCCATCGTGTTGTTCCAACAACACTTCATTAGTTTCGGCAATTCCGGTCCAAGGCATAAGACCTTTTAAGAACGTATCGACGGCCACTTCGTTGCTGGCACTCAGCCAAGCGGGGGCAGTGCCGCCCTTCTCACCGGCGATAAACGCAAGATCGAGGCAGCGGAACAGTTCGCGATCCGGTGGTTCGAAGTCGAGCGAGGTCGCCTGCGTCCAATCCATTGCTCCGTAAGGGAGGTCGAAGCGATCTGGAAAGTTCAGGGCGTATGCAATGCAGAGCCGCATGTCGGGCTCGGAGAGCTGTGCGATCGTCGCACCATCGGTATAGGCCACCATCGAGTGCACAATCGACTGTGGATGAACCACAACATCGATGCGGTCATAGGGCGTTCCATACAACTCGTGGGCTTCGATGACTTCCAGTCCCTTGTTCATCAACGTCGACGAATCGATCGTGATCTTCGGCCCCATTGCCCAAGTTGGGTGCGCAAGGGCGTTGTCGACGGTCACGTTCTTCAGCTCGGCAGCGCTGCGACCACGAAACGGCCCGCCCGACGCGGTAAGCACCAGGCGATCAACGCCCTGGCCGTCATGGGTTGACCGCAGACATTGGTGGAGCGCGCAGTGTTCGGAGTCGACCGGAAGCAGTTCAGCGCCAGGGGTTTGGCGAGCTTTCTGCACCACGGGACCGGCAGCGATGAGGGATTCCTTATTTGCTAGTCCGAGACGCTTGCCGTTCTCGAGGGCGGACAGCGTCACCGCGAGTCCGGCAAAGCCCATGACTCCGTTGATGACGACATCAGCCGTGGAACTGGCCTCGACGAGACCTGCTTCCCCGCTCAACACTTCGGCTCGATCTGCCATCAGTGCCTTTGCGTCGAGGTATTTCGACTCGTCGGCAACGACAACTACGTCGGGAGAGAACTCGTCGACTTGCTCGGAGAGCAGCTCGATCGACGAACCCACGCCGAGGGCTTGCACAGTAAACCGACCCTCGCTCGCACGAACAATGTCGAGAGTCTGAGTCCCAATCGACCCGGTAGACCCCATGACAGACACGCTCACCATGGCGTCAGTGTATTGCCCCCGACCTATCGGCCCTTCCCAACGGAGCGCTGTTTAGTTGTAGAAGAACGCCAGGGCGAAGAAGTAGACCGTAGGGAGGACGAACAACAGGGCGTCGAACCGGTCGAGGAAGCCACCGTGTCCAGGAAGAATCGAACCCATGTCCTTGATTCCGAGGTCCCGCTTGATGAGTGACTCGCCAAGGTCTCCAAGCGGGGCCATGATCGCTGCGGCCAGACCAAGGATGATGGCGTCGGTGAAGGTGCCCGACGTTCCGAAGGGCTCGATCACATCGAGCACTTCGAGGAACACAACCGAAGCAACAACGGTCATTGCCGCTCCGCCAAGGAGGCCCTCAACAGTCTTCTTTGGGCTCACCGCTGTGAGCGGTGTGCGGCCGATACTTCGACCCGAGAAGAACGCTCCAACGTCATAGCCAACGGTCAGAATCACCGCGGCGAGCAGCAACCCTGTCCCGTCGTCGTTGTTGAGTTGGAATCGATCTGCCTCGTGCAGAAGTGCAGCACCAAAGCTGCCGAGGACGCCCACATAAATCACGCCGAGAAGTGTCACCCCAAGATTCATCACCGGCATCTCCGATGCGACCCCAGCCAGGTACCACAGCAAGCCAAAGACGATTGTCAGCGCAAGGACCAAGGCAACCGCCTGGGTACCTCTGACGTAGACCGCAATCGGCATGGCGACTGAAGCGGCCAGTCCGAGCAGCGTCGCGGGCTGGTAGCCGGCGACACGCAGGGCGTTGTAAAACTCACCCGCAGAAAGGGCAACCACCACGACGATGAGTGCGAGGGCGACGAGCGGGCCGAGGTTGATCGCCACGACGGCTATCGCCAAGAGCGCTACACCGGTGATGATCCGCGATTGCAGCTCTGAACCACCCGAAACAACATCGGCGGGCGCTGCCGCAGCAGCTTCAGCGGACTGGTCATCGAATTCGAAGAAGCGTTCACTTTCGTCGACGCCTATCCGCACAACGGCAGGCTCCTCGTCGGACATAGGACCAGGGTTCCACGTCTCGCCGGTCGCGCTTGGCGCGGCCTCTTCGGCCTCGCCCCACGCTGGAGCTGCCGAACCAAGATCTGACCACGCCTCCAAGCCATCCTCATCGCCGGGCTCGACGTCGAGCGCAATAGCCTCGCCGGTCTCGATGCCGTCGTCGAATGCACTCGACCCAACTCGGACATCGCCAGCCGAAATGACCTCGGTCTTATCGCCGAGGAGATCGACTGGATCATCGGAGCCATCGTCGAGAGGTACGGCGTCGATTCCGCTCGGATCGATCAGCGGCACCTGGCCCGCAGCGGGCACCTCTGGCCCGGGATCAAGGTCGGGAATCTCGTCGGGCGGGGTGATGCCGGTTGCGAGCACGTCCCTATCGTCGGCTGGAGTCGACCAGTCAGAGAGGGACGCAGTGCTCACCGAGTCGGACTCATCGACGCGAGGATCGATCGGCACTGCGTTGCCGAACACACTGCTGCTCGGCGTCTCGATCGCTTCGACGGGGATGTCATCGACCGAAGCACCGGCGTCCGCGTCGGCAAAGACCGAGGTAGATCCGTCTGCGCCGTCGACGTCACCGAAGACAGACGCTCCCGTGGGGAGTTCGTCATCGCCGAAGACCGACCGTGAGGCCGATTTCGCTTCGTCTTCGAATGGTTTGTCGTTGTCCACGCCAGATTCCTCCAAGCTCTGAGACTAGCTACCGATACGGATCGGCTCTAAACCTCGAGCAATTCCTTTTCCTTGGCATCGCGTGCCTCATCGATTGCGACTTCATGGGCCTTGGTCATGTCGTCAAGGCTCTTCTCGGCTCGCTCAACCTCATCTTCGCCCACGCCATCGATCTCTTCGAGATCTTTCCGGGCACCTCGCCGGAATCCCCTGATTTTTCCCTTGCCATCTTCGGCCATGCCATTGACGACCTTCACCAGGTCCTTGCGTCGTTCTTCGGTGAGCGGCGGGAACGACAGGCGCAAGGTCCGACCGTCGCTCGCTGGAGAAAGACCCAAGTCTGAGTTACGAATCGCACGATCGATCGCCTCGACGTTGGCCGCATCGTGGGGTGTAATGATCAGCTGGCGAGCCTCTGGAACAGCGAAGGTCGCTAGTTCCTGAAGCGTCATCGGCACGCCGTAAGCCTCAACCTGCAACTTCTCGACGAAAGAGGAGCTGGCACGGCCGGTACGGATCGTCGCCATTTCGCGACGGGCGTGACTTACCGCACCATCCATCTTCGACGCAGCGTCGTCGATGACCAACTCGATCATTTCGCTCATGTCATGCTCCCAAATTCGCTACGCATGCAATTCTTGCGCAACTGCGCAGCGAGCGCACACTCGCCCACCGTGTGCACACGCCCGCTGAGACTGACAGCATCGGAGGCCGACCGCAAGTCGAGCAACTTCAGGATTGCACCAACGTTCCCACAGCTTCACCACGAAGGATCTTCTGCACGTTGTCTTCGCCCATAAGATCGAACATCACGATGGGCAGGTTGTTGTCCATACACAGCGTAATCGCCGTCGAATCCATAGCCTTGAGACCTTTTTGAAGAACGTCGAGGTGGGTGACCTGGTCGATCTTGGTCGCGGTTGGATCGAGCTTTGGATCAGCGGTGTAGATACCACCCGTACCAGAGTGTGTTCCCTTCAGGACAACTCCGGCTTCGATCTCGACAGCGCGCAGCGCGGCGGTGGTGTCCGTGGTGAAGAACGGGTTGCCCGTGCCACCGGCGAACACGACGATCCGGTCCTTCTCGAGGTGCCGGATTGCGCGGCGCCGAATGTAGGGCTCAGCGACCTGGGACATGTGGATTGCGCTCATGACCCGGGTCGGCTGGCCACGTCGCTCGAGGCGGTCCTGCAACGCCAGGGCGTTGATGACCGTGGCGAGCATGCCCATGTAATCCGCCTGGGAACGATCCATTCCGGCGCCGGCGCCGGCCTGGCCACGCCAGATGTTGCCTGCACCAACCACAACGCCGACACTTACGTCGAACTCTTCCCGCACCGCAACAATGTTGTTGGCGATCGACTGAACGGTCTCGCCATCGATGTTGGTCGAATGGTCCCCTGCAAAGGCTTCGCCCGAAACCTTCAAAAGGATCCGACCCCATCGAGGGGTTTCCTTCGATGAGTCCGACGTGGTTGACATATGTGTTGCTCCTAACGGCCTCTCAGCCGACGTAGGCCTGGGTGAACGACGCGATCGTGCCGCCACCCAGGGAGTCCTTGACCGAGGTTTTGTCGCCGTTGAGGCCCTGTTCCAGCAGCACCTGTTCACTGAACCAGGCGCCCATCTTGCCGGTAACGATCTTGTCGATCATCTCTTCTGGCTTGCCTTCGGCGCGGGTGAGTTCCGTGAGGGTCTCCCGTTCCTTGTCGGCAACGGCTGGATCAATCTCGTCACGCGAGAGACCGAGTGGCTTGGCAAATGCGATGTGCAGAGCCACTTCATGAAGCTTGTCTGCATCGACCCCGGAACCTTCGACGATGACGCCGTTTACGCCCCGACCTTCCTGCTTGTGGAGGTAGGTGTCGAGGAGGTTGCCGTCACTTGCTTCGACACGGGCGACCGTACCGAGCTCGATGTTCTCTTTCTTGGTGATCTGCAGCTCTTCGATCGCTTCCTGGTGGTTTGCGACAGCTTCGGCACCGTTAGCGAGCACGTCAGCGGCGATCGCGTCAAGCACCGCAATGAACTCCTCGGACTTCGCCGAGAAGTCGGTCTCGCTCTTCAGGTGAACAATCGCTGCCGCACCGTCGCCCGAAACCAGGGCGACGCCGCCTTCGACGTTGTCCCGATCGGCGCGTGTCGCGGCCTTCGCCAGACCCTTCTCGCGGAGAATCTTGCGTGCCTCTTCTTCGTCACCGTTTGCTTCGGTGAGTGCCTTCTTGGCGTCCATCATTCCAGCGCCGGTGGCATCGCGCAGCGCCTTGATGTCCTGAACAGTGAAGTCAGCCATG
>CAZSYL010000052.1:0-21014 GCA_964610745.1 uncultured Acidimicrobiales bacterium
TCCCACCACAGCTCACACCGCGATTGATCGCGAATGCGGCGACACGACCAGCTTGGCTGCGCGCTCTTCGAACTCACGGCATGCCAAGTTTCGAGATGCTCGAGCCGTACTCCTCGGGCCCGGCCATGGCGGAGGTGGCAGGATTTGTCGGGGCCAAGCTCGGTGGTTCGCTCTCGTGGGAGTATCTAGACGAACTTCGTGAGAACTGGTCGGGTCCGCTTGTCGTCAAGGGTGTTCTCGACCCCGACGACGCACAGCGAGTTGTCGATGCGGGCGCGGACGCCGTTTGGGTTTCGAATCACGGTGGACGTCAACTCGACGGTGCTGTTGCTTCTATCGATGCGTTGGGGCTCGTGGTCGCGCAAGTTCAAGGCAGGGTCCCGATCATCTTCGACTCGGGCATCCGAGACGGACTTGATGTCGGAAGGGCTCTCGCTCGTGGCGCCGACTTCTGCTTTGCGGGACGGGCCTTCATGTTCGGCCTCGGCGCGCTTGGCGACCCCGGCGCCATCCATGCATACGAGATTCTTCGCGAGGGTCTCATCAACTTGCTCCACCAGGTTGGCCTTGAGTCCACGAGTGACCTGAGCAGTCGGCTCGCTACGCCGTGACGCCTGAGCGAGAGGGTCCGAGGTTAGAGAGCCGGACCCGTGGTGCTGAATACGCGGTATTCCGCGGGCGTCATATCGACCTTACGATGGAAGAACTTTGAGAAGTTGCTCTGCTCGCTGAAACCCAGCTTGTAGGCAATCCAACTGATCGAAAGATCGGTGTTTGCGAGCAGACGACACGCCGCATACGCAACACGACGATCAATTGCTTCCTTTGGGGTTTGACCGAGCACACGGTTTGTTGCGCGGGTGAGCGTTTTCGCCGAGCAGCCCACCAGTCGGGCGTAGTCCCCCACTGCGCGAGTGGACAGATAATTGAACTCAAGTTCGCGGCGGAAATCACTCACGATTCGGTGCTCGGCGATCGCGTCGGGTTGCAAGGCGGTTCGATCGCCCACTCCTGCAATCAGCTCGAGTAAAACCGATGCCATGCTCAGACGCAGTCGTTGCTCGGCAGCCGGCGGCAGAAGCTCGGGAGTTGTCAGCGAGGCGACGAGAGCGTCGACAACTTCCATCGAAGCACCGAGCAGAACCAGCGGTGATGATGCCGGCACATCGAACAACCAGGGTGGACAAACGTGCTGGTCGATTGCAATCATCCAGCCGTCGAACGTTTCCTCGGGAAGCCAGCGGTGTGCTTGACCCGGTTCGATGTGCAGGAGCGAGCCCGGCTCAATATCAAAGGTCATCGTGTCGACCACGTGCTTGCCCACACCACTCGTGGGAACGATCAGCAAATGGCGACTCGAACAGATGACAGCGCTCTCTTGTGCACTGGGCTCGGAGCGCATGTGGCTGAGGCGCGCGGTACTGACCGCGTTCGCAGCTCGTGAATCACCAGCGACAAGATCGACACTGATTAGTTCGGGAAACGATTTTCCAGCCATGAAGTCTCCAGTATCTCCATTATCACTCGGAAACGTTTACACGCGCCATTAGTACAGCGACCGAACGCACAATTTCACCATCGGTATCGGTCGAACCAACGTTGAGCGTGAGCAACTCATCTATCGTGTCCAATGCGCCGCCACTCGGAAAATAGAGCGGATCGAGCAGCTTCATCGACCAGTTCGGAAATCGCCGGGGCGCCTGACCGAGCGACAGTACCGTGTTGACCGAGTGCCTCTGATCGACTCGAATTCGCTCAAACAAGGCCTCGACTTCTTGGCGCCGACCCTCCAAATACTGCGTAAATCGGCCAGTTCTATGGATGAGATAGCCGGTTATCCCCAACATCGCGTTTGTGGTGGCTGCCTCGAGCGCGAGCGCGTTCAGAGACGATTCTTCAAGGGCGACGAGCTCGGTGCTCATATACATGAGCGAGAAGACGTCCTCGTCTGCCGCAAAATCTCGATCGGCCACACTCGCCACGCGGCCCCCTCACTATGGAATCGCCTCGTCGTATGACCACTCTGAGCGAAACTCTGAAAAAACGCAAAGAAACTTCTTCTTTTGGCCGTCTTTGACCCCCAAGAGTCCGCAAATGACCTTCCTGACGGTCAAGGGCGCGCAGAGAATGATTGTGCAGAGCCTTAGCGGGCTCCGCTCTGTGGCAGCCACCCGAGCAACGTCGTTGCGGGCGAAGCTTGGATCATGTGACTTTCACAGAAACCCCTTGTTGGCCCGATCGTGTCCAGCCCTCGATCGGGTCAACAAGGTTGGGAATCCCCGTCGACGCAAGCTTCAGGGCGCTGCGGCCAGACTCGATTCGACCAACTCCATCAACTCGGTAGCCCCGGGGAGGCCCTTCAACTCGACCCAACCCCAACGAGCGAACGTTGCACTCGAGTGAGCTGCTGCTTCGGCCGACACCAGGATCTCCCCGGCGGGTGCTGTTGACTCGATGCGTGCTGCAGCATGAACCGTGACGCCGGCCAGGTCGCCATTGCCACGTCGCATCACGTCACCGAGGTGCACGCCGGTGCGAGACTTGATGCCAAGGTCGTCGCATACTCGGTTGAAGGCACGAGCAAAGGCAATTGCTGCGTCGGTGGTTGGAAACAGCATCAAGGCACCGTCGCCCGCCAGGTTTGCGAGTCGGCCGTTGTGTGTATCGAGTAGGGCGAGGCGAGCAGCGTCGAGTTCATCGAGTAGAGCGGTGTACGCCTCGTCGCCCATTTCGACCAGCAAGGGCGTGGAGTCAGCCAGGTCGTTGAACACGAGGACCTGGTCGAGCAACCGCTCGGCGCGAGCCACTCGAGGGGAATCGGTGCTGAATGTCGTGCTGTGAATTGCGGTGAGCATCCCAGTTCCCCCTTCTGTCTGCTGGCGGGTTCGGGTACGACACTCAACGTACGCAGCTCCAGCTAATCGCCCATCGGGGGGATCCCTAGGGTTGATAGCGGAAGGTAGGGGAACGTCTTAAACGTCCCTGATTTCACGCGCTGGGCGGCTGTCTTGTTCGCCCAGAGCTACCGGAAATGGGTCTGGCCGAGCGTTAAGTCGTCGACTTCTCGTACAACGGGCCGTGCTCCATCTTGGACAGCACGTGGGTTGCAAAGAGGTCGGCTTCAACCATGTGTGGGTAGCCGCTAAGGATGAAGGCGCCGACCCCGACGTCCTGGTAGGCGCGAAGCTTGGCCAAGACCTGATCCGGGTCACCGACGATCGCCGCTCCCGCGCCACTTCGGGCACGTCCAACACCGGTCCACAGGTTCTCCTCGACAAAGCCATCGTCTTCAGCTGCTTCACGTAGCTCGTTCTGGCGGGCCACACCTGCTGACGCTGTGTCGAGCGATTTCTGACGAATCTTCTCACCCTCGTCGACGTCGAGCTTTGACAGAAGCCGGGTCGCTGCGTCACGAGCCTCGGTTTCGGTTTCGCGAACAATGACGTGGGCGCGCAAACCATACTTGAGCGTCCGGTCATACCCAGCCGCTCGTTCTGCCATATCGGTAATCGTCGAAGCTACGCCCGCGACGGTGTCGGGCCACGTGAGGAAGACGTCGGCGTGCTCTGCAGCGGTGTCCTTGGCCGCCGGACTGAACCCACCGAAGTAGAACGGTGGGCTGTTGCCCGACACGGTCCGAATACGAGGAGGGTCGATCCGTAGCTGAACAAACTCGCCTTGGAAATCGATCGACTCGCCGTTGAGCAAAGCGCGCAAGACATGCATCCATTCCCGCGTCCGCTGATAACGAGGCTCGCTCTCCAGTGGCGCTCCGGGGATGTCGCTCGAGATGATGTTGATCGTGAGCCGACCACCAGCCATCTGATCGATCGTTGCGAGCTGGCGAGCGAGTTGCGGCAACCACATCTCCCCCATCCGAACCGCAGCCAACAACTGGATCTGCTCGGTGTGGGTAGCGATGGCAGCAGCAAACGACGTGGTATCCATGCCAAGGTCGTAACCCGAGGGCAACAATACGTTGTCAAAGCCCAGACGATCAGCGGTTGTGACGATGTTGGAGCAGTGCGGCCAGGAGCTCTTGAGATGATCCTCTGGAACACCAAGAAACTCGTAATCGTCGTCGCACAGCGCGCCGAACCAGGAAATTTCAGGACGGGTAACAGCGAGGCTCATGGAAGTGGTACACCTTCGCTCGCAACGAGAATCTCATAAACATCGGTGCGGTCGAGGTGAACCTCGACCGCCGCCGGGGCTGCTCGAAGCCGCTCGGGAGTTTGGGTTCCGAGCAGGGCTACAGGTTGAGCTGGATGAGCAAGCACGAACGCAATCGCGATCGCCGACCGGTCGACGCCTTCACGTTCGGCGAGGCGATCGAGCACCGCGAGCAGCTCGGGGCGAATGCCCTCGCCACTGAACAAGCGTCCACCCGCCAGCGGGCTCCACGCGAGCGGCACCACGCCATCGCGCATCGAGCGGTCGAACGTGCCATCGCGCATTGGCTGGACCTGCGCCACCGAAAACTCGGGCTGGGTCGAGACGATCGGAGCATCGAGATGCGCTGCCAGCGCGTCGTATTGATCGACCGTGAAGTTCGAGATGCCGACCATCCCGATCTTGCCTTCAGCTATCAGAGCATCGAGCGTTTCTGCGACCGCTGCTGGATGCGTGAACATGTCCGGCCGGTGGATTTGCCACAGGTCGATGTGCTCGACCTGAAGGCGTGCGAGCGAGGCGTCGACCGCCGAGCGAAGATACGCCGGACTGGAGTCGTACGGAATGGGCGGCATGATTCCGCCCTTAGTGGCGAGCACCATCTGATCTCGCAGCTCTGGACGGAACGCAAGCACGTCGCCCAACCGTTCTTCATTCTGACCAAACCCGGTGCCGCCATGATCGAGCCCATACACGTCGGCGGTATCGATCAGGTTCATTCCCGCAGCCAAGGCCGCCTCGATCAGCTCGGTATTGGCTGCGGTGTCGTCCGCGGTGAGTCGCCAGGTCCCATAACCCAGGGCACCGATCGACGGGCCATCAGGACCGAGACGCCGGGGTGCTCCGTTGACGAGAGATGCACTGGCTTGGTACGAAGACATAACCGACATCGTAGTTGGACAGCGACTCTTTCTGCAAACGTTTACATCCATTGGAAATTCAAGGATCGACACGTCTACACTGAGGACATGGAAATCGAGCACATCCGGTATGGAGTCATCGGCACCGGGATGATGGGCATCGAGCACATCGAGAACATTCTCTCCCTCGACAACACTTCGGTCGTTGCGATTGCTGACACCGACCTGGGCTCTCGGGAAACCGGCGCGGCGCATGCCGGACCCGGCTGCGTTGCCTATGAGGACTACACCGAGCTGCTCGCCGACAACAACGTCGACGCGGTTGTCGTCGTCACGCCGAACTTCACCCACATCGATGTCATGCGCGATGTTTTTGCCTCGGGTAAGCACGTCTTGTGCGAAAAACCGCTGTGCACGACCACTGCTGACTGCACCACGCTCATCGAACTGGCCGAAGGCTACGACGGTGTTGTGTGGGTCGGCCTCGAATACCGCTACATGCCCGCGGTCGCAGCCCTACTCGACCAGGTTGAGCAGGGCTATGTTGGCGAAGTCCAGATGGTCGCTATTCGCGAACACCGCTTCCCTTTCTTGGTCAAGGTGAACAACTGGAACCGCTTCAACAAGTTCAGCGGCGGCACGCTCGTGGAGAAGACCTGCCACTACTTCGACCTCATGAACTTGATCACTGGACAACGTCCCATTCAGGTATTCGCATCGGGCGGCCAGAACGTCAACCACCTCGACGAGGTCTACAACGGCGAACACAGCGACATTCTCGACAATGCCTATGTGATCGTCGACTATCCCAACGGTGTCAGGGCCATGCTGGACTTGTGCATGTTTGCCGAAGCGACCAAGGATCAAGAAGAGCTCTCGGTCGTTGGTAAGGCAGGCAAGCTCGACGCTCGAATTCCCACCTCCGAGCTCCATCTCGGTCGGCGCTCTGGTGAAGGATTCGCCGATATTGGTGTGGTTGAGACTCGCCCGATCACCAACGATGAGATTCGCCACACCGGGCTCCACCACGGCGCGAGCTACCTTGAACATGTCGACTTCGTCGAGGCCATCCGGACCCACCGAGCAGCGCGCAGCACAGCGATCGAAGCAGGAAAGACCGTTGACGAAGCCGTCGCCGATGCAACGGCCGCCGTTGAGTCTCTCGGTACCCTCGTCAGCCTCGACGACGGCCGCTGGTCGGTCGCAATGGGCGAGGCTGCACACCGCTCCATCGCCGAAAACCGACCAGTCGCCCTCACCGAAATCCTCAACTGACAATCCAATGATCAACTCCGGGGTCAGACCCTCCGGTTGATCACTGAACACTGGTCGTCACACCTTCCCGCTAACTTTGCCGTTGAGCCCGTTGTTCGCTCACCTATCGGCGACCTTTCGCCCTCATCTTCACTATTCAGAGGGCCAACATGCCGAGACCACGACGGATCGACTTTCCTGGAGCGTTCCACCACGTCATGAACCGGGGAGCCGATCGCCAAAGTACATATCGCAACCCTCTCGACAAGAAGTTGTTCTTGACGCTTTGGGAACGGGCGACATCTCGGTTCGGAATCGAGGTGATCTCCTATGCACTAATGGGGAACCACTACCACGTATTCGTTCATTGCCCTGATGGACAGCTAAGCGCATCGATGCAGTTCATCGGTAGGGCGTACACCCAAGAGTTCAACCAGCACCACGAAAGAGATGGCGCCCTCTTTCGAGGCCGCTTCCACTCAATCCTGATCGATAGCGAAACATACTTTGCTCAGGTAGCTCGGTACATCGAACTCAATCCTGTTGCGGCAGGCATCTGCAGCATGAAAGACCTCAGTGCTTACGAATGGTCAAGTTACAAGTACTCATCTGGCTTACGACAGCCTCCTTACTGGCTATCGACACACCATCTGAGACAACGATTCACTCCCAAGGGCTACCGTACGTTCGCCGAGGCCGCTACTTCCAAGGACAGCCTCACCTCGTTCTATGAGCGGTCTCAAAGGACTTCAAATGTCCTGGGTTCTCCCGCGTTCATTGACCGAATCTCCAAGGCACATTCGCACGTTTCTGACTCGGCCCGAACTCCCGTCGATGCGACGACCGTGAACGAGATTGAGACTGCGGTAATGGCGATCGCTAATGTCTCGCCAAGCACACTGACAGTTCCAACCCGCAAGCGGCATCCAGCTCGGACGGTGGCGATCATGCTCTGCTTCTCCCTGACGAGCGAGCCGCGGGCTCGCTTAGCCGAGCGTTTCGGATTCTCATCCGACGAATCCTTCATCACTGCGGTCAGGCGGGCGCAACGCACAGATCAGCCCGCCGAAGTCACCGATTTACAGAAGGCCGTGATGGATCGATTGCAGATCCGGTGATCAACCAAAGGGTCAGACCCCTGAGTTGATCGCCGGTGGGAACAGTCGGTTTAGCCCTTGACGGAACCGGCGAGGAGCCCTCGGACAAAGAAGCGTTGGAGGCTGAAGAAGACGACCAACGGAACGAAGGCTTGCACGAAGGCTCCTGCGGTGAGCAGGTGATCGGTATTGTCGAAGTCGCCCGCGAGGTTGGCGATTCGGACGGTGGTCGGTGCGTCAGAACCGATTCCGAGCATGGTGTTAGCGACGAGAAAGTCGTTCCATGTCCAAAGGAACTGGAAGATTCCAAAGGCTGCAAGAGCAGGAACCGAGAGTGGCAGAACAAGTCGCCAAAAGATGCCGAAGTGATTTGCGCCATCGATCTTGGCCGACTCAAAAATGTCCTTCGGCAGTTGCGAGATGTAGTTGTGCAGCAAGAAGATCGCAAAGGGCATTGCGAACCCGGTGTGGGTGAGCCAAACCGAAGCGGTCGTCCCAGCGAGGTTGTTGAGCGGCAACAGAGTGAGGGTCTTGTCCGTCAATGGGATCGTGAGGTGGGCGCCACCGAAGGGCGTCCCGTCGCCGAAGAGCTGCAGTAGCGGGATAAGCGCGACCTGCAGTGGCAAGGCCAAGAGCGAGACCGTCACGATGAATAGCCACTTGCGCCCCCGGAAGTCGATCCACGCGAACCCGTAGGCCGCAAAGGCGGCGAAGGCAATCGGGATGATCGTGGCCGGTAGTGCGATGGCGAGGCTGGTAACCAATGATGCGGTAAGGCTGCTCGTCGCTTCGGCCGAGAGCACCTCGGCGTAGTTCTCGAGAGTGGCATCTCGCTCAGCGAGGATGTTCCAGAATGCGTCGTTGCGCTGCGCGTCACGGCCGCGCACCGAGTTCACGAGAAGACTCAAGTTGGGGATGGTCCAGATGGCGACGAGGAGCCACATGGCCCACGTCGGCACATCGGTCAACCGCTTGTAGATGCGGTCGCCAAGACCAGGGCCACCACTCGGTGATGCGGTTACCGCGCTCATGCGTCGCCCTTCTGCAAGCTGTAGATGTTGTAGACCATGACCGGCAAGACCAGGAGGAACATCACGATTGCGATCGAGGCCCCAAAGCCGACGTTGCCGATCTGGAACGACTCGGTGATCATCTGGTTTGCGAGCACGTCATTGCCGAAGATGCCGCGAAGTCCTGCGACGGCGACGATGTCGAACACTTTGGTGACCTGAACGATCAACGTCGTGACCACCACGCCGATCGTCGGAAGGATCGTGGGCAGTGTCACTTTCCAGAAGATGTCGGACTCGGTAGCGCCGTCTACCTTGGCCGACTCGACGAACTCTTGGGGCACCGCTTTGATCGCCGCCGAAATGATCACCATGGCGAATCCGGTCTGGATCCAGATGAGGATCACCATCAGCCACACGTTATTGAACGGCTGCTCGGTGAGGAACGGAATCGTCTCGGGCACCAACTCGCCCTGAGGGTTCCTCGTGAACCCACCCAACCTCGGGCCGATGAAGCGATAGAGCATCCACGCCGAGAACACGAGACCGATCGAAGGGAGGGTGAAGGGCCGGTCGGTTCGGAACCGTTGGAGAATGACCCACAGAAATGCGGCGGTCAGGAGCGCGAAGACGACGATCATCAACCCTCGAGGCCAACCAGAGTTGCTCAGTCGTCCGAGGGCAACCCAGGCAGCATTGAGCGAGCCTGTTTGGTTCTGACCGACAGGTCGCGCTTGAAACTGGAGGCGCCACACGATGGACGCGCCGACGAACGAGATCGCCATCGGCATAAAGATGAGGCTCTTCGCCAGGTTCTCCCCGAACTTTGAGTTGTCGGACAAGACAGCGATGGCGGTACCGGCAACGGTCGAGACGGTGACCACGGTGAGGACCCACCAGATGTTGTTGAAGAAGGTCCCGCGCAAGACCGACAGCGCCGCGAATGCAGCCAAGAAGAGAGCCAGAAAAATGGCACCTGTGCTCGTCGGGCCATTCTCCCAAGAGGTCTCACCGTTGCGTCGAATGCCTCCGACGACGGCGACAATCGCAGCGACGGCCAGCAATATGAGCGCGGCATAGAAGAGGCGGGACGTGAAGAACGCCGACCAGTTCGACAGGTTGAACGAGTCGCTTGCGGTGAACAACCGCTGGTAGTTGGCACCGCCGATGAATTCGTCGCCGTTGCGATCCTTGAACGAGAGGATCGTCGTTCGCACAGCGGGGATAATCAGCGCGATGGTGAGAAAGCTGATCGCAGGACCGATGAAGATCACCGCTCGAGCACGACTGTCGAACAATGCTCGTTCGCGGTGGCTCGGTGCTGGTTGCCAACCTGCGCCGACCATGAGCAGCACGAGTGGGGGAATAGTCGAGATGAATGGCACGTCGACGATGACTTCGAATGGGGATAGAAACCATCCGCCGACCGCCCAGCCAATTCCGGCGCCGACGAGGCCGCCTCGGATCGGGTCGCCAGCGCTTCGAGTAACCAATGCGCCAAGTCCCGCAAAGAGGATCGTTGCGATGATGATCGCAACGAAGTTCGGGTCGGGGCGCTGGAGAATTCGGGTATTGCTCGCAACGATGAAGCCCGCGACAGCGCCCACCGCTGTTCCGATGCCGATACGCACGAGCAGGTTCGGCGCGGACTTCATGGCAAAGGTGCCAATCCCGAAGAGAACTGCGCCGAGGACGGGCCATTCGACATGACCGAGGAAACCGGTACCCACCGCTTCGACCAACAGCAGCGGGTCGAGGCCATCGAAACTGGGGTCGACCGAGGAGATGAGCGGGCCGACCGAACGGTTGCCGCGCAGGATTCCGAAGAATGATGCGCCGAACGTCGCCCCGACGAGCGCCGAGAAGATGCTCCACTTCCTCGTTGACTGGTTCACGAAGAGGTTGAGTACGACCCACAATCCAATGCAGACCAAGACCGAGAGCAGGACGGTCGCCAACATGTTGAGGACCCGCTCAAAGTCGGCGCTCCCGAGGACCCCCGATATGCCGTCGTCATTCGCTCGAATGATCAGGAACGCGCCGCCAAAGATCACGATGGACCCGAGCACCGCTTTCGCGGGGCCATCTTTTGCAAGCGTTGCGAGCCCAAATACTGCCCCGATAACGAGGGCGATGAGAACAATGGCTCCCAGCCAAAGCAACATAAGTTGTTCTGCTCCCTATGTGTCCAATGTCGGAGTGTCCAAGACCAAAATCGGCCTGTGAGGGTGAGAAGACTCCGCCCTCACAGGCCAATTACGTTCAACCAAGACCGAAGAAGGGCCCGGTCTGGTGAGTTAGTTCGTCGGCCAGAACGTGTCGATTTCGGCAGTGCCGTCTTCGACCGAAATGTCGCCATTCACGATCTGGGTTCCGACTTCCCAGAATGCGTTGTTGACGTCGCCACCAATGAGGTCGGAAGCATCGAAGCGGAACACGTCAGCCTCCTGGAGAATCGACACGAAGTTCGACTCGAGTGGGTGCCAGAGCGATGGATCTGCGCCCGTGTTTGCGGTCACGAATCCGGAGAGGACGAGGTCCTCGCTGTCACCTTGCTGTAGTGCCTGCTGTGCTTCTTGGCGAGCGTTCGCGTACTCGGGGCTTGCGAAGTACTCCATGACTTGCCAAACCTCAGGACGGTCGTTGAATGCACCAACGAAGGTGCCGCCGCCGAGGACGGGACGGTCGGTGCCGTTGCCTGGGAAGAAGAACACGTCGACTGCATCTTCGGAGCCGTCAGCCACGGGGGTTCCTTCAGGGAAGAATGCCGAGAAGAACGATGCCTGACGGTGCATGAAGCAGTCGCCGTTTACGAGTGGCTCACCGTTTGCTTGGAACGCAGTGGTGGCAATGCTGCCGCCAGCGGCGAACACTGCGCCTGGCTTGTTCCACTCGTCGATGATGATCTGGAATGCGTTCTGTAGTTCTGGGCTCGAGAAGGTGAGCTCTCCAGCGACCCATGCGTCGTAGTTCTCTGGGGTGGTGGTACGGAGCATGATGTCCTCGACCCAGTCGGTGAATGGCCAACCGGTTGCGCCACCGGACTCGATGCCGACACACCATGGGGTGTTGCCATCGGCGATCATCTGGTCGCTGAGTGCGAAGAGGTCGTCCAGTGTCTCGGGGATCTCATAACCGGCAGCTTCGAAGCGTGCTGGCTGGTACCACACGAGCGACTTGAGGTCGTTCTTGTTCGGCAGACCGAACTGGGTGCCATCGAAGTTGGCGAAGTTGATCGCATCTTCGGTCCAGTGCGCGGATGCTGCTTCAATCACCGAGTCTGGAACTGGTTGTACCTGACCGGCGTCTGCTGCATCCCGGAGGTTGCCTGGCTGAGGGAACACCGAGATGTCTGGGTTCGTGCCAGCCTCGAGCTGGATGTTGATCTCGGTCTCCCAGTCGGCTGAGCCTTGGTAGATGATCGAGATGCCGTTCGCGTTGCCGAACTCTTGGAGCGCCTGGTTCAGTGCGCCAGCTTCTGACTCGGAACGCTCTGGTCCAGAAACGGTAACGACGGGAACCGATCCGTCGTCATCACCGCCGCCCGCTTCGGCTTCTGCCTCGAGTTCTGCAACCCGCTCCTCAGCCTCAGCTTGTGCAGCCTGAGCTGCCGCGAGAGCGTCGTCGCCGCCGTCGTCATCGCCGCCATCGTCTTCTCCGCCGTCGGCCGCATCGTCGGCCGCATCGTCGGTGCTAGCGGCACTATCGCTAGCTGTGTCGCTTCCGCACGCTGCGGCGATCAACGCCAAGGCGAAAAGTGTCGCAAGCAGCTTCATCCACTTACTTCTCATGTAGGGGTCCCCTCCTAAGTTAACGCATCCGACTCATGCGGACTGTAAACGTTTGCATCGGAACTTAGCGGAAGATATGCGCTTTGTCACACCGGCGCTGTGCCGTTTCTACGAATTGAGGCGATTCGGCCTGTCTTTTCAACGGATACGGCGCTCGACATATCTCTTCTGAACTTTGCACTGGGGCTAATTGCGACTATTCGCAAGGCTGTTTCAGCGCATTGGGGAAGTCTTTGCCGTGTCGATCCCTAGGAGGTCATTGTGGAGGCCCGAATGACCAACTCGATCTGATCCTTGCTCGCCGCGATGTCCGCGTTTGCGCCCTCTGACGGCGGCTCAGAGGTTCCCCCATGTTCGATCAGGTGAAGCAGTTGTTTGGCTGCGGCGGCACCCAGCTCACGTGGAGCGAGACGAATAGTGCTAAGCCCGACCATCGAAGCCAGTTCGTGGTCATCGACGCCGATTACCGCCATATCGTTCGGCCATGACAAGCCGCGTTCCTGGAGGGCTCCATAGGCTCCGAAGGCCATCTCGTCGGACAACGCAAACACTGCGGTCGGGGGTACCTCGAGGTCGAGCAGACGTTCCATTGCTCGGCGGCCGCCTTCGGCGGTAAAGAAGCCCGACTGTTCGAGCGACGTGTCTATCGAGATACCCGCCGCGGCGAGCGCTCCGGTGTAACCAGCGATTCGAAGTCCGGGAACGGAGAACGCAAGGGGGTGATTCGGCTCGCCAGAGATCAGCCCGATTCGGTGGTGCCCGATGTCGAGCAGGTGTTTCGTTGCCGCAAAGCCAACCTGGTAGTCGTCCACCAAGACCGACGGGAACTTTTCCGTGCGAAAGCCTGCGGTCACTGCTTTGATCCCTGCGGCATGCAAACGCGAGGCAGCTTCTTCGGAAATGTTCAAGTCGACCACGATCAGGCCATCGACCCTTTTCTCGAGCCTCAGCATCTCCGCGAGAAAGGCCTCTCGCTGTTCGGGGTTCTCAACGGGATGTGAAATTGCCTCATAGCCGCGCCCGATCAGAAACTCGATCGCTCCGGCGATGAACCGTGAGAAGTACCAGCCATCGACCGTCGGTGTCACGAGCTGCACGAGGTGTGTCCGGCCGGTCGCCAATCGCGCCGCACTCGGGTCAGCCCGGTAGTTCATCTCCGTGGCGATCGTCTCGATTCGGACCCGGGTTCCTTCGGCGACGTTCGGTAAGCCTCGGAGCGCGCGCGAGACCGTCGCGACCGAGACGCCTGCCTCGCGTGCAACGTCCTCGATCGATGGACCGCGCTGTCTGCTCACCGTCCCACTACCAGCACAATCCGAGCTTCGTCAGGGCCGAGCATGTCTCGCGCCTCGCGACCGTCGTCGTGAGTGGAGAAGAGAACTTCGCCGCGCACAGGTGCCGCGACCGGCTCGGATGACGCGTTCGCGATGAAGGCCACATCGCCGCGCCAGAACGCCACGACCTTCTGACCCGTTCCATCGGACCCGGAGAGATCCCCTTCAAACCACTCGAGAGAGGTGGCTGCAATGTGCGCGATCGAGCGACGTACTTCAAGCAACCGCCGGTAGCCGTGCACGATCGAATCGGGGTCGTTGCGCTGGACCGACACGGTATCGGCGTCGGTCCGTCCGCCGAACGGAAGCCACGGGGTGACACCTTCGTCGGTGAAGCCCATGCCCGGGCCTGGGCTCCAGGGGATTGGCGTGCGAGTTCCATCGCGACCCGCATTTGGATCACTACCGCCGACGGGATCGAGCTTGGCTTCATCAGGAATCTCACCGCTCGCAAGACCGAGTTCTTCACCCTGATAGAGAAACGGCATGCCGGGAAGTCCCGCGAGCAGAACAGCGAGAGCGAGGGCGCGAGCCCTTCCCTGCTCGCCGCCACCGAACCTCGTCACCGAACGGTGTTCGTCGTGGCTGTTCTGTGCCCAGCCGAGGCCGGCAGAAATGTTGTCGAGTGGTAGCGCGAGGGTGGATTGGATCTGCGCTGCGTCCCAATCGACATGCATTGCTCCAAACCAAAACCCGACGTGCAGGGCATCTCCGCCTGAGAGCAGGCGATCGAGTTTGTCGAGCTGCACAAGGTCGTAGGTTTCGCCGAGTAGGAGTGCGTCGTACTCAGCTGCGATGTTGTTCCACGATTGATAGATCGCAAGTGCCTCCGGCTGGAGGATGTCGTGCTGGTGGTCAAATGCGTTCCATTGCTCCCACCGCTCAGCGTCGGGCCCTACGGGATGAAGCTCGGGATTGGAACGGAAGTCGTTGTCTTTGATCAGCGCTTGAGCCACATCGATGCGAAAGCCATCGACCCCACGCTCCAACCAGAAGCGCAAAATGCGCTCAAACTCGGCACGAACCGCCGGGTTCCGCCAATTCAAGTCGGGTTGCTCGGGCAGAAACAGATGCATGTAGTACTGCCCGCTCTGCGGTTCGAGCGTCCAGGTCGGGCCACCGAAATAGCCAACCCAGTTGTTCGGGAGTGAGCCGTCTTCTGGAGGGTCGATCCAGATGTAGTAATCGCGGAACTCACTGTTGGGATCAGCGAGCGCTGCTTGAAACCACCGATGTTGATCACTGGTGTGGTTCGGAACCATGTCGATGATCACGCGCATGTCGAGCGCGTGGGCTTTCTCAACGACCGCATCGAAGTCATCGAGGCTGCCGTAGACCTTGTCGATCGAGGTGTAGTCGGCAACGTCGTAGCCCCAGTCGCGCATGGGCGACTCGTAAAACGGCGTGATCCACAAGACGTCGACCCCCAACCAGAGAAGGTGGTCGAGCTTGTCGACCATGCCGACAAAGTCGCCGACGCCGTCCCCGTTACCGTCGGCAAAGGAACGAATGTAGATCTCGTATCCGACTGCGTGGTCCCACCAGTTTCCATTTGCCATGCAGGCGAATGTAACGGTTTACATTCGTTGTGCAAATTTTGCAGTGTTTGCACTCGCGGTGGGTATGCGAGCTCCGAATGGGGAATTACCTACCGCCACAGTGGCAGAGCACCTCCCCATTCGGATGTTTGTCCAGCTCGTTCGAGGTCAGCTTTTGGTCAGCCCCCGAGAGCGCCGAGGATGCCGCCGCCACCAGAGCTGCTGCCCCCGCCGCCGCCCAGCTGGGTCGGGCCCTCTGACGGTTGCACGAGAACGAAGCCTTGGCCACCAAAGGCCATCTGGAACGTCTCGCCGGTACCACCGCGAACCATCGACTTGAGACCACCGGTCGTGTCGGTCTTGAGCTGCATCTGCACACCGCCAGACCACATCACCACCGCCTGAGCGTCACCAAACGTCGGTGCACTCGCGACATCGAGCATCACGGGAGGACCATCGGTCGTCACTGCAACAAAGCCAGTGCCGGTCAGCTCCATGTTGTACAAGCCACCAGCGAGCGCGCCTGCAGCGCCACCGCTCAACCGCTTGATATCCCACGAGATCGACTCGTTGAACGCAAGGATGTTCGCCCCGTTGACCGAGACGGTGTCGTTTTCGAGATACATGATGTGGACATCTTTGGCCCCGTCGGCCACGAACAGTTCGCCGGTGCCCGAGGCGTGCATGGTGTCTGCACCCTCGCCCGTCGCAGCCTTTTTCAACATCTTGCCAAGACCACCAGAGCCTTGGTTCTCGAACTTCACGTCGCCCTGGTAAGCCACCATGGAACCACGCTTGGTGTGTACGCCTCCCGCTGCCAGTTCGATCTTCAGAAGCTTCGAGTTCTGTCGAGTGAACTGCTCGCCAGTCTCGTTCTCTGCGTACTGCGCGAGGTTGGATCTAATTGCCATTATTGCCGCCTTCTGCAGTTGTGCGTTCACCACCGTGATGAACGGACAGCTGAGCGCATCGCCCCAGCCCTGCGAGGTTGAGATTAACCGGCTTTCACGAACGATGAGAACCAGCGTGCGTTCTCATCGGCCGTTCCGACCGAAATCCTGAGGCCTAGGTCCGGAAAAGGTCTTGTGACAACACCGTCTTTTTCCATCCGTTGAGCAATGCTCGACGTGGCCTCCCCAGTCGGAATGAAGATGAAGTTTCCGTTCGGAGCCGGGACTTCATAACCTTCGACAGCCAAAGCAGCAACACAGCGGGCTCGCTCCTCGATGAGCGTGCCAACACGCTCCATGGCCTCTGCCCGGTGCTCGATTGCTGCAAGAACTGCGACCTGGGCAAGGTTGTTGATCGAGAACGGCAATCGAACTTTGTCGAGCTCGGTCACGATCGCCGGATCACACAATCCGTACCCTGAGCGCAGGCCGGCAAGACCGAAAGCCTTGCTGAACGTCCGAGTGATCACGACGTTGGGATGAGCGGAGAGAAGCGATGCCGGATCGCCCATTTCTGGATCGTTGAACTCCCGGTACGCCTCGTCGATAACCACGATCACGTCGTTCGGGATGGCGTCGAGAAAGTCGCGAAGTTCGTTCACCGAAACCGAGGTGCCGGTCGGATTGTTGGGCGTCGCCAGGAACACCAGCTTGGTGCGGTCGGTCACGGCGGCGGCGACCGCGTCGAGGTCGAACGCGAAGTTGACAAGCGGGACGGTCACCGGCGTCGCACCGAACTGGGTTGAGAAGATCGGGTACACCTCGAAAGAGGGGTACGGAAAGACCACCTCGTCACCCGGATCGACGTAGACCATGAAGAGTTGTTGCAGAAGCCCACTCGAGCCACATCCGACCGTTATCGACCCCTCGTCGATTCCCAGCCAGTCAGAGATCGCCCCGCGAACATCGGTCGCCCGATTGTCGCCGTAGCGGTTCACGCCCGCAACAGCGTTCGTGATCGCGTCGATCACGGCGGGGACCGGAGGCCACGGATTCTCGTTCGATGCGAGCTTGATCGCATCTTCTACGCCATGTTCAGCCTCGACCTGGCCTGCTGCCTTTCCGGGCGTGTAGCTGGCCATCTTCAGCACTGCGGGTCGAACTTTGCCAATCGTCATGGTGGTCAGTCTCGCAGAGTCGGAGCAGCCAACGCCTGTCCGAGGTCGTATACGAAGTTCAATGCGTGTAGCCTCATGAACAGCGATCGGGGGTACGCCAACTCTCATATCGCTCGCAACCTGGATGGTTGCAGTTGCGGCTGAAACGCCTCGTGCGTTCGGCCCACGGCTTTGAACTGCACCATCTGCGCAATCGGCGTGGGATTGACAGTGTCGTTTCGACCTGTCGCCGTCCTTCGCCTCGCATCCGAATCAGGGTGCCACTTGAGGAGACTTAGTCATCGCCATCACCGTGAGTGCAGCCGAAATCGAGAAGTACGCGCAAGCCAACCTCGACAACACTGCCACCAAAGAACAATTAGCGACTCTCGAGGCAAACAAGCCTGCGTGGGAAGCAGCCCTCTGGAATCTGCTCGACGACGCCGAGGCCGCATTGGCCAAAGCTCGCAAGAACGTACGCGGACCTGAACGAGCAAACGTTCTCAACGACCTCGACGAGGAGTGCTTCCGTATCGATGATGCACTCACCGCCCTCGTTGGACCACCAAAGGAAGAGGAGCTCGCTCCCCTCCCCCAGACAAAACGTCAGCAGCCTCAACAAGCGGAGAAGACCGGCACTGCACAGTTGCAGCTCTCCTGGAACGACGGTCAGCTCGTCGCTTGGGTCGCCGGCCACGACGCGCGCTACGAACAAGAGGACGTCATCAAGGAATACCTGGGCACGACCGGTGGAGCCGGTATCGAATGGGAGAGTCGCGGTCTGCTGCGCATCCCAACCGGCCAGCGCGTCCCGGCCTTGACGACGCCAGTGACGGCCGCGCTCGGATGGTTGGTCGCTCAGGCTCGCGAGACCCACAACCCAATCGTGTCGCCGAGTCTTCGATGGATGGGCCTTGCTGCGGCAACCGCGGTATCGGCCGTGGCCCAAGGCCGCATGGCTCCTCAACTTCGCCAGTCCCGACGCGGCAAGAAGGGCAGCGAAAGCAACTTCTCCGTTCGTTGGCTTCCCGGTCTCATCGACTCCGACCACCTCGCCCAACTCGTTGCCTCGGTCCCTGGAGCGGCGATGGTTGGCCAGCAGCGGCAGGAAGCGCTCGCCTTTACTACAGCGGTCATGGGCGATGTCACCAACCAGGTCGTGAAGATGGCAGCTTCCCAGGTAGAGGTCCCCGCGCCGCCGCCTGAAGTACGCGACCGAAACGACATCTCCGAAGCATTTCTCGGACGGCTCGACGGCTCGACGTTCCAAGCTCCCGATGCGGCCGGCGCGGAGATCGCCCGTCGAATCGACCGGTGGTCTGCCCCCGTCGTTGGCACGAAAAACCCGCAACTCGTCGTGCAGCTCAGCCCGCCCGACGATTCCAACGCCTGGCACGCGCGGGTTCTCGGAACATCATCGTCGGGATCGCTCGAACCGTTCGAGGTCGTCCTCGCCGAAGCGTCAAAGGATCGATCCCGACTCTTCGAACATCAGGCCTCCCGACTCGAACGTCTCTTCCCTGCACTTCTTCGCCCTGGCGGACGTCGCCGGGGCGAGGTCATTTTGAGCCAGGACGAAGCCTGGCAGCTGATGACCGAGGTTGGCCCGGTTCTTCGGTCCGCCGGATTCGACGTTCGGGTACCGCCTCTGTCGCGCAAGAAGAGTTCGCCCTCGCTGCGCCTGACCGCCGAAGAAGCAGAAGATGCAGTCGTCGGCGCTCAACAACTCGCGAACGTCAGATGGTCTGCGATGTTCGACGACGTCGAGCTGTCCGCTGCTGACATTGCAAAGCTCGCCCAACAGGCGCGACCGCTCGTGCAAAGCCGAGGGCAGTGGATCGAGCTCGACCAGGTCGATCTGGCCGAGGCAGCAGCTGCACTTGCTGAGCGCGCCGATCAAACCCAACTCACCGGGGCCGACATGCTGCGCCACGCGATGGGGCTGGAAGGGGACCCACTCGGCGGCGGAATCTCGATCTCGGGCGATGGTTGGGCTGCTGACCTGTTCGCCAGTCTCGGCGAACTACCCGAGAATCCCGATACCACACCGGATGGTTTCGATGGTGAGCTACGGAGCTACCAAGCCGACGCCTTGTCGTGGATGAACTTCCTCGATGACGCCGGCCTTGGTGGTTGCCTCGCCCTCGATATGGGTCTCGGAAAGACTCCGACGTCGCTCGCGGCTCTCTACAAGTCTCGTGAGCATGGCACTGGTCTGGTCATTGCACCTCCGGCCGTCGTGGGTAACTGGGCTGCTGAAGCAAAGAAGTTCATCCCTGACATGACGGTGCACGTGCACCACGGAGCGAACAGAATCAAGAAGGGATTCCGCTCGACGTTCGACAAGGTCGACCTCGTGATCACGACATACGGCACCGCGGTGCGCGATATGGACGAGCTCTCCAAGCTCAGCTGGGGCAAGGTCGTTATCGATGAGGCCCAGGCGATCAAGAACCCAGCCGCCGAGACCTCACAGCAGCTTCGCCGCCTCGATGCCCGCACCCGCGTCGCGTTGACCGGGACACCGATCGAGAACGGCCTCGGCGACCTGTGGGCGATCATGGACTGGGCCAACGCTGGCCTCGTCGGTGCCCGACCGCAGTTCATCGCACAGCTCACACCGGCGAAGAAGAACGGTTCCAAGGGTGGCGAAGAAGCCCTCAAGGCTCTCAACGGCATTCTCGTCTACCGCCGCACCAAGATGGAGCCTGAGATTGCAGCCGAGCTACCGGACCGTATCGACGAGCTCGATCATTGTGCCATGACCCCGGAGCAGGTCGGGCTGTATCAGGCCGTCGTCGACACACTCGTGCTCGAGACCTCCGAACGTCCCGCCGGAACGCCGGAACGCAAGGGAGCTGTGCTTGCGGCGATCACAGCGCTCAAGCAGATCTGCAATCACCCGGTCAACTATCAGGACGACGATGAGCCTCTCGACGGCCGTTCGGGCAAGCTGGCCCGGCTCAACGAGATCATGGAATCGGTCTTTGCTGCGGACGAGAAGATGTTGATCTTCACGCACTTTGCATCATGGGGCGAGCGCCTTGCTGAGTATTTGAGCGAACGCACCGACAAGAAGATCGAGTGTTATCACGGCGGTTTGTCTCGGGGCGCGCGCGATCGCATGATCGACACGTTCCAGGAGGCCGAGGGATCTGGAGCCCTGGTTCTGTCCTTGAAGGCCGGCGGTACCGGCCTGAACCTGACCGCTGCAAACCATGTCGTGCTCTACGACCGCTGGTGGAACCCCGCTGTAGAGGACCAAGCGCGCGACAGGGCGTGGCGAATTGGACAGACCAAGACGGTCATTGCTCACCGTCTCGTCTGCCCGGGCACCGTCGACGAACGAGTCGAGGAAGTCGTTGCTGGCAAGCGCGAGATTGCAAACATGGTGCTTCCGAAGTCGAGTTCGGTCGGTGACCTGGACGCCGAACAGCTACAGGTAGCTCTCGGAATCGACCCAGAGCTGTTGATGACAGCCGACAACCCCGCCGACCTTGTTCGCGAACCAGAAGCTGTTGAATCCAATGGCGCAGAGACCGTAGGAGCGTCCGCATGAGTCGCAATCCGTCGAACCGCAAGCGGAATAAGAAACAAAACAACCAACAGAAGAAGTCCAAGGGTAAAAAACAGGTCGACCCGAAGGTGTTGTGGGGTGACGTTGACACGCTTCCTAGCCCCGAAGGCTTCGCTATCTCAACCCCCGATCCGGTGGCCGTCGTCAACTCACTCGGACAACCTCCACTGCCCGGCCACGGCCCCGCATCTCCGCACTACTTCAAACTCGTCTACGGTCGCGCCACACAGCTCGCAGGAGCGCTCGCGATGGCCGGCGGGATCGATGACCTCACCCCCGAACCTCTACCTGAGCCTGAAATCGACGAAGTCGCTGAGGACGACACCCCGCTCG
>CAZSYL010000052.1:21114-28739 GCA_964610745.1 uncultured Acidimicrobiales bacterium
GAACCTCTACCTGAGCCTGAAATCGACGAAGTCGCTGAGGACGACACCCCGCTCGCTGAGGACGACACCCCGCTCGCTGAGGACGACACCCCGCTCGCTGAGGCGAGTGCCGACGAAGAAGAGTAGCCAAGAGCGACGCTCGATCGCTCGCAAGTCTGAACGACAGATCTACTTGAGCGAGTCGGGGCCCTCAGCCCGGACAGCTTCAACACTTTGCATGGCATCGCGGAGACGGTTGATCCAATCGGCCTCGTTCTCTGCGACCAGGCGAACCACCCAGCCAATCGCTTCGCTTCGTGAACGCGCGACACCCGCGTCGATCAGTGTGTCGAGAACGGCTCGCTCCTCCATATGAAGACGGCTCATGACCGGCACGCTCGCCGACTTGAACTGCTTCCGACGATCGCCACAGGTGACGCCCCAAGAGACAATCCGCTCAAATTCTTCCTGGGCCTCGGCGGCGATGGCTATCCGATCCGGGCGGGTCTCGCTGCGGAACGTCTTCATCGCGGCGCGATGGGTCATCGCTGCCTCTTCGCCATCGACGGGCTCGGGAACCGCCAGATCACCAATGACTACGATTTCGTCACGATCGTGGGTGATTGCCACGGGCCCGGTGAACCAGTCGGCTGGAAGGTTCTCGCGGAACCACGTGTCGAGCTCTCCGGTGGTGATCGCCGCAGGTTCATGCGTGCGACCTCGCCCGCGCCGACCGGGGCCACCGCGGCCTCGAGGACCTCCGGGGCCGCGACCCTTTCCACCGCCAGGGCCTTTGCCCCGACCCTTCCCTTTGCCACCCTTCGGTGGACGATCGTTGGTCTCCGCGTTTGTTGCATTCATGTCGCATGGCCTTTCGTGGGGCGCACGTCGTCATGTGTGTGATTGTTGATTCACACATAAGGACGCCTCCTCGTAGTTGTGTAATTATAGTTACACTGAAAGTCCGATATCTATTCCATCGCATAAACGATGGGCATGGAACTAGCTCACATCGTTGCCGTACATCGTCCCGAGGTCGTCGGCGATCAATTCAATGCGCTCGCCGTCAGGACCGCTGATGTAGACCGAGGTGTCGAAGTCGAAGTCCACCTCAACACCATGCCCGGCTAGGCCTGCCTTGAGTTCTTTGTGACGTTCCGGATCGATCGATAGAGCGAGATGGTGAAAACCACCGAGCACCTCGGCGTACTCTCCAAGTCCCAGGCCAGGGAAATCGAAGAAGCCGAGCAGGTTCCCATGGCCGATATCGAAGAAGAAGTGTGTCGATCCTGGATAGTCACGGTTCTCGAAAATCTCCGTTAGCGGAAACCCAAGAACCCCCTGATAAAAGTTGATCGTCGCCTCGACGTCGCTGCACATCAACACGACGTGATGCACACCCCGCGCGTTCGACGCTGGGCGCACCGAAGCGGCACGGAGGTACTTCTCGCGAAGCGCCGCCCACTCCTCGGTTCGATCGACTGCTGTTTCCTTATGCTCACTGGTATCGGTCATTGGTTCGCTTTCAAGTAGTCCGAGGCCAAACCACCCTAGCTCGCGGTTTAGTTCATTATTGAAATATATCCCTTAAGAACGCCACTCCACCCGATGGGCTCTATGACGGATTCGTCGCACATTCAGTCCCTCCTATTTGCGACTGTGGCGCTAAAGTCAGGTGATATGGCGAAAACAAATTGGCTGACCGATGAAGAAATGCGCCTGTGGCGGGCATTCATCACAGCATCCTCCGGAATGGGTAGTGCCGTTGATGCGTCTCTCAAACGCACCAACGGAATGAACCTGGACGACTACGAAGTGCTCGTGCTGCTCAGCGAATCGGAAAGCCAACGCCTCCGAATGAGCGAACTATCGACGAGCATCCTTCATTCGCGAAGCCGATTGACTCAGCGAGTCGACCGTCTCGAAAAGCGGGGTTTTGTAAGCCGAGCCAAAGTCGACGCGGATGCGCGAGGGACCTGGGCTGTGCTCACCGATGATGGACATGCAGCGCTAGCCGCCGCGGCGCCATCACATCTCCAACACGTCCGCGAATACTTCTTTGACCACATCGAAGATGAGGACATGCCAGCGATGACGCGGTCACTCGAGCAGGTGGCCGAACAACTTCGCAGCTAGCTCTCAGGTGGGGTCCGACACCGAGTCGTCCCGCTTCGGCGGAATCAACTTCCGGCGACGTGGCCGCCGCTTCGGAATCATGTCACGCATCTCTTCGAGATTGCCGAAGCACAACAGCTGATCGTTTGCTTCGAGGACAAGACCACGCTTAGGTGTCGGAATAACCGTCGTCCCCCGTTGCACCGTCAACACGGTGATATCACGCTCGTCGAGACCACTCTCACCCAATGGCTTTCCCACGAAGGCGCCATCTTCGCGAACGAGCAACTCGGCGACGCCATAGCCTCGAGAAACCGACAAACGTTGTCGCACATCGAGCTCGGGGAATGCCACCTGATTGTCAACGAAGTCGATGATGAGGCGCGCAATGTTCTGACCCGTGGCCTGTTCGATTCCCTGAAGACCCGGCGACGAATTCACTTCCATGACGAGCGGACCTCGATCGCTCTCCAACATGTCGACACCGGCCACCCGCAGACCCATAATCTGAGCCGATCGCACCGCAGCCCGCTCGTAAGCCGGATCGAGCTCGATACCAACAGATCGTCCACCTCGGTGCAGATTCGATCGAAAATCCTCTCCTCCCGACGAGCGTCGCATGGCGCCGACAACTTGATCGCCGACCACAAAGGCACGGACGTCGGTACCGGAGCTCTCCTTTACGAATTCCTGGATTAGGACGTTCTGACGCGTGGCCTGCAGTGTTTCGATCATCGCCTTGGCGACCACGAGATCCGGAGCGAGCATGACGCCAATTCCCTGGGTGCCCTCATGCAGCTTGATGACAACGGGCGCACCGCCGACCCGTTCGATCGCCGGAAGGATGTCGGCACGATCGCGGACAAAGCTCGTGGCCGGCATCCCGATGTGATTGCGGGCGAGAATCTGATGAGCGTGCAGCTTGTCGCGGCTGTTGCGAATGCCCGCTGAAGTGTTCGGCGTATAGACATCCATCTGCTCGAACTGACGCACAACCGACGTACCGAAGTAGGTCACCGAT
Organism: uncultured Acidimicrobiales bacterium; assembly: GCA_964610745.1. GTDB lineage: Bacteria > Actinomycetota > Acidimicrobiia > Acidimicrobiales > SHLQ01 > SHLQ01. The sequence goes on from CAZSYL010000052.1 coordinate 24,230, forward strand.
GCTCCAACTCGTGGCAACACCGCGTCGTATTCCGAGAGCTGATTGCCTGAGTAGAACAAGTCAGGCTCATCCTGGCTGAGATCGATCGCAAAACGGAACGTGTCGAGGATCCGTACCTGGTGGCCAGCTTCGATCGCGGCGACCTTCAACCGTTGGGTCGAATAACTCCTCGGTTCTCGGGAAAGGATCGCGAGCCTCACTACACTCCTCATCGGCGACAATCTGGCCTCCAGAAGATAACGCGAGCAGACCACTTGCGAGAAGTAGCGAAACCATGACTTCCCGAGACTCCTTTGTGATCGGCGAAACCGAGGTGCGGCCAGGCCGATCAGCGAAGGTCGAACTTCCCGTCTCCCGACTCATCACCGGCGCGTCGATTTCGATGCCGGTTTCGGTTCTTCACGGAAAGTCTGACGGTCCAACGATGTGGATCAACGCGGCGATTCACGGTGACGAGATGAACGGTGTCGAGATCGTCAATCGAGTGCTGGAGGATCTGGATCCCAAGCAGATGAATGGCACGCTGTTAGCCGTTCCGGTTGTAAACGTCCTCGGTTTCATGAATGGCGACCGGTACCTCCCGGATCGACGCGACCTCAATCGGTCATTTCCCGGAAGCGCCAAAGGCTCACTCGCTTCGCGAATGGCGCACATCTTTATGACCGAAATCGCCAACCGGTGCGAGATAGGAATCGACCTACACACCGCCAGCGACAACCGGACGAACCTGCCGCAAATTCGAGCAAACCTCGATGACCCCAAGACCCATGAACTCGCAGAGATCTTCGGAGTGCCTTTGATGATGCACTCCAAGGCGGCCGCAGGAACACTTCGTCGAGCGGTAGGACAAACCGAAACCAAACTCTTGCTGTACGAAGCTGGAGAGCCGCTGCGATTCAACAAGAGAGCGATCAGCAACGGGGTGAACGGCGTCCGTCGCATTCTCCGCCACCTCGAAATCGCTGATTGGGATGGCCCGGAGCGCACAACGACCCAGGTCTCGCGTTCGTCACGCTGGATGCGCGCGGCCAAAAGTGGCGTTCTGCGAATGGACGTCGACCTCGGCGACATGGTCGAGGAACGTCAGGTCCTCGGCACGATCATCGACGCGTTCGGGAAGCGTCAGAGCACCATTCGCTCGACCAGGACAGGCCTTGTCATTGGCCGAACCCTCTACCCCTTGTGCAACAAGGGTGACGCGCTGGTCCACATTGCCAGCCTGGATACGCAGGCCCCGACTAACTCTTGATCCTGCACGTAGTCCCGAAATTACCGGGATAGGTCTTAAGAACCATGCGGCTCCAGCCGAAGACAGAACTATGGCAACTTGGCTGAGAGCAGACACGATGGACGACGAGAAGAACTGCGACGAGCCAGGAGCGGCGCGATCTCTCGACGAGATCGCCGCCGATAACCCCGGTATCAACAGGGTCGAGGTTCTTCACGACCGGATGATCCCAGGCTCAACTTGCGGTCTTGAGCATGTCGTCGTAGCCAATCATGCGGTCATCATTATGCGTTCATCGCCGAAGAAAGGCCGAGTACGGATCACCAAGGACTCCGTCTTCGTTGGAGGATCGAACCTTCAGGTCATCATTGCCGGGCTGCGTGCCCGGGTCGACACCGCCCGTCACATGGTCGGCGGCGAAGCCCCTGTCTTTGGCGCCATCTTGTTGAGCAAGCAACCAACGGCGCCGCTCAGCCACTTCGGATCAATGACGGTCGGGTCCGCATCCGCGGTCGTGAGCCATATCACCGAAGAGCATTGCAAAGCCGAGATCAACCCCAACCTGCGAGCCGTGGCTCACGAGCTGGATGGCATCTTCCTCTCCGCCGATGCGTTCGACTTGAGAAAGTCCGCGTAGTCGGGCGGTATTTTCTGTGGGTTGAGTCCTACGGAGCGAGAACGTTCATCGCAGTCAATGCCCGTGCGTGACACGTTGGCCACTGGGTGTTCGGCCGCGTCACTTCCCACCAGTGCTTGGTCACCTGGTCCTGCACATCGGCGGGGACGAGGTGTGGGAGCACGCCATTGAACTGTGGGAACCCGGCACCGACGGTCGCGGCGTTCCAGGTTGCGGGCAACCACTGCACGCCGCCGTAAAAGCCGTTGCCGGTGTTGATTGCATGGTTGCCGCCGGACTCACACAAGAGCATCGCTTCGAGACCAACGTCGGTCAGCAAGGGCCAGCCAAACTGGTTCACGCCTTGAGGGGCCTGGCTTGCCGGGACTGGTGCTCCCGCTGGCGGAGGCACATCGGCTGGCGCTGCCGGAGGTGCTGGTGTTGGCGCTGGCGCCTCGGGTACTCCGAAATCGACCTCGCAGGATCGCGAGGCATCGCCGTCAGCAAGATCGCATCGATCGCGCCCGCCTCCGGCAAAGAGGTGGTCGCTGCCGGCGTCGCCATCGAGCTGGTCGGCGCCTGATCCGCCGAAAATACGGTCATTGCCTGAATCGCCCGACACGATGTCGTCGTCCTTGCCAGCCAAGATTCGGTCGTCATCAGGACCGCCAGCGAGGCGGTCGTCGCCACCGTTGCCAAAGATGGCGTCGTCACCCGTGCCGCCGAACACGACATCGTTGCCGGAATCGCCTTCGATGTGATCGTTTCCAGATTCGCCGGACAATCGGTCATCACCGGCTTTACCTTCGAGAAAGTCGTTGCCTGATGAGCCAATGATCGAATCGTCCCCTCGTCCACCGATGCCATGGTCGTTGCCCGTGCCGAGGTTGAGCGTGTCGTTGCCGCCACCACCAACTCCTCGGTCATTGCCATCGTTTCCCTGGATGCTGTCGTCGCCAATACCCCCAAGAAGGATGTCGCTTCCAAGTCCGCCGAAGAGCTCGTCGTCACCGCTGTTGCCCTCGATCGCATCATGTCCGCTCTCGCCCGAGATGCTGTCAGCGCCCTCGCCGCCGACCAGCACATCAGAACCAGATCCGCCAGTAATTCGATCCGCACCTCGTCCGCCATCAACTCGATCAGCACCGTCGCCCGCCGAAATGGTGTCGTTGCCTGCACCACCACAGATGACGTCGCCAGAGCCCGCGCCGGTGAGAAGATCATCGCCGCCGAGGCCCACGATGAAGTCACGAGTGGTGTTGCCACCGACGAGCACATCGACGCCGCTGGTGCCGATCTGGACGACAAAACCAGCGGCAGCCGCGCTATCTGCCGTTAGGCCAAGACAGCTGACATGGCTTTGCGCTGCGACCGGTGTGGTCGAGACCAGCACCGAGGCAACGAGTGCGAGACCGAGCAGCGCTCTGCTGACGATCTTTTTGGAAGAGAACTTCCGGCGGGAACAATTCGGCATGACTTGGGGAACCTTTCTGACCCGACTGCTCTCGCTTGTCGGGGTGACTCAAAAATGACGAGTCAACGAATGGACCCGCGAGGCTACCCGTTCGTAACAAAAATGAAACAATCGGAGAAGTCCGTCACAGTTTGATGACGACTGTCAAAATTCAGTGATTCGTGGAAGGACCGTGGAAATTTCCGCGGTTCACTGAACTTTTCGGGAGCATGGCGAATTTCGGGCGGTGTGCTGAATCTTTCAGCTTGGCTGCCGATTTTGTAGGTATGCCTGCGAACTCGGACGACTCGATTGGCTGGTCGAGCTTCGTTGCTGCACTTGCGCTTGCCCTAACGACCGCTTAATCCAAAGTCGCTGGGTCGAAGTCTTCGCAGCCGGGTCGCGGCGGAGGCGGGACGAACTCACCTGCCTCCACATCGAGCGTCAGTATCAAGTCACTAAAGCAGTCGGGGGTGATGGGTTCCGTTAGAATGTCCAACACGGCGAACACAAGAACACCCACGACAAGAAGGAGTAGAAGCATCAGAGCGATCGACCATCGCCTCTGCGGACTGGTCGTTTCCTCCAGTGCGGTTGCTTCCTTTAATGTGGTCGCCGTTTCCATCACCCGATGATCGGCACCAGCGGCCGAATCCTTGATCGGTACGAATCGCAGCGGGACTTCGATTCGAATTGTTGAGGCTGGCTTTTGGCCGAAAAGACTCAAGGTGCGACCCGAGGGTGCCGGTACTTTGGTGCTTGACGGCTTGCGGGCAAGCCCACAAGTTCTAGTCGTTCGGACACGGCAGTCCAAACGCTCGGCGATACAGACGCTCCCGCCTGATCTTCGTCTTCGGTCATACCACTTCCCCGCTTCCCAACCCTCCACGCACACCATTCCCCAATGCATACGGGAACAACACTTTGCATGACTCCGTTCGCGGTAGCTACGGGTACCAGCAAGAACCGATGAGACGGCTGCTGGAAGTGCTGACCTCACCTGAGGAGTTCTCTAGGTTGTACCAGCCAGAAGCAGCCTCAGCTTCTACGAATACTCCAGCCTCAACACATGTGGTTATGGACTCGAAAGTCTGGTCCTGAGCGGGGCCTCTGGGCTCAGCAACCCAAAAGCCCAACGCACACGAACGCAACAACTCCCCCACCGAGTGGCGAGCTTCAACGCGAGGCGGCGAAGTGGGCAGTAGACCGCTCA
>CAZSYL010000053.1:0-27617 GCA_964610745.1 uncultured Acidimicrobiales bacterium
GCCAAGGATGCTGCTGGTGGTGCTGTTTCTGGTGCCAAGGATGCTGCTGGTGGTGTGACCGGAACTGCAGCCGGAGCTGCCGGGGCAGTTGGAGGCGCAGCGAGCGGAGTCGTGGCGAGCGGCAAGGACGCGAGCGCCGCAGTGACCGGTGCTGCTGGTGGTGCTGTTTCTGGTGCCAAGGATGCTGCCGGTGGTGCGGTTTCTGGAGCCAAAGATATTGCAGCAGGCGCAACTGGCGCTGGTGTTGTCGCGAGCGGCGCGGCTGCGAGTGCTTCGGTCACTGGTGGTTCAACACCTCAAGATGAGCGTGCTGCTGCGGCTGGCGCTGCTGGGGTAGCCGGCGCAGGTGCTGCGAACGTCGCCGCGGGTTCCGGTTCGGCCGGAGGTTCTGGCTCGGCTGGAGGTGGTGGCACCGGTGGTTCGGGTGGTTTCGGAAGCGGTTCGGGCGGCGGTGGAGGCGATGATGATGACGACAAGCTCGTCGCAGCGTTGCCGGTTTCGGGCGACAACCAAATTGTGATTCTTGGCCTGCTGGCCTTCATTGCATTGTTCTTCGGTGGAGCAATCCTTGCTTTCTTCGGAGGCGGAGGTGGTGAGGTTGTTCTTGGAGATGTCGTCGACATCGAAGAGCTCGAGCGTCTTGAAGAAGAGAACCCTCGCTGTGCTGCAGTGCTGAGTGCCCTCGCCGACAGCGAAGATCTCGATGCAGATTCGTTCGAGAATGTGACGTGCTCCGACGATGATGGAGATGTGTCGTTGAGCGGCGAGGTTGGTAGCACCGCCGTCCAGGCTTCGATAGGCGCAGTTGCTGCCGGTGTTCTTCTCGATGGCGACGAACTCCTCGTCGATACGGAGGCGGTAACGGTCGCCGAAGCCGAGGTTGAAGTTGAGGAAGAGCCAGATGTTGAGGAGCAGGCCGCTCCAGAAACCACGACCACGACCGAGGCCCCGGAAACCACGACCACGACCGAGGCCCCGGAGACCACGACGACAACCGAGGCACCAGTTGCCGAGCCGGTCACCATGTGGGACGCGCTTCTCGAATCGGGCGAAGCGGTTCAGTTCTCGCTCATCGGCGGTGCTCTTGGCCTTCAGGATGATCTGGAGACGCTAGAGAACGAAGATGGCAGTCCGGTTATGCGAACGCTGTTCGCTCCATCCGATGCCGCCCTCGCGACGCTCGGTCCAGATGCGATCGGCGCCCTCTCGGCTGATCCAAACGCTGCGGCCGCACTCGTTGGTTATCACTTCCTCGAAGAGGCTTTGACCGCCGATGACCTGGCTGCGCTCGATGGTGAGTCGGTCAACACCAGAACCCAGCTGCCACTGAACATCTCAGTGGTCGATGGCCAGGTGGTCCTGAACGAAACGTCTGTCGTCACGAGCACCGACTTCGTAGCCGACAACGGCATTGTCCATATCATCGATGTGGTACTTGATCCGCCGACGCTCAACCAGGTCCTCGACCTCGAGAACATCGAGTTTGATCAGTCGCAGGCAACGATCACTCCAGCCGGTCAGGCAACGTTGCAACGGGCGGTCGACTTCTTCACTGCCAACCCCGGAGCCAACGCGGCGATCAACGGCCACACCGACACCGATGGCAGCGATGAACTGAACGCTGAGCTCAGTCAGGCCCGTGCGGATTCGGTCCGCCAGTTCCTGATCGACGCCGGCTTGGATGGTGGCCGCTTCATTGCGACCGGCTTTGGCGAGAGTCAGCCGATCCTGGTCGATGGTGTGGAAGACAAGGCAGCCAGTCGCCGAATTGAGTTCGTCCTGCAGTAAGCAATCTGACGACTTGAACAGTCTTGGAGGAGCCGTGCGCGCTACGTGCTGCACGGCTCCTCTGCGTTTTGTCCTCTTCAGGTGTGTTTGTCCTAGAAGGGATTGTTAATCGGGCAAGGCCATGGGGCAGACCGCCATGTGCGTCGACTCGCAGTGGCGACAGTTCGTCTCGGCGAGCCGGGCGAGAAATGCCGACCCCCAAAAGGATGACCGCTCCAGTTCGCCACATTCCAGACAACCTCGTACCCAGACGACCTCGCCTGCTCGCTGCGGAAGGGGCGTTGCGTCGAACATCGTTTGCCGTACTTGGGCTGTCATAGGGCCTCCTTGTAAAGGTTGTTTGTGAAGCAATATTAACTATGCCTAACACTCCGTAGAATTGCAAGGATTCTTCACCAAGACGCTGTGCCCGCCCTGAACGTCGGCTGGGTGACCCGATACAGTCCGTTCATGGTCTTCCGTCGCCGCCGCCGTCGCCAACAGCGCTTCACCTATTCAGCGTGGGACGGCACACAGGCTGACTATGAGATGACCGCGGACGATCTGTTTCGTCAGATGACCGATGATCTTGCCTACCACGGCGATCCCAACGCAGCGCTTCGCAACCTCCTCCAGAACGGCTTCGATCAGGATGGTGAGCACATGCAAGGTCTTCGAGAGATGATGGAAAGGCTCCGTGAACGTCGTCAGGAGATGCTCGACTCCGGAGACGTCGGCGGCGTCTTTGAAGACATTGCTCAGAAGCTTCGCGACATCGTCCAGGCAGAACGCGACAATCTCGCAGCCCAAGCCAAGTACTCCGCCGGTGGCGATGATCCCGAGCAGGCAGCGCGCGATGCCGCCGCCGAAACCGAGCGCAACATGATGCTCGACATGTTGCCGCCCAGCCTCCCCGGCCAGGTCGAGTCACTCCAGAACTACGACTTCACGTCGAAGCAGGCCCAGGAGGACTTTGACGAGCTGCTCGACGAACTTCGCAGTCAGTTGATGCAACAAACCGTTGATGGCTTGAGCGACGCAATGCAATCAATGTCGCCAGAGGACATGGCCGCCATGAGAGAAATGATGGCGGACCTCAACGAGATGATCGAGCAACGCGAGAACGGTATCGACCAAGATTTCGACAGCTTTATGGACAAGCACGGGGACTTCTTTCCGGAGAACCCCGAGAACCTCGACGAGCTGCTCGAGAATATGGCAGCCCGCATGGCTGCGGCGCAGGCAATGATGGCGTCGATGTCACCTGAACAGCGGGCGCAGCTGCAGCAGCTGTCGGAGCAGTTGATGGCCGACATGGACCTCCAGTTTCAGATGAATCAGCTCGGAGGAAATCTCCAGTCGATGTTCCCCGACATGAATTGGGGTCAGGGCTACGACACCCAAGGCGTCGATCCGCTGAACTTCGGGCAAGCCATGGACTTAATGGGAGACCTCGGAGACCTCGATCAGATCGAACAGATGCTGCAAGGGACGACCAATCCGGGCGCATTGGCCGAGATCGACTTTGAGCGTGCCGCCGAACTTCTCGGCGATGACACTGCGCAATCGATGGAGCGCATGGCTCAATTCACCAAGATGCTCGAAGATGCAGGCCTGATCAACAACAAAGGGGGAGCGCTCGAGCTCACCCCTCGGGCGTTGCGCAAGGTCGGCCAGAACGTCCTCGACGACCTCTACACGAAGCTGTCAGCAGATCGTCTCGGACGCCATACCGTCATCGAATCCGGGATAGGTCACAAGCGTAACTTCGAGACGAAACCCTACGAGTTCGGTGACCCGTTCACCCTCAACATTGAACGAACGATACGAAACGCAATTACGCGCACAGGCGGCGGAACGCCGGTGCAGCTCACGTCCGATGACTTTGAAGTGGAGCGAACAGAGCGCACGACTCGGACATCGACGGTGCTCATGCTCGACCTGAGCCTCTCGATGCCGATGCGGGACAACTTCGTTCCGGCAAAGAAGGTGGCCCTCGCACTTGAGTCACTGATCTCGGGACAATATCCGCAGGACTACCTTGGCATCGTGACGTTCAGCGAGGTGGCACGCGAAGTGCCAGCGCGCGACCTCGCTGAGCTCTCTTGGGACTATGTCTACGGCACCAACATGCAACACGGGTTCCAGCTCGCCCGGCAGATGCTCTCGCGCCAAAGCGGCACAAAGCAGATCTTGATGGTGACCGATGGCGAGCCGACCGCCCATATCAACGCCTTTGGACAACCCGAGTTCAACTACCCTCCCACGCATGAGACGATCAACCTGACGCTCACCGAGGTGAACAAGTGCACGAGGGACAACATCCGCATTAACGTCTTCATGCTCGACGCTACGCCGTATCTCACATCCTTTATTGAGAAGATCACCAAGATGAATGGTGGCCGAGCGTTCTTTACCGACAACCAAAACGTCGGTGACTTTGTCCTCGTCGACTTCGTCGAACAAAAGCGCAAGCTAATTCGCCGCGCAGGTTAGCGAACTCCCGACCGGCGTTCGCTGGCCACATCCCCTCCACCACCGTGGGGTCAGGTCTCACTTTCACCGTCCGTCACCATGGGGTCAGGTCTCACTTTCACTCTCGATGCCGCTAACGGCGGAAAGTAGCGGTCAGAGGCGACTGCGGACCCGGACCGAAGAGTGTCGGCTTTCGAGATTGCTGGATGGAAACTGTTGAATTGTGGAGGTTTTCGAGTCGTGCGGGTGAAGATGAGACCTGACCCCATAACGAATCGGGTGAGAATGAGACCTGACCCCAGAAGGGTGTTGGGTTGTTCATTTGAATGCCGGAACTGTCATAGGCGGGATCCACTAAGGTCTCGCGATGGGAACTGTTGAATACGACGAGTTTGGATACTTCGCGGAGAACGCAGCGGAGTTCGGGATCGCCTATGAGGGTCCGCCGGAGGTCCGTCGAGAGGCGATGGCCCTCGAAGATGGTCGGGCAATCTCGGCTTTGATTTGGGGGAGTGAGCCTGCGGAGCTTGTGCTGTTACACGGTGGCGCACAAAACGCGCACACCTGGGATTCGGTCTGCTTGGCGTTGGCACTGCCAGCGGTCGCAATTGACATGCCTGGTCACGGCCACTCCGGTCCACCGGCGGGTGGCCAGGCGCTCGACCTTACGCGCAACGCGCGCGATGTTGCGGCCGCGATCCGCGAGCTTGCTCCGACCGCAAAGGCGGTCGTCGGCATGAGTCTCGGTGGCTTGACAGCAATCAAGATGTCCGAGGCCGAACCCGACACATTTTCAACGATGATGCTCGTCGATATCACGCCGGGGGTGACCAGCGAGAAGGCAGATCAGATTCATCGGTTCGTCAACGGTCCGAAGAGCTTCCCGAACTTTGAGGCCATGTTGGCTCGCACTATGGAGTTCAACCCGACTCGGAGTGAAGCATCGTTGCGCAGAGGGATCTTGCACAACGCACATCAACATGCTGACGGTTCGTGGGAGTGGCGACATGCCCGACACCGTGTGTTCAAAGAATCCGAACAAACAGGCGAGGTCGCTTCAGGCACACCTCACTATGAGGAACTCTGGCCCGTAGTTGAAGGCTTTCCAGGGCGCATGGCTCTCGCTCGAGGAATGCGTGAGCAGTCGGTGGTTGACGACGCGGATGAGGCCGAGTTCAAACGTCGCCGTCCACACGGTCGGGTCGAACACTTTGAAGACGCAGGCCACAGCATCCAGGGCGACATGCCCGTCGAGCTCGCTCGACTAATCGCAGATGAGCTAGGGCGTCCCTAGGGCTTCAGGGGGTCAGGTGTTGATCGGCGGATGCGAAGTGATGAAGTCGACGATGTCCTGGGGTTCATCGCAGACCGCAATCATGTCGGCGTAGGTTCGTTCTCCTGCAAGTTGCTTGAGCAGCATTGGTGCAGCCAGACGATCGTCTGCCCAATACGCGGTATCGAGAAAGATCATTGGTGAGACGATGCCAAAGACCGAGTAGTGGTTTTGAGTGGCATCCATGAAGACTTCCTGCACCGTTCCTGCGGCGCCGGGGGTATAGACAACGCCATGAGTAGCGATCGCCAAGAGGCCGTCTTCGCGGATGCTGTTGCTGAAGTATTTGGCCACATCGGTTGCGAAGTCATTGGTCGGTTCGTGGCCGTAGAACCACGTCGGGATGGCGAGACTGGTTGCACCGCTGGGGTATTTGGATGTCACACTCGTGCTTGCGTCGAGATACTCCTGGGTTGAGAAGTCGACCGCTACTTTGAGTTCTGCGATCGCATCGTCGAGGGCCTCATCTGGGTGATCGGCGAACCAGGCACCAAGGTTTCCTGCCTCCATGGCGCCAGGTCCGCCGCCGGTAACGACGAGGTAGCCAGTGCGGGTCAGAGCGCGGGTCACCACCGCCACAGTGCGGTACGTTTCGTCGTCTCGATGAAGGCTGTGACCACCCATGACTGCCACGACCTTGTCGTGTCGGGCAAGGTACGCATTCAACGCGTCGTCGACTGCATGGTCGTGGATCCGTTGGGCTAGTGCTTCGAGGATTGGTGCGGGCGGATTCTCGCGCCACTTGGCCTGGTGGCGATAGATCCGGCCGTCAAGGTCATCGACCTTCAACTCGTCAGGGGTGTAGAGCTCACCTCTGTACGGATTGTAGGGAAGGCCGTCGAAGCGGGGGAACACCGTTGCTCCGCTGTTGTGAACGTGAGCTTCGCTCGCGATTGTTAGGGCGCAACCTAGGAAGGTTGCTTGGGGCCACTCGTGAGCCAGTATCTGCTCGGATCGGTCGCACAGATCGAGCCCTTGGATTGCGATTGGGTTGGCTGTGTCGTTGGATTGTAGGAGCGCATCGAAGTCGACGAGCGTGTTGATATGTGAGCAGTGGGGGATAATCGTCCGGGTCGTCATCGGCTCTGCGGGAGGCTGTGTCACGTATTTGTCATCTTTCAGATTGAAACTGGTGTGGGCGGCGCGGGTGATGTTGCCAGTGTTGCTCGTGTTTCAAAGAAATTGTGGGATTTAAAGGATTCCGCCTTTACATCCACTGAGTTACAGTGTTGTAATTACATCGATGAGTTACGGCGATGTCGTCGTTTCGAAGGAATAAGCGACATCGTCCAGGGCGCGCGCGTTTGCCGGTCCGGGTGGGCTTGAGAGAGCAGGAATGTACATATGGCGATAATGAGCGCGTCTGATAAAGACAACGAGGAACCCTCGTGGCATGACTTTGCGAACTGCCTCGGAGTAGATCCTGACCTCTTCTTTCCCGAACGAGGAGCATCAACAAAGGAAGCCAAAGAGGTTTGCCGGGGTTGTGTCGTCCGCGGTGATTGCTTGGAATATGCCCTGCAAAACGGTGAAAAGTTCGGCATTTGGGGTGGAATGAGTGAGCGTGAGCGTCGACGTATTCGTCGACAGCGCGCACTTGCTCGTGCAGCAGCTGCAGCCGAAGCCAGCGGCTGAGCCGCGCCAGACCAGGCATAGCTGGTATCCTTAGACCATGAATCTTGGTGCACCAGAACTTCTCATCGTTCTCGTCGTAATTCTCGTGCTGTTTGGCGGGGCGAAGCTACCCAAGCTTGCTCGCTCGCTCGGTCAGGCACAGAAAGAGTTCAAAGACGGTCTTTCCGACGGTCTCGATGACGAGACAAAGTCGGACTCATCCCAGGCCTAAGCCCGGCGGCTGTGTGACCACAGCCGAAATATGTCTCCTTGCTCGTTCGAGCTCGGAGGGCCCCGGACGTGTAACGCGTCCGGGCTTTTTCGTTTTCGACCGAGAAGAATGGTCTGAAAACGAAGGAACGGCGACGAAGGCAGCACCCTCGTCGCCGAACACTATTCAGATGATGTGGATGTCTTTGTAGCTATCGCTACTTGCGGCTGGCCTTTAATTCGAGGCGAGCTGCCTTCTCGGCTTCCTTACGACGAGCCTTGAGGATGCGGCGACGCTGGCGTTCTGAGGCTCCGCCCCACACACCGTGGTCGATGCGATTCGTGAGTGCGTACTCAAGGCACCCCTCGACAACGGGGCATTTCGCGCAGATTCGTTTCGCGACCTCTACGCCCACGCCATCGCTTGGAAAGAAAGTTTCAGGGGGCTGGTTTGCGCACAAACCCTTTGCCATCCAGTTCGGTTCCATTAGATACACCTCCAGGTGTTCACAGGACTATTACGCTCAGATTGCACCGAAAGTTCCCGTAAAGGAAGCCTTTTGGCCTATAACCGTCAATTTCTTCGACAGCTCTAACATCTCCGACGCTAGTCTGTGCCTCGACGCGACGCGAGCCGAACCACCAAAACTCGTTGTTTAGAGAAGGAAAACCCATGTCCGACACAATGGATGAACAGCTTCCAGCCCAGGGCCACGCAAAGATTGTTTACAACGGCCCAATCGCGCCGCACTGGGATATCCGGGCGATTTCGGGTGATAGTGCGCTCATGGACGGTTTCCGCGAGCGGGTGACCGCCCGCCTACTGCTCCTTCCACCTCATGATCCGCAGTTCCGGCGGAACCGTGAGCGTGTCAACCGTGACGGCGAACGCGAGCGTATTTACATCGAATGGGACCTTGGCTACGAAGAGGACGCCGAGACCGCGAACTCGACCGGTCGCAGGTAACTGCGTCAGCATGTAGCCGATCGACATAACGGCTACGTTCGTCTGGCAATTTTCTGCCACTTCGGCTGAACTAAAGCGTCTCGGTTGCTTGCCGATTGGGGACCCATGTCAGAGGAACGTGAGATGCATGATGAGACGCCGATTCTTGGCCTCGATGGCCGTTCCTTCACTGTTGCGTCCATAGACAGCAACCCAACGAACTACTTCAACCGCGAACTCAGCTGGTTGTCGTTTAATGCACGCGTTCTCGCGCTCGCGACCGATGGCAAGATTCCGCTGCTCGAACGGCTCAAGTTCGTGGCGATTTACGCGGGCAACCTCGACGAGTTTTTCCAGGTGCGCGTCGCTGGCCTGCACGACCTCGTCGCTGGCGAAGTTCGTTTTCGTGGCCCCGATGGTCGCACCCCCGAGGAACAGTTGCTCGCGATCTGCCAGGCCCTGCAATCCCTCGAGCGGCAGCGTCAGGAGATCTTTTCCGAGCAACTGCTGCCGCAACTCGAACTACAGGGCATCCGCATCGAGAAATACGATGAACTCGGCAGTGAGGACCTCAAGCTCGCGGATGCCTACTTCGATGAGCAGGTCTTTCCGATTCTTACCCCGCTTGGCCTCGACCCCGGACACCCCTTCCCGTATATCTCCGACCTGTCCCTGAATCTGGGCGTTCGGGTGAGCCAGCCCGGAGATGATCGCTCTCGGTTCGCCCGAATCAAGATTCCAGACATGCTCGATCGATTCGTCAAGCTCTCTCAACCGGGTCGTTTCGTGCTGATCGAGGATCTGATCATTGCTCACCTCGATCAGCTCTTCCCCGGACTCGAAATTCAAGAACACCTCGCGTTCCGAGTGACCCGCAACGCAGACCTCAACTATCGCGACGAGGAGGCTGATGACCTTCTCGAACTCGTCGAGATGGAGCTGCGCCGTCGTCGATTCGGCAACGCTGTACGTCTCGAGTTGGGAACCGGGAACGGCAACACCATCCGTGGCTTGCTCAAAGATGAGCTCGAGCTAACCGACTCCGACGTCTACGCCGATACGGCCCTTCTCGCTATGGCCGACCTGTGGTCCTTCATGAAACTCGACCGAGCTGATCTGCGCTTTGATGAGTTCGCTCCGGTCGTACCTGCTCGCATCTCTCAGCGGTCCGGCGATGAGGTCGATCTGTTCGAAACGCTGCGAAGCCGGGACCTTCTCGTCCATCAGCCCTATGAGTCCTTTGGGGCATCCACACAGGAGATGATCCGCAGGGCTGCTGCAGACCCCGATGTCGTCGCCATCAAGATGACGCTCTACCGAACGTCCTCGGACAGTCCGATCGTGAGAGCGCTCGTCCGCGCTGCCGAACGAGGCAAACAGGTTGCCGTGCTCATCGAGCTCAAGGCTCGCTTCGATGAACGAGCCAACATCGAATGGGCAAAGACACTCGAGCAGGCTGGCGTACACGTCACCTACGGACTGACCGGGCTCAAGATCCACGCGAAACTCACCATGATCGTTCGCCGTGAGGCCGGAAAGATGGTGCGCTACTGCCATTTCGGTACTGGTAACTACAACGATGGCACGGCACGTCTCTACGGTGACTTCTCGCTCATGACCTCCTCGGAGAAGCTGGGCGATGAGATGGCGGTGCTGTTCAATACGCTCACCGGTTACGGCGGTCAGATCAGCTACGACGACCTCCTCGTGGCCCCCGATGGGTTGCGAACCGGATTGAACGAACTCATCCGCGGTGAGATGCGAGCCCAAAACGGTCGAATCATCATGAAGATGAACTCATTGGTCGATCCCGGGATGATCGGACTCCTGTACGAAGCCAGCCAGGCTGGCGTCGAGATCGATCTCATCGTGCGCGGGATCTGCGGGCTCAGGCCGGGCGTCAAAGGCTTGTCCGACAACATTCGGGTTCGTTCCATCGTTGGTCGTTATCTCGAACATGCGCGGGTTTACCACTTCGGCAACGGTGCCGGCGAAGAAACGCCGCTCACCTACATGGGCTCGGCTGATCTCATGCAACGCAACCTCGACCACCGCGTCGAGACCCTCGTTGCACTAGCCGATCCACGGGTTGCTGAGCAGGTGGTGGAATCGCTCCGAATGGAACTGACCCCAAACCTTCAGAGTTGGTACCTCGATGGCGAAGGCGGCTGGAATCGCGATGCCAGCGGTGACCTGATCGACCTACACGCATCCTTCGAACAAATGGCGAAAGACCGCCGCCGTGCTGGCAAGAAACCAGTTGCTGGACATCAATAGATCGATGGCCAAAGAAGGAGAAGCGCAAGTGAAGGCGGCTGGCGGCATCGTCGTGCGCGCCGCAAAGAAGGGGCCGAAGATTCTCCTCGTTCACCGGCCGCGCTACAACGATTGGAGCTTTCCGAAGGGCAAGCTCGATCCCGGCGAGAAGTTCAAGCACGCGGCGCGTCGTGAAGTGCTCGAAGAGACCGGGTATTCGTGCAAGCTGCACAAGCCCTCGTTGCCATCGATTCTGTACAAGGACCGAAACGGTCGCCGCAAAGAAGTCCGCTACTGGATCATGACGGCGTTGTCGGGCGAATTTGAACCGAATGACGAAGTCGACCTCATCGCGTGGGTGCGCGTCGATAAAGTGAATGAACGCCTCTCGTATGCGAAGGACCGCAAGTTCTTTGAGGACGTGCAAAAGAGCGGCCGAATCGAAGACGCGATCAGCTAGTTCGCCACCTTACGCGCGAAGCGTTGACTTTCTTAGGTCCTGAGTGTTCGCGTTCGTTTACCTGCTGTTCACCTTCACGGCCCCGCGATGTAAATCGCCCTCCTTAACTTCGTAACTGCAGGCCGAGCTGTCGTTCGGCAAACAAAGACCCATGGAGGGCCAAACGTGTTTACCCAATCCCGCCAGCTTCTCAAGACGCTGGCCGTTATTTTCACACTGTCGATCGTCGCAGCAGCTTGCGGCAGTTCTTCTGACACTGCCACAGACGCTGGCAGTGAAGACGCTGGCAGTGAAACGAGCGGCGAGATTCTTATCTCGGGATCCTCAACTGTCGAGCCAATCTCGGTTCGGGTGGCTGAACTCTTCGAGACCGAAGCCCCCGACGTGCTCGTCGATGTCGATGGACCAGGAACGGGCGATGGCTTCGCACTCTTCTGCGAAGGCACCACCGACATCTCTGGCGCATCTCGTGCAATCAAGGACGAGGAAGCCGCCACCTGCGCCGAAAACGGCATTGAGTTCACCGAGATCCTCGTCGGCATCGACGGCATCGGCGTCATGACCAACGTCAACAACACCGCCGTCGACTGCGTGACCTTCGATCAACTCTTCAACCTCATCGGCCCCAATGGTGAAGGAACCACGACCTGGGCAGGGGCCGACGACAGCCTTCCCGACGCGCCACTCTCGATCTTCGGTCCTGGCGCTGAGTCCGGCACCTTCGACTCGTTCGTGGAGATTGTCCTTGAGGACCTCGCCGAGGAAGCCGGCGTGGAAGCCACCACCCGCACTGACTACAGCCCTTCGGCAGATGACAGCCAGATCCTCGGCGGCATCGAAACCTCCGACACCTCGCTCGGTTGGGTTGGCTTTGCCTTCGCCGCAAACGCTCCGGTCAAACTCCTCGAAGTTGACGGTGGCGACGGCTGCGTCGCAGCAACGGCTGAGACCATTGCCTCGAACGAGTACCCGATCAGCCGTGATCTCTTTATCTACGTCAACAATGCCAAGGCTGATGAGTCTGCTGCCTTGACCGAGTTCGTTGACTTCTATGTGACCGAAGGCCTCGCAACGGCAGTCGGCGAGGTTGGTTATGTGCCCCTCACCGCCGATGCTCAGGCTGAGGTTCAGGCAGCCTGGAACGGCTAGGACAAGCATGACCCGGTGACCTTTCACCGGACGCGAATTCGGGCCCATTGCCGAGCCCCTCTACGGCAATGGGCCCCGAAATCGCCCAATTCATTCTCCCCCCAACTACGCGATTAGGTTGCCCGAATGACTGACCTAGGAATTGACCCGCAGTCGATACTGCCCAGCAGCGGCATATCGATTGACGCGCTGGCTTCTCCACCACGTCGAGCTCGCAAGGAAGCCGGTATTCGTCTGATCTTCTTGTTGGCGGCGCTCGTGTCGATCGTCATCTCATTGCTGATCGTCCTGTCGCTCGTTCGTGAAGCGAGCGTCTTCGCACTGGAAGTTGACTGGGGGCTAACCTGGGGCGAAATTGGCTGGTTCCCAAGGCAGGGCATCTTCGACATGCCCACCATCCTGGTGTCGTCGCTCATCGTGACTGGCGTCGCGATGATGGTCGCAGGCCCGCTGGGGCTTGGTTCAGCGGTGTACCTCTCCGAGTACGCGAGCCGGCGTACCCGAGCCTTCCTCAAGCCTGTCCTTGAGATCCTCGCTGGCGTGCCGTCGGTGGTTCTCGGTTTCTTCGCACTGTTCTTTATCAGCCCTCAGGTGGTCGAACGCATCGGCCGGAGCGGCTGGCTCATCATCGGTGCATTGATGGTGATTGCGTATGTCGCCATCGTGGCGACATGGATGCGCAAGTTACTAAAGCGCGAGATCGACACACCGCTATCGACCCAAATTCAGCGTGTCGCGATCCTCACCTTCACCGTGGCCCTCGGCCTCATTCTCATCTGGTGGGTGTTGCGAGTTGCGGGGCCGGCCGGCGCCGATGATGGTCTTCCATTCGTCAAGCGAGGCGGACAGCTCGCAGCCGCAGCTGTCGGTGTTGGCATCTTGACGATTCCGCTGGTGGCCTCGGTTTCCGAAGATGCGCTCGCAGCAGTTCCCCAAGAGCTCCGGCAGGCATCTGCCGGTTTGGGAGCTCGCAAGATCACCACGACTACCCAAGTTGTCCTTCCCGCAGCCGTGTCAGGAATCGTCGCTGCGTTCATCATCGGAGTAAGTCGAGCGCTCGGCGAAACGATCGTTGTGTTTATCGCCGGTGGTGCAGCCGATGCTGCCCGATTCACCGACTCGCCGTTCGAAGGCGGCCTTACCATGACGGCCGCGATGGCGTCGCTGGCAACCGGAACGGACAACGTCGTTGGCGAAGGCCTGACGTTTCAAAGCCTCTTCTTCGTCGGCTTTGTTCTCTTCACCTTGACCCTGGCACTCAACATCATCGCCGGCCGGTTCGTGAACCGCGTCCGCGAGAAGTACTAGTGGAGGCTGGACAATGGCATTAGGAACCATCGGCGGCAACGGTCGTACGACCGCTCGGGTCGAACAAGAAATTTTCTCCCAGGGCAAAGACCTCAAGGGCTCAAGCTTCAAGACTCTGATGTTCTCGGCGCTCGGCGTCAGCGTTGCGATCTTGGTCGTGCTTATCGTCGATGTGCTCATCGACGGGTGGCCAGTACTGACCTCCCGACTACCCGACTTTCTCGCTGGGACCTTGCGCAGTCAATCGACCGATCAACTCCTCGGCATTTCCCAGGGTCTGGCCGGTTCGTTGTGGATCGCCATCTTTGTGATCGCGCTGTCGTTTCCAATCGGAATAGCGGCGGCGATCTACTTGGAGGAGTACGCGACGCAGGGCAGGCTCACCTCAGCTATCGACATTGCAATCCGTAACCTCGCTGGCGTTCCATCGGTCGTATATGGCCTTTTGGGGCTGTTTCTCTTCGTCTCTACCAACAATGACGAGAGCAGCCTCTTCGCCGGCGGGCTGACCTTGGCGATCCTGGTGCTACCTATCGTGGTGATCACCTCAGCGGAGGCAATTCGAGCCGTACCATCAAGCCTCAAACAAGGCGCCTATGGCGTCGGTGCTACGAAGTGGGACGTCGTCCGTACTCAGGTACTGCCATTCGCGGCTCCTGGCATCCTCACGGGAACGCTCCTGTCGCTCTCACGAGCGATTGGTGAAGCAGCACCGTTGATCCTCGTCGGAGCAATTACCGGCCGTCTCGCGCCACGTGACCGGTCCATCTTCTCGCTCGAACAACTCGACGATCGCTTTACCGCAATGCCCATCGTCATCGTTGGCTGGATTCAAGAGTCCGCACGAGACGTTGGCTTCGCTCCTGCTGCGGGAGCAGCGATTGTCGTATTGCTTGTCGTGGTCATCGCGATGAATTCGGTGGCCGTGCTGCTTCGCAGCTACTTTGAAAGGAAGCGTGGTTAGCCGATGGTTAAATTACGGCCCTCAAAAGAGACATTTTCGAAAGGTTCGCGTGTGAGCGCAGAAGAACTAGCCGCTGATATTTCAGTGGATGAAACCACGTCGGAAGACGCAACTTCCGATGCTGTCGTCAGCGATGAAGACGTCTCGCCTGAAGATGTCGTCTTCGATGCGAGCGACCTCAGCGTCTACTACGGAGATTTCCGTGCTGTTCGCGACGTCAACATGCGCATCCGCCGCAAGGAAATCACGGCGCTCATCGGCCCATCGGGCTGCGGCAAGTCGACCGTTCTTCGTTCGTTCAACCGCATGAACGACCTCATCCCGACCGCTCGAGTCGAGGGCAACCTCCTGTACCGCGGCGTCGACCTCTATGACCCACGCGTCGACCCCGTCGAAGTGCGACGTCGCATCGGCATGGTGTTCCAGAAGCCGAACCCGTTCCCGAAGAGCATCTACGACAACGTGGCCTACGGCCCGCGAGTGGCCGGCAAGAAGAAGGGTCTCGACGATGTCGTCGAATCCAGCCTGAAGAAGGCAGCGCTCTGGGACGAAGTGAAGGACCGTTTGGGTGAGTCGGCAATCGGAATGTCCGGTGGTCAGCAGCAACGTCTCAGTATCGCTCGCGCCATCGCTGGCGATCCTGAAGTTCTCCTCATGGACGAGCCGTGCTCGGCGCTCGATCCAATTGCTACGGCCCGCATCGAAGAGCTGATGGCAGAACTGAAGGACGAATACACGATTCTGATCGTCACTCACAACATGCAGCAGGCCGCTCGCGTCTCTGACCGCACGGCCTTCTACTCGGTCGAGGTGGACGAATCGAGCGATCGACGGACCGGTATTCTCGTCGAGTACACGAATACGGAGAAGCTTTTCTCTAACCCCGACGACGAACGAACCGAAAACTACATCACTGGGCGATTCGGCTAGGCAACGACCGCCGCTCAAAACACCGAGGTAAATCAGTGTCTCAGATCGAACTACGTGGAAACTTCCACGAAGAACTCAACATCGTCAGCGACACCATCGTTACTCTCGCTGCTCATGTCACCGAGGCAATTCCGCGGGCGACCGAAGCGCTAATCAATAACGACCTAGAGCTGGCCCAAAAGGTGATTTCGCACGACGACGAACTCGACCTTCTCTCATTACAGATCGAAGAGCGCTGCTACGCGCTCATCGCTCTGCAACAGCCAATGGCGATCGATATGCGATCCATCGTCACCGCAATGAAGATCAACGGCGAATACGAGCGATCCGGTGATCTCGCCGTCAACATTTGTAAGGGCGTTCGCCGCGTCTACGGCATTTCGCTCTCGCCGACGCTTCGCGGCCTCATCACCTCGATGGGAGAAGAAGCGGTTCGGCTCACACGTGTCTCGGTCGACGCCTACGCCGAAGGCAGTGAGGGACTCGCTGCCGCACTGCCCGACATGGACGATCGCCTCGATGATCTTCAGGCTGATTTCATCCAAGAGATCTTCGCTGCTCACTCACGCGGCGAGCTCAAACTCGAAGAGACTGTTCAACTGGCTCTCGTGGCCCGTTTCTATGAACGCATCGGTGATCACGCGGTGAATATCGGCGAACGAGTCATGTACATGGTCACCGGCGAGTCAACCGAGTCTGCGGGAGCTGCTCGAGCTCGGGCGGCACAAGAGGGCGACGAGGCGGAATAGCCAATGTGGCAGTTCTTCGCGTTGGTGCTCGTCATCGTGATCATTGTGCTGCTCGCAACAAACAATCAGCGTGAGCGGTCGATTCTCGAAAAGCTTAAGCGAACACTCGATACCGCTGGCGACGATCGGGCAGAACCAACCTCGGTCGATGCGGCGCTCGACCGGCTTGCGAACATGGTGCACTCCGATGAGTCAGATGAGATGCCTCGCCGGGTGGCGGTTGCGTTCGACGCAATGACCACCGGTGCCGTCCTCGTCGATGCCGACGGCGCCGAACTCATGCGCAATAGTCGGGCGCTTCCGTACGCGACTGGCCGTCACGGCGATGCGCTCATCGAGAATGCGATTCAGTCGAGTATTCAGGCCGCGGTTCGTGGGGAGACGACCGACGAGGAACTCCGTCTCCACGGTCCTCCCGACCGGACGCTCTTCATCGTGGGAAGCCCGCTCGTAGATTCCGGTGAGATTCTCGGCGCGATCGTTCTCGTCGATGACATCAGTGAACAAGTTCGCTTGGATAGTGTCCGACGAGATTTCGTTGCCAACGTGAGCCACGAACTCCGCACGCCGGTCGGGGCAATTCGCCTCCTCGCTGAAACGCTCGAGGACGAAAAGGATCTTGAGGTCATCAAATCCTTCCTTGGGCGAATTCAAAACGAAAGCGACCGGCTCGCAAAGTTGGTCGACGCGTTGCTCGACCTCAGCCGTATCGAAGGCGCGTCCGATGTTGAAGTCGCTCCCGTCGATATCGGTGCGGTCGTACGAGAGAGTGCAGCGGCGCTGCTTGCTGCTGCCGAGAAGAAGAACATTGATCTCAACCTCGATATCGAAGATGCGCCGACCCTCATGGGTGTTCAGACCCAACTCATCTCCGCAGTGTCCAACCTGTTTGCGAACTCGATCAAGTACACGAGTAACGGTGGCCGAGTCCACGGGCGAGTGGTAGCCCACGGCGACGAAGTAGCCATTGCGATCGAAGACACCGGCATCGGGATTC
Organism: uncultured Acidimicrobiales bacterium; assembly: GCA_964610745.1. GTDB lineage: Bacteria > Actinomycetota > Acidimicrobiia > Acidimicrobiales > SHLQ01 > SHLQ01. The sequence continues at coordinate 17,159 of CAZSYL010000053.1, forward strand.
CAGCAAAGGACCTCGATCGGGTCTTCGAGCGCTTCTATCGCGTCGACCATGGACGAGCTGCCGACACTGGAGGCACGGGTCTCGGCCTTTCCATTGTGCGCAACGTCGCGGTGAACCATGGTGGTCGAGTTGAAGTGGCATCCCAGGAGGGCGTCGGTTCGACGTTCTCGATGATCCTGCCGGTCGGAGGGCTTGACCGTTCCGAACAGTTGGACGTCGTGTTCGAGGATATCGATGAGTGATGTATCGGTTCTCGTCGTCGAAGACGAACCGAGCTTCGCTGAGGCGCTGACACTCGGACTAGGCCGCGAAGGGTTCGCCGTCACGGTTGCTTCAGACGGTGCTGATGCGCTCCGGCGCTTCGATGAGATCGACCCCGACATCGTGCTGCTCGATGTCATGTTGCCAACGATTTCGGGCATCGATGTCTGCCGGGAGATTCGGACCAAGTCGAAGGTGCCGATCATCATGGTTTCGGCAAAGGGCGAAGAACTCGACACGGTCGTCGGACTTGAAGTCGGAGCTGACGACTACGTGAGCAAGCCCTATCGGCTGCGCGAGCTGGTTGCCCGCATGCGCGCCGTCCTGCGCCGAGCCGAAGATGCGGGTGCTTCATCGGTCGATAATGAGCAGTCCGCTCATCCTGAACCTGTCACGGTGGGCGATGTCACGGTCGATTCCGAACGGCACGAGGTGACGGTGCGAGGCAACGCGCTCGAGCTGCCGTTGAAAGAGTTCGACCTGTTGTCGCTTCTCATTGCGAACGCTGGGCGAGTGCTGACTCGCGACGTGGTGATCGAACGGGTTTGGGGTGTGGACTACGTGGGCGACACAAAGACCCTCGACGTCCACATCAAGCGACTTCGCTCAAAGATCGAGACCGACCCAAAGAACCCGACCCTCATCACCACCATCCGAGGCCTGGGCTACAAATACAACGAGGCCGCGGAGTAGATCTCAGCTAAGCGTACGTTGGCTGACCCACGAGTATCGACGCCCGATCTCCTCGGAACCACAGGAAGACATCTCGAGCATCGAAGATGAGGCTGATCGCTATCGTCGCGGCTGCAAGAGCGGCGTAGCCCCGATACACCACCCATTCGTCTGATCGGACGTCTTGGGCGAAGAACCAGAGCGGTATCAGCCAGAACACGTGACCAACTCCGAACAACCTCGACACCGTCGCACCTTCCTTCGAAAATACGATGAACGCGGTAATTGCGTTGAGGATCTGTGATGCAAGCAAGTAGCGAGCTGACGCGAACCCAACGAAGAGGACAGGTCCGACAAAGAGCATCAGTTGCATCCAGTACATCCACGGCTTTACGTGAGCGGGAATGAACTTCCCGACCTGCAACATCTGACGAAACGTTCTCACGTTGCACTCCTCGTGATAGCGGTGTGACCATTCTGAGGACGTTTCAAAGGTTGGGCAATTACCTCCGAGGAAAGCGTCCGAGAGTCAGCTCGCCTGCGAATTCTGACGAACCGGGGAAGAGCTCTTCGAGTAGTCGATGGCCTCGCCGCTAGTGGCCGAGTTGGTCAGTGTCGACGAGGCGGAAGAGCAGGACGAGGGCTGGGACGACGAGGACTGTTGCGATGGCAGCGGCGATGAGCAGCGCCGTGAGCGTTGCTGGGTGTCCGGCCCCATCGGCGATCGTCACGTTGTCGACGAGGATCCACGGATACTGGGCAAAGCCCCAACCCAGCATGACGGCGCCAACAGCTGCGACCGCGGCAAACCGGGCACGGCGGGTGTGGCCTTGAGCGAGGAGAACCATCGCCAACGATCCTGCGATGGCGGCGACGAGAATCTCGAGGGCGCCTCGTCCAGTGAGTCCATCGAACAACGTGGGCGCGTCGTTGGCGAGAATTCCGATGCCGACGAGCGAAAGAACACCGGTGGCGCTTCCCGAGATCAGGCTCTTGCGACGAAGGTCTTCGGTTAGTTCGACGTCGCCGGAGCGTTCGGCTTCCTCGGTAAGAAAGGTCGCCGCGAGGAATGCGCAGGTTCCGGTTGCGAGAACGCCCCCAAGAATCGACGTAGGCGAGAGCCAGATCACCTCGTCTTCGATGCCCGCCCCGACCCGACCCGATGCGATTGCACCGGCGATGGTTCCGAGGAAGAACGGAGTGAAAAGTGATGCGCCGGCGAAAACGATGCCGGCAAGACGAGCAGCCTCAAGCGTCGGCGCGAATTTTCGGAACGCAAAGCCCGACCCGCGCAGCACGATTCCGAGACCGACGAGCCAGAAGGGGATGGCGAGCTCACGCATAATCGTCGCGAATGGTCTGGGGAATCCGGACCACAGCAGCACGAGGACAAAGATCAGCCAGACGTGGTTTGCTTCCCACACGGGGCCGAGGGCCTTGTCGATCAGGCGACGGGTGGGGGCGCCTTTCTTGGCCCCACCTGCGACCAGATCCCAGAGGCCCGTGCCAAAGTCTGCCCCGGCAAACACTCCGTAGAGTATGACCGCAGCGAACATCACCGCAGCGACAGCGTCTGCTGTACTTACCACCTACGCCACCAATTCTTGGATGCGAGCTGGTCCGTACGGCGATTCGAGGTCCGTCTCACCGTTGGCCCAACGCTTCGACATCGAGCGCAAGACGCCGTAGCCAGCGCCGAACATGCCGACGTACACAATGGTGAGGGCGATGAGTGTAAACCACACCCAGTTGCCGTCGGTCACGGCATCTTCTGTCCGAAGAATTCCGTGAACCACCCACGGCTGGCGCCCCACTTCGGTCGTGATCCAGCCCGTCTCCATCGCGATGATGGCACCTGCACCCGTGAGCGCGAAGGCTCTCAACATCCATTTGTTGTCGAGGAACGTGTCGCGGTGGCGGAACCAGCGATAGCCCACGTAGGTCGACAAGAGAGCAAGGCCGGTACCGATACCGACCATGATCTGGAACGAGTAGCGCACGATGTTTACCGGGGGCTGATCCTCAGGAGGCACATCGTTGAGCCCGATGATCTCGGCATCGAAACTGTTTTGGGCCAGGAATGAACCGAGGCCCGGAATGGGAACCTCGATCCCGTTGACCACTTCGGTTCCGTCGAAGTAGCCGCCGAGGATGATTGGGACTTCGGTCTCGGTTTCTGAAAGACCCTCGATAGCAGCGAGCTTGATCGGCTGGCGATCGGCGATTGCCTGGCCTGCAAAGTGGCCAACGATTGGCTGAATAGGAGTCACGATCACCGCAAAGGTGAGTGGAACCAAGATTCCGAGGCGGTGGAGGCGATCACGATTCCCACGGAGCCAGCCAACCGCATAGACCGACACCATGGTGAACGCCGCGACCATGTACGCCGCGAGGAGCATGTGTAGGTATTGCAGTAAGACCGCTTCGTTGAAGATCGCCGCCCACGGATCGATATTGACGACCTGTCCGTTTACGATGTCGAACCCGGTTGGAGCATTCATCCATGAGTTGACCGACATCACGAAGAATGTTCCCGCTCATGCCCGAGATGATCATCGGCAACAGCAGAAACTGGTGGGTCTTCGTCGGCAGGCGACCCCAGCCGTAGACGTAGATGCCGAGAAAGATGGCCTCGATGAAGAACGAGATGCCTTCGAGAGTGAAAGCGAGGCCGACCACATCGCCGAACTGCTCCATCAGGCCAGGCCAGAGAAGGCCCATTTCGAAAGCGAGGATGGTTCCGGACACGGCGCCGATCGCAAACAGCACACCCGAGACCTTCGACCATCGTTTTGCAAGCTCGAGGGCATCGTCGTCCCCTTTGACGCCCTTTCGATGAAGCACGAACAGCATTGCCGGCATCGCAACACCAAAGCAGGCGAGGATGATGTGTGCCCCGAGTGAGATCGCCATCTGGTTCCGCGCTGGAAGAAGCGCGTCCTGGGCGAGCAGCAAGCTTGCGTTCATGGAGCTCCTCTGATCCTCATTACGGGCTGCACTTCTGGCTCACTTCCAGAGTAATCGCTGGCCGACGACTTCTTATGGCCACGAAGATGTTGACCTTCGTCACCTCCTTGCTCGGCAGGTGTCACATTCGTTCCCTAGAATCGTTCATATGACCGAGCCGGATGGATGGGACCCGTTGAGTACACCTCAACGATCACGAGCCCCAGCTCCGCGGAGCACTTCTAAGCCCGGCCACACACATCGCACCGGGCTCGGAAACGGCCTGATCACGACATCGTTCACCAAACTCGCCCGGGTCCACGTTCTCTCGATCATCGGCGACGGTGCGATTGCTGTAGCCCTCGCCGGATCGATCTTCTTTTCGATCGACCCTTCAGAAGCTCGCTGGCGCGTGGCCCTCTACCTGATCCTGACGATTGCGCCGTTTGCGGTGGTTACGCCACTTCTTGGCCCGGCTATCGATCGCGCGGCGGGCGGTCGGCGAGGCATGATTATCGCCACGCTTGCCTTGCGGGTGGTTGTTGCGTTGCTGATGAGCCGCCACATCGACAGTCTTCTGCTCTTCCCTGAAGCATTTGCAATGCTCGTATTGCAGAAGGCGTACGGAGTCTCGCGAGCGGCCCTCGTGCCAGCGGTCTGTCCGCGCGAGGACGAGTTGATCGAGGCCAATTCGAAGCTGTCGCTCCTCTCGTCGATCGGTGGCGTCGTCGGCGGAGCCATGGGTGTCGGGCTCATTGCGATCTTTGGCAATGCTGCTTCGACCATTCTCGCCGCGCTGATCTTCAGCATCGGTGTGGTTGCCGCACTTCAACTGCCACAGGTGCAGGTGGCAAAAGAACCGGTCGACGAGACCGAAAAGCTTGAGGTCCGTGGCGCGAACATCATCCTCGCGGCAACCGCTATTGCGGTATTGCGCGGCATTGTGGGATTCACGACCTTCCTCCTGGCATTTCACCTGCGTGCTGGAGATGATGGTGCTGATGTAACCGAACCTGGTTCGCTCTTTGGGGCGGCGCTCGGAGCGTTCCGTGACGGCCCCTATGACCCAGAGGTCATGCCAGACCTGATCGGCACACCCGGTCCACCGCAATGGCACCTTGCCGCAGCTGGTTTAGCTGCGGGTGGTGGTGCGTTCCTCGGCGCGAAGTTCGCCCCTGATATTCGTCATCGCACCACCGAGGAACGAATTGTGCTCGGCGCGATGATAACCACCGCTCTCGCTGCCTTTCTCGGTGGGTGGGGAGGCGGTATTCAAGGAACCGTCGTGCTCGCCTTCGGTGTCGGAATCTCTGCATCGGTGGGCAAACTCGGCTTCGATGCCCTAGTCCAGAGGGACGCACCCCGGTCCAACCATGGTCGTGCCTTCGCCAACTTCGAGGGACGCTTCCAGCTCTTTTGGGCAATCGGTGCGTTCATTGCAGTCATTAGCCGCTTCCCGATTCAGTTTGGAGCGTTCATGATCGCCGTCGCTGCCGGGTTCGCAGCGATCAGTTACGAACTGGGTCGTCGCACCGATCGGGTTCGCGCATCGGCACGAATGCGCGCGGTGATTCGGGATCGGGTACCCCAGTCGGCGGTTGACAAGATCGAGTCCGCAAAGGCGGTTCAGACCGTGCGCCCGGTGCTTGGCCGTGTCGCCAACAGCCGTGTTGCCAACATTGGCCGGTCGCTATTTTCGGCGAGCAGCACGGGTGTCACGGCACGATCGGCGATCAAGCCAGCAGAACGCTCGCCGGCAAAGGCGCTCGAGAATTCTCGGTCGGTCGACCCGACCGAGGTTATGGAGACGCCACCGCCACCGCCTCCGAACCCCGCTTCGACACCGACATCGCCGCCACCTCCACCGCCACCACCTTCGACGGCCGAACCGGTTGTCGGCCCCAAGGTTCTCGACGTTAGCGAAGGCGTGCTCGACGCCGACATGGCATCTTCAACAGAAGACGAGCCGTCGGTCCAGACCGGTCGAGCCGAAGATAGCGATGCGGTCGCGGCAATGCCGGTCGATCAAATGCACTGGTCGGTCGCCGGCAAGCCACAGGTCAGCGGCGACGGTGTATGGGTATCACCAGATGAGACACCAGACGGCGGCCCAGGCGATGACGGTCAGTTCCGTTTGTGGGAGTAAGGCGCTGCAGCAACACGCGTCAGCGTTGCGCTGACGTGGCTACTCTTCTTCGCTATCGGTGCCCTCTACCTCTTGGATAAAGGCTTCGATATCGTCGAGCGCTGAAGGGTCGACTTCAACCTCAAAATCGATCCCGACACGCGAGAGCCAGAGGCCCGGTGCTCCGATCTCGTTCGGAGTGGGCAGAGTCTCGGCTGACTCCCAGAGTTTGGTGAGAGCGTTGGCGCCGCCGAGTTCGGCGATGCCGTCGACGAACGATCCACCGCGGTCGTATAGAGCTTGGTCAAGTTCAAGACCGAGAAGGCGTTCCACGAATCGATCTGACTCAGCAGTTGTGACCCGTCGACGTCGAACCGCCTCGGTCAGCTGGCTGTAACTGGAGATCAAGCCTGCGCCAACAGAATCCATGATGTGATCGACGTAGCCGACAATCGCTGCGGTCAGCGCAGCGATCTCGGGAAGAAGAGCGGTCTGTTCGGGTGACCGCATCGAGTTCAACAGGCCGCTTGGATCGCCAAAAGCCTCCTGCAGCTGCTTTTGGATGTCTCCAAAATTCGCCGGGTCGCCACTCGACATGTCGATACCCGAGAGTGCATCACCGACAGCGCTGGTGTCGTTCTGGAAGGCGCTTGCATACCGCCCGATCAGCGTGTTCATCTTCTCCGCGACATGGGGGAGGCTGAGCACCGAGTGATGCGCGACCTCGCTAAGCACGATCCACATTTTGAGCTCGTCGTTGTCGAGGCTCCACTCGGCTCCGAGTGCATTCAGGTTCGAGACGACGACCAGAAGCTCGTTGGTTCCCGAACGCGGTAGCGGAAGGTCGTAAGTCCCGAGGGTCTTGGTCGCCATGTGGCCAACCATCGACCCGGTCGTCATCCCGACCATCATTGGGCGCATCGCCGCAAACATCTGCTCGAACATGGCCATCTGCGGGTCGCCGCTGAGCTCATCGCTCGTTGGCGCAGAGGTCATAGCAGCAGCGAGCTGCTCAAGAATCGGCTTTAGCGGCTGCATAGAGTTTCGAACCCAATCGGCCTTGGTAACCGGAGCGATCGTCAGCGGCGTGTCGGTCGAACTGCGCAGGCCGGTCGCTTCGGTGATTTGCAGCTCCGCCACTCGGATCAGTTGCTCGAGCGCAATGCGCTCGACGGGATCCACGTTCGGCTCGCCGCCACCAGATGCTATTGAAACGGCGATCTGGGTCGCACTGTCGAGTCCGCCACCCATCGCTCCCGCCCCGCCGCCGCCGAAGAGACGCATGAAGCCGGCCATGAGCTCGTTTGGGTCACCGGATCCAAACATATTCATGAAGTTGAATTCGTCGTCGTTCTCGGACGGATCAGAGTCGCTCACGCATCTCATCGTAGAGGACCGGGGCCGAGTACAGACCGGCAGTCCTGGACATCGAAGTTGTATCTCGAAGCTGGACGTGGGCGAACACATGACCGAGAATGCCCTTCGTGAGCAGCGGCAGCGACACCAGCGAATCCGTTACCGAGGGCGCTGATCCAGCCGCGGGGAACCCAATCGGGCTGAGGGTCGTCGTAACCGGAGCAGCGGGAGCCATAGGAGCTCATGTAGCGGATCGATTGGCTGCCAACGACGGAGTCTCCGAACTGATCGGGATCGATCGGCGAGCTGCCGATGGTGTGACCAGGCTTGATTTGTTGAGTGGGGACCTCTCCGACATTGTGTCATCGGCTGATGTGCTGGTTCATCTAGCTGCCACTCCGATCGGAGTGACGAGCGACGGCGACGAGGCAATGACCGACAAAGCCCTGGCCGCACGAATGTTGGAGGCAGCGTCGAGCGTGGGCATCACCCACGTGGTCCTCGCGTCGTCGGCAATGGTTTATGGAGCATGGCACGACAACCCCATGCCGCTGACCGAGGGGGCAGTTATTCGTCCCAACCCCGAATTAGGCTTCGCGATCACGCGGGCCGAGATCGAAGATATGGGCGAACGCTGGGCCACCGAGACCGGTAACGCGCTCACGATCGTGCGACCGGCGACGACCATGGCGCGAGGTCGTCAGAACATGTTGGCATTGCATCTTCGGAACTCCGCAGCGCTTCGAAATTCCGATGGAGATGCTCCAGCTCAATTCCTCCATGCTGAAGATCTTGCAGCTGCGATCGAGATCCTGGTGATCGGCCGTCACGAGGGGATCTACAACGTTGCGGCCGACGGTTGGCTGAGGCCGAGCGAAGTGATTGCGTTGCGCGGAGTTCCCGAGACGCCGGTGCGGGTGCCCAGCGTTGTTATCTCTGCAGTCTCCGATGTGCGTCGCCGATTTGGCGGCCGCACGCACCCGGGCTTGACTGCGTATCTGCAGTATCCGTGGGTGATAGCGAACGACAAACTGAAGGCTCTCGGGTGGGAACCTGAGTTCAGTAACTCCGAAGCGTACGTGACCGGGTACCTGCCCAGCCGGTTCGACGGGGTTACTGCCGAGAGGCGTCAGGAGTTGGCGCTAGGCGCTGCGGGTGCCGCTATCGCCGCTGGTGCTTTGGGCGTGGTCGGCGTTGCATCGTGGGCGGTGCGCCGAGGCTCTCGCTGACCTCGCTCCGATGATCTAGGCCGGGCGAGCGCCGAGAATGACGGTCGTTGTCAGGATCTCATTCTCGAAGCTGGACGGCTCACCGATCGATCCGTTCGACTGGCTGGTCGTCCGGGAGTAGGTGATTTCCATTGCATCGCCGGGTTCGAGTGCTGCCAGGGCCTCGAGTAAGTCGGTGCGGTCTATTACGTTGACCGAGCCGGCCTGGATGATCACGTCGCCAGCGACGAGCCCTGCTCGAGCAGCCGGCGTCTCGGGCCACACCCGGGTGAGGAGCAGACCCCCGAGGACGTCTCGCTGTTCCTTCAGGTCGTCTGTGATCGGTGCTCGGACAATCCCAAGCCACGACTTGTGATCGACGGTTCCATCGGTGATGAGCTGGTTTGCTGCCTGCCGTGCCGCAGCGATGGGAATCGCGTACGAGTGATCGTCGCGTGCGGTCACGGCCATGGCCACGATTCCACCGTCCTCGGAGAGGATGGCACTTCCGGTCCAATCACCGGTCAGATCATCGGACAGACGGAGCAGACCGGAGAGCAGGTCGCCGTTGGCGAGAACGGCGACGTGTCCAGTGCCGTTCACGTCGATAGCTTTTGCCGGCTCTCGTTCGTTGGTCGAGTGTGAGAGGGCGACCAGCCGGTCGCTTACGAGAACTTGGGACTCATCACTAAAGGTCGGGGGAGGGAGGTCCGGAGAGTTGATCTTCAAGACAGCAATCCCGGAGACCTCGTCCACGCCGATCACCTGCGCCGGAAGCGTTCCGCCAAGAAATTCTGCCGTGATGTCCTCTGCCCCGGTAATCGCATGGGCGGAGGTGATCAGGTGGCCGTCGTCGCGAATCAGGATGGCCTGAGCAAGATCGTGGGATGCATCGCCAGCGAGATGGAGCGCAACGACCGAGGCGTTGTTGAGTTGCGAAACATCGTTAACCCAGTCATCGAAGCTGAGCGTGCCCTCGAACGCTGTCTCTTCGGGGATGATCTCGTTGATGACAACCGGGTTGATCGCAGCCTGTTGGTCATCGGCGGAGAGTATCCATGCCAGGCCGACGACGCAGCAGCCGGCCACGAATGCCATGACCAACCCAGGCCAGGTGCGTCCCGGTGCTTTGCGCGCGGCAAGGTTTGCTGCTGCTTGCTCAGCTCCACGTTCTGCGGGGTGTCTCCACAGTCGGTCTTGCGCAGGCAGCAGCAAATCGGGCTCAATCGGCCCGTCGTCGTCTTCGAATCCCTCTCCCAAGACGGCCCATGGTAGCGAACGAAATCGTGTTGCTGAGCGCGGGCTTTGGCCAGTTGTCGCGTTATCCGCCTACGATTGTCTCGTGGAGGAGTTTCAGCGAGGGCCCGAGGGCAACACATGGCTGTCCATAACCGAGTCGGAACCACCGATAGATGCGGCATACCGCTGGACTGTCCAGCCCGATTGCGGAGCTGTCGTGCTTTTCAGCGGCACGGCAAGAGATCATTCGGCCGGTCGTGAGGATGTTTCGCTCCTGGCCTATGAGGCCTACGAAGAACATCTCATCGCGCGCTTTGAGGGATTGGTCGATGAAATCCGCGCTCAGTGGCCTGAGGTTCGTAGGGTGTGCATCATGCATCGGGTAGGAGAGGTGCCGATTGGTGAGTCAACGGTGGTCGTTGTCGCATCGTCGCCGCATCGAGACGTCGCCTTCGAGGCTGCCCGTTTTGGTATCGACCGTTTGAAGGCAACGGCTCCGATTTGGAAACGCGAAGTCTGGGCAGAAGGCGAAAGCTGGGGCTTGGACGCTCGAGAGATCGATGATGTTGGCCTGCCCGCTCCGACAGGGGAAACATCGTGACAATCCCTGTCCTGTTCCTTCTCGGTGCATTCGGGCTCTCCTTTGTGCTCG
>CAZSYL010000054.1:0-26887 GCA_964610745.1 uncultured Acidimicrobiales bacterium
ATGTTTGGAGCCGCTAGGCGAGAAACTCGGGTTCGAACGAAGTTCGATACGTGGGCCGTACAGGACTTGAACCTGTGACTTCCACCATGTCGAGGTGGCACTCTAGCCAACTGAGTTAACGGCCCGAAGAGCGATCAGGATAGCACCGCTGTGCAGACTTGCGACAACTCCCTGTCGCGGGACGCGTTCGGGAATAGAGTCTGCATATGCCAACCGTTCTCTCCGCTCAACATCCCCTTCACGTCGAGACGACCGGGGACGACCGCCGTCCAGCATTGTTGCTGCTCAATCCTCTTGGAACCACACTTGAGGTATGGGACCCCCTCGTGGAGGAGTTCGCCTCCAGGAACTGGGTGATTCGGTTCGATACTCGGGGCCACGGCCGCTCCGCGCACAGCGTTGGAGCGTACGAACTCGGCGATCTGGTAGCTGACGCGATCGCCGTTCTCGACGCCCTGGAAGTGCCCCGGACCCATATCGTCGGTGATTCGATGGGAGCTATGGTCGCTGCCGTTCTCGCCAGCGAATATCCAGATCGTGTCGATTCGTTGGTGCTTTCATCGGTCGGCGTTCATCTCGGCACCTACGACTGGTGGGACGAGACGATTCAGCGAGTCGAGTCGGGCGGCATGTCGGCAATAGTCAGCCATCTCGACGACATTTTCTTCTCTGAGGCGTGGAAAGAAGCGGTGCCAGATCTCTTGGAACAGGCAACACAAATGCTGCTCGCCGTCGACCCAGACACCTACCTAGCGGGAGCTCGGATGCTCCGGGATGCCTCACTGGAAGGTTTCGAAGAACGTATTCGTGCTACGACCTTGCTGATCGGCGGACAAGATGACCCCGTATTTCAGCACTTTCCAATCACGGATCTCTTGTCGATGATCCCAGGTAGCGAGGCGGTTCACGTCGAGGGCGCTCGTCACCGTGTTCTTCTGGAACAACCTGACCTTCTTGCACCACTGATCAACGAGTTTCTTTCCGACCCCGATGCTCGATGACTCAGCACCTAGGCCGATGAGCGGCCTAGAAGTACCAGGGGTGCGCTGACCAGTCTGGTTTCCGCTTCTCTAGAAATGCATCGCGTCCTTCGACCGCCTCCTCGGTCATGTACGCAAGACGTGTCGCCTCGCCGGCAAAGACCTGTTGACCAACGAGCCCGTCATCGACGAGGTTCATCGCGAACTTGGCCATGCGTTGCCCGGTCGGCGATTTCTCGTTGACAATCCGGCCCCAATCGAGCGCCGCATTCTCTAGTTCGCCATGTTCGACAACCAGATTGACCATGCCCATTTCGGCAGCTTCCTGGGCGGAGTGGTTCGCGCCGAGGAAGAAGATCTCCCGGGCTCGCTTTTGCCCGATCATCTGGGCGAGATACGCAGAACCGTACCCTCCATCGAAACTCGCGACGTCGGTATCGGTCTGTTTAAAGATTGCATGCTCCCGGCTCGCAATCGTCAGATCGCAAACGACGTGGAGGCTATGGCCGCCCCCGACCGCCCAGCCAGGAACAACGGCGATGACGACCTTTGGCATGAAACGAATCAGGCGCTGTACCTCAAGGATATGCAGGCGTCCGGCCCGGGCCGGGTCCACCGTGTCAGCCGTCTCCCCGTCGGCGTACTGATATCCGGTTCGGCCGCGAATTCGTTGATCACCACCGGAGCAGAAAGCCCAACCGCCATCCTTTTGCGACGGCCCGTTCCCCGTGAGCAGAACACAGCCAACATCGCTTGACATGCGAGCATGGTCGAGACACCGGTAGAGCTCGTCGACCGTGCGTGGTCGGAAGGCGTTTCGCACTTCAGGTCGGTTGAAGGCGATGCGTACGGTGCCGTGTTCTTTCGCTCGATGGTACGTAATGTCGGTCAACTCCTCGAACCCATCCACCGTCGTCCATTTATCCTCGTCAAAGATCTCCGAAACCATGCCTCGGACAGTAGCGGGTGGTTGGCTCGGGCGCGCTTTGATTCTTCCGGACAAAGGTGACAGTGTTTTCCCGTGCCACATGTCTTTAGAGGTTCGCGCGCCGCGCTTTTTGCGGTTCTGACCCTGTGTAGTTTTGTCATTCTGCTGACCGGTTCGGTCACTGCGCAGGAAGATGTGGAGCGTCTTGAAGAACTCGAAGCCGAGCGCGAACAAGTGCTCGTCGAACTCGCTGCGGCAGCATCCCTCGTCGATGCGAGCCAGGCGAGCTTCGAGGAGGTCACCGAGGCGCTCGATGCACTCAATGGTCTCGTCGACCTTCAGGAGGCGCGCCTCGCCGACGCTCGCCAGGCGGTTCGATCTGCCGAGGATCTCGTTGCTCAGGCAGAACTTCGTCGCGAGAGCATCGAGAACGAGGCGGCCGACTTGCGAGGTCTCGTGGCCGAACTAGCCGTCGAGTCGTTTACTGGCGAGAACGGTCAGAACGGAGAGGACCTCACTGCGTTCTTGCTCAACGATGACCCGACCGAGGCAGTACGGCGCCGGAGCTTGGTCGAGTTTCAGACCGGCAGTCTTGGTGATGCCCTCGATCGGCTTCGCGTACTCGAGGTGGAAGCCGAACAGGTCGAGGCGGACCGTCTACGCGCCGTAGAGGCTGCAGAGATAAACCGGGTCGAGCAGCTCGACCGACAGGCTGAACTCGATAACGCTCAGGACGCACAGTTGCAGTTGGTTCTCGATGTCGAGGCCCGCCTTGAGGCAAGGCTTGCCGAAGCTCAGGCTGTACAGGCATTCGATGAGGAACTCGCCGCGGAGATCCAGCAGCAGGAGGAGGCAATCGCGGCACGTATTCGGGCCGAAGCCGCAGCGAGGGCGGCTGCAGAGGCAGCCGCTAGGGCCGCGGCCGCAGCAGCAGCAGCGGGTGGCGGATCGTCGGTTCCGTCGTTGCCGAGTAGCGGCGAGATTGTAAATGCAGCAGGGTTCCAGGTTCACGAGTCCGTTGCGACCAGCGTGACCAACATGATCAACAGCGCGGCCGCTGACGGCGTCGTCCTGACCGGTTCAGGTTGGCGTTCACCAGAGCGAACCGCCGAGCTTCGCGTCATCAACGGTTGTCCCGACATCTATGAGTCTTCCCCGAGCAGTTGCCGCATCCCAACAGCACGGCCGGGCCAGTCGATGCACGAGCGAGGACTGGCGATCGATTTCCGGAGTTGTTGGCGCGGTTCGAGCTGCTTTACATGGCTGTCGAACAACGCCTCGTCGTTTGGTTTCTTCAACCTGCCAAGCGAGTCCTGGCACTGGAGCACAACAGGCGGCTAATCGAGCCCGCCTAGAAGTCCCCGAGGTCAACCGCCCAAAGGTTGCTGTGAACTAGCCTATTCGTCGTGACTACCCGGTCTAGCCGCTTCTGTCGCGCGGCGTTATTCACCGCTGCGTACTTGGTTGTCGCACTTGGAGTTGGCTCGACGATCGGTGCTCAAAGTGAGCAGGAGATCCTTGAGGAACTCCGAGAGGATCGCGAGCGGATCCAGGAGGAAGCAGCCGCACAGGCCCTCCAGGTCGATGCTGCAACCGCCGATTTTCAAGACGTCGCTGATGCGCTCGATGCTCTGAATGCACTCGTGGACCTTCAGGAGGCTCGTCTGGCCGATGCGGAGCAGGCAGTCGCGTCGGCAGAGGCCCAGGTAGCCCAGGCGTTGTTACGAGAGGGTGAGATCGAAAGCGAGGTGGGTTCGTTGCAGGCCGATGTCCGCGACCTCGCTCTTGCATCATTCACCGGCGAAGGAGGCCTGAACGGCCAGGATCTTACGGCACTACTGTTGGCTGACGATCCGACCGAGGCCATCCGCCGCCGGTCTCTGGTGCAGTTTCAAACCGGCTCACTCGGTGATGCCATCGACCGTCTTCGCTCATTGACTGCCGAAGCTGAGGTGATTTCACAATTGCGTGAAGAGGGCGCCGCCGAAGCAGCTGCTGGGCGAGCTGAAGCGTTGTCGCGGTCAGATGAGCTGGCGGAGGCCCGGAGCGCTCAGGCTGAGCTGGTACTGGCGACCGAGCGTCGCCTGGAAGCGCGACTGGCCGAAGCGGCGGTGCTGCAGGAGCGAGATGCCGAAGCAGCAGCCTTGATCAGTCAACAAGAAGAAGTAATCGCGGCGCGCATTCGAGCCGAAGCTGCTCGACGCGCCGCCGAGATTGCAGCACAGAATCCGCTGAATGAACGAGTGGTGATACCCCCTGAGGACATCGTCAACGTTCGTGGCATTGAAGTCCATCGCGACATTGCCCAGAAGGTCGATGAACTGCTCGCTGCAGCGCTCGCCGACGGGGTAACGCTCAGCGGCTGGGGTTTTCGCGACAATCTCGAGCAGATTGCGCTTCGTCAACAGAACTGTGGGACTACCGACTTCGATATTTGGGAACGCAGCGCGTCGTCCTGCAACCCTCCGACCGCTCGTCCTGGTCAGTCCAATCACGAACGTGGGCTGGCGATCGACTTCACCTACAACGGGGGTTCCATCACCAGCCATTCCAACCCCGGTTTCGTCTGGTTGGCGGCCAATGGCTCCCGATGGGGATTTGTGAACCTTCCATCAGAGCCCTGGCACTGGTCAACAACAGGGGACTAAACGCCACACAACGGGCTCCCGCCGAAGCAACAAACTGCGTAGAGCGTTCATGGGTCGAATGGACTATTCGATCAGCAAAAACTAGGCCGTAGTACCTAATGTCGATCAGCCACAAACCGATGGTCACGACATGCGCTTTGACCCTCGGCGGGTTCACGGATACCTCGTTCTTATTGTGCTTTTGCTGGCGATAGCCCTCGTGCTTCCAGCGACCAATGCAACAGCTCAGGACGACACACCCACCGACCTGGAAGAACTGAAGGAAGAACGCGAGCGCACTGCGCGCGAAGCCGCCCTAGCTACTCAAGATATCGACGTCCGAACCGCGACCGTGGAGGAGGTGACTGCGGCACTCGACGAGATCGCCGCGTTCGTGGAGATCCAGCAGATTCGTCTCGAGGAGGCAGAGTCGAGCTATCGATCGTCGCTTGCGGCTGTCGAGGAGGCGCAGACCGAACGCGAAGAAATTCTCGCAACCGCTGACCTACTACGGGCGCACCTTGGTGACCTCGCGGTTGCGAGCTTCACCGGCGAGTCCGGGACGGCCGGTGATGAGGTGACCGAGTTGGTACTCTCCGATGACCCTGGCGAGTCTGCTCGCTTCATTCATCTTCTCGAACTCCAAACCGGCTCACTGGGCGATGGCATCGATCGGCTTCGCGCGCTTGAGTTCCAAGCACAGGAACTGATCCAAGATCAGGAAGCGGCATCGGCTCGAGCAGCCGAAAGCCTCTCCGAAGTCGAGAGTCGAACTGCAGAATTGGACGCTGCGCTTGAGCAACAGGCCCTGATCGTTGCGTCGGCTGAACTTCGTCTTGAAGCGCAGCTCGCCGAGGCAGCCTTCCTCGCCGAGCGCGACCTCGAGCTCGCGACGGCTATTCGAGATGAACAGACTGCGATCAATAGTCGGATTATCGCCACAGCACGCTCGCAGGGCATCGAAATCCCGCCGCCGGTCGATCTCGATGACATCGTGCTGATCTCCTTCTTCCGACCAGAGGACGTCGGAGAACCCACGATCGATCCCGACACGGGCGAAACCGTCGATCCGGTTGTCCCGCTCGACGTAGAACCGTTCTTTCAAATCGAAGTGAATGTGGCCATCGAGGAGCAGACACGACAGCTGTATCAGCTCGCCTTCGACCAGGGCATCGACCTTGGCGGCTGGGGATACCGCCCCATCCAGCGCCAAGTTGAGCTTCGCGCAGCGCACTGCGGTGGCAGTGCGTTCGATATTTGGCACCGTCCAGCCTTCGAATGCTCGCCGCCGACCGCACGACCCGGCTTCTCCAAGCACGAACAAGGGCGCGCCATCGATTTCCAGTGGAACGGTGGAGGCATTACGTCTCAGAACAGTGCAGGGTTCCGTTGGTTGCAGGCAAACGCCCCGCAGTTCGGCTTCGTCAATCTTCCTTCAGAGCCATGGCACTGGAGCATCGACGAAGGCGCAGAACGACTGCCGGGCTGAAGCAAGCCCCGTTAGGCGCCGTCCCACTGGTCGTCGTCGTTGACATTTTCGTTCCAAACGCCCGGTCCAGCGGGGACACGGACCTCACCGTTGGCGTCGAGAAGGGTTGGATCGAGATTGCGAATGAGGCGCCCGGTCGCCAGACCGTGCGGACCAGAGCCGGCAGGCAATGCGGCTGCAGCGTGGACTGCGGCTGCCAGGCCAACCTCACGGTCTATCGACGAAGAGACCACGATGCGATGATCAGGGTAGCGTTGGGCGAGGGCCAACAGTCGATCGATGCCACCGACCGCCGCGGGTTTGACGACGAGAATCCCGACATTCGCCGACTTGATGTCGAGGTCGGGGTTATGTCCCACTCCCAGGTCTAATGCAACGGGCACGCCGGTAGCGGCGGCCAAAGATGCGTATTCGCTCAGGTCGTCTGTTGGGTCTTCGATATAGCTGATGCGGTGCTTTCCAACGCGTCCGATTACGCGTTCTGCGGCCTGAGCAGACCAGGACCTGTTCGCATCCAGCCGCAGCTCAACAGCGGAGCCCGCTGCTTCGCTGGCAGCGACGATCCGAGTGATGTCGAGGCTGTGATCGACCGCGCCAACCTTCAACTTCAGTGCGGTAAATCCCTGCTCAACAAGCAGGCGTGCACGGGAATGGACTGCTGCAGGACTCGATTCCCCAATAAGAGCGTTCACCCGAACCCGGGTCGCCGCGCCGTCTTGGAGATGTGCGCTAACGGGCATGTCGGCGTGTCTGGCTTGGAGGTCGATCAGCGCGGTGTGAATCGCGAAACGCGAAAGTGGTGATTGATCGTGTGAATCGAGGTCATCGATTGCCTCATCGACACCGGCAGTACCTACCGAACGGCACCAGGCAGCGATCTCAGTGGCAAGTTGTTCGAGTTTTGGCCCAGCCAGTCCGGGGATCGGCGCCGTCTCGCCGACGCCGGTGAAGTCATCGGTCTCGACGGTCACCTGCATCCCGCCCCGGTCCCCGATGCTTCCAGCGCCGGTGGGAACAGACTCGTTCAGCCGGATGTCGATTGGTGTGGAGCTAGCCCTCGTGATCCTCATCTGTCTCACACTCTGACAGAAATGACTGGACAATCGACGCAACCTCGGGAAGATTCTCGTGGTGCACCACGTGACCAGCGCCAGCGACGATCTCGGCACGCCCGGTCGCCACGGCCTCTGCCATGGCGTGGGCAAGATCGGTGTACTTCGCGTCGAGCGATCCAGCTATTGCCAGAAGCGGTGATCGCACGCTCGCCAAGACGGACCAGAGCGGTGGCATCGAGCCGGTCCCGGTGCCTCGGAGGCTATTGGCGAGGCCGATTGGACTGGCGCCTTGGCGTTGCGCTTTCGTCGCGGCGAGTTCGTCGACGGACAAGGTTTGAACAAAGGGCGCAAAGATGGGTAACCGCAGCCAGTCCTCGACGAACTCCTCAAGGCCAACTTCGAGGAGTCGATCGGCCAGTTTGTGATCCTCGACGTGACGACGCGCCCGGTCGCCAGCATGGCCAAGTCCAGCCGTGCCACTCAGCAACGTGAGCGAAGCAAAGTACCACGGGGCCCGAGCGGCCATCGATAGGGCAATACGCGCTCCCATCGAGTAACCGAGGAGGTGAACTGTGCCCGGTTCATGTGGTCCAATGACCGACAGCACCTGATCGACTACCGAAGCCATCGTGTAGTGCTCGAGATGGTCTGGTGCACCGCTCTCTCCGTGGCCGATGACGTCGACGAGTATCGCTGGCCGCCCTTCTCTGCTCGCTTCGATCAGGGGCAGCATGGTCAGACCGTTCCCGGTGAAGCCATGAATCGCCACGATTGGATGCCCGACACCGGTCAGTGAACGGTACGCAACTGTCATGCCGTCGGGCGCAGTCGCCTTCGTTACAGCGGGCGAGGATGCTGGGTTCACGTCGCAAGCCGATCAAGAATTGCTGTCTGAAGCGCTAACTTTGGCTCGACTTCCACGGTCACTTCGATGATCCGGACCGGGTTCGCGTTATTCGATCGGGCCTGATCCAATGATCGTCCGAGGTCGGTCGTGTGGTCGTACTCAATACCGTCATAACCCCCAAGAAACTCGAAGCGAGTGCCGTGGGGCGTGGTGAAGAGCTGCTCAAAGGTCGCTGAATCCAATGCGTCTTTGGCGGGTAGGACTGAGAAGATCCCGCCGCCATTGTTGTTGGGCACGACGATGATCAGCTCCACTCCTTGGCGCGCTGCGTCCAAAACGCCGCCTATGTCATGAAGCAGCGCCACATCGCCGATCAGCACGATGGTTTGTCCGGAACTGCCCGGGCGCGAAGCACGGGCCTGCGCCGCCATTCCGGCCGCGGTCGCTACCACGCCGTCTATGCCGTTGATACCTCGGTTTGCGTGGATTGGCGCCGGACACTCGATGCTGGTGAATGTGTCGATGTCTCGTACGGGCATCGAACTAGAGGCGACCAGCTGGTCATCGCTGGTCGCGAAGCTGCCGACGAGGTTCGCCACCTGTGCCTCGGTGACCTGGTCCCACGAATCGAGCACGTCGTCGCGCACTTGTCTCGTGTAGGCGCCTTCGTCCAACCATCGTTGCATCCATTCGTCTGTACGAGAACTAGAGGTCGCCGTTGCGTCTTTTAGAAGGCGGATGGGGTCGGAGGTAAAGCGGTGATCGAAGACGTGCGACGGATCGTTCCATTCGTCACGCGGATCGAGCAGGACGTGGGTAGCGTCCTGGCGTTCCCACCAGAGCCGAGTCGCCTTGGCAGTCGGCGTTTGACCCAGATGGATGATCAGATCTGGGGATAGGGGAGGGTTGGCTGCTTCGGCTCGATGCACGGTGAGGGCCGGACTTGGGACGAGCCCAGGTTGGTCATGATGGCGCAACCCGCTCAGCGCGTCTGCAAGCACAGGGAGTCTTGCAGTCGCAGTCGCCTCACCGAGGCGCAGGGCCCGTTGCTCGAAGAGACGTGGGAGGCCCTCCACCGATGACGTGTCGAGGTCTGGCGGACGGAGTGCGCCCGGCCCTGCAATAAGAACAGGGCGCTCGGAGCGGTCGAGCAGAGCGCAGAGCTGCTCGACCTCCCAAAGGTCGAGTCGTTCTACCCCAACCGGTCGTTCCGACAGGAGAGCCGACAGGTCGAGTGCACCGTCGCGTGGTTCAAGGGGTAGCCGGAACGGCCAGTTCACATGTACAGGGCCATGGTGCTCGATCGCTGCGGCCATGGCGCGCCATCCAGCGCGCTGGGAAAACTCCGGACCGCCATCACCGCCCACCGGCATCGAGAACTCTGACCTGACCTGACGATGATACAGACCGACCTGCTCATAGGTTTGCCCGACGCCCCAACCCTGATGTTCCGGCGGCCGATCCGCGGTGATCGCTACGAGCGGGAGGTGGCTGAGCGACGCTTCGGCAATTGCGGGGAGATAGTTCGCGCCAGCCGTGCCAGATGTGCAGATAAGCGCGACTGGGTCTCCTGAGCGCACGGCGCGCCCAAGCGCCACGAAGCCAGCGACGCGCTCATCGAGGTGAACCGACGTGGTGAGCCCAGCCGTTCGCGCCGCTGCGACTGCGAGTGGTGTGGATCGCGATCCCGGTGAGATACAGACGTGGCGCAGGCCACGAGCTACTGCGCCGGCAAAGAAATACTCCGCAGCGGCGGTTGCATCGAGGGAGGTGTTGCTCATAGGGCGAGATGTTAGGGGACTGCTGGCCCCAACCGGCGCCTCTAGGAAGCGGGCTCTACAGCGACGAGCTCGGTCGCGGCTTCGACCGAAGGCAGCGGGGTGGGCACCACGGGCTGTGCCGAGGTTGACGGGGCTGTCGTTGCGAGTGAAGTTGCCTGAGCCGAGCGTGCAAGCGCTTCGGCTTGAGCACGCGCCGTGGCTTCGGCCAAAGCAGCGGCTTCTGCTGCTGCCCGAGCGAGTCGATCAGCTTCGGCCTGGGCCTCTTGTTGAAGAACCGCTGCCTCGGCTGCGACCCGTGCTGCTTCAGCTTCGGCGGCGAGAAGCTGATCAGCAGCGATGTCAAACTGTTCGGTTCGCCCCGCTCCGAACAACACGTCGAGCAGTGGGAATGGATTCTGCCAGTTTGATCCTCCGTCGGGATCCCACTGCATATGCAAGTGCGGGGCGCCAGCTGCATTTCCTGTGTCTCCCACTGAGCCGACCTGCTGACCAGCCAGCACGCGGTCTCCAGGTTGGAGGTCTTCCAATTCGTGCATATGTGCGTAGTAGTAGCGTGAGCCGCTGTCACCGAGCAGGAAGATGCCGTTACCGCCGAGGCCCCCGCTGCTCAGGCTCTGTACGACGCCGTCTTCGATCGCTCGAAGAGGGACGCCGATCTGGGCGAGAATGTCGTTGCCGACATGGGTACGGCCACCGGATCGCGGTCGGCCCCAGTCATTCCAGAAGGGCTTTCGAATCTCGTCGACCGGAAACACTGCAAGGCCAATTCCCCACGGGGCGGTCTCTTCGAGCAACGCGTCCTCTTGTGCCTTGAGCTCCGAGAGGGTTCGTTCGAGCGATTCGACCTCAGCATCGATGATTCGGAGCGTCTCGGCAATACCTAGTTCGGTGAGCAGTTCCTCATCTTGTACCACAGGAGCCCGACGGGGTAGCACAGCGGCTGCAACCGGCGATGCCTCATCCAGTGCGCCAGCCGATCCCGGCGGACCGCCGTCGTCTCCCAGCGCGCCGTCGGTGACATCATCTGCAGCGGCATCGTCGGGAGCGGTCACGGCCTCTGCGAGAACTTGCCCGGACAGGGAGGGTGGAACTGCTGCGGCAAGCTCGGCGGTACGAACCTCGTCAGCTCGTCGCAACAGCGCCTGTTGGGCGCGGTCGAGCTCCGCGAGAGCATTCAAGGCATCGTTTCGCGTCGCAACATGCTCAGCACGATCGGCGATCGGAAGGAAGGGTGCTCCGGGCACTGTGGGAGCCGCGTTGGCTGCGTTGGCACCGTCCACCGCCGAAAGTGGATCGTCGCGGTTGGTCGCAATACCTCCAGCGATGAGACCACCGATAAACACCGCGAGTAGACCTGCGCGAAGGCTGGCCGGCCACCGAGAGAAGCGGCGCCTCAACGCTGCGTGACGACGACTGATCGATCGTGCCATGGCGAAGACTGTCCTGTCCGAGGTTTGAGACTCATTCATCACAACGACGAGAGACTAGAGTTCCTGTGGATAACCCACCAAAACGGGCGGGAAACTTTCTTTAGGTGGTCGCACCAACACGCGGAGTCGAGAAATCAGCCGCCGAACTGAGCGAGGACCGCAGGCGATTCTGGCGTAAGTGTCAACACCGCTGCACCACCGATTGTGGCTGGAGCGGTAGGCAGAGTGACGGACTCGGGACTGGAGGTCCGCAGCGCGTTAGCAAGCGTCAAAGCGCTGGTTAACGAGGTCTGGTCATCGAGTACCAATGCTCCGGCGATCGCGTCGCTCATATCGTTCAGAGCGACGGGGTTCCGTTCTTCACTGAGCTTGAGCATCAATGCTCGGAGGAACTCCTGCTGGCGTTGCACCCGACCAAGGTCACTGGTTGGGTCCGTCACCTCCACACCGTCGACGATCTCGGTGTAGCGGCGACTACGGACAAACGCGAGAGCCTGCGTCGAGTCAAGCTCGACCGTGCCCGCTGTTGGCAGGTTTAGCCCTGAAGCAGTGTCAAACGCTGGGTGGTCGATGGTGATCTCCACACCACCGACCGCGTCGACCAACTCGATAAAGCCGGCGAGGTCGACCTGCACGAAGTGAGATATCGGAATTCCAAGCTCGTCTTGGACCGTGTTGATCAATGCCTCGGGCCCTCGGGCGAACGCGGCGTTGATACGTTGCGGATCACCGCCATCGATCGGCAGCCACAGGTCCCGCGGCAGCGAGAGGAATTTGTTGCCGTCCTCTTCAAGACGCAGGACGATGATGGTGTCTGTGCGCGATCCCGAGAGCCCTTCACCGAGAATGACGTTCGCGTTCTCGGTGTCTGCCTCGATACCGTCGCGCGAGTCGGTGCCAACGAGTAGCAGGTTGGTTCCTGCCGGCAAGGGTTCGCTCAGGACCTGTCCAACAGGTACACGCTCAATACTGTTGAATGCTCTGTTTGCAAGAAAGAGAGGAATGATGATCAGCAGCGCAAGAATGGCGAGCAGTAAAAAGAGAAGAATCGGCCATCTGCGGCGCTTCCTTGGGCGGCTACCAACCGGCTCGGGCACAGGAACGTCCGGAGCGATCGACGGCGGAACCCGTTCATCTAGGGCAACAGCTCCGGCGACCGGAGCCACCTCACCATCGGGGGCGCCAAAGAATGCGTCTTCCTTCTGGGAGCCTCCGGGGAGGTTCGGACGCGCCACCGGCGCGGGGGGACGTACGACCGGTGGGGCTGCCTTGTCCCACAGATCTTCCACTGGTTTTTCGTCGATCTTCGGTATCGCCGCCAATCGCTTTCGAAAATCCGATGTCGGCTCGTCTTCATTGGCCACCAAATCAGTCCAGCACGTTTCGGGCCAGAAGCGGTAGCGCACCCGCAAAAGTTCTTACGGGACCGACCGAGAGCCAATCTTTCCGTTCCCTCGATGCGAATCGTTTGGCCTCTCAAGAATAGGCCGAACGGTATTTGGACGTTTTCAGCAACAGGTGCCAACCTAGAGACAGGTTTGCAGCCGACATCGGCTAATCCGCCCATGGAAGTGCGAGGGATAATGAACACCAACGAACGGCGATTGAACGGACGAGACGTTCTCGCGAAGACGTTTCCGGCCAAGACAAAGCGAGGGTACGACCCGATCGATGTCGACGCGTACCTGGAGCTGGTCGCATCACAGGTCGACCTGCTTCACGGTGATATCGCCCGCGCTGGTGAAGGGCAGGCGGCTAGTCCAGCCGATGTGTCCCCAGCCGTTGCGCCAGCTGCTGGCGCGGCCGTCGGAGCAGCAGCTGCAGGCAACAGCGATACCCTGAGCGCCGATGAGCACCAAGCGCTCATCGCCGACCTCGAAGCAGCTCGATCGGAAAGAGATGCACTACAGGTCCGCTTGGACGAGGAACTCGCCAGCGGTGAGACCCTGCGAGCAGAGAACCAGCAGCTGCGCACTCAGCTGACCTCGGTTGCTCCGCCTCCTCCTGGCTCCGAAGTTGCTCCGCCTCCTCCACCCGAGGTTGTCGAGGCCGAAGCGGTGGTCGTCGATGCTGTCGTCGAGCCTGCTCCAGTCTCTGCTGCAATGGTCGCCGCACCGGCACAGGAAGTTGCAGTCGTGGACGAGCGAGCCGCCGAGGAGAGCTACGACCTCGTGCTTCGAGCAGCACGCCGTTCTGCTGAAGAAGCAATCTCTGAGGCACACGTTCGAGCAGACGAGATCGTCGCTGATGCCAACCTGACCGCTTCGCGTATTGCCCAAGAGAGCGACCGCAAGGCCTACGAGGCAGCAAACCGAGCACAGGGTGAACTCTCCCAGATCAATGCCGAGATCGAGTCTCAGCAGACCGTATTGAGTCAGGTCTCAACCGCAGCCGAAGAACGCCGGAACGAATTGCGCCGGCTTGGCGAAACGATCATCACGTGGGCTAACCAGGAAGCCGAAGAGTTGGTCGATCTGCGGGCCACGACCGTGGCTTCCGCAGAAGACGCGGCATCGGCAAACGACACTCGGGCCTGACACCAACCAGGATGTCCGCGGCGACATCGCCTCGAATATGTTGTCTCGGCGACGTCATCACCGATGTCGTCGTTCGGCTGGAGCGTGACCCCACGCGCGGTACAGACACGCCATCGACGATCACATCGCTACGTGGCGGATCTGCGGCTAACGTCGCCGTAGCAGTATCAGCTGCCGGCGGCATCGGCCGGTTCGTCGGAAGTGTCGGCATGGATCCTGCAGGGGATCTGCTGCTCGCGGACCTGTTGGACAATGGCGTCGAGAGTTTCGTTGCCCGGGTAGGCAAAACGGGGACGATCGTCGTCCTCGTCGACGCGACCGGCGAGCGGTCGTTTCTAACCGACCGCGGGGCCTCGGTCGAGTTGGCATCCATACCGCCCGGTGTGCTCGATAACGTCGATCTGCTGCATATTCCCGCCTACTCCTTTAGCGAAGGGCCGCTCGCGGAAACCGCTGAGCAAATTATTGGAGAGGCGGTGGAACAAGAGATTCCCATCTCGATCTCGACGAGTTCAGTAGCGGTCCTAAAACAGTACGGACGTGAAGGCTTTCTCAGCCTCCTAGGAGCTATTCGTCCCGATTATGTCATCGCCAATAGCGATGAATACTCCTATCTCATGCAGGGGCATCCGTGGATCCGCGAAGCGGGCGCCACCGTGGTCACAAACGGGAGCCGCGCTGCGGTCGTACGCAGCCCGGATGGCCGGGAGTTTCGTGTAACCCCCGAGCCAACCGACGTCCTTGATACGACCGGGGCTGGCGATGCCTTCACCGGTGGTTTTCTCGTCGCTCGCGCTCGTGGCGAAGACTTCGACGGCGCACTCAAAGCTGGTCACCAACTCGCAGCGACGACGCTGCGTTCGTCAGGTGCTGGATTGGCGACGTAGGGCTACGCTTCGTTCGTGGTTCTTTCAAATTCTGCCCGCGAGCTGATCCGACCCAGCGAAGAGGTTGCCGATGCGCTGAGCAGCGGTGTGGCAATCGTTGCGCTCGAGTCGACGGTGTACTCAAACCTTGGGCTACCCACTCCGCACAACGAGCAGGCGTTGCGCGAGTGCATCGCTGCTATTCGGGAAGCCGGCGCCGTACCGTGCGTCACCGCGGTCATCGACGGCATGATGCGCGCAGGTCTCGAAGAGACCGAGTACGAGCGCGTACTCGGCGAAGCCACCAAGGCAGCCGAACGTGATCTCGCCGTTGCCGTTGGTCAGGGTTGGCCGGTTGGAGCAACGACCGTCTCGGCTTCGCTCGCAATCTCCGAGGCCGTCGGGATTCGTGTGTTCGCGACCGGCGGGATTGGGGGCGTCCATCGGCAATCTGAAGTCACCGGTGATATCAGCGCTGACCTCAGTGCGATCGCCCGTTACGGCGTCGCCACGATCTCGGCGGGAATCAAGTCGTTTCTCGATCTCGGGAAGTCGCTCGAACTCCTCGAGACGCTCGGTGCGACCGTCGTTGGCTGGAAGACCGATGCGCTCCCGTCGTTTACTGCACGGTCCTCGGCTCATAAGCTTGCTCACCGGGTCGACGAGCTCGATGAGCTCGCAGCGATCGCGACAGCCCGCCTCGCCTTCGGTCGCGGCATGCTCATCACGAACCCCGTACCGGTCGAGGCTGCCCTCGACCAGCAGATACATGATGATGCGCTTGCTCAGGCTCTAGTCGACGCCGAGGCAGCGGGTGTTGTCGGTGCGGCGGTGACCCCATTCGTGCTCGAGCGGATCGTGGAAGCGTCTGGGGGAGCGTCGGTCGACGCAAACGTTGCGCTGGTCGCAAACAACTGCCGGCTCGCTGGACAGCTGGCCGCATCGCTCGCTGCCGGCTGACACCCTCCCTGCGCAGGCTAGGCGGCGCGATTAGCCGCTGTACCCCCGGCGGTTGCGCCTCGGCGCAGCTGGTTCTGCAGGACGGTTTGCAGCTGGCTTCCGCTGAGCGGCTTGGAGAACAGAAAGCCCTGCATGTACCGACAGCCATGCGCCTTGAGGAAGTTCACCTGAGCTCGAGTCTCGACCCCTTCGGCGATCACGTCGAGGTTGAGGCCTCTCGCTAGTGAAATCACGGCGGTTACGAGTGGTGCGCCTGACTCGCCAATTCGGTTGATGAACGAACGGTCGATTTTCAGCGTATCGACCGTGATGCGGTCGAGATAGTCCAGTCCGGTATGACCAACGCCGAAGTCGTCGATAGCGGTGCGAATTCCCATTTCGCGAAAATGGACGAGCGTGGCGTTCACTTCTTCGGGCCGCTCAAGAGCGAGCGATTCAGTGAGTTCGAGCTCAAGACGACGGGGATCGAGTCCTGAGTTTCGGAGAGCTCGCGACACATTGTCCGTGAGCAAAACAGCCTTCTGGAACTGTCGCGGCGACAAGTTCACTGCGACGTTGATCTCGGGAAGTCCGAGATCGCCCCAGCTGGCGGCCTCGCGACACGCTTCTTCGAGAGTCCACTGACCAATAGCGTCGATCAAGGTCGACTCTTCAGCGACAGGGACAAAGCGCTCTGGACTGATTCGTCCAAGCGTCGGATGTTCCCAACGAAGAAGAGCCTCGACAGCAAAGATATGACCTGAGGACACGTCGATCTGAGGCTGGTAAAAGACCTCAAGTTCGTTGTTCTGCAACGCCTTGTGAAGTGCTGCTTCGATCTCCAGGCGATTCGCCCCTGGCGTGCGCTGCTCGGGGGAGTAGTTCACGACCGTGTTGCGGCCGCGTTCTTTGGCCTCGAACATCGCCGTGTCCGCATTCTCGATCAACTCTTCGACGGTTGATCCGTCACGTGGGTACTCGGCGATGCCGATCGAAGGCGTGACGTAGATGTCTCGTAGCCCCATGTCGAATGGTTCGAGGAATTGGTCGAGGAACATTCGACCGATCGCGTGTGAATGACGCGCGTCCTTCACCGATGGAACGACGACGGCAAATTCGTCGCCACCTAGTCGTGCAACCGTCAGGTTGTGGCCCACGCGCGTTGCGGCGTCATCAAGTCTTTCACTGACCAGACGGAGGAGCAGGTCACCTTTCTCATGTCCGAGCGAGTCGTTGACAGCTTTAAAGCGATCGAGGTCGAGGAACATGACCACGAGCTGAGACTCGCGAATCCTGGCACCTTCGATGGCGGTCTCCAAACGACTGAAAAAGAGGGCTCGGTTCGGGAGGCGAGTCAGCGGATCATGCTGGCCCTGGTGCTCGACGTCGGCCCAACGCCGCACGAGCAGCAAGAGGTGAGTAGCCACCATCACCGAGAGGAGGCTTGAGCCGACCGTAACGGTGACAAGGGAGAGTCTGAGGCTCGTGAACTGGTCGATGGCGATCATGACGGGACCGATCAGAATTACCGAGAACGAGATCAGGCTGCGTCGGGCATTGACCTCAGACGACACGAACATCGCAAGAGAGAACGCATCGGGAGCATTGGGATGCTGATAGGCAGCGGCGGGCATCAGAATCGCCAACAGTGTCAGTGGATACATAATACCGCCCTCGAACGCTCCGTTGAGGTCGGCAGCGGTCACCACCAACAACGACTGAGGGAGCAGGATCAGAACGAACGGCGTTGAGATTGTGTCCGTATCAAAGGTGGCCAACCAGAGAAGGAGAATGGTGGAGAAGAGGGCGACACTCAACGACGTGATCGCGACGACGAGGTTAAGCAACCCGAGAGCTCCGCCCATGGCGGGTTGGATGATCACTACAGAGAAGGTCAGTCCAATACCAGCAGAGACGATGGCGGTCTCGCGTTCGGTGATTTCCGCACGCATGCCGATTCGAAAAACAATGATTCGGACCGTGCCCACTGCACCGAATAGTGCTGCGATTCCATATACGGTCGGCTTGGCGTCGAGCGGCGCGAGTAAACCCATGCCAGCAACAAACTGACTCGCGGAAATGAACAGAATGCCGTCCGGACGCATGTGTTGGCCGACGTTCTGGCGGATCCGATACGCGAAATGGCTGAGCAGTGCACCGCCAGCGACGAGAAACAGGAGAGTCGTTACCGCCGATGGTTCGCGGCCGAATGCGAAGGCGAGGGCGGACGCGATTACGAGCATGATGAACCACCAGCTCTTCGATAATTTTGCCGTCACCTCATCCACACCTAGTCAACGGCATTGGACGTCAGCAATCGAATAGGCCGATCGGCCTATCGGTAGCTGGAAACCGTTGAGATTTCCACGGCGATTAGATGCTGATTCCAGCGCCGTGGAGCCGACGAAAGATCGCCCGGTCGACCTCGGCTTCAGCGCGAGCCCAGGTCTCGAGGAGCACCTCGTTGGGGCGGCGGTGTGCAAATGCGGTCACTGCCTGGATCTGATGGTTCGACATAGCCAAACTCAGGCCCCGTACCTGCTCGATTGTTTGGGTGAGCTCAATGCTCGGGCTGAGCAGCACAGCTAGCGAACTGCTGTCGGGAGTGCCGAGCCTGTCGGTTGGACGGATACGACGAGCAAGCAGGCTTGCTGCACGTTGGGTCGAACGTGTTGCGGCAGCCACGTTGTCACCTTCGATGCGGATAGCGACGATCGCCGCGTGAACGCCTGCGCGGTCGAGCTCGTCGGTCTCGGTGAGCAAAAGTTCACGCCAATCAGCAACTAGGTTCGCAACGTTGTGTGTTCGAGTCCGTTCCATAATGGGCCATTCGGCCATTTCGAGCGTGACATTAGAAGTAGAACTAAAGTTTCCCACGATATAGACACGCGGTGTAACCCACGTCGGACCGTCCCTTAGGAAGCCCTGAGACCCTCGAGGGTGGTGAATAGCTCTGTCGCCCCATCGCTCGTACTCGACAAGCACGCAGTCGCTGTTGCAGTGGCCAGAGCCGCGTGGAGCGCATCGACACATCCGTCGGGGACCACCAGGTCCTGATCCTCGCAGAATTCGTGGATGCCGAACCACAACAACTCGCTGACGTGGGTGCTCGTAAAGTGGAGCACATCAGCTTCCGTTTCGGCGCGCGACATTTCGGTGTGCGCACCGAGGACAACAATCAGCGCTGTCGGGTCGACGGGTACTCCGTGGCGCATCGTGTCGCGAAGGACGTCGACGTACAGCGAGCGGACAGCCGAGGGCAGCGTGGCACGCAAGCGACGCCGCGACGACGCATCGATTATCTGGTCAGAGCAGGTCTCTTCATCCATGTAGCGAACACTACAGATGGGGTGTGACATTGAATTATCTAACCGGGCAAGCCCCGTTAGCGACTACACAAACGCACTCGCAAAGACAAGGCTGACGATGGTCATGACCTTGAGGAGAATGTTCATGGCAGGACCTGAGGTGTCCTTGAACGGATCGCCAACCGTATCACCGACAACCGCTGCCTTGTGAGGGTCTGAACCCTTGCCACCGTGAGCACCGGCTTCGATGAACTTCTTGGCGTTGTCCCAAGCCCCGCCAGCGTTTGCCATGAAGATGGCGAGCGCGAAGCCGGTCACGAGCGAGCCTGCGAGCAATCCACCGAGAGCGTCGACGCTGATGAATCCGGTCACGAGAGGCACGATCACGGCGAGCGAGCCAGGAAGGACCATCTCCTTTAGCGATGCGGTCGTGGAGATGGCCACACAGCGTGCTGAGTCGGGGATAACGCCCTCCTTGCCTTCGCGAAGACCCGGGATCTCTCGGAACTGGCGGCGAACTTCTTCGATCATCTCCTGAGCAGCTCGACCAACAGCGTCGATCGTCAGCGCAGCAAATAGGAATGGCAGCGCGGCGCCGATGAACAGGCCAATGAACACGTCGACCTCGCCAATATCGAGGTCGAGGATCCTCTCGCCCTCAGACGCGGTGGCGATGGCGAACTCAAAGCTCTTGAAGAGTGCAAGAGCGGTGAGCGCCGCAGAACCGACAGCGAATCCCTTGGCGACAGCAGCGGTCGTGTTTCCGAGCGAGTCGAGAGCATCGGTCACTTCGCGAACCGATGGGTCGAGCTCAGCCATCTCTGCGATACCGCCAGCGTTATCAGCAATGGGGCCGTAGGCGTCGACCGAAACAACGACGCCTGTGGTGGCGAGCATGCCAATCGCTGCGATTGCGATGCCGTAGAGGCCGCCGAGGTCCCCAGCGGTCGAACCGTCGATAGCGGCGGTGTCAGTGAATGCGAAATCGCCGCCCCACCATGCGACCGCGATACCGACGAGGATCAGGGCGACCGATGCTGCGACCGAGACCATTCCTGCGCTGATACCGCCGAGGATGGTCGTCGCTGGTCCGGTCTCGGACTGCTGAGCAATCTTCTTCACCGGGCCGAAATGGTCCGAGGTGTAGTATTCAGCGGTCTTGCCGAGCGCCCAACCGACGATCAAACCACCGATAACCGAGATCGCAAGGCCGATTGGCTGTTCGAATAGATCGCTATCGCTGAACACCCAGAACGAGGTCGCAATCACGCCAGCGATCGTGATGAGCATCGCGACGTTGGTGCCGAGGTGGAGGGCCTTGGAAAGCGCCTTGGAGTCGGTCGAATCGCCACCGCGTACGAGGAACGAACCAATGATCGAGCCGATCATGCCGATGAAGGCAACGAGAATCGGGAACATCAGAAGCGAGAGTGCGTTGTCGCCGACGTCGGCTGCGTTAAGGCTGATGGCAAATGCAATAAGAGAGATCGGCGCGATGATGGAGCCTGCATAGGACTCGAACAGATCGGCTCCCATACCGGCAACGTCGCCGACGTTGTCGCCGACATTGTCAGCAATGGTGGCGGGATTTCGAGGGTCATCTTCGGGAATTCCGGCTTCGACCTTGCCAACAAGATCGGCGCCGACATCAGCTGCCTTGGTGTAAATACCACCGCCAACACGGGAGAACAGGGCAATGGTCGACGCACCCAGGCCGTAGGCCGTGATGATTTCAAAAGCTTGCTCGTGTTCGAGAATCAGGACGAAGAAGATGTAGACGATCATGAGTCCAAGCAGTGCGAGACCAGCGACTGCGAAGCCCATGACCGCACCGCCTCGGAATGCGACCGGAAGAGCCTTCGCAGGCCCTTCTTTGGCTGCTTCAGTCGTGCGAGCGTTGGCCATGGTCGCAACGGTCATGCCGACGTAACCGGCACCAGCGGAAAGGACAGCACCGAGGATGTAGGCAACCGCTGCCCACGGGTGAATAACGATGGCGATCAGAATGGCCATTGCCACACCGAACCCTGATACCCAGGTGTATTCCTGCTTCAGAAACGCCTTCGCGCCGTTCTGGATCTCCGTCATCAGGAAGATCATTCGTTCATTACCGGGACTAGCTGCCTTGACCTTGGTGAAGTAGAAGCCAGCGAGTACCAGCGCTGCGATAGCCGATATCAGCGCAAGGAATGGTATTGAGTTCAAGGTTTTACATCTCCGTCTCTTGGCGTCCCATGAGGAAACGCGACCACTAACTTTCTCATGTATTACGAAGCCATCCCGCATCCGTGCCGTGTGACACGGTTCACATCGTTCGAAAGCGAGACCCATGAACACTACCGGCCGCGACGCTATTCGGACCCAATTGATCCATCAACGGCGCACATTGTCACCTGCTGAGCAGGCCGAAGCAGGCCACCTCGTGGCTGCTTCAGTTTTTGAGGTTCTGGAGCGAGTGCCCACCGTGCCACCGCCAGTAGTCGCTGGCTACCGCGCCCTGCCCGGTGAACTAGACCCCGCTGAGGCGATCGGCGAGCTCATCGCAGCGGGCTGGACAGTGGTTCTACCCGTATGCGGAGAGGGCGGTTCGATGGAGTTTTGCCCGTGGCGCCCCGGTGACGAACTAGTCAGGAGTTCGTTGGGCATCGGCGAGCCGACGACCGATCCCGTGTCAGTCGCAGCGATCGACGCTGTGATCGTTCCCGGTGCGGCATTCGATCGAGCCGGGAATCGGCTGGGTCATGGCGCTGGCTTCTATGACCGATTTTTCGCCCGATGTGCTCAACAATCGCATGACCCCTACCGACTCGGTCTTGCATATAACTTTCAGGTCATCGACCTTCCTGCCCCCGAGCCTTGGGATATTCCGATGCATTCAGTGGTTTCACCCTCCGAAGTGATAGACACATCGCTGTGCGAGTAATCGTTGTCGGTGCCGGTGAAGTCGGTTCCTATGTGGCAGATCGACTGAGCCGGGAAGGCGTCGACGTCTACGTTGTCGAGACAAACGGCAAGAGGGCAGCGCACCTCGCCGAGACCGCTGACCTCGAAGTAATTACGGGTTCGGGCACCCATCCTGCGACGTTGGAAGCTGCCGGGCTCAAAGATGCCGATCTTCTGGTCGCGGTAACCAAGAGCGACGAGGTCAACTTGATCGCTTCCATCATCGCCAAAGAAGCGAACGTCCCGCGCACCATCGTGCGAATCGAAGCGCCTGAGCTACGAAGCAACGACCCCCTCTCTGCAGCGCTGCGTCGAGCGTCGGGCGCAGACCTCTTTATCGACCCCGACGAAGAGACCGCACAAGAAGTGCTTTC
The DNA here is from genome assembly GCA_964610745.1 of uncultured Acidimicrobiales bacterium. GTDB lineage: Bacteria > Actinomycetota > Acidimicrobiia > Acidimicrobiales > SHLQ01 > SHLQ01. The sequence continues at coordinate 22,105 of CAZSYL010000054.1, forward strand.
ACTGATCGAGATGCCTGGAGCTTCCGAGGTCGTCAAGCTCGCCAACGGGGAGGTGATGGCAATCGGCGCGCGCGTTCCTGAGGACGCACCGATCGTCAACAAATCACTCATCGAGCTTGGGGTCGAAAATGAACCCGAGTGGGACTTCATCGTCTCCACCATCCGTCGTGGCGACGAGACGGTTATTCCTCGCGGCGACCATGTTGTTGAGGCAGGTGATCTTGTTCGTATCGTCTGCAAGCGGTCCGCGCGACGCAAGGTGGCCAAACTCCTTGGCCTTGCCCGAGACGTTCCGCGCGAGATTCTGCTCCTCGGCGGCGGCCGAACATCGGAACTCGTGGCCGAGAAACTGCGTCACACCGCAGCTCGGGTTCAGCTCATCGAGCGCGACGCGGACCGCGCTCGAGATCTTGCTGAACGACTCGACGGCGTCCGCATTCTCAATGGCGACATCACCGACTCCGACGTACTCGACGAAGCTGACCTTTCTCGAGTGGAGCTCGTCGCTGCACTGACGGGAGAAGACGACGCCAACGTTCTAGCTTCGGTCTATGCAAAGGCCGCTGGGGTGCCGGAGACTATCGCTGTCGTCCATCGTCTAAATTTCCTGTCCTTGCTCGACCAGGTCGGGGTCGATGCGGCCCTGTCACCACGAACGGCGACGGCGAACGGTGTGCTCCGCTTCGTTCGCGGAGACGTTGCACAGGTGGCAACCTTCCTGCTCGGAGAGGTCGAGATGCTCGAATTTGAGCTGCACGGCGACTCCAATGCAGATAGCGAGGCGATCTGTGATCTCCAGTTACCCCGTGACGTCCTGATCACCGCCATCGTTCGCGATGGACGGTCCCAGATCGCACGCGGTCGAACAACGCTGCGTAAGGGCGACCACGTGATCGTGGTCGCCGAACCCGAATCGGTGGATACGGTCGCTCGGGTTCTGGGCTGAGGATCTGATGAACAATTTTTCGAGGGGTACGGCCGGTCTGCTGGCAGGACCCTTTGGCATTGGTTTCGCGACCGGCGGTATCACGGTAACGCTGGCTGCCTTTGTCGGGCTTCTCGCCGACGACGACTCATTCGCCGGTGTCCGCTTGCTCGAAACAGCCCTGGGGCTCTCTTCGATCATCATTGGTATGTCGCTGTATCAGCTGCAGCCAAAGGGACGTCGAATTACTCGTGCGGCGGCAATGTCGATGTTCGTTGCAGCGTGGGTTGCCTTCAACACGGTGGCGATTGCTTCGTTCTCGCTGTCGGGCGAACTCGGTCCTCTGATCGACGTCATCTTCGAAGCTGTCAGTGCGTCCACTACGACGGGTTTCACGACGGTCGAGGACCCACAACAGCTCTCGTTTGCCCTCCGATTTCTTCGTGTCGCCATGCCATGGGCCACAGGCCTGGGGGTGCTGCTCGTGAGTATGGGGGTGCTCCCAGCGGCGATTGCTGGTGCTGAGCTTCTGCCCGACCGCCCCCTTCGCGGTCGCAATAAGATCGTGACGACATCGTGGGTTGCGTTACGCAATGTTCTTGGATTGTACGCGTTGTTGACCCTCTGCCTTGCCATCGCCTTTTCGTTGGCCGGAATGGAGCTGTTCGACGCTCTGACGTACGCCCTCACGACAGCGTCGACCGGCGGGATGGCGAACCACACCGACTCACTCGCGCACTTCGAGAGCGAGGCGATCGAATGGGTGGCGGCAGCGGGAATGGCGGCAGCGGGCGCGAATCTTCTGGTCGTTTGGCGGGCGGTTAAGCGCCGGTTCGACTCGGTGTGGCGTTCCACCGAGCTGCGTTTGTATCTCAGCCTGCTTCTCGCTGGCTTCTTGGCAGTTAGGTTCGGCGGCAGCGGGCTCTCGGCTTCCGACTCGGCAGTCGCCATCACGTCCATGCTCTCAACGACCGGCTTGCGCTCGGCAAACTGGGCCGCCGAAAGCGAGTTCACCACGGCTGTTCTTCTTGTGGCTGCCGGATTTGGCGCGATGAGCGGTTCCGTCGGAAGCGGTTTTCGCCAGGCTCGCGTTTCTCGGGTGGCGCTCGAGGTTCGACGCAGCCTTCAGAACCTGCTCGCACCGCACCGCACCAACATCGTCCGAATCGATGGTGTCGCCGTCGACGAGCGTTCGCTCGAGCTGACCTACGGCTATCTGTGGATGCACGTATTCACCCTCGCTGGCGTCTCCGTCCTGCTGTTTGCGCCTGGCTTCGACATCATTGCGACCCTGTCGTTCACGTTGGGGCTTGTGTCCAATGTTGGGGTGCTGGTCCATGGCGACCAGGTCGTCCAGCAGGTCGAGCTGTCGGGGTGGGCTAAGGCGGTCGCCTCGTTCGCGATGCTGCTCGGGCGCTTATCGATTTATCCGGTCCTGTTGACCATCGCCGGCTTCTTTCGTTGGGTGTCTCGGTTCAAACCGCGGCGGGCGATCGGGGCAAGGGTCTGATGCTCACCAACCGATCAGGAGACAAGAGGGTCTCAGGCTTCACCCCGGACTCGCGTCGCCTTCCAGCGACCGTGACCCACATCGCTGGTCTCGCGCTGCTCGCCGTTTCTCCAGGCTTGCTCGTAAGCGCCGTGGTCGAAGCGGTCGGAGGCGGTTCGTCAGCATTGATTCTCGCCGGCACAGCGCTGATCTTTGCAGTCGTTGGCGGCGGTATGTGGCGTGGCACACGACTGGGCGATCTGACACTTCGGACCGTCTTTGCTGCCGTGGGATGGAGCTGGCTCCTGGTATCGGTGCTTGGAGCGTTGCCCTTCATCTTCGCGCGCACATTTGAACGTGAGGGCGTAAGCCGATGGGTTGAAGTCGGTGACGCCATTTTCGAGTCGGTCTCGGGGTACACCTGCACTGGTTCGACCGTGCTTACCACGCTTCCAGATCTCGGAGGAGACGACACACAGGTCGGGCGGGGCATTCTGTTCTATCGCCAGCTCACCCAGTGGTACGGCGGCATGGGCTTTGTGCAGTTGGTGATCACCGTGCTCCCAACGCTTGGATCAAAGGCGCTGGGCTTCATGGGCGCCGAGTCACCAGGACCGACCGCAGACCGATTGTCTCCGCACGCTGCCGATACCGCAAAAATCCTCTGGAAGCTCTACGTCGGAGGAACCGCCGCCATTGCTATTGCCTTCATCGTGGCCGGCATGAACTGGTGGGACGGGGTCACCCACAGCCTCACGACCGCCGCCACGGGCGGCTTCAGCACCTACAACGATTCCTTGGGAGAATTCGACAGCCTCCCGATCGAGATCGTCGCGCAAATTGCGATGCTCTTTGGCGGCACCAACTGGGCTCTTCATTACCTGTTCCTGACCAAACGGCGAACCGTCCACAGAGAAGACCCTGAGTTCCGTGCCTACATTGCGATGTACGTCATTGCGACCGTCGCGATCACTGCCATCTTGACCATCGGCGACGAGGTCGGTGGCTTTGGGCCAGCCCTGCGAACTGCTTCGTTCAATGTGGCGAGCATGGCGTCGAGTACCGGCTTTGGAAATGCCCAAGGGGCAGGCACGCCCGGCGACTTCGTCCTCTGGTCCTCGACACCGCTCGCGATCATGCTGCTGCTGATGGTGATCGGCGGCATGTCAGGATCGACCGCGGGAGGCATAAAGGTCATCCGCACGCGGGTACTGCTCGCAATCACCCATCGAACCATCGCCGTGGCCCACCAGCCTCGAGCTGTCGTTCCGGTGAAACTCGGCGGCGACGTGGTCAAGGAACGTGTTGTTCACCGAGTGTCCTTCTTCATGATGGCGTACCTGGCCATGGTCGTTGGAGGGCTCATCGTCGTCACCGCTCTCGGAGGCGACCTCGAATCATCGATCGCCGGCGTCATTGGTTCGCTCGGGAACATGGGCCCGGCGTTCGGAGCCTCGGGCCCAACAGCAACATTCCTCGACGCGTTTCCGGCTCCTGCTCGGATGGTGTTGGCCTTCCTCATGCTCATCGGCCGACTGGAGCTGTTCGCTGTGCTTCTGATGTTCGCCCTTCCACGCCAGGTCGCACGCCGAGCCAAACCCCACAAGCACACCTTCTGAGCCTGTGACCTGATTACACGTCGGGACCGAAGCCCCGCGAGGGGCCGCGAAGTTACGAGGAGAGCAACTCGGCCAGTAACAGCGTCATGTCCCAGGGGTCATTGGTCCCGGCCAGCTCACGACAGCTGTGCATCGCAAGTTGCGGGCAGCCGACGTCCAGCGCGGTCATGCCGAGCAGCGCTGAGACCGTCGGACCAATCGTCGATCCACACGGAACGTCGGAGCGGGTGACGAACGACTGTGTCTGGACGCCTGCTCGCTCGGCAGCAAGTTGGAAAATGCCTTCGGACTTCGCGTTCGTCGTGTACCGCTGGTTCGAGTTGTGCTTGAGCGTTGGTCCGCCATTGATGGCGATGTGGTGGTCTGGTTCGTGGCGGTCGGCGTAATTGGGATGTGTGGCGTGGGCGTTGTCCGCTGAGATGAACAAGGACTCGCGCAACGCCTCATCGTGATCAGCGTGCGATCCACCGATCCCCGATGTGATGCTAGAGAGGAGGCGGGGTAGTGCTGTTGTCGCAGCACCGGTCGCGCTCACCGAACCCACTTCCTCGTGATCGAATAAGGTGATGACCGGGATGTGCGACTCTGGACTGACGCCACTGATGGCTGTCAGCGCGGCATGGCACGACAGCTGGTTGTCGAGGCGCGGAGCACTGATGAACTCCTCATCGACGCCGATCAGTTGTGACGGCGCGGTGTCATGGAGCATGAGCTCAGCGCCCACGATGCCGGCTTTGGCCACCTCGGCAG
>CAZSYL010000055.1:0-26868 GCA_964610745.1 uncultured Acidimicrobiales bacterium
CGAACACCCTTTCCTCGCTGGGGAGGCGCATGATGCGACCAGCCCAAAGCCACGACGCCAGGATCAATAACAGCGCAATAACCACGAGGAGCTGGCCGAGCGGCGTGCTGTACGCCTCACGACCATCGCCGATGCTGAGGCCGGTTGTGGCCATACCCAACGGGACGACGAGTGTGAACCAGCGAGCGAATCGGACTCCTGATTGACGCGCAATGGCGTCGCGGCGATGTCGCTGATCGGTCATCCGGTCGGTGGCGAGGGCGCCCAGACGGTTCCCAACCTCGCCGCCACCGAGCTCGTGTGCGGTCAGTAGGGTTTCGGCCACGACGTCGGCGGTGTTGTGGCCGAGTTGGCTCTTCAGCACGTCGAGCGCCCTCGCAAAGTCGGTCGAGATCAGCCACTCTCGATGCGCTTCTTCAAAGGCTGGTCGGAGACCATCGTGGGTGCGCAGTCCAACCTCGAAGGTCGCTTGAGGAATCGAACGACCGAGCGTTCCAGAGAGAAGTCGGATCTCCTCGATAATCCCGGGCCAGGCATGGTGTGCCGAGTCGACAAGTTGCTCGTGGCGAACACGAGCTACGCCTACTGGCGAGATGGCCGCGAAGATGCCGATGAGTGCAGCGGGGATCACTCCACCAAACAAGAGAGTGCCAAAGGCAAAACCGACGACAGCAACCACACACATCGAGCTGAGTAGTGCCAATGGATGTAGGTCTCCGAGGCCGAGCTTCGAAATGTAGTCAGCTGCCGAGACGCGTTGTTTCCGTTCGAGCTTTGGTCCGGGTTGTGTCCCCTTCCATCCAAAGGCGACAGAGGTGTAAATCAAGTGCACGCCATAGGCGGCGATGCTCGCGATGAGAAGGGCGATCATGGTGCCTCGTCCTGTCGCGTGGTCTTTGGCAGCACGGCGCGAATATCGATGCCAGCGTTCGCCATCTCTTCGGCTGCACGAATGGGAATGTGGCCCGTCCACTCCAGAACACCCGTGTGGGGGTTTCGCTTGAAGACCTCGGTCATCGTGAACGCCGTCCCGTCGGCTGCCGAGGCGAGATCTTCGACAAACGCGATTTGGTTGACCTTGGGCCCCGCCGGTGTGCGGACGGTGTGGATGACCACGTCGATTGCCTGGCTGACGAGATCGTTCAGCGCAGACATGGGGATGTCGCTGGACGTTTCTGCCAGCTGACAGACAAAGCGGAGTCGGGTAAGGGCCTGGCGTGCAGAGCCAGCATGAATCGTGGTGAAACCCGTGACGCCGCTCGACAGCGTCATCATGAGTGGGAGCGCTTCGCGGTCTCGGACTTCGCCAACGATTGCGACGTCGGGGGCCATGCGAAGAAAGCCACCTACGAGCGTTCGCAAGTCGATACCGGGCCGATCTGGACGGTCGCCCCGGGTTTGCATGCTCGCCACATTCGGAAGCGGAACATCGGCTTCGAACACCTCTTCGGCAACGACCACCCGAAGGGCCGGATCGAGCTCAGCTGCGCAGCAGGACAGCAGCGTTGTCTTTCCCGCTCCTGGCACCCCCGCAAAGACCATCGAGAGGTTTGCAGCGACGCATGCACGGAGCAGTGACGCTGCCTCGGCGCTGACCGTGTCGGAAGAGACCAGCTCGTCTAGAGACCGAAAAGCCATCCCGGTGAACTTGCGAATGTTGACCATCATGTGACCGCCGCGTGCGATATCGCCATGCACGATGTGGAGCCTCGCCCCGTCATCGAGCTGAGCATCCTGCAGGCCAGCGGTCGGGTCGAGGGCCCGGTGGGCGCCACTCGAGCGATCGACAATGCGGGTCATTGTCCGAAGGACGTGGTCGTCATCGTGAAAGGACTCGTTGTGGTAGCCGCTGGGCCCAAGGTGTCGCTTGACAAAGATCTGATCAGGGGCGTTGATCATGATTTCCCAGACATCGTCGTCGTCGATCAGAGCTTCCAGAGGTCCGTAACCGGTCAGGTTTCGTATGGCTCGGTCGATGACGATCCCAGGCTCGGTCAGATCGACTGCGCGAATCCCGCGTCGGAAGTCAGCCTGCCATTGCTCGGCAAGCTCGGTGGCGATTGCCCGTAGTTCCGGCTGTCCGCTACCGGCCTCGGGAGAGATGTTGCGGTTCGTCGCGACCTCGAGCGTCATTCGTTCGATCTCTAGCAGCGGTGAGGCATCGTCGAAGGAGGGCGTAGCAAGATCAGTCATCGAGATCGCTCCAACTTCCGAGCGTTCCCGGTGCGACTGCTATTGGCTCGGCTACGGCTGAATCGGGAACGACCAGAGGATCGATCGGGACAGCAATTTCCAGCAGCGCGTGTATGGCGGAAGCTAACGGTGACGTGATCGCTGTTGGGAGTGGCTCGCCGGTGCCGAGTGTTGCATCGAGTGTTTTGCGATGCGAGACGAAGACCGGCGGCGAAATGGAGTCGGCGGTCGACATTCGAGCGCTCAAGAGTTCGGCGATTGCAGCGGTAATCTCCGCCTTGGCCCGTGGATTGCGGGGTGCCTGATTGATGACCGGCACGATGCGAATGGCGTCGACGCCGATATCGGAGATCGCCAGAACGGTGCGGACGAGGTGATGGATACCCCACGGGCCAGCCCGCCCAACGACCAGCACAAGGTCGCTTTGGCGCGCTGCCATTCGCGACAATCGATTTCGATCTTCGAGATCAGCCGAACCAGTTTCGTCGAGTCCATCGAAATCGCCCGTCGTGTCACACACCGTGGTCTGGTAGCGGTTCATCAGCGTCGTCCAGCCAGCTGAGAGGGCACGCGCTGGAACGGAGACCCAGTCGCGTTCGTGGCGCAAGCCGAGCAACAGGTCATACCCGCGTTCTGGGAACGAGTGCACAGCCTTGATTGATTCGGCTTCGTTCGGGATGCCGAGACGATGGCTTTCCACGAACTCCAGCAGTCCAGGGACGACGTCGCGAGTGTCGTGCATCATGGCCTGACTCGACCGCAAGGCCATGTCCACTAGGGCCAGCGGACGACGTTGGTCAAGATCTGCGAGCCCTTGGGTAAGAGCCATGGCCACCGTCGAAGTGCCAACTCCACCAGCACCGGTCACCGAGATGACCTGCCCCAGTTTCGATCCGGCAAGTTCGGCACGCACAGGATCAGCGGTGGCGCCGCTGCGTCCAATCGGAACTGCGAACTCTTCGAGCACGCTGAGGAGCTCGCCGCGATCGAACCGTTCAGAAATGACAGCGCACGCACCAACCTCAGCCCAGTCACGGTTGACGAGTCCGTGGTCCACGATGATGGGGCTCGCTCCAACCGATGTCGTCAGGTCGAGCAGGTCGCGGTCAACGCCGTTCGCAGAGGCATCGATCAGGACCGCCGAGAACGGGCGACCGGATTCGAGTCTCGAGATGACTTCGCCAGTCGAGATGCACTTGATGAACTCGACCGGAAGTGCAGCCTCATTCGCCCATCTGCTCACCTGGCCGAACCACTCCCGGCGCACCGGTGCGACACCGAGGACGACGAATCGGTCCTTCATCCGATCGTCTCGATCGGGATATCGACGTCGTTGGCGCCGGTGATTCCAACGACGGAGACGTCGCCGGTAATCGCTGCGGTCACGATCGAACTGGCGGTGTCGCCATCGCTGACGCCAAGGCGGAGGACGGTTTCTCCGCCGGAGAAGTCGTCGCGGCTGCCGTTGTCGTAGGACAGCACAGCGACTCGGTCGGCAATGAGTACGGTGCGCGACTCGTCTCCGCTGCTGAAGGTGGCGAGGATCGAGACCAGTTCGCCCGAAGCAATATGCGCCGGCGCACGACTGGGCTCTATCTCGATCGAAACCTCGGCAAGTCCGGATGGGAGCGTGTCAGGCGAGCCTTTGGCAATGTTCGAGACCTGAAGGAACTCATTGATTCCCACTGGGCCGAGAACGACCGAACCAACGATCGACTCCGGGTTGGAGACCACGAAGTTTGCATCGTCGGCGAGGCGCATCCGGATTTGTTGGACGTGCTCTGCTTCGATCACCGTGCCCGGTGCGAGTTCTTGTTGAGCAATGACGACGTCCTGAAAAGTTGCGTCCTCACCCACCCGAGATGCGACGAGTACCGCCACGACGGCCAGTGAGACAAGGAGGCCTCCAAGGACTGCGCGGCCGCTTGGCAAACGCCTCTTCACGCGCAGTACGGGTTGCTGGGTTTCGGTCATTCGCTCAGCTCCTGGTCGAGTCGAAAAGTACTCAAAGGCGTCGAAATGGTGTTATGTTGCGAAACATGACTTCTGCAGACGGAGACTGGCTTTCGACCAAGGAAGCCGCATCTGCGTTGGGCCTGACCCCGCGAACGCTGTACCGGCTGATCGACGAGGGTCAGCTGCCCGCATATCGGTTCGGTCGCGTCATTCGTCTGAAGCAGAGCGAGATTGATTCGTTCGTCGCTGAAAGCAAAATCACACCGGGCGAGCTCGAGCACCTTTACCCGGAGGCTTCTACGAACGAGTAGCTGCGGAACAGAAGGGTACGTCATCGGGTCTTCACGACCTGGTCGATGGCCTCGATCGGAATGGTCATGGTGTCGCCATGACCATCGAGCGTGATCACCAGCTGATCTTCGCCGACCCGCTCGATGCGGCCCATAATCTGACTACTGTTCGCAGTGGTTACGGCGATTCGTTCGTTCGTGTCACCGAAACGGTCGAGGAGCGCAACGAACGATGGGCCCGTCGGAATCTCATCGATCGTGCGGTCGTGACCGGCGCCTGGCTCGAGCACGCCGACAATTGCGGACCTGCGAAGGAGAACGTCTGAAGCGTTCTTTGAGGTCTGAACGATGATGGCATCGGGTCCAATCGCGGTAATCGTTCCTCGAATCGTCGCGTCGGTACGAGTCAATACGGTCACCGGCGCGCAGGCGTCAGCTAGCTCGACGAGAGTGCCGAGGAAGGTTCCGCTGAGCCCATCGGCCATCCGTCGGTCGGCTCTTTGCAACCGATGTTGTGCGCTGATCGCACGTCGTTCCTCATCGGCGATCGCTTGAAGTCCACGATCGAAAGCTGAACTTGCAGTCACCCAGATCCCCCGTTCTGTAGGTGTGGCCCTTTTCGATGTTGGGATGTGATCACCGTCACCGAAATAGGCCGCGTTGCTCACCATCTCGAAAACTCGACCCAGTTGGCGGGCGAGCAAGGGCCGAGGGACTCAAATTCGGAAGGGGGACGACACTTCGGTGCTCAAGATTGGCCTCTGAGACGGCGCGTTTAATCTGCGGCCGACACCTGTCGATAGGAAATGATGTACCTAGGGGTTCGTACTCGCGTCGCAGTGTGGCTCGTCCTGGTCGCCCTACTGGTCGGCGCGTCCGGCCTCGTACTGCTCGATGCGACGCAGAACCGCCTGGAACGTTCCGCTCAGGAGTCGCTCGTTCAGCTGGCGCAGCTTGAGCGAGCTCGTCTCGTTGACGAGCTCGACGACACACGAGTCGAAGTCGCGTGGACTGCAAACGATCCCGCACTAGAGGCCAACTACTTCGAGGAGTCGCCTGGGTCAGAGTCTGATGTGACGCTCGCCGATATTCTTAGCACCGCCCGCCAGTTCGGCCAGCAGTTCACGGCATTTCGCCTGATCGACCGTGAAGGGACCGTGCTTGAGCAGACCCCAGGATTTTCGTGGATCGGCGGTGACCTCGCGGCTGAGTCAATGGACCAGAGCCGTACCCTGATCGGGCCCGCGATCGATATGAACACCCTCGGATTCGTATCTCCGGTCATGTCTAGCAACGGTGAGGTGTTAGGAGCGCTCCTGGTCGAAACCGAGCTCGCCCCGATTCTGCGGCTGAGTAACCGCTACGAGGCCTTTGGCGAGACGAACGAAGCCTTCATCTACCAGCGACAATCCGATGGCTCGTGTCAGTTGCTCACCAATCTTCGATTCGATCGTTCCGCAGCGTTCTCGCCCATCGAAGGTGATTTCGCAGCCCAGTGTGCTGATTTGTCCACAGACCGGGTGCTCCAAGACACCGACTACCGGGGCATCGACACGTTGAGCGCCTGGACGAGCGTCCCCGAGACCGATTGGGGGGTCGTCGTGAAGTCAGACGACTCGGAGGTCTTCGCGTTGTTGAATCAGACTCAGCGAACGATCTTACTCTCAGGCCTGGCCGCCGCGATCATGCTCATCGGTGGTTGGCACTGGCTTGTCCGTCCGATCGGAATCCGGCTTTCAAGCACCGTCGAAGCGGCCGAACGATTGGCGGCGGGCAACTACAACGCGCTGATCCATGACCCTCGAACCGATGAGATTGGCAGGTTGTCCGAGAGTATGGACCGCCTCGCGAAAGACCTGGCACGCGATATTGAACGACGGCGGGTAGCCGAGGCCCAACTGCGCGTCCGTGCGGACTTTGATGACCTCACCGGTCTGATGAATCGCCATCGGACGAACGATCGCATGCAGGAGCTGTTCGAGGCGGGTACAGACTTCTCGATTATCTTCCTGGACCTCGATGGGTTCAAGGAGATCAACGATACGTACGGCCACTCGATTGGTGACGCGGTGCTCCGACTGGTTGCTTCCCGAACCCAGAAGGCGATCGACCACTCGAAGATCACCGCCGAGGTGGGGCGATGGGGAGGGGACGAGTTCGTCGTGGTGTGCACCGAGGCACTCCAGGAAGACCTGACCGCCTTCATCGACCTTATCGATCGGTACTTCGATGCACCCTTCGAGACGTCGGCGGGCCAACATCGAATCGGCGTCAGCGTTGGAAGCGCCGACTCGTCTAACGGCGATTCGCCCGAGGTGATTATGTCGGCAGCTGACGCCTCGATGTATCGAATGAAACGGCTGCGCGATGGTCGGACCCGAGTCTCACCGCAGGCGATCCAATTGGTCGAGGAAGCGCTCGAGAACGATCGAGTCCAGGTACAACTTCAGCCGCTCATGTCCATTGACGATCGCGGAGCTGCGCACCTCTTTGGAGCGGAGGCCCTCGTCCGGATTCAACATGAGGACGGGATCTTCGAACATCCCGACAAGTTCATCCCAGGACTTGGATCGAGCAAGCAGGCCATGGCCCTCGACATTCGGACCCTGCAACGCGCAGCGACAGCGACAGCAGAGCTGCATCGACGCGGCTTAGTGCCAGCAGACTTTTATGTTTCGGTGAACCTTGGCGGAGCAGCGATGACGGACCCACGGCTCGTCGACAAAGTCCTGGCGACCATCGCACAGTGTGAGCTGTCGCCAGAACACCTCGTCATCGAAGTTCCCGAAACAGCCAAGGAAGTTGATCCAGGGATCATCGAACAGATGCGCAGACGTGGAATTCGCACAGCGATCGACGACGTGGGCTGTCAGTTCTCCAACTTGGGACGTCTCGTGGATATCCCCGCTGACTTTGCCAAGATCGATCGCCGCTGGCTTCCGAACGCCGAACCTGAAGTCACCAACAAACTCGAGCTACTCAACGGCCTTGTCGAACAGTGCCGGATGCTCAACCTCGACGTGATTGTTGAAGGAATTGAGACAGATACTCAGCTCGAGCTCGTGCGTAGCCTCGGGGTCGATCGTGTGCAGGGCTTCCTCTTTGGAGGCCCTCTCGAGCTCGAAAAGTTCGAGCGTCTTTGGGGTCGCCCCGGTCGACAGTCGTTGCGGGTCATCTATGGCCTCGATGACGGTCGCACGCTTCCCGACGTGAACCTTGTTTAGGCACACCTGGTCGGGTTCATCGAAGTCGTACGTTGACCAGTGCCTGTCCGATGTTCAGCTAGACGTTGCAGTGGTACGCTGGATGTAAGTAAAGGCATCGGTTCGGTTATGGAGCTGGTGTTTCGGTTTCCGCCCGTGGAAGTCGTGTTTGATCACCTTGTAATCGAGTAGCTGTTGTCGTCAGAACAATCCGTCACCATTCATGTCGCCGGCAATCACCTTATGGCGGGCCTACTCGGGGAACGTGACGAGTACCTTCGGGTCATCGAAGATCGCTTTCCGGCGACGACCGTGCACGTTCGCGGCAACCAGGTCGCGATCGCGGGCGAGCGCGCCGCCGAGGCCGGCAAGGTCATCGAAGAGCTTGTGATCATGCTCGAGACCGGCCAGCGACTCGACAAACGAATCGTCGCGCGCACGGTGGATCTGGTCGAAGCCAACGAGCGACCGAGCGAAGTTTTCAATTCAAACGTCTTCCGCACCGCGAGTGGTCGCACCATCCGTCCAAAGTCGGCTGGCCAGCAGCGCTATCTCGAAGCAATCGCCAACAACGTGATCACCTTTGGCATTGGGCCTGCCGGTACAGGCAAGAGTTGGCTCGCTGTTGCGATGGCACTCCAGGCCCTTCAGGCCGGCCGCGTCGAGCGCATCATTCTGACCCGTCCCGCAGTCGAGGCGGGGGAGCGGTTGGGCTTCCTCCCCGGCGACCTCATGCAGAAGGTCGATCCGTATCTGCGGCCTCTCTACGACGCTCTCTACGACATGACCGACAGCGAAGGTGTCACCCGTCTGATGGAGAAGGGCACCGTCGAAGTTGCGCCGCTCGCGTTCATGCGTGGTCGGACACTCAACAGCAGCTTCATCATTCTCGATGAAGCGCAGAACACGACTCCCGAGCAGATGAAGATGTTCCTGACCCGCATCGGCTTCGGCTCTCGGGCCGTCGTTACGGGCGATATTTCCCAGGTCGACGTCCAGGGCGGCAGGACCGGTCTTGGCGGCCTCGAACGAATTCTTGGCGGAATCGATGGCCTCGGGTTCGTTCGGCTTGGTAGTAAGGATGTTGTGCGGCATTCCATTGTTCAGGCGATCGTCGACGCGTACGAGCAGGACGGCGACAACATGGATAAGTTGCGCGGCGATGGGAGCACCTCGAGCTCCAAGGGCGATACGCCATGATCGAGGAGTGTTGGTGAACGCATCGCTGGCCCCGCAGGTGGTGGCGCTCGACGAACAGTCGACGCGTTCTATCTCCACCGAATGCTGGGCTGACCTCGCTCGCTCGGTGCTCATCGCAGAAGGTATCGGTCCTGAATGCGAACTCAACCTGACCTTCATCGACAGCGATGAGATGGCCGAGCTCAACCACGAGCACATGGGCAAGGTTGGTCCAACCGATGTGCTCTCCTTCCCGCTCGACGATGATCCCGAGATTGCATTCCCCGATCAACCACGGTTGCTCGGAGATGTCCTGATCTGCCCCGAAATCGTCGCGAAGCAGGCGCCGGGTAAACCGGACGATGAAATGGCGCTTATGGTCGTCCATGGAGTGCTCCACATCCTCGGGATGGATCACATGGAGCCGGATGAAGAAGTCGAAATGAAGGCCGCGGAAGAGCGGCACTTGTCTGCATGGCGGAATAGCCGATGAGTGCGTGTGATGAATGAGGTCGTCTCTATCGTCATTGGCCTCGTGCTGATCGCGGTACTCGTCGGGCTGGCAATCGCTGAAAGCGCGTTGAACGGCATTAGTCGTTCTCGGGCCGAGGCGCTCGAGGAAGACGACGTGCCTGGAGCTGCGAAGCTGGTCGAAGGCTTGTCCGATCGCCGCGGATTGATCGCGCCGATTCTCGCCCTGTCACTGGGCTCGCAACTCGCTCTTGGCGCAATCGTTGCAGTGGTGGTGTCTCGCCGATTCGGAAACGGTTGGATACCGGTTGCGCTCGTCGTCCTGCTCGGCATCATGCTGATCGTCACCGAGTCGGTCCCAAAGTCGTGGGCGCAGCGCAACATCGACCGGGCCGCGCCTCGTGCTGCTGCCTTCAGTCGCGGTGTGTTATCAATCGCGCCGGTCCGGTGGATCCTCGGCGGCCTGGGTGGCGTGAGTGCGATGATCCTGCGACAGACATCTGGAAGCCTGAGCGAAGTGACTTCTGAAGAAGAGATCGTCGCCATCACCGACGCAGCCGTCGCCGAGCAGGTTCTTGAGAAGGACGAAGGCCGGATCATTCAGGAGATACTCGAATTCGGCGACACGCTCGTTCGCGAGATCATGGTGCCAAGGCCCGACGTGCTCGCAACCTCGACCGAGAGCACGATTTCCAACGCCATTGCCAAGATGGTCGAACGAGGCCATTCCCGCATGCCGATCTACGGCGATGACGTCGACGACGTCTTGGGTGTTGTGCACATCAAGGACCTCTTCGCCCGGGTGCAACGTGGACGCGGCGATCACTTCGTTTCGATCGCTCAGCGCGAGCCGATGTTCGTCCCAGAGACAAAACGGGCAGCCGAGCTCCTCCGGGAACTGAAAGGCCTGCCCACCACGTTGGTGATCGTTATCGATGAGTACGGCTCGATGGCCGGCATCGTCACGATGGAGGACCTGATCGAAGAGTTCATCGGCGAGATCGTCGACGAGTTTGATGCCGTGGAAGAGCCCCTGGTCGAGACGCTTACGCCGAGGCAATGGCGTGTACATGGGCGTGTAACCATCGATGAGTTCAACGAGCTGGTCGGAGCCGACCTACCCGACGACGACTGGGATACCGTCGGCGGTCTGATCTTTGACGGACTTGGCCACGTGCCGACCGTCGGCGAGACGGTCGAGGCTTCCGGCTTCGATCTGACCGTCGAGTCGGTCGAAGGTCGCCGCATCACACACATACTCGCCGTGAAGCGACCTGAACTCCCAGACACCCCCGAAGTGCACGAATCGGAGCATGCAACTTGAGTAGTGAGTCATCTGACGCCGCAGCGACCTTCCGGTCGGGTTTCGTGACCCTTGTCGGGCGCCCGAACGTCGGCAAATCGACCCTGCTCAACAAGATCCTGGGTGAGAAGGTCTCGATCGTCTCCGATAAACCCCAGACCACCAGAAGCCAGGTCCGCGGTGTGCTGCACCGTCAAGACCTGCAGCTGGTCTTTATGGATACGCCCGGAATTCACAAGCCGAGGGGTCCGCTTGGCAAGCGACTGAACGAGTCAGCCGAGTCGACGATCGGCGACGTCGATGCGGTATGTGTCCTCGTCGATGCGACGATGCCCATCGGTCCCGGAGATAAGTGGGTCATCGACCGCTGTCCAAAGGATGCGATTCTCGTCGTCAACAAGACCGACAAGGCAAGCCCTGAAGAGATCCTCAGCCAGCTCGGAACCGCCAGCAACTTCGATCTCGACTCGTACTTCCCGGTGTCGGCGGTGACCGGAGAAGGCGTTGACGAGCTCGTGGCTCACCTGGCGTCGCGCATGCCGCCCGGTCCGCCGTATTACCCCGAGGACATGGTCAGCGACGCCGCAGACGCCTTCTGGGTCGCCGAGCTCGTTCGTGAGCAGCTGCTCAGCGTGCTACGCGACGAGATCCCCCATTCGATCGCCACTCGAGTGACCGAGATGGAATGGCCCCACGTCCGCTGTGAGATCCTCGTGGAACGCGACTCCCAGAAGGGCATCGTGATCGGCAAGAAGGGCGCGGTGATCAAGAAGGTGGGCATCGGCGCTCGAGAGCAGCTCCGGGAGGGAACCTACCTCGACCTGCAGGTCAAGGTGGCCAAGAACTGGCAGACCGAGGTCAGCCTGCTCGAACGCCTGGGCTACTAGCGCCTCGCAGTCAAACAACAGCGTCTCAAATCGCCCGAGCGCACGCTGGTGGTCGTGGGCCATTCGACCCAGATTCTTGCTTTATCTCGACACGGGATTTGCCGAAGGATCACTGTGTCCTCTGACCTGATTGTTTCGCTCCAAAACGTCACCCGCTCGTTCGGCTCGGTCGTGGCCCTACGCGACCTGAACTTCAGTGTTGCCCCTGGGCAAGTCACCGTATTGCTCGGTCCAAACGGAGCCGGAAAAACAACGGCTATTCGCACGATTACGGGCGCGCTGGCTCCTGATGTTGGCACGGCCCGAACTTTCGGACTGGACCCGGCGAGCAAGGATGGCCAGGAGGTCCGCGAGCGGTGCGGTGTTGTGTCGGCAAAGCCGTCGCTGTATGACCGCCTGTCGGGCTGGGACAACCTGCGATACGCCGCCGAACTGTACGGGCTTGGCAAAGGCGCAGCCGCCGATGCGCGGATTGAAGAATCGGCGACGATTTTTGCAATCGAGAGTGCTCTCGACCACGCGGTGGGCGGCTACTCGACCGGAATGAAAACCCGCCTCGCCCTGGCCCGCGCCGTGCTGCACGAACCCGACCTGCTCCTGCTCGATGAGCCAACCTCGGGCCTTGATCCAGAGTCTGCACTCGCTGTGCTCGCATTGATTGGCGAGATGGCCGCCGATGGCCAATCGGTCCTGATGTCAACCCACCTTCTGCTCGAAGCCGAGGGCCTCGCCGACGAGGTTGTCGTGATGCAGGCAGGAACAAGCCTGGAGTCCGGTCGACCAGATGAGCTGGCCGAACGCTTCTGGCCGCACAAGCAGGTTCGAATCTCGTCGGGTATTCCCGAAGGCCTCGATGCGCTCGCCTCCCAAACGGGAGTGAAGACGTACGAACGTAACGGCAACACCGCAACGCTCGACCTCGAGGACATGGACCTCATTCCACAGCTCGTCGCCTTCGTTGCCGACCGAAATGTTCCCATCCAAAGCGTCGTGCCTGTCGAGCCGTCGCTCGAAGACCTGTACTTTGCCATCCGCCGAAAGCACGGTTCGGTCGAGGGTGAACTCGCCCCTCCCGGAGGATCATCGGGTCGGCCATCACGTATCGAACCCGGCAGCGGCCTGTCCGCTGCTGCGTAGGCACAAGGAGCTCTCATGAACTGGTCTCGGACCATGACCGTCGTCCGCACGGATCTTAAACAACTCATTCAGGCCAAGGATTTTTGGATCCCGATGGCCGTGCTCGGTGCGTTGTTCTTTGTCATCGTGCCGTTCGCTCTACTCACCCTCATCACCCAACTCGGCTCCGTCGAGGCAATCGCCGAAGTCAGTGAAACCCTCGACGCTCTCCCCGCTGCTGCCCAGGACCAAGTGCGTGGAGCGACCCCAGAAGGACGCACCGGATTCGCTCTAGCGGTCTTTCTCGTGGCACCCGTTGCGGTCGTCGTGCCGTTGACGATCTCGACTGCCGTCGGAGCGTCGACCATCGTCGGCGAACGCGAACGTGGAACGGGGGAGTTCCTGGCGAACTCTCCGGCCGGAGTCAAAGAGATCTACATCGGCAAGCTGATCGCGAGTGTCATCCCCGGATACTTCACCACCGCGGTTGGCTTCACGCTGTACTCGCTCATCGTGAACATCCTGGTTGGCCCCGAGGTCGGGGGATGGTTCTTTCCGACTTCGCAATGGTGGGTCATGATTCTGTGGGTTCTACCGCCGTTCCTTTTGATCTGTCTCAGCCTCGTATTGCGGCTTTCTGCACGGGTGCAGTCGACAGCGGCTGCCCAGCAAGCATCTGGCCTGGTGAGCCTTCCACTTATTGCGATTGCGTACGGACAATCGACCGGCGCACTGTTCGGCGCCAACTGGGTTCCCTTCGCACTGGGCGCGGTTGCTTGGGTCATAGCGCTTGTGAGCCTGACCCGCGGCGTGCGTTCGGTGACCCGGGCTCGTTTGCTCGGTGTTGGGGCAGGCCTGTAGAGGCGCCGCTTACGCCCGCGAATCTCGAATACCGTTCAAAAACGCAATGGCCTCGTCGCGGGTCTTGGTGCGCTTGAGGGGCGGCAGGGCCTTTATGAGGTCCCAACGGTAACTCTTCGAGGTGGCGAGTCGGCTGTCGAGGACAGCAACAACACCGGTATCGGTTGCCGAGCGGACCAGCCTGCCGGCGCCCTGAGCCAGCAGCATCGATGCACGGGGTAGGTCTATCTCGCGAAAGGCCGCGGCACCGATGACATCTCGTCTCGCGCTGAGTAGTGGGTCGTCGGGGCGGGGGAACGGAAGGCGATCGATGATCACACAGCTGAGCGCAGGGCCAGGAATGTCGACTCCCTGCCAGAAACTCATCGTTGCCAGCAGGACGGATTCTTCGTCGTTCGTGAACTCATCGACCAACACCTGTTTAGGCGAATCGCCCTGGACGAGTAGCTGATAGGGAAGGCGATCGAGGAGGTACTCCTTGGCGAGGTTCATCGACCGCCACGACGTGAACAGCGCCAGCGTCCTGCCACCCGCCGCCATGACGAGCGCTTCGATCTCATTGTGGACCGCGTCGCGGTACTCGGCGGAGCGTGGGTCTGGCATGTGCGCTGCGCAGTACAACATTCCGGCGTTCTCGAAGTCGAACGGGCTCCCAACGTCGATCTCACTGTGGGGGAAGTCATCCATGCCGAGACGACCCGCGAGGTTGGGTGGGATCGTGGCGCTCGTCAGAATCGCCGAGCGATTCGCGAACAGATTCTCGGAGAGCACATTGGAGACGTCGATCGATGCCACCTTCAGGGCCGGACTGCGTTGGCCCTCGATCCATGCGACCTGCTCGGCGCCGAGGTCGAGGGCGATATCGATATCGGCGATCAGGTGTGTTGCTGCATTGGTGGCGCGTTCTTTGCGGCCAATGACCTCCGGCTTGGATTCCTTTGGGATCTTTCGCAGCGCGTTCAATGCCCGATCTGCCCGATCTCTCGCCCGATTGAGTGAACGGGCGAGGTCGGTGTCGACCTCCTCGATCCGGTTACCGAGGTGTGGCTCAAGGTCGAGGGCGAGCTGCTCGGCAATATCGTGCAGGTCGCTCAGCAGCTGATCGTCTGCGACGATGGCGCCGATCGTGTTGGCGAGGCTGCGAAGCCGGCCTCCGGTCAGCTCAAAGCCAGCTGCGCCAGCGACGATGTCCTCGATCTGGTGTGCTTCGTCGATCACGGCAACGTCGTGCTCGCCAAGAATGGCGTTCTCGGTGACCAGATCGAGCGCGTACAGGTAGGTGTTTACCACGACGAGGTCAGCGGCCATTGCACGCTCACGCGCCATCTCGGCAAAGCAGCTGCCACCCATAGGGCACTTGGCCTGACCCGGGCACTCTGTCGGGCCAACGCTCACCGATGCCCATGTGCGCGCCGATGGCTCGACACTGAGCTCGGCGCGATCACCGGTCGGGGTGGTTTTCACCCATTGGAGGATCTCGTCGAGATCGTCTGCATCGACAGAGTTGTTGTCACCCACATCGAGCCCGAGCTGCTCGCCTTCTTCTTCGAGTTCGTACAACCGTTGGCGACATACGTAGTTGCTACGCCCTTTGAGAACAGCGAACTCAAAGGGAACGTCTAGGTGTTCTTGGAGAAACGGTAGGTCCTTGTTGGCCAGTTGGTCTTGGAGCGCCTTGGTTGCGGTGGAGACGACCGTTCGTTTCCCGCTCAGGATCGTCGGCAACAGGTAGGCGAGCGACTTTCCTGTGCCCGTTCCTGCCGATGCGACCAGGTGCTGTTCGGTGGTGACCGCATCAGCTACTGCGGCGGTCATTTCTTGTTGGCCGGGGCGGTCTTCGCCACCGTTCGGAAGCTGCTCGGCTACGTCGCCGAGCGCGGAAGTCGATCGCTCGCTCAGGCCCATGGGCCGTCATGATATGGCACTTCTACGACACTCCCGCGCAGCCAGGCCCGAGAAGTGCGCGCATTGCGCACAGGATGAGGAAAGTGCGCGGTAGCTTGCCTGAATGGCATCACGCGACACGGGCACCCCGTCTCCACCAAAGCACATCGCCGTTGTCATGGATGGCAACGGTCGCTGGGCCGAACAGCGCGGCATGCCACGAACCGAAGGCCACAAGATGGGCGAACATTCGCTGTTCGAAGCCGTCGAGGGTGCGTTGGAACTCGGCGTTGAGTGGCTCACGGTCTATGCCTTTAGCACCGAGAATTGGAAGCGGCCACCGGAAGAGGTGAAGTTCCTCATTGGTTTCAACGACGACATCCTGCTCCGTCGTCAGGACGAACTTCATGAGATGGGTGTACAAATCCGCTTTGTTGGCCGCGACGACTGGCGCGTCCCAAAGCGTCTGATCAAGCGGATGGAAGACGCCACTGAGCTAACGAAGAACAATACGAAGCTCAAGTTCACGATCGCCTTCAACTACGGCGGCCGGGCCGAGGTGGTCGACGCGGTCAAGAGTCTGGTCAAGGCCGGTGTCTCGGCTGACAAGATCAACGAAAAAATGATCTCTCGTCACCTATACGACCCACAAATGCCCGAGGTCGATCTGATGATCCGCACCTCTGGCGAGTTCCGAACCTCGAATTTCCTCCTGTGGCATCTCGCCTATTCGGAGATGTGGTTCACCGACACCCTCTGGCCTGATTTCACCCGAGCCGACATGGCCAAGGCAATTGAGGACTACCACCAGCGCGGACGTCGCTACGGGGGCGTCACCACGTGAGTCGGTCGAGCAGTGGCCGTTCCAGAAGTGATGGGGTCGGTCTCTATCGCGACAACGCGGTGGTGCTGCGCTCATGGAAGCTCGGTGAGTCCGACCGCATCGTGTCGATGATGACGCAGAGCAACGGCAAGATCCGCTGCGTGGCCAAGGGTGTACGCAAGACCCGCAGCCGCTTTGGTTCACGTGTCGAGCCCACAAATCACCTGCAGGTGCAGCTCTATCGGGGCAAGGGTGAACTCGACACGCTCACCCAGGTCGAAAGCATCGACCGCTTTCCTGTACTTCGTGAAGATCTCGAACTGTTCGCTCGGGCATCAGCGATGCTCGAGGCCGTCGAGGTTGTCTCCCAGGACCGCGAACCGAACGAGGCGCTGTACACGATGCTCGCCCGAGCGCTTCACACGGTCGCATCGTCGGAAAGCCATCTCGTCGTCGCCGGCTTCTTCCTGAAGTTGCTCGCTCAGGAGGGGTTCTCGCCATCGGTCGATGTGTGCGTGTTGTGTGGAAGCGAAACCAATCTCACCCACTTTTCGATCGTCGACGGCGGAACCACCTGTGGGACATGTCGAACTGGCTTCCCGATCAGCGTCGACGCAACGGCGCTGTTGCACTTGGCTCTCCGCGGTCAGATGGGTGCGGTCTTGAACCAGCCAACGTCGCCCGCCACGCGCGAGTTCGATAGCTTGGCCACCCGCCTCCTTGAGCACAACCTGGAACGACGTCTGAGGTCGTCGACGGTCCTCGAGCAGGCCTAACGTTGGTGATCACGTCGAGGTAAGCGGACGTTCCTACACTGGATGGGACGTGGAACTCACCGACAAACAACGCAAACAGGCCAACGCCATTGCTTCTCTGTTGATCCAGCCGGACCGATCGTCGATCACACAGGGGGTCGAACTCGCCGCGGCTCTCGGTGACCGGGCGATCTTCGCCGAGCTCCTCGCGGGGATGAAACCGCGGGCCGATACCAAACAACGTCCCGTCAGCCAGCGCCGCTTCCCGATGCCCGAACGGGCAACGCTTTTCGACAAGCCGACCGGGATGCGAGCCTGGCACGATCTCGCCATGGTTCACCTTCTCGCGGCGTCGGAGCTGCCTATTCGGGACAAGGTCACGTCCATTGCGCTCGGCACGCCGATTCGAAAGTACTCAGAGCCGTCCCCGTCTCTGTTTCTTGATGGGCTCGAGCGGCTCACCGCGTTGACCCATCTCGACCTTCATCTCACCACCCGTGATGAGGCGCTCGACCTCAGCGCGCTCGAGCGCTTCGAGAACCTGACCCATCTCAAGATCCGCGGGCGCGCATTTCCTGGTCCGCTCCCCTCAATAGCAAAGCTCGAATCGCTTGAAGGCGGAGAACTTTCGCTAGCGCCGGAGGCATCGTTCCCCGAGCTCCGCAGCATCCGGGGCGAAATCGTTGTCGACGCGGCCATCACCCCAGAGATGATGCCCAACCTCACCAATATCGAAGCCAGGGGAGGGATAGCGCTCGATGGCTTCGAGTCCCTCGGCAAGCTGTCGTGCAACGGCGGTGAGGTTCGGGTGCTTGGATGTCGAAGCATCGAGCACCTCAGCGCGTCGGTGGTGAGATTCGTTGCCCCCGACCTTCGTCACGTTGGACTGCTCGATCGAGCGAGCCCAGGCCTTGACGTCTCGCAACTCGAGAGCCTCGACGGCTTGAAGCTGAATCGCAAGAGTAAGTTCACCGGCGGTGTGTTTCCCAAAGGGACAGTGCTGCTCGACCCTTTCGTCGTCTTGTGGGGAACAGCGGTCACCGATCTTGGGAACATTGGTGAACTACCGGGCCTTGAAGTGCTCCTGATGTCCCAGGTCAAGGCCCCAGTTTCGCTTGAGACATTGCGCCATGCGACCGATCTCCGCGTACTCGACATCCGCTATTCGCCGGGGGTGACCGACCTTTCGCCCCTTCGCGATCTTCCCAACCTCGAGGTTCTCGTGATCAACGACCCGGAACGATTCGATGTTCCAGCCGAACTCGAGGATCGAGTGACCAAGTTCTGGCGCAGATACCAGCGGGCCAGCCCCGTAGAGGCAACCGTCAGGGAGAAATCCTGATCACCCGCTGACCTTTCAGCGAGTGGACGTCGCCATTCGGCGGTAGAACCCACAGGACATCACACGAAGGACGAACCGTTGGAGCATTGGCCTTGCCATCGGTGAAATAGATCGCTGCGTCAAACGGCGGGTTCGACTCGGTGACCCACTCCAACGCTGGGTCAAAGCGTGTTCCTCCTCGCCCCTTGGTCTTCGGCGGAGGGTTGCCGGTGAATTCCCATGTTGCGCGAACCTGATTGTCCGACTCGATGACGATGATCTCAGAGCCTTGTCGCCAGATCGCTCTCACCTCGGTGAAGAACTCGCTCAGCGCCTCATCTTTGACCGACCCGCTCGTATCGATGATCACCGCCAGGCGATGGAGTCTCTTGACCTTGATGCCGGGATAGGTGCCGTACCGCTTCGATGGGCGGCGCAGAGTATTGGAGATGCGGGTTCGTCGGCTGGCTTCGGTGAACAACCGAATGACCCGGCGCCAGTCGATCGACGGTTGGAGCTCACCAATCAGTGACTCGACCAACTCCTGGACTTCGCCGGGCAGCTCCGTGAAGTTCTCGCCGGACCGGTCCTTGGCGTCGCGTACCGCCTTGGCGACTTCGTGTCGGCCAATTTCTGATTCTGAGATGTCCTGTTCGTCACTCGACCATTCGTCGTGGTTCGAATGCTCTGGTTGCATGTCCTCGGCGATTTCGTCCTTGTGCTCGAGCAGCGTGCGGTAGTACCAGTCCAAGGTTTGGTCGGGTTGTAGTTCGAAGTCGAATGAGTCGAGCTCGATTGCTCCTGGCGGCATCGGCCATTTCTCACCGATCATCTGGTTGATCACCAAATCCGCAGCCAGATCAAAGATTTGCCGATCCATATAAGTCGAGTCGAAGCGTCCCGCATGGTCCAACAGGAGGTGCAGGACTTCATGCTTGATGACCGCGCTTCGTTGGCCCTCGATCGGCAGCGAGTTGAGGAAGAAGTCCGGGTTGACCGCAAGCAGCGGCCGACCGTTGCGGATTGATATCGCGATACTCGGCGTCTCGTCGGTGATCTTGCGGTTAATGCCCGACAGCAGGTGTCCAAAGAAGGGCTCTTCGCGGATCAACGCAATCACTGTCCGGCCAACCTCATCGGTGGCTCGAGTACGAAGGGCCGGGTCGTCGATGTCTGTCACATCGACTCGAGTGTCATCTCAGCCAGCGCCTTGTCACGCATCACTTCGACCACCTCAGGATCAGCTCCGTTGACGAGGTCGCGGTCGGGGAGTCAGCCGTTGGCGCCGAATTGCGGGGTCTCCAGGTGTGTTCCTGCGTGCGCTCCATTACCGGGATACCTCCGTGGCGATCACTTGGCAGGTGTTGAGTGCTTGGTCGATGGTGATTGTTCCGGTCACGGCTGCTGAGAGTTCGACTGTGCAGTCGGTTGCGACTTGTGGAAATTCGGGGTAACCGACGTATTGGACACCTGGTAGGCCGGGTCGTGGTGTGGTGCCGGGGTTGTTCGGGTTAGCTGCGGTGAGTTCGTCGAAGACGATGTCACCGTATGGCTCGGTTGCTTCGCGGAATTCTGGGATGTCGAAGTGGGAGGTTCGCGTAGCGGCCCCGACGACTGCCGGATCGTTCCATCCGTCGAGTGCGTGTTCGGCCATGAGCGCGATGGTTTCGGGTGAGGTTGCCCAACGGATGAACTCCCAACCTGCGTCGAGCTGGTTACCTCTGGCTGGAAGTGTCAGGCCCCAGGTCCACAGTGCACCGGAGGCGTTGGTTTCGGCGATAGGTGCTCTGGTGTAGCCGACGTTGCCAGCGACCGGGCTGCCTGCGCCTTCGAGTAGCGGTGCTGCTGCAGTGGTGTCGTACCAGATAGCCGCGTTGCCGTTTTGGAACTGTTCGAGGCATTGGTCGAAGGCGGTTTCGGCGAAGTTGTCGGGGCCGACGTCACGAGCGAGGTTGAGGTAGAACTCGGTAGCGGCTCGGAACCCTGAATCGGGTTGGTCGATCTGTGGTTCGCCTAGGGTGCCGTCTTCGTTGGCTTCCCACCAGGTACCGCCGAAGGTGTTGACGACGGTGGTGAGCGCTCCGCCGAGTTGGTCCCACTCGGGGATGCCATTGAGGCAGATGCCGGTGACTTCGTCGCTGTCGAGTTGGCGGGCGATGTCAGCGACTTGTTGCCAGGTCGGGTTCTCTGGAAAGTCAATGTCTGCTTCGTCGATGATTTGTTGGTTGAACATGATGATCGAGGACTCGGCGGTGAAAGGCACGGCGAACAGCCCGTCGTCGGTGCTGTTTGCTTCGAGTAACGGAGGTACGAAGCCGGCGAGATCAAAGCCGACGTCAGCGTCTGTCAAAAGCCGACGCTCAGATAGCCATTGGTTGACGCCGACTTGCGGCGATTCGAACGGATCGATCATGAATACGTCGAAGGGAGGCCCGGGAACAAACCCACTGCGGAAATCCCTGAAGTTCATCTCTGGGGGAACCTCGACGAATTCGACGTGGATGCCAGTCGGACCGCTGAAGAACTCGTCGGTGACCTCTCTGATTAGATTCATGGTCGGGTTATCACGAACTCCGACTTCGATTGTGGTGCCAGAAAAGTCAGGGCGTGTCGTTGTCGTAGTTGGCGCAACCGTTGTCGTGGTGGGATCGGTCGTTGTTGCTGCGGGATCGTCCTGACCTGGTTCGTCGGCCGGCGCGGCTTGTTCGTCGACCGGCGCATCTTGTTCGGCGACGTCGCTGGTGCAGGCAGCAGCGACGAGTGCAAGAACTGCGAGTAGCGCGATCAGTTTTGAAATCGATCGCTCTCGATGGGTGGTTGGGTTGAGCCAGTTCATAATTGGGATACCTCCGAGGCGATGTCGTCGATGTCTGTCACATCGACTCGAGTGTCATCTCAGCCAGCGCCTTGTCGCGCATCACTTCGACCACCTCGGGGCCAGCACCGTTGACGAGGTCGCGATGCAGGGTCAGACGAAGGTCCGCTGGAAGCACGTCGTTGGTCAGGAACGACACGAGGTTGGCGCCCTGCGCCTCGGTCGGGGCGAAGTCCTCCTTGGTCAGAGCGAGGTACAACCGGACGGTCATGGCGTTCAGCCGATCGAGGCGAACACCGTCGGCATCCATTGCGAGGGAGCGAATGCGCTCAGCCGTTTCGGACCAATCGCCGTCGAGGATTTCGGCCGGGGAGACCAACTCGTTGAGTCCATCGTTGACAAACGACATGAAGGCCGTCGCTGCTTCGTGGTCGAGTGCGCTGAGTGCAAGCGCATGGACGTGATCCCAGTTCGCTCGTAGATCGTCGATCGGGCTGATCTGTTCGAAAAAGTGTGTGAGCGAGCGTGGTGTCGTGCGGGACCCGGTCACGATCTCGGGGTAGGTGAGGACGAACGCTATGCCGCGCTCATCGACTCCCGCATCGATGGCCCAGCGCGCCCAGACCTGGTGTTCGAACTCCATGCTGACGTGGAGCATGCGGGTCAACATGGCGTCGTCGAGAGGGGTGACGCTGTAGTCAGAACCCTCCGGGTTTGCGGTCACGACGATGTGCCACCGGGGTGGCAGTGACCAACTGACGAGCTCGCTGCGTTGCAGCAGCTGCATGATTCCGCGCAGGATCCGGTCGTCTGCACGGTTGAAGTCGTCGAGCAACAAGATGCCGGGTCCCTCTTCGGTCGGTACCCAATCGGGGGGAGCGAACCGGGTGGACTCTCCTTCGACGACGGGAAGTCCGTGCAGGTCTCCCATCTCTTCGAACTGTGCGGGAGCAACGTAGGCGAATTTCCAGCCGTTCGCGGTGGCGATCTCTTCGACGAGTGCGGTCTTGCCGATGCCATGAACACCCCACACGCAAATGGGGGTGCGTTCGCCGCCTCCGTCCATGGCGTGCACGGTCACTCGCTCGATGAACCGTTGAACGCCGTCGGCTGTCAATTTCGCCCCGATTAGTGCTGGACCTGTTGAACTCATAATGCCCAACGCTACGTCAAAGCGCCCCTTGACTGGCTGCGGCGCTGTGTTTCTGGCCAGAGCAGGTTTTTGGGCTAGAGCAGTTCGTCGCGAAGGGACTTCTCGTAGTTCGCGTCGTAGGCCTCGACGTCCATCTCATAGTCCTTGAAACTATTCGAGATCTGGCCTGGCGTCGGCAGACCGTCGATTACGGGCCAGCGATCGGAATCCCACAGCCCCGATCGAATCATGGCCTTGCCACAGTGGGAGTAGGCGCGTTCGACCGTGATCCGGATCACGGTTGCGGGGGCCTTGCCATCGATTGCATGCGAAGCCAGCACGTCGGGATCGGTGGTTATGACCGCCCGTCCATTCACACGAGTGCTGTCGATCCTTCCCGGAATCAGGAACAACAGCGAGACGCGGCCATCGTCGATGATGTTGCGCAGACTGTCGAGCCGGTTGTTGCCTTTCCGATCGGGCAGTTCGAGGGTGTGCTCGTCGATCACCCGCACAAAGCCGGGTTCTTCTCCCCGCGGCGTGCAATCGGTGCCGTCAGGCCCAACCGTGGTCAGGGCGCAGAACGGCGACGCGGCGATCATCTCCTGGTAGACGGGCGCGAGATGGTCCTGTTCCTTTGTTCTCGCCCCGAGTGGAATCTCGCCATAGAGGGGGAGAAGGTCGTCGAGAGCGGTAATCAGATGCGTTGAGGCCTCGGTCATGTGGCAAGTACATCACAGGCAAACGAAAATGGAGCGAAGGATCTCGTTTGTCGCCGATTAGTGCTCGGTTGGTCTACGGGATTGTTCGATGCGGGCTTGTAAGGCGGAGAGAGGGATGACCGTGGTGAAAACCCATCCGACCAACATCCATGTCTCGTCTTTCGTGACGATGACGAACGCAGCCCACGCCAACGACAACAGCACCCACGTGGCGCCAACGGCCTTGAACGCCTGACACGTCGGCAGGCTGCGTCCGAGCAGGTTGACTGTCGGCCCTTCGGCGGCCTGGAACTCGCTCGTGAGAACCGATGGTTCTCCAACGCTCTCGATTGCCCGGACGAACGCATCGTTGACTGAAGCACCTTCGGCTATCGCCGACTCCAGAACGGAGGTGACGTGATCGACGAGTTCGGGCAGGTACGGTTTCAGCTCCGGGTGTGATGATTCAAGCTTTTGGGCCCAGAGGTTGATCTCTTCGAATGCGGAGTGATCAGCCATGTGCAACCCCAGGCGTAAAGGAATTGGCCCGGTCGAGGAAATTCATCACGGACTCAAGGCCCCGGCGCTGTTCGAGCAGCTGCTGTTCTCCAGCGGGAAGCAGGCGGTAGTACTTGCGTGATCGGCCGCTATCGGCGACACCCTGGTAGCTCTCGATCAGGCCGCTCTGGTCGAGTCGGTGAAGCAGTGGATACAGCATGCCTTCCTTCCATTCGAGCTCGCCGTCGCTCAAGGCCCGGACGTTTTGGATGATCTCGTACCCGTAGCTGTCACCTCGGCGCAGCAGCGTGAGGATCAATGGTGTGGCCGAAGCGGCCATTAGGTCCCTTGGGAGTTTCATCACGATTCTTTCGGCAATGGGTAGATGTTCTAGGTATAGATATACATAGAATGTCTAGGTATTGCAAGCAGTTGTCCAGCACACACTCGTTGGAAGTGTCGACTGAACACGTTGCGAAACCGACATTGGTGCGTCAACGCTGGTCGATCGGTGTCGTGAAGATCACAGCTGGCGTCGCTCGGTCTGAGGGTGTGTATCGGTAGCCTTGCTCGAATGAGTGAGACTCCGGATCCCGAACTGTTCGACAAGATCGTCAACCTGTCCAAGCGCAGGGGCATCGTGTTTCAATCGGCCGAGATCTACGGCGGATTTCGCTCGACCTATGACTACGGCCCCATAGGTGTGCTGTTGCTGCGCAACGTGAAAGATCAGTGGTGGCGATCGATGGTGCAGATGCGTCACGATGTCGTCGGTCTCGATGCTGCCATCCTGTCGCCTCCCCAGGTTTGGGAAGCATCTGGGCACCTCGCGAACTTCAGCGACCCGCTCGTCGACTGCAAGAGCTGCAACAGCCGCTACCGGCTCGACAAGCTCGACGATCCGAACGTGTGCCCCAACTGCGGCGCCAAAGGCGAGTTCACAGAACCGCGTGCGTTCAATCTGATGTTCAAGACCCACGCTGGCCCGGTCGAAGGAGCCGGTCACGAGGTGTACCTGCGCCCTGAAACCGCTCAGGGCATGTTCGTCGACTTCATGAACGTGCTCAACACCAGCCGCAAGAAGCCGCCGTTTGGTATTGCCCAGATCGGCAAGAGCTTCCGCAACGAGATCACGCCCGGCAACTTCGTGTTCCGGACCCGTGAGTTCGAACAGATGGAGATGGAGTACTTCGTTCCTCCAGCCGAAAGCCAGCAGTGGTACGAGTACTGGAAGGCCGAGCGCATGGCCTGGTACTTGGACCTGGGCATGGGTGAGGACGTCATCCGTATGCGCGAGCACGATGCTGATGAGCTCAGCCACTACAGCTCGGGCACCGCCGACGTTGAGTATCTGTTCCCCTGGGGCTGGGACGAGCTCGAAGGTGTTGCCAATCGCGGCGACTACGACTTGACCCAGCACAAGGAACACTCGGGCGAGCGGATCGAATACTTCGATCAGCAGGCGAACGAGCGGTGGATCCCACACGTGATCGAACCTGCTGCTGGTGCCACCCGAACCGCATTTGCGTTCTTGCTGGACGCCTACGACGAAGAGACGGTCAACGACGACACCCGCACGGTGCTGCGCCTCGACCCCCGACTTGCGCCCTACAAGGTTGCGATCCTGCCATTGTC
This sequence comes from uncultured Acidimicrobiales bacterium, assembly GCA_964610745.1. Lineage (GTDB taxonomy): Bacteria > Actinomycetota > Acidimicrobiia > Acidimicrobiales > SHLQ01 > SHLQ01. Next base: position 25,024 of record CAZSYL010000055.1, read on the forward strand.
GAAGAAGGACACGCTGACGCCGACCGCTCACGAGGTATTCGACCTGGTGAAGGGCCACTGGATGAGCGACTACGACGAGACCCAAGCCATCGGCAAGCGCTATCGACGCCAAGACGAGATCGGCACCCCGTTCTGCGTCACCGTCGACTTCGACACCCTCGAAGATCGGGCAGTAACTGTCCGCGAGCGTGACTCGATGGAACAAGACCGCGTCGCCATCGACCAGCTAGTCGCGTACCTCAGCGAACGCCTGCCCGACTAACGAGATCTTGTACGGGAAAGAGCGCATAACGCGCTGAGTCCCACAATTTTTGGGATTACGCCAGGTCGAGGAAGAAGATGCCGGGTTCGTTGGTGTTCGAGTCGGTCAGGAAGAACGTCGCCAGATCCTGCTCGCCGTCGCTGTCGGAGACTTGTTCGAAGGTGAGTCGGAGCTGCACGAACGATTCACCATCGGCGATCGCAGTGGCGGCTGCTTCGGTAACGTCGCAGGTAATCGACGAGTCGGTGGGTCGTGAGCAGGTGACGAGATCCCCAATGGGTTCGAGATCGAAGAGCTCAGGTCCGAACGCATCGTAGGACACGGGTGCGGCCTGGAGGTCGCCGAGTGCTTCGAACACATTGCCGGTCGGTGTCAGTACGTCGGAACGCAGGGTCGCCGTCGTCGGGGCGGCGGTGCCTTCTGGGAGTGCAAAGCTGAGCCAGATCTGGACGCCATCGCCGTTGGGGAAGTTCGGGTTGAGGTTGTCGCCGGCGAACAACCCCGTGCCCGTGCCGGCAAAGCCTCTAGGTGTGTGGCCCTCGAGGGCGTTCGTGCCGTCGTTCGGGATAGAGATGGGGTCGCCCGACGCTGGTGCCCCCTCTTCAACGGTCTGGTCTAGGTCTGCGGCATCGGTTGCTCCCGGCTCGCTAGCGGAGTTGTCCGAACCGCTGCACGCGGCAGCCAGCAGAGCGAGTGCCACGCCGATCGCGGTCAGCCGTGGGCGCCGGCGAGAGGTCAGCGTCGGATGAGCAGCAGGTTTAACGAACACCATCGAGAACTCCTTGTGCGGCGTAGCGGGCGACGACGATCTCGTCTTCGGTGAGCACCGTACCGTTGGTGCCCGAAAACATCAGCGTGCCGGGGTCAACAAGTTGGTGATGCAGACCAAAGATGTGGCCAACCTCGTGGCTGGACACCCGTTCGTCGTGCACGCTTGGTTCGTCGATCACGAAGAAGACCCGCGATCCGCTCGGCGCAAACCCGTTCACCCGTCCCGCGGCGCGAACATAGAAGCCGTTGACCGCAGCCGCATTGGGGATATCGAAGGTGACGCCAACCTGGTCGAAGAAACGGCTGGTGTCGAGACCGAGGGCTATCCCTTCGAGCACATCGGTCGGTACCTCAATGGTTTCGACATTGACGGGGTCGAAGACAACGTTTGCCTGCGCCCACACACCGCCCATGTCTTCCGCAATAACCGCCAGCCCCTCTTCGGTCCGCTGTGATGAGAGGGGAGAGGCCGTGCCATCGACAGCGTCGTGCATCAGATACAGCGTGAGAGGGACGGTGATGGGCTCCTCGGGAGGCAGGGTGTCCGCATCTGCGGCGGTGACTGTCTCACGAGCGCCGTCTTCGAGCGTTGTGTCGGGCGATGGACCGTCCGATTGCTCCTGCGCAACCGATGTCGCTCCGCAACCCACGAGTACCACGGCTGGCAATGGGCCGAGTAAAAGGGCGCGTCTGTCCACGGACTGTCAACCCATCCCGTTGGGAAATCATTCACTGTCTTAGGCAGCAGCCGTTCCACGACGCGGCGACAACGTCACTTGCACCGACGAGCCTGCATCTCGGTCGAGCCGAGG
>CAZSYL010000056.1:0-8541 GCA_964610745.1 uncultured Acidimicrobiales bacterium
CCGAGCGGTCTGGTGTGGGCGTGAGGCCGCCTATATCGGCGCCGCCGGCCTGGCGAGACCACCCGGTCCGGTGTGAGCGCCCGTTGTTACAGAATGTCGGCGGGACGGGGGACGTGGCGGCCGTCGGGTACAACGAGGCGAATTGCGTCGGGCTCCCAGCGCACATCGATCGAGGTGACGTCGCCGAGGTAGTCACCGTCGAGTTGATAGGGGAACGGGGATTCGCTCGAGATTCGAGCCGTTCGAACCTCGCGTCGCACGTCGACGCCTCTGCCGCTCTGGACTCCGTCAGGATTGCGGAGACTGGCGATCATCAGCTTCGTTAGGTTGAAGGCGCTGAGTGAGCGAAGGGTGACGAGGCTGAGCGGTGCGTCGAGCGTGGCGTCTGGAATCACGGTGAACGGGCGCGTTCCGAGGTAGGTGTACGGATCCGTGTTTAGGCAGATGCCGAAGTAACCATCATCGACCACCGAGCCATCGCTGTACTCGACTTGAAAGTGCGGGTGCTTGCGATCGAAGCGACGCATCCAGGTGTCGAATCCTGCCCAGGCAAAGAACGCGTGCCCGGCGTACCGCTTCAAGTGGCCGCGCTTTTCGACTTGCCTCACCACAGCGGCATCGAATCCGACGCCGACATGAAACAGGAAGTAGCGCTCGTTCGCAGCGCCGAGGCCAATCGAGCGAATGGCATTGTTCTCGATGGCTTCGAGGGTCACCGCAGTTGCGTGGACTGGATCCTCGGGAAGGCCGAGCGTTCGTGCGAACACGTTGGTCGATCCGCCAGGGATGGGGGCGAGGGCGGTGTTTGTGCCCACTACGCCATTGGCTGCTTCGTTGAGAGTGCCGTCGCCACCGAGCACAGCGACCAGGTCAGCACCCTCGGCTGCAGCGCCCTTCGCTATACGGGTGGCATGTCCTCGTCGGACGGTCTCTCGCAGTTCCACATCATGGTCCGCAGAAAGTGCCTTCTGGATGACGACCCTCGTCCGGGCAGTCACCGATGATGCTGATGCGTTCGCGATGAGGACAATTTTCATAGGCCGTGAGAATCCTTCGGGCGCTCGGTGGCAATTTGTAAGTTACCGGCCGGTAAGGTTGGCGGGAAATGTAGGTAGTCCAACTATCTTGATCGATACGACCTTGGCCTTCCCGTAAGGCCAGCAGGCCCCAACGATGCGGGGTCGGTCGTCCAACAGAACAAGGGGCATGCTAGGCCAATGAATGTTGTCGTATGTGTGAAACAGATTCCTGATCCGGCCGAAACCGGGTCATTGAATCCTGAGACCAAGACCCTGAACCGAGATTCCAAACCCATCCTGGATGAGTCCGACTCTTATGGAGTCGAGATGGCGCTACAGCTCGCTGAAGCAGCAGGCGGTGGCAAGGTCACCCTCGTGTCCATGGCACCGGACAATGAAACTGCAGGTCTTCGGACTGCGCTCGCCATGGGCGCCGACGATGCCATCCTGGTTAGCGACGATGCCCTGGCGGGCTCCGATGCGCTCTCCACGGCCAAGGTCCTCGCTGCTGCGATCGCGCGGGCAGAACCTGATCTCGTGCTCGCGGCCACCGAATCGAGCGACGGCTACACCGGAACAGTCCCCGAGCAGATCGCTGCGGTCATGGGCTTGCCGTCGGTGACGTTCGCCAAGTCGATCGAGGTAGGTGACGGCTCGGTTGCCGTAAAGCGTCAGACCGAATCGGGCTTCGACTCGGTCACCTGCCCAATGCCATGTCTTGTCTCGGTGACCGCAGGTGTGGTCGAACCCCGCTATCCATCCTTCAAAGGAATCATGGCGGCGAAGTCCAAGCCGGTAGATGAGGTCACTCTCGCCGATCTAGACATTGACGCAGACACGGTCGGAATGGCCGGGTGTCGTCAGGAGATCATCGAGGTCGAGGAAGCTGAAGAGCGAGAAGCGGGAGAGAAAATTGTTGATGAGGGCGACGCCCACGAGCGCATCATTGCGTTCCTTGAAGAACTGAAGGTGCTCTAGATATGGGAATGTCAACTATTTGGGTGTACGGGGAACTCGTCGACGGTGAACTCTCCACCCTCACCACCGAGATGCTGGCCAAGGCCCGCGAGCTCGCTGACGACGTCGAGGTCGTTATCGGTGCTGAGGCAACTGATTCGATTGCCGCCACCGCCGGAGCGCACGGTGCAGACACGGTTCGCGCCACAGGTGATCTTGAAGGGGGCCTGCAAGGCGTTCACGTCGCTGCGGCCATCGCTGCGGCGGTCGAAGAGGGCGATGGCCCCGACGCAGTGTTGGCAGGCACGACCTATGACGGTCGCGACGTTGCTGCCCGCTTGTCGGTCGCGGTCGACTCGCCGGTTATTACCAATGTTGTCGATCTTGAGGTCGACGGGGATTCCCTCGTTGGGACCGAGCCAATCTTTGGTGGAACGACCAACGTGAAGACAAAGTTCACCGAAGGCGAAGTGCAAATCGCACTCGTTCGTCCGAAGTCTTTCACCGCTGAGGAGACCGGCGGCGATGCAGCCGACATCGAAGATCTCGACACCGTCGACTCGGGTGCCGTTGGCGCAGCTGTGGTCACCGACCGCTTCACCGAAGAAAGCGATGGACCAAAGCTCGACGAGGCGGCCTTCGTCGTCTCCGGTGGTCGTGGTCTGGGCGAAGCCGAGAACTTTGCGATGGTCGAAGAGATCGCGAAACTTGTCGGCGGTGCAGCAGGCGCATCGCGAGCGATTGTCGATGCCGGCTGGGTGCCGTACAGCTCTCAGGTTGGCCAGACGGGCAAGGTTGTAAAGCCAGACGTCTACCTTGCACTCGGGATCTCCGGAGCGACCCAGCACCTCGTGGGAATGAAGGGCTCCAAACACATCATCGCGATCAACAAGGACGAAGAGGCCCCGATCTTCGGCGTTGCAGACCTCGGTATTGTCGGCGACGTCCACAACGTCATGCCAAAGCTGATCGAAGCGCTGAAGGCTCGAGCCTGATCGATTCACACGACTAACGCCCTCGTCAGCATCATGCTCGGCGAGGGCGTTCCGTCGTTTTCGAGCGCCGTTTGTGCCTGGGTCAGACCATTGGCCACGGGTAGCGGCGGCCCGTGGGGTCGGTGGGATACACCCCGGCATGCAACAACGACCGTGCGCGGGTGAGTACGGCATCGCGTTCGAATGGCGTCAGTAGTTTCTTCAACTCGCTATCAAGACCGTCGTCGAGTAGCGAGGTCAGACCGTCGCGCACCCGCTCACTGATGTCGTCACCGGCGAAGTCCCAGATGACCGTCCGCAGTTTGAACTCCTGATGGAAGCTCAGCCCGTTGTCGATAGCCCACAGTTCGTCATCCTCGCCGAGGAGGATATGGCCGCCCTTGCGATCAGTGTTGTTGGCCACGAAATCGAAGGCGCAGATCTCCTTGAATGCCGAATGGAACTTCTCCTCTTCGAGAAGGGTGAAATAGTGCTCGTCAAAGATGGCCGGGATGAAGAGCTGCAGTGAGCCAATACCGGCGGGCCCATCGACCTCGATCGTCGGAGGGACGTGGCCCCATCCGAGTTGTTCGGACAGAACATAGGCCCCGACCTCACGACGATAGAGCGACCCCGGGAAGTCCCAGAGAGGTTGCTCGCCCGCTTCGGGCTTGTAGATCGCCTGTGCCGGTACGCCTCCGTCGACGCGGAGGTCGACGAGGAAGGTCGCGTTGGAGCTGTACGGCATGCGACCCAGCACCTCAATCTCCGAAGTCGTCAGGATCTCGAGCGCCTCGCTCGTAGACAACGGATCGCGAGCGCGAAACGGACTCTCTGAATCGTCGCCTTCGTCGGCGTTGGTCATATCAGTTCCAACAAGGACAGAAGCCGTCTTCGCCGTGGTTCAACGGTCGACCGCACCACTGACATGGTGGTCGACCCGCTTCGATGACCTCGCGTGCGCGTTCGATAAAGGCGAGCGTTTGGGCTCGTCCGAGTAAGAACGTTGCCGTGGCAGCGTTCTCGAGATCGGGGTCTTCCACAATTTCTTCGGCCATGACCACGATGTTGTCCGAGCCGTTGTCGTACATGGCGCCCATTGCACCAACCGCCCACATAGGTTCGACCGGCTCGATAAGTGACGGCGCGCTAGTCCAGTCCTGAGCCTCAATCTCCGGGAGGTCGGCCAATAGATTCTGCAAATGGTCCGCCATTGCCGCGACCTGCTGTTTCTCGAGCTTTAACGAGACCGTCTGACCATCGGCGATCGCCTGCAGGAAGAAGGTCCGTTGTCCCTTAGGGCCGACGGTACCGGTGGTAAACGACTCGACTTGGCCAATCTCAAAATCCATGCGACACCGGCCTAACTGGGGACGAGGGTAGAGAGATCGTCGCCGGTCGAGTTGATGGCCAGAACGATCGGGCCCGTTGCGGTATACATGACCGCACTGACCGAGCACGGCGAAATCACGATGCGTTGGAAGAGGTCGAGCGGAGTGCCAGCAGCGTCGGCGACAGCCGCCTTGATCGTGTCCGCGTGTGACACTGCAACGATCGTTTCGCCGGGGTGCCTGGCGACGAGCTCGCCAACAGCTCCGGTCATTCGAGTTTGCATCTCAGGGAACGATTCGCCCTTAGGAAAACGGAAGCCGCTCGGGTAGTTCTGTACGGTCGTCCATTCCGGAAGCTTGCGCAACGCGGACAGGTTCTTTCCCGTCCAGGCTCCGAAGTCTGCTTCGATAAGACCCTTGTGGGTTCGGACGCGCAGCTTGCATGCCTTGGCGATCGGTGCCGCAGTCTCCTGTGTGCGCTCCATTGGTGAGGCGTATATAGCCTTCACCTTGGCCAGGCCCGCGATGCGAGCGCCCACGGCCTCGGCCTGTTTGACGCCCTTTTCGGCGAGGTGCAGACCCGGTGCGCGACCGGGAAGTTTTGTCCCCGTGGTAGGTGTTTGCCCGTGGCGGACGAACAGCACGACGGTTGGTTTGGGTGACGACTTTTTCGACATTGCTTTTCACGCTACCGGCACTACGTTGCGAGTCATGGACCTAGCGACCCTGAACTCAGAAATTGAGAAGTGTCGACAATGCCCTCGGCTAATCGAGTGGTGCGAAACCGTGGCTGAAGAAAAGCGCGCGGCCTACAAGGATGAAGACTACTGGGGTGGCCCGGTGACGGGCTTTGGCGATCCGTCTGCAGAGATTGCCATCGTGGGGCTTGCCCCTGCTGCCCACGGAGCCAATCGGACTGGACGGATGTTCACCGGCGACCGGTCCGGAGACTGGCTGTACGCCGGACTGTACCGAGCGGGTCTTGCGAACCAGCCCGAAGCAACATCGATCGACGACGGTCTTGAGTTATCGAACGTCTGGGTCACGAGCGCGGTCAAGTGTGCGCCCCCGTTGAACAAACCAACGGCGGCTGAACAGAATACATGTCGTCCATTTCTGACACGTGAGCTTTCGGCGCTGACGAACCTCAAGGTCATCGTCACGCTCGGAGGTATTGGAACTTCGGCCGTCGCCCGTCACTTCGACATCAGCCCGCGCCCAAAATTCGGCCACGGCGTCGAGGTGTCCATCACCGACGATCTCACCCTTTTGTGTAGCTATCACGTGAGTCAACAGAACACCTTCACTGGTCGCCTGACCGAACCAATGCTCGATGACATCTTCACGCGGGCCAACGAACTCGCTGCCATGTGACCGAAACACCTGGTATTTCTTACCGCCGAAGGCTCAAAGAATGCGCCCAAATACCGCTAGCATGCCGGTCATGTCCAAGCGCTTTCGACTGACCATGATCGCTATCGGCTTTGTGCTCGCAGCTTGCACGAGCGAAGGCGTCCCCGGCAGCTTCGCCGACCAGGACGGACGTGTGGAGCGACAGTTCGTCGCATCCTGCCAGGCAGCCCAGGACGGCGACGACGTCGAGGAGTACTGCCAGTGCGCCTTCTACACCGCAGCTGCAGAATTCGGGTTTGAGGACTTCCTCGAGCTCGACGACCTACTGAGCGAAGACCCGAACGCACTTTCGCTCGAGCAGCGTCAGGTATTCGAAGCTGTGTCGTTGCCGTGCGAATTCAGCGAAGCTGACGTCCCCGCCGCCATCGCTACCGACGAATAACTCGCCGACTAACTAGGCGCCGCCGTCGAGAGCATCGAGGTCGGGTGCATTCTCGCTGAGTGTTCCGAGTGTTTCGGGGCCAAGGGCGGAGATGATCTGTCGTGCCTGCTCTCGGTGCCGGCCAACGAGGTCCCACATCTCGGCAATACGAGCACGTTCCTCATTGAGGGCACGTTCTTCGGCTGCAAGGCGCTTGTTGACTTCTTCGAGGTGAATGCGCTCGCTATCGAGGCGACGCTTCTCTTCGGCGTTGTCGGCTCGAAGGGAATCGAGACGGCCGCTGTCGGCGGCGATCTCGGTCTGCTTGCGGTCGAACTCGAGCTGACTGTTGTTGAGCGTCTCACGTCGGTCGTTCACGATCGCGGCAAGCTTGCGCAGCTCCGCTTCCTCGCCCTTGATTCCCTCTCGGCGCATATTAATGTCAGCACGTAGCTCGTTGAGCTGGGAGGCTTCGACCTCAGCACGGCTTTCAGCACCTTCAAAGTCGGTCTGCTGACGAGCAAACGATTCGAGCTTGTCGTCGAGAACGTCGCGATCTCGGTCGTATTGTTTGGCCCGCTCGTCGAGGATATTGCCCTCTTCGTCGAGCTGGCGACGTCGTTCGATCAGCTGGTGTTGCTGGCGCGAAATAAACTCGTTCTGTTCGTTCAGCTGGCGACGCTGCTCGGCCAATCCAAGACGCTGCTCATCGAGCAATAGCTTCTCAGCGTCGAGGTGTTCGCGTTGTTCTGCGACCATGTTGCGCTGATCGTCCAGCTCAACCGATGTTCCCGCGAGTTGGGCGCGTTCCTCATCGATCTGCGCTCGCTGGCGCGAAAGGAGCGCAGCATCGGTGTCGAGTTGCTTACGCTCGGCTTCAAGAGAGGCCACCTGCGACTTCAGCTGATCGACCTCCGACTGCTTTTCTGACATGAGCGAACGCTGCGCCTGCAGTTCGCTGCGACGGTCATCGATCTCACCAAAGCGAACATCGAGCGAGGTGGACTCGGTTTCGAGCTGGGCCTTGCGAACCTCAAGGGCTCGTTCATCGTCAACCACCTTGGCCTCGGAAGCTTCGATTGCTGCGGTCCGTTCGGCTAGAGCAGATGCCGTTGCTGCCAGATCGGCCTCGATCGAAGCGAGGACCTCTTGGTTGGCGGCAAGCTCCTCGCGCTTCTCGTCGATATTGGTGGTGCTCTCGGCCAATTGTTCGAGCTCGGCGAGTTTCTCCTGATGTGCCTCAGCAACCCGATCGCGCTCTGCCTCGAACTCTTCTTCGAGCTTGATCAGCGCGGCTGTTTGGGCTTCGGAAATTCTCTGCTGCTCGGCATCGACAGCTGCTCGGCGCTCCTCGAGTGCCTTCTCGTCAGATGAGACTGACTTCTTCGCTCGTTTGACCGACTTCTGACGCTTCTCCACTTCGACTTCGTCGAGAAGGAGTGCAGCCGCTTCGGATGTCTCGGGATCGTCGGAGACCAAAGAGCCTCGCATCGCATCCATCTCATCGTTGGCTTCGGCGATCTTGGTCTTCAGAGACTCGACGTCGTCCAGATCGGCTTTGAGGGCTTCGCGCTCGGCCTCGGCCTCGGCTCGCGCTGCCTTCACCTCGTTGAGTGTGTCCTTCTCACTCGTGAGGGTTTCGTCGAGCTCGGCCAGTTTCTGCTGCTCGGCATCGAGTTCGCGTCTGCGCTTCTCCAGTTCGTTCTTCTGCTCGGTGACCTCAGCTTCGAGATTGCGGCGCTCTTCATCAACCTCAGACATCAGCCGCATGTGCTCGGCTTCGGCTTCGGTGCGTCGAGCCGATGCTTCTTGGTCGAGGCCCTCCAAGCGGACGGCCTCTTCCTGGAGTTGCTGGCTGCGCTTCTCGAGTTGAGAGCGGTCGTATTCGAGGGCGGCACGTATCTCGCTCAGCTCAGCCGATTGGCTTTCGATGTCACTGCGTTCGTTCTGCAGGGTTGCCCGGGCCGCGTCGATCTCTGCCTGATCGACTTCGACTGCGCTCTCGATCGCTGCTTTTCTGGCGGCCTCGTCGAGGTTTGACAGATCGGTTCCGGAGTCGCTGGCTAGTGCACGGCGTCGAGTACTGACGTCGTTTTCGGCTTCGATCAGTTTTGCTCGGAATTCGTCGACTTCTGAGCGGCGCGTTTCGACATCTGCGGCTAGATCGTTCAGCTGTCGACGAGCTTCTTCAATACGTGCGAGTTCAGAGCGTTGCTCACTTTGAGTTCGTTCAATCTGCTCACGAAGCTTGTCGAGCTGTTGGCGACGCGTTTGCAGGAGTTCCTCTTCCGCATCGAGCGAAGACGTGGAGCGCTCCAGGCGCAGGCGACGCAGATCCGCTGCGGGATCGGAGTCGGTGTTCTCGTCAGGTGTCTTGTCAGACATCAAAGCTCTCTTGGGTGCGGGTAATTCTGAAGCCTAAGCGACTAGGGCTGAACTGGTCGATCTGGCAGAAATGCGGATCGTACATGGAGGTCTAGGAATTC
>CAZSYL010000056.1:8641-25499 GCA_964610745.1 uncultured Acidimicrobiales bacterium
CGGATCGTACATGGAGGTCTAGGAATTCTCCGAGGCTGCATCGCTCGACGCGGACTCGGAGAGATCGATCAGGGCTGGGGGGATGGCTGGTGGCGGTGGGGGCTGATCTCGTAGGTCGAGGTCGTCTGGTCCCATAGTCTCGTCCGTTGGCGCCAGCGAATCAACCAGTTGTGCCGAGGTTTCGCGGTGCTGTTCCATCAAAGACCACATTTCCTCGATCCGCGTCCGTTCCGCTGTCAGGGCACGGCGACGTGCATCGATCTCGCGGCGCTCGTCTTCGATCTCACGACGTTCACCATCGAGACGGTCCGCTGCATCGACCTGCTCGGTTTCGCGAAGTTTGAGAGCAGCCGACGTTTCGTCGAGGGATGCTTCGGTCGCCGACAGGCTTTGGCTGCGAACGTCGATCCGAGCAGACTGTTGGCGGAGTGCCTCTGCGCGCGCCTGTACGTCGGTGAGTAGCTGTCGTTGGCTCTCGCGCTGCCTTTGACTTTCGGTCTGGTCCTCGAGGACTGCTGAGTAGTCCGCGTCGATAACTTCGCGATCGGTTTCGATCGCTATCCGGCGAGCATCGAGTTGGAGCGAGATTTCGTCCAGACCTTTGCGCTCATCGGAGAGAAGGCGCCGGCGTTCTGCCAGTCGGGCCACATCAGCATCGAGGGTGGCGTGCTCGGCGTCCAGGTCTTTCTCGCGAGCTCGTACGGCGGCGTCAGCCGAGATGAGACGCTCTCGTTGCGCAGCGACCGATTCGCGCTGGACCGAGACATCGTGGCGTTCACTTGCCAGCTGGATGCGCTCCAATTCCAACTGCTCCGCGGTGATCTTGATCTCTTCTTCAGTGCCGGCCAGCCGGGCCTTCTCGATGGAGAGTTCTTCGCGGCGACTTTGGAGAGCGAGCAGCTCGCCGTCGACCTCGGCTCGCTCGTTCTCAAGTCGTGAGATCAATCGCTCCGCCTCTTCGAGTTGAGCGCGGTCCTGTTCGATCTGAGCCATTCGCTCGATCATCGACTGTCTCTGACTGTTGTATTCGTGCTCGCGCGAGGTGATCTGGGCCTCACGGGTTTGGAGCTCGCTCACCCGAACGTTGAGCTCCTCAGCGTTCTGAAGGATCTCGGCATCGAGCTCTTCAAGTTCGCGCTCGGCCGCCTCTTGGTTGTCTCGCCGCGTTCGTAGTGCCTCTTCGCGTGCATCGAGGCGACCGGACTCCGATTCGAGTTCTTGGGCACGAGCTTCGATTTGATCGTGTAGCGATTCGAGCTCGGCGACTCGGTCGCTGAGCACGGTTTGCTGCTCGTCGAGCACGGCGTTGAGCCGGAGCAACTCCCGCTCGCGCTCATCGAGAGCCGCGCTGCGCCCGGCGATCCGAGTCTCGCGGTCTTCGAGTTCGAGTTGCGTGTGTGCAATAACGGTCGAACGGGCGTCGAGTCCCTCTTGTTCGGCTTCGAGCCAGCTCCGTTCGAGATCTATCTCAGATCGCCAGGACTTGTGCGCCTCGGTTGCCTTAGCGAGGTCGTCTTGCTGAGTCGCAAGCGAGCGTCGTTTCTCATCGAGGTCGCCCTGATCGGCCTCGAGCTGGAGGATTTGCTCGGCGCGTTCGCGCAGGTCGCCCTCGGCATTGGCCAGCTCGATACGGCGCTGAGCGAGCCGTGCTTCGAGACCGTCGAGTTCAGCGGCCTGCGCAGCGAGATCAGCTTGGCGCATGTTGACTTCGTCGACGCTGAGGCGCCGGACATCGAGGTCGTCCTCAAGCTGGTCGATCTCTTCTGACTGAGCTGCGAGCACGACGCGTTCTGCTTCGATGTCGTCGCGTTCGATGTCGAGCTCGGCGCGTGCGCCAGCCAGTTGGTCGGCTTCGGCAGCCAAGCCGAGCCGGCGGCGTTCAAGCTCTTCGGCAGCAGAATCGAGTTCGCGTTGCTGCTCCTCGATTGCGCGACGCCGCAATGCTGCGAGGTCTTCGGCCGCTGCCACCTCTTCGGAGCTAGCGGACCGAAGCCGCTCGGCTTCAAGGCGCTGCTGCTCGCGATCTCGTTCGAGTGTGGCGTACTGCTCGCGGACTTCTTCCTTGAGCGCTGCGAGCTTCTCCTCTTCAGAACCGAGAGCCGTCCGCTGCTGTTCGAGACCATCCTCTTGGGAACGGAGCGCCCGGTGCTGCTGCTCTAGCTCGGCCTCTTTCAGCCGGAGGTCCGTATCGGAGAGCTCAAGCTCGGCGATGCGGCGTGCGTGATCGATTTCGGCCTCGGAGAGTTCCTGGGAGCTGCGTTCGATGGCGAGTCGTTGTTCTTCGACACGAGCTGAACGCGAGTTGATCTCAGAGGTTCGTGCCGCGAGCGTTGCCTCTTCTTCAGCGAGATCGGCGTTGAGGTCTTCAAGTTCCTGGCTTTGAGCGCGCAATCGTTCGAGGCGGCGCTCCAGTTCGAGCTCTTCTCGACTCGCGGTGCCCTGCTGGAAAGTCAAGTCCTCGAGCTGCTTCTTCAGGCGTTCCTGAGCCTCTACGAGCGCATCCTGATCGTGGCGAAGGTCTTGACGTGCATGCTCGATTCGAGAACGTTCACGTTCGAGCGCTTCGAGCTCGGCGGTCGCTGTCGTGTTCGACTCCATCGTCTCGCGCATGCGTTGCTCAAGGGTGTCGACCTCGTTGTTTAGCGAGTCCGTGAGGCTCGAGAGTTCGCTCTCATTGGTCTCGAGGGTTGCCAGCTCCATGTCGAGGGTTATGCGGCGCCGGCTCTGCTCGCGGGCGGTTGCGTCGAGTTCGTCGCGCTGGCGTTCCAGGTCGAGTCGAAAGGCTCGGAGCTCGCCAGCAAACTCGACGAGCGACTCGCGTTCGCGGATCAGCTGTTCACTCTGCTGCTCGACGACGGGCGTTCGCCATCGGTCAGCGTTCAGCCCGCGGTCTGTCCCGCGTTGCCCTTCTGTTTCTTCCCGCTCTTTTTGATCGTCCTTGTCGGACGGATCGTACGTGGACATCCCTACTCCGGAAATCGATGATGCAGGTGCATCAAGCCCGAGGTTACAAACGACTTCGGTCGAACACCAAAACACGATCAGAGGCTTCACAATCCCGGTAGCGCATGGAGTTCGAATTGAAAAATTGGGCCGACAATCGACGTCTCGAGGCGCTGTTTCGCTCATAGCGCGTTGTGTCGCGGAGGGCGGTAGTATCGGTCCGCAAGCCCTCGTAGCTCAGGGGATAGAGCATCGGCCTCCGGAGCCGTGAGCGCAGGTTCGAATCCTGCCGAGGGCGCCAACTCAATCAGGCGGTGTTGAGGCGTCCGGTGAGAGCCGCCGCGCAGCTCGCTAAAGTTACGCCCCATGATCGATGTACAGCTTCGCTCCGCTCTCGCCCGTGCTGGGGAGGCCGAGGGACTCACCGTCCCAGACACCGTTGGGCTTGAGCAGCCGGCGAACCGCGACCACGGTGACTGGTCATCGAATCTGGCCCTGGCCACCTCAAAGCAGGTCGGTGGGAATCCTCGCGATCTGGCAGCGCGCCTGGTGGAGCGGCTCGAGACACTGAACATCGATCACGTGGCGTCCATAGAGATAGCCGGTCCCGGATTCATCAACTTCCGACTCGAACCCAACTGGCTGCACGATGTGCTGCGAGAAGTGGTCGCAGGTGATATCGCCGGCTTCGGAGCGAGCGATGCGAATGTGGGCCAGACGATCAACGTCGAGTTCGTCTCGGCCAACCCGACGGGGCCGCTCCATGCTGGCCACGGCAGGGGAGCGGTGTACGGCGACGCACTCGCCCGATTGTTCGAATGGACCGGCTACGACGTCACTCGCGAGTTCTACATAAACGATCGTGGTGTGCAGATGCAGACGTTTGGCGCGTCCCTCGCCGCAAGACATGAAGGGCGGGAACCAGACGAGGGCGGCTACATGGGCGACTACATCACCGAATGGGCCCAGGAGATGCCAGATGGTGTCGATCCGGTCGAATGGGGTTACGCCCGAGCACTGCGGGACCAGAAAGAGGTCTTGGCGATGCTCAACATCGTCTTCGACGTGTGGTTCAGCGAACGGTCACTTGTGAGCGACGGAAAACTTGATGCAGCACTGGACCGCCTGCGCGAACGAGAAATGATCTATGACGAGGAAGAAGCGACATGGTTGCGCACCACTGACTTCGGCGACGACAAGGATCGGGTGTTGGTCAAGTCGGACGGGCAGTACACCTACCTCACGCCCGACATCGCGTATCACGACGACAAGTTCAAACGTGCCTCCGAACTGGTGAACGTGTGGGGTGCGGACCATCACGGGTACATCCCTCGAATGAAGGCTGCCATGGAAGCGCTGGGGCACAACCCAGGGGATCTGGACGTGCAGGTGACCCAGATGGTGAAGCTGATGCGCGACGGAAAGGAAGTCAAGCTTGCAAAGCGCACCGGGGACATCGAGCTGCTTCGCGACCTCGTTGACGAAGTCGGCGTCGACGCGGCTCGCTTCACCTACCTGTTGCACTCCATTGACTCACAGCAAACGTTCGATCTCGCGTTGGCTGCGTCACAGGTCAGCGACAACCCGATCTTCAACACCCAGTACGCGCACGCTCGTATCCGCCGGGTCCAGACGCGCGTCGAAGAGGAGGGTGTCGAACGTTTGGCCCTTGACGAGGTCGACCTCGGTCTGCTGAATCATCCCCGCGAACTTGAGATACTCCGAGTTCTCTTCAGTATCTCCGACACCGTCGAGATCGCGGCCAGGGAACGCTCACCGCATCGTGTGGTCGGTTGGGTCAGGGAGCTCGCGTCGGCAGTGCACAGCTTCTATCAGAACAAGGATTGTTATGTGATCGGCGACGGGGTGCCTGCTGAAGTTACCCAGGCTCGACTCTGGCTGATCGAAGCAGCGCGCATCGGCCTAGCAGCATCCCTTGGTCGCCTCGGCGTTTCTGCGCCCGAATCCATGTGGAGCGAAGAAGCCGAGGCAGCGATGGTTTCGGAAACCGCATCTGATCAAGGCGCCTCCTGAGATGGCTGAAAGCGAAGGAACCGAGCACACCCCGTCGTCTGATCCAATCGATTTCAACCTGCTTCCCGACAGCGCCGCCATCGGCGAGGACGGAGGCCTCATGATCGGTGGATGCTCCGTGACCGAGTTAGCGGCTGAATACGGAACGCCGTTGTTCATCTACGACGAGACCCATCTGCGCAGCCGAGTTCGCGAAGCCGTGGCGGCCTTCGGGCCTGGAGTGGCTTACGCGAGTAAAGCATTCCTGTGCCGGGCCATGGCAGAACTCGTGCACGAAGAAGGCATGGATCTCGATGTGTCGACAGCGGGGGAGTTCCACATTGCCACCGCGGCAGGAGTCCCGGCTCAGCATCTTGTCTTTCATGGAAACAACAAGTCACTCGACGAATTGCGAACTGTCGTGGCCGCTGGTGTGAACCGCATCGTTATCGACAGCTTCGACGAGATGGATCGGCTCGACATCCTCCACGCAGAGGGTCTTCCCACTCCGAACGTGTTGATCCGCATCACCCCTGGAATTGAAGCTCACACACACGAGTTCATTAGCACCGGACGCGACGACTCTAAGTTTGGTTTCACCGTGTCGACCGGGCTTGCGATACAAGCGATCGAACGGGCAATGAAGTCGGACTCGATGAATCTGCGTGGCATTCATGCCCACATAGGTTCTCAGGTTTTCCGTGTCGATTCGTTTGCGAAGTCGGCCGAGGTGATCGCCGCTGTCGGAGCGCCCTACGGCCTCGAGGAAGTTTCGGTCGGCGGTGGGCTCGGTGTCCCCTACGTTGCCGGCGAAGAGAGCTTCAGCATTGCCGAATGGGCGAATGTGGTGCACGACGCGTTGGCGTCATCGGGGGTCACCGCCCGCGTGACCGCCGAACCTGGCCGCTCGATTGCTGCTGCTGCAGCGATCACGGTGTACACGGTCGGCACGGTCAAATCCCTCGAAGGCATCCGCACCTATGTGGCCGTCGACGGAGGGATGTCGGACAACCCACGACCTGTTCTCTATGGCAGCGGATATGAGGCCTTCCTACCCGCTCGACCCCATGCTGAGCGCGACCTGCGGGTCCGCATAGTTGGAAAGCACTGCGAGTCAGGCGATGTGCTCGTGCGTGAAGCACAGGTGCCTGGCGACATATTGGTAGGCGACATGCTGGCAACACCGGTCACGGGTGCCTACGGTCATTCCATGGGTTCGAACTACAACGCCGTCACCCGCCCACCTGTGCTGTTCGCCGCTGATGGGGATGCTCGTCTCGTCGTTCGTCGCGAAACCCTCGATGACCTACTATCCCGGGATGTGTGAGCAACATGTCGACCAATGAAGCTGGAGTGCAAATAACCAAGGTGCCGGTCGTTCAGCGAAACCTGGCCAATGGACGGCTACTCGCTCAGCGCCTCGATTCGGACAAGGCAGTTCAGCTGTCGGGTTCGGCGCCGCTGATCTGGGATCTGCTCGATTCGCAGACGACAGTCGAAGGTCTGGTCCAGGAGTTGACAGATCGATTCAGCGATTCTCCCGAGACGATCGAGTCTGGCGTGAGATCAGCGTTGGACTCCTTTGTGCAGCAGAAGCTCGTGGTGGCGAGATGACCTCCGCTGAAGCTCTCAAGACTGTCGAAGCGATCGCCGCGTATGGCCTGAGCGAATCTGGCGACCAGACCGGTGACACCAAGATCGAGATTGACGATGCCATTGCCGACGAGGTGCTCGCAGGTATTGCCGAAAACCGAATTTCGGGTACGGCAATCCTCGCTCTGACGCAGGATGCGATTGCTTCGAGTGAAGAGACCGAGGAGAAGCTGATAGCCCAACACGACGAAGTCATGGGGCAGAGCATGCGAACCGAAATCATGGCGGTTCGGGTGTCGGACATGCTGACCGGTGCGGGAATAGAGCACCGCCTGCTCAAGGGTGCGGCGCTTGCCCACACCGTCTACGAGGACCCCGCTGCTCGATCGTTCCGCGACGTTGACGTTCTCGTTTCCTCCGCAGCGATCGAGGCAACTGTGGCGCTACTGACTTCTCATGGAGCTACGCGGGCTCAGCCCGAGCTTCGCCCCGGCTACGACAAACGATTTGCGAAGTCGGTGACGTTGAAACTCGACGGCGTTGAAGTCGACCTGCATCGAGTCCTCTCCCCTGGGCCCTTCGGAGTCTGGATGAAGCCGAACGACCTGTTTGTGCTCCGAAGCGTGATCGATGTCGCCGGGGTGAATATCCCGATCCTCGACCGAACCGACAACCTGCTGCACGCCTGCTACCACCTTGCCCTTGGCCAGGTGGAGCCGGTGCTGTCGAACGTCCGCGATGCTGCGCTGCTAGCGGGGACTGATGCGAACATCGGGTTCGATGCCACTCGCTTCGATCAGTCCGTGGACCGCTGGAAAGGCCGTGTCGTGGTTCGGCGTGCGGTACGAATTGTTGAACGTCGGTTGGGAGTCACCTTGCCCGAGCCACTTCGGTCATATGGACGTGCGGTGGCGGACCAGGCAGAACTCGCTGCGCTTGAGCCATATCTGGCCAGCGGTGATGGAGGCCGCTTTGGTGCGCTTGTTCCGGCGACATTGAAAGCATTGCCGATGGCAGATCGGGCAGCGTACGCCTTGGCGGTCGGCCTTCCCGAAGGAACCGAACCGGTGGGACGCATTAAGGGCCTGCTGAAGAGGACGTAGCTTGCACCAACTGGTCTCAGCCAGGGTCGTGGGCAAACACCGGTGATGCACACCCGTTGCTGTCCACGTCGATCACGAAGTCGCCGGTAGGGCCGGAAGCAGCGGCCATCTCAACTGTTGAGGTGGAGTTGGCTGACCAACTGTCAAAGGTGAACCACGCGCCGGTGCGTGGTCGAAATACTCCGAGGGTGGCTCGGCCATCACAGTCCCAGTCGCCGACTGCGGCAAGGTCACCGCTCCGGCCTGGTTGAAACCGAGTGGTAACGCCCTCGACGGTGACCTGAGCCGAACCCTGAGACTGTGACCAAAGGACTTGTGCGCTCTCGAGGGTTGCTGCAGCGCTGAGTCTCTGAGCTGGCGTCGCAGCGATGGGTGTCGAAGCCGGCGAGCTTGTCGTGTTGAAAGTCTCGATCGCAGCGAATGCCAGGATGGCCGCTAGAGCACATAGGACCGCCGCTTTGACGCGTCCAGATGGTGTTGTTGTCACGGTGGTGGGCGAGCTGTTTGGCTCACCCCGATCGTCGTGGTCACTAGGGCGCGGACCGAACTGTCTGGTGCGAGGTCTCTGTGCTCGTGCCCTCCGATTCGTGACCGGCTCCAGGTTGGGCATGGCTAACGTCGTACGGCTACCGGCGAGTATGGGCAGAGGTCCCCCAACGTTGACGAAGACGTCGGTGAGATCGTCGAGTGTCAAGCGCTCGCCATCGTCGCAGCGGGCGATCGTGCGTTGCAGTCCAATGGCCACGAGCTGGTCGGTCGAGGAGTACTGCATGGGGGATCCCAGTGACCAGAGCGCGGTCGCTGCAAGGGAGCGAACATCGAAGCTCGGCGTGCTTGGGATGGTGGATTCGGAGAACACCTCGGTGCCCATTGTTTCGGGATCCTGACGCTCGCCCGTCGCTCGACGACATGTTCCGAGGTCGAAGAGCGCGGGGGTGGCGTCGGGTCGAAGGCCGATATTGCTGGGGGTCACGTCGCCATGGATCCACCCGGCGTCGTGGATCGCGGAAAGCGCGGCGCTGATCGCGACAACGAATGTCTGGACTTCGTTGGCTGAAAGCGCCCGCCGGACAACGAGATCTTCGAGGGTGCCACCGGCGCACAGCTCGAGCACGATCGCTCCCGCTGTCTCTCCGTGCGCTTCGGAAGTGTGATCCTCGATCAGTTCGACGATGTTTGGGTGCAGGAAACGCTGTAGGGCCGCGGCCTCATCGACGAGCGATAGGCCGGCGTTGGGTAGTTTCACAGCGACTAGGTCCGTGCGTGAGGGGCCGGTTGAGTCGCTCATTGGCGTTGTGCGCTGGGCGCGGAACACGGTGCCCGAACCGCCCGATCCCAGAAGGTTTGCAAGTCGGATGGACGAGGCAGCACTCGGTGGTTTGAATGGAAGTGCATCAGTGTGGTCTTGCATATAATTGAAAGTATCGAAATATATTGAAAAGCACAAAAGGGGTATTGGGATTCATCGGGACGAGCAGTTGGTCGTGGCACCGATAGATTTCAGGCCATGGAAGAAACCCAGAGGGTGAGACTCGGTGTACTCGGTTGCGGAACGGTCGGAACCTCGTTCTGTCAGCTGATCGCCGAGAGGGCCCCAGAAATTGCACGGCGTACTGGCCTCTCGCTCGAGATCGCAAAGGTCGCCGTCCGCGACATGTCAAAGACCCGCGAGGGAGTAGACCCGAGCCTTCTTACCGATGATTCGGCCGCGCTTGTCGCCAGCGACGATGTCGACATCGTGATCGAGACCATGGGTGGAGTCGATCACACACGAGACCTTGTCCTTGCAGCGTTCGCCGCGGGTAAGCCGGTCGTCACGGCGAACAAGGAACTGTTGGCGCTGCATATGCCAGAGCTCTTTGTCGCTGCGGCCAACGCCGGAGTCGACCTAGAGCTTGAAGCCGCCGTTGCCGCGGGTCTGCCGTTTATTCGAGCACTGCGCGAATCGCTCATCGGTGAAGAGATCACAAGGGTGATGGGCATTCTGAACGGCACGACCAATTACATGCTTTCGCAGATGACCGAGAACGGCGCCGATTATGCCGATGTGCTCGCAGAAGCGCAACGCCTTGGCTTTGCCGAGGCTGACCCGACAGCCGATGTCGGCGGGTTTGATGCTGGCTCGAAGGCGGCCATTATCGCCACGCTCGCATTCGGCGAAGCTGTCCGGGCTGGCGATGTCCACATCGAAGGTATCGAGTCGGTCACTGCCGATGACATATCAAACGCTGGGCGTCTGGGCTATGTCATCAAGCTGCTCGGGGTCGTGGAGAGGAACGTCGACGGTTCGATCGCGGCACGCGTACACCCGACGATGGTGCCAGCGGATCATCCGTTGGCCTCGGTGCGCGACAGCTTTAATGCGGTGTTCGTCGAGGGTGGTGGTGTCGACCAGGTCATGTTCTACGGACGCGGCGCTGGCGGTCATCCAACCGCGGCGATGATGGTGGGCGATGCGGTCAATGCTGCGATCAATCTACGATCCGGCTGCCACAGCGACATCGGTCAGTTACCAGCAGCCAACGTCCGTTCGATCGACGACATAAATTCCGCCTTCTATTTGGGTGTGGACGCCGTAGATCAGCCAGGTGTCCTCGCGGAGATCGCCGGAGTCTTTGGGGGTCGGGGAGTCTCGATCGGGTCAATGGAACAGGAAAAGGCCGACGATGGGTCTGCGCGTCTTGTCTTCATTACCCACGAAGCGGCCGAAAGCGACTTTCGGGCAACACTCACCGAACTAGATCAGCTCGACGCGGTAAAGAACGTTGGCCAGGTCCTGCGGGTCATCAGTAACTGAGCATGGCGAGCTACACGAGCACACGTGGTGGGGCACCCGAGCTGCCGTTCGCCGACGTCCTTTTGACCGGGCTCGCTCCCGACGGCGGGCTATACGTGCCAAAGACCTGGCCTGACACAATCTCAGTCGACGCCGAGCTCCCCTATGCACAGTTCGCCGCCGAGGTGATGTGGCCGTTCGTCGAAGGGTCAATCGACCGGAGCGACTTCGACGAAATCACTAGGGCCGCATACTCCACCTTCACCAACGATTCTGTCATTCCGATCCAAACTCTGTTCGATGGCATTGAACTCGTCGAGTTGTTTCACGGCCCGACGCTTGCGTTCAAGGACGTTGCGATGCAGATGCTTGGCCGGCTGTTCGACTTCGAACTTGATCGACGAGGTACTCGGACCACGATCGTCGGGGCGACCTCGGGCGACACTGGGTCGGCCGCGATTGAGGCGTTCCGTGATCGCGAGAACGTCGACATATTCATCCTGCACCCACACAACCGTACGAGTGAGGTACAGCGGAGGCAGATGACTACCGTCGATGCCCCGAATGTATTTAACGTTGCGGTTGAGGGCACCTTCGATGACTGCCAGGACATCGTCAAGGCGATGTTCGCTGACGTGGAGTTCCGTGACCGGGTCAAACTCGGCGCGGTCAACTCGATCAACTGGGCACGCGTGATGGCACAGGTCGTGTACTACCACTGGGCGGTGAGTCGAAGCTCTGGCAAGACCGATAGTCCGACCATCGTCACCGTACCGACCGGCAATTTCGGCAACGTGTTCGCTGGGCGGGTTGCGCAGCGGACCGGAGCCCAGATCGACCGTTTCGTGGTGGCTAGCAATCGGAATGACATTCTGACCCAGTTCTTCACGACCGCATCCATGACCATCGGTGGAGTAGAACCCTCTCTCTCGCCGAGCATGGATATCCAGGTGAGCAGCAACTTGGAACGGCTGATTTACGAACTCCTCGATAACCAGGGTTCGGCCGTCGCCGAGATGATGCAGCAGTTCCGTAGCAATGGACATATCGACTTTGCGGGCGCCGTCGGCGACACGCTTGCTGCCGGCTGGGCTGGACAAAGCCTGACCGATGATCAAACGCTCGAGGTGATCCGTTCGGTGTTCGAAGCGAATGACATGCTGGTCGATCCGCATACGGCGGTTGGCATCGGCGCGGCCCAGCGTGAGATGGCTGCTGGCGCTGCCGGGAACCACATTGTGATGGCGACTGCCCATCCAGCGAAGTTTCCTGACGCGGTCGAGAAGGCCACCGGTACCCGGCCGCCCCTGCCGAAACAACTCGCAGACCTCTATGAGCGCAAAGAACGGTTCGAGGTTCTGCCCAACGACTTTGCGACCATTCGTGACTACGTCGAAGCAGCCCGCTGAGAGCGCAGAATTATCGCTCTGCTCCCAGAGTGACGCGAGCGAATCACTCCGCTACGATAAGCGTCGCTGGATATCTGCGATTCCGCAGGTCGGTTGACCTCTTCGAGGTATAGCCCTGAAGGCAACATGAGGAGCGAGCACGTTTGCTCCTGCATTACTCCCAAGATGAAGAGGTACTCGTGGAATCCACGGAACTTCGCCGGTCGACGCTCGAGCGTAAAGACCGCGACGAATTGGTCACCATTGCAACAGCACTGGGCTCGAAGCCACCATCGAAGGCGCGCAAGGCCGAGATTGTTGACCTGATCATTAAGACCGCACTCGCCGATGGCGGGTCTGATGATGAGGCCTCGCAGAGCGAGGCCGACGCCAAGAAAGCAACTCCGAAGAAGTCCGCATCGAAGGCCGCGGCTGCTGCAAGCAAGGCGGACGACACTGAGCCCAACGACGACTCGGGCGAGTCGGGCGAGTCCGGCGACTCTGGCGACGAGGGTGTAGCGAGCACCTACCACGCCGGAGACGATGAGTTCGACTTCGGTGGCGTTACCACCAAACGGGGCCGAACCCGCAAGAAGGGCAACGGTCAGAAGAACAATAACCAAGGCGCGGACTCGAAGTCTGACGATGACGAAGACCAGGCCGATCGCGGCAACCGTCGACGTCGACGTCGTGGCCGTGGGGGAGACAACGACAACCAGGCCGATGCCGAGCCTGTAGCGGTCGAAGGGTTCCTTGACCTGCGCGACGATGGCTACGGCTTTCTGCGCGTCGGGTCGATGCGTTCTTCGAAGGAAGATGCATACGTTTCTGTCAAGCAGGTTCGCCAATTCGGATTACGCAAGGGCGACCAGCTTGTCGGCACCAGCCGTCCAGCTAACCGCAATGAGAAGAACCCGGCGATGCTCACGATTGAGTCGGTCAATGGCGGCAGCCCAGAACGGGCAAAGGGTCGGCCGCACTTCGACTCCCTGACGCCACTTCACCCCGACGAAAAGCTAGTGCAGGAACGCAAGGGCTTTGCCGACGATATGACGGCGCGCATCATCGACCTGATTGCTCCGATCGGCAAGGGGCAGCGCGGGCTCATTGTCTCGCCTCCCAAGGCTGGCAAGACGACGATCATGAAGAACATTGCTCAAGCGATCGAGAAGAACAACCCCGAGGTTGCGCTGATCGTCCTGTTGATCGACGAGCGACCCGAGGAAGTCACCGACATTGCGCGCTCGCTGACCGACGGAGAAGTCGTGTCGTCGACCTTCGATCGTCCGGCTGACGAGCACACCGCTCTTGCAGAGATCACGATCGAGCGAGCGAAGCGCATGGTCGAAGAGGGGCGCGATGTCGTCCTGATCGTCGATGGGATCACCCGTCTGGCCCGGGCATACAACCAGACCGCACCGGCAAATGGACGCATAATGTCTGGTGGCCTCGATTCCGGTGCCCTCTATCCACCGAAGCGCTTCTTCGGTGCTGCCCGCAATCTGGAAGAAGGCGGCTCGTTGACGATTTTGGCGACGGCGCTGGTCGAGACGGGTTCGAAGATGGACGAGGTCATCTTTGAAGAGTTCAAGGGAACCGGAAACATGGAGCTACGTCTCGACCGCCGATCAGCTGAACGACGTATCTATCCGGCTATCGATGTCGATGCGAGTTCGACTCGCCAGGAGCAACTGCTCTTCGACGGGCAGAAGCAGGTCGATCAGATCTGGAAGCTGCGCCGCGTGCTGTCAAACATGGCACAGGAGTCGAACAATGGTGCGACTGCTGGCCTGGAACTGCTGATCGAACGCCTGAGCACGTTCAAGACCAACGAGGCCTTCTTGAAAGAAGTTGCCAAGGGAGTTTGATCTCGCCTGTTCGCAGGCTTGACTGGAGACACTATGAAGCCCGAAATTCACCCCGATTACCGCCAGGTCGTTTTCCAAGACCAGTCCTCGGGAGACAACATCATCGTTGGCTCAACAATGCCAACGTCTGAGACCATCACCCTCGACGGCGTCGAGTACCCACTCGCCAAGGTTGAGCTCTCGTCCCGCAGCCACCCTTTCTTCACCGGTCAGATGAAGATCGTCGATACCGCTGGACGTGTAGAGCGCTTCGAGCGTCGCTACGGTGCTCGCCGCAAGAAGGCCGCAGAGGCTGCCCCCGCTGAAGAGGTCGCTGAGGCTCCGGCCACAGAGGCCAGCGCAGCGCCTGCGCCAGCCGAAGAAGCAGCACCGGCACCAGATGCGGATGCCGCGCCTGAGGCCGACGAAAGCTGAACAACGAGCGCCTTGCCGAACTTGCAGCGATAAAGCTGCGAGCGCTGGTAACTGAGCATCTCAAGATTGAAACCGCCGAGGTCAACCGCCTCGGCGGTGGCGCGTCCGCGTTAGTGGACGGCGCTGGTTGGATATATTTCCCAACACACTCAGCAGGCATGCTTGGCACCGCCGTGATCTGGGCGAACGCGAACGAGTGCGCGTCGATCAATCTGATCGTCGATGATGGCGCTGGTGAGTTGGCCTTTGCCGCGTCCGCGTTTAGCGAACCAATCCCGGTGATTTGGCAGACTTTGGATCGGACGATCACACCAGCCGAACCATTGGCTCCAATCATCGAACCTGCCCCAGACTGCACCGAGCTCACGGCGGCGCTCGCAACTGCGGGACTCGATGTCGTAGCAGACCACGGGGTCTGGCTCGGTGAGATCAATGGCCTTGAAGTAGCTCGCGTCGGTGCCCGAGATGGCGAGTGTGCAATGGACATTGGTGTCGGGGCCTACGACCAGTTCGCATCCGCTGCACTGACCCCCGAGGGCCGGGACATATCGGACTCGCTGGCCACGGTGATCTCGATGGTTCGTCCACACCGGACTGCTGGATCGGCCCCTCATGCCATCGGCAGGCTCGTACGCTCCCGGTGGCTTCGCTCCCAGCTCGTTCGAGATCCTTCCGTACTCGGGTTGGAGTCGATGAACCCGGTACCGCTGCTGTTTGCTCGACCCGGGCTGATGGAAACACAGCCGGCTGCGGCACTCGGAATCAAGGAAGATGGAAGTCGGGTGTTGGTCGCCTGCACCGTTGGGCTTGATCTGGCTATCGCTGAGACGGCTGCAGGGCTCTCGGCCCTCCATGAGCCCGACGAGGTTGTCGTTGTCGTGCCGCCGAGAGACATGCATCAGCGGATTGTCGATGCGGTCAAGGCGCTGTCGATCCCGTCGTCGGTGGTCGCTGTTGAAGGTGAGTGGGCGACAGCCAGCTAAGGGTCCAAGTGGGTAAGGCCTAGCTGGCTCGACCAATTTTGATCACTGTGCGATCACTTGACGGCCAGTCGATAGTTGAGGAAGCAGCGTTGAATTCCTATGAATTCAGCGTTTTTAACGCTGAATTCCTGGAACTCGCGACACCGTGGCCCCAGGAGCTTCAACATTTGTTACTTCACTTCTAACTTCTTCAACCTTGAACCCGACCTTCGTACGGTAATCGAAGTGGCCACGCTGGGTGGCTGAGGATGGTCATTTAGATGTTGAACTGGGTTGGTCGTGTTGGGTCTCGACGGCGTCTGAAAGTGCGAATAGTCGCCCTTTTCGCAGTGTTGGGACTTGTCGGTTCGACGTTGATAGCGAACCCACTGGGAGCGGTTACGATCACTGCTGCGAACGACGTCGATATCACCGAGGTCGTCTTGAACGACAACGGGACGACCGTTACGCAGATGTCGTCGGGAGGAACCCCGCAACAAAGCGGTAGCACTCCGGTCGATCTAGTGAGCATCTCGCTCGACGACGATGGTACTGCGGTCGTGCTCGACAACTTCCACGATGCCATTGACGCGACGAACTTCGGCTTTCCCAGTGGCCTAACCGGCGTTCGCACCTACGAGAACGGTATTGTCACCGAGTTGGCGGACCCGGGATTCGAAGCTTCGCTCGAAGCGGTCGTACCGAGCTCGGACCTTCGTGACTACTTGGCCTACGACGGACTGTCGACGCCGGGGTCGACCTTCAACCCTGACTTCGATGTCCTGTTCGGAGCTCCTCTGACCAACGATGACTACGTCGTCGTCATCGAACGCAATGGCAATACCTTCTTTGACCTAATCCCGCTCGACGTGAACGGAAATGTCATTCCAAGCTCTGACATCATTGGTTTCGATGCGCCGTACGGCTGGAACACCAACTACGCACCTTCAGAGTTCGCGACTCAAGAATCGTGGATAACCGTCGCGGACGTCGAGAACTTCCAGGTCGACACCACGGCTACACCGATTTGGGGTTTCCGCGTGAACAACGACGGCCAGGCCGACGTGAAGTTCTTCGGTGCAAGTTCGACGCCGCTCGAGCTCTCTTCACTCGCTGGAACGGTTGAGGTTGATGACGGGACGCCGATTGAGGGTGTCACCATCACGCTGACCGGTACAGATGAGAACGGCGATCCTGTTTCTGAGACGACCACCACCGATGAGTTCGGTAACTACCTCTTTGAGGACCTGCTGCCCGGTACGTACACGGTGACGGAGTCGCAGCCTGCTGGTTACGGCGACACGACTGATGTTGTTGGTTCCGAGGGCGGAACACTTGCTGATGATGAGATTTCTGCGATCACCTTGGGTGCCGGCGTTGACGCAGTCGACTACGACTTCGTCGAGACATTGAGCTCGATTGCTGGAACGGTATTCCACGACGTGAACGACAATGGAGTCCCGGATTCTGGAGAAGATGCAATTCCGGGAACGATCATCACGCTAAGCGGCACAGACGTAAATGGTGATGCTGTTTCAGACACCAGGGTCACTAATGACACCGGCGACTACGTCTTTGATGGTCTGCTTGCTGGCACGTACACGGTGACGGAGACGCAGCCTGATGGTTTCGAAGATGGACAGGACACCGCTGGATCGACAGGCGGTGATACCTCTACAAATGACGTAATTGCTGACATTGCCTTACCTGCCGGTGAGGATTCTGTCGACAACGATTTCGGTGAGCTTCTGCCACCTGAGCTTTCTTCGATTGCTGGAACGGTTGAGGTTGATGATGG
>CAZSYL010000057.1:0-21723 GCA_964610745.1 uncultured Acidimicrobiales bacterium
GGGACCGGGCCTTTGAAGGTGCGAAGTGGTTCCACTTCACCGGTATTACTCCTGCGCTGTCACAGAGCGCCGCGGATCTTACGATGGAGGCCGTCAAGGCAGCCAAGGAGCATGGCGTGACCGTCTCCTGCGACTTCAACTACCGTGGGAAGCTCTGGAAGTACGGCAAGACCGCTCCTGAGGTGATGACCGAACTCGTCACCTACGTCGACGTGGGCATCGCGAACGAAGAGGACTGCCAAAAGTCATTGGGTATCACCGTCGATGTCGACGCCGACGTCGAATCCGGACATCTCGACACGTCTGTGTACGAGGCGTTGTCGGCAAAGATGTTCGATGTCTTTCCGAACCTTTCGGTTATGGCCATCACGCTGCGAGAGTCGATTAGTGCGGATCACAATGGCTGGGCTGCATCGGTCCGTGACAAGGACGGCTTTTACCTATCCAGGCGTTATGACATCACCCACATCGTGGACCGTGTCGGTGGGGGCGACAGTTTCGCATCGGCATTGATTGCCGGCCTCAACCTCTATGAGGATCCTCGAGACTCGCTGGAATTCGCGACAGCCGCTTCGGCCCTCAAGCACTCGATTTCGGGTGACTTCAATCGGGTCAGTGTTGGCGAAGTCCAGAGATTGATGGGTGGCGACGGCTCCGGGCGAGTATCCCGCTAGGTCGACGCTCTAGCCGATCGAGGCGGCAGCCGTTCGCAGCGCTTCGAGTCCCTCGTCGATCTCGTCGGCGGTGACGTTAAGCATTGGAGCCATGCGCACGACGTTGCCGTGCAAACCGCCCTTGCCAACGAGAAGCTTCTGAGCCTTTGTGGCCTCGAGCATCTCGGTTGCATATTGAGGCGCAGGTTCAAGCCCGCCAGGAGCCACGGTCTCGAACGCCTGCATCAAACCCCTGCCGCGCGTTTCTGCAATCCACGGCGTCTCGGCGGTGAGCTGATCGAGGCCGGCGCGGAAGCGATCACCCATAACTTTGGAATTGCCCTGCAGGTCATTGTCGAGGACGTAGTTGATCGTTGCGAGACCACCAGCCGCCGACAACGGATTGCCGCCAAAGGTCGAGAAATTCAGCGCGTCGATCGAGTCCATGATGTCGGCTCGTGCAACGACTCCCGCGAGCGAAACGCCATTGCCCACGCCCTTGGCAAAGGTGAGCATGTCGGGGACGATCCCGTGCGCCTGGTAGCCCCAGAAGTTGTCTCCAGTACGGCCCCAGCCGGTCTGAACCTCGTCGGAGATGTAGAGGATGCCTCGATTGTCGAGTTCCTTCTTCATGGATCCGTAGAACCCATCTGGGGGAGTGGCAAATCCGCCGACGCCTTGGATTGGCTCGGCGATCATCGCAGCGACATCACCAGCCGATGTCATAGCCAGCAGCTGGCTGAGGTCATCGACGCAGGCGCTAACGAACGCTTCGTCGTCGTGTGCAGCAAAGGGGCTGCGTAGTTTGTAGGGGCCCTGTACGAAGGTGACTGCTAGGCCCGAGTTGCTGGTCGACGACCAGGACGCGTGACTGGTGATTGCCTGGGTCGAATGCGAACGGCCGTGGTAGCTGTTTCGCATGGCGAGGATCTGGTTGGAGTTGCGGTAGTTGGTCGCAAGGAGGAGCGCTGCGTCGTTGGCTTCGGTTCCAGATGGAGTCATGAACACTCGAGCATCGGGGATTCCGGACAAGTCTGCGATCTTCTCGGCGAGCTCGATCATTGGTTCGGAGAGATACAGGCTCGATGTGTGCATCACCTTGCCGGCTTGCTCCTGGATTGCCGTGCGCACCTCGGTGTTGTTGTGTCCGATCATTGTGGTGAGCACCCCACCAAAGAAGTCGAGGTAGCGCTCGTTGCTCACGTCGTAGACATAGCTGCCTTCGCCGCGGTCGATCTGTATCGGCTCTGCGTAATAGGGGCTTAGAAAGGAGGGGAGGGCTTGTCGGTATCGGGCGAGGAGATCGGGGCTCATGATTTCACCTTTGCTGGTCCAAGAGACAGGTATCAGTATTGAACAATCGGTGAACGAGGGAAACCTTCTTTTGTATTGTACAAAAGGGGGATGCAGCTCGAGACCACGTCGATCATCGCTGCGCGGATGGTCGAGCAGTACGGTCCGCGCGGTTCGCAGCTCAACGGGCCAAGGATCGCGTCGGTGATTGGTCAACTCGTGAGCAGCGGGGAACTTCAACCCGGCCAAAAGCTCCCAACCGTTCGGGCGTTGTCCCGGGCTCTCCACGTCAGTCCGAGTACGGTATCTGATGCCTGGCGGGTGCTCCGCTCGCACGCGGTTATCGAGACCGATCGACGACGCGGAACCATCGTCCGATCGACGATCGGCAACGTCGACGGCCGTTATTGGCACGTGCCGGTTACGCCAGGCACGCTGGATCACGATTTGAGTATGGGTACTCCTGACCCAGCGCTTTTGCCGCCGCTCGCACCGGCACTGCAGAAAGTGCAGCTCGATTCGACGGTCACGTCCTATTTGGATGATCCGGTTATTCCTGAACTCGAGGAACTCCTGAGAACGGACTGGCCATTCGAACCAGAACGATTCACGATGGTCGACGGCGCGCAAGACGGTGTTGATCGAGTCGTCAACGCAGTGGTCAACTTCGGCGATGCCGTCATTGTCGAGGACCCGACCTTTCCACCGATTATCGACATGTTGGAGCTCGCAGGCGCACGACTCATCGTCGTGGCATCCGACGAAGACGGCCCCGTGCCCGACGATGTGGCAAAGGCGATGGGTGAACGCCCGGTAGCCGCATTCCTGCAACCGCGGTCGCAGAACCCGACAGCGGTCTCGATCACAAAGCAGCGTGCGCTCGACCTGGCCAACAGCATCGACGGTCACCCCATGGTGGTCGTCGAGGATGACCATTCCGGTCCGGTCGCTGGCGTGCCGCTGCACAGTCTCGGGGTGCACCTGCCGCAGCAAACCGTTCACATTCGAAGTTTCTCGAAATCACACGGACCCGATCTACGACTTGCCGCAATTGGCGGCAGCGCCACGGTGCTCGATTCTGTAATCAAACGTCGTCACCTGGGGCCCTCGTGGACGAGCCGTCTTCTCCAGCGTCTCCTGCTCGAGCTGCTGGGTGACCCGACTGCTGTGTCGACCGTAGAACGAGCCGGGTCTGTCTATGCCGAACGTCGAGCCAATTTTGTTGACCGTCTTGAAGCTCGCGGCTTCGAGATCGGTGGCGACAGCGGAATGAACGTATGGATTCCGGTCAGCAACGAACAACGAGCGGTTGTCGGCCTGGCAGCTCATGGCATCGGAGTCGCACCCGGGCGACCCTTTATGGTCACTCCATCGGCCGGCGAGTACGTCCGGGCCACGGTCGCCTCGCTCACCGCAGAGGTCGACCTGATCGCAGACACGCTTGCCAGCGTGGCCTAATCGGAGGCGAGCGAGCGGGAATGGAACTTTCTCATGTAGAAAGTAGTGCTGACGCGTTAGAAGGGTTGCGCCGCGAGTGATTGACCGAACCGAGGAGCAGCACGACGTCATACGTGCTGAAGTTCGTCGCCTCTGCGACAAATACGGCAACCAGTACTGGCGTGACCTCGAGCCGTCGACCTACCCCGAGGAGTTCGTACGAGAACTCACAGCCCAAGGGTGGCTCGGGGCCCTGATCCCCGAGAAGTACGGTGGTGGAGGATTGAGCCTCGGCGGTGCCTCTGTGATTCTCGAAGAGATCTCGGCCAGCGGTGGCAACCCAAGCGCTTGTCACGCCCAGATGTACGTCATGGGTACGGTGCTCCGTCACGGCAGCGAGGAACAAAAGGAGCGTTTCCTCCCAATGGTTGCCGATGGTCGCAAACGTCTCCAGGCATTTGGTGTCACCGAACCCGCAGCCGGTTCGAATACAACCGCGATCCGGACTCGTGCCGAACGCGATGGTGATGTGTATCGAATACATGGGCAAAAGATCTGGACGAGCAGAGCTGAATATTCAGACCTCATGGTCTTGCTTGCGCGCACAACACCAATCGAACAAGTCGATGACCGACTCGAGGGGTTGTCTGTGTTTCTGATCTCGATGCGCAATGACGACGGGTCATTGCTCGACGGGCTCAGCATCACTCCGATCGAAACAATGATGAACCACAACTCCACCGAAGTGTTCTTCGACGACGTTGTGGTACCTGCGAGCTCGCTCATCGGGACCGAAGGCGCAGGTTTCCGTCAGATCCTCGATGGCATGAACGCCGAACGTATCTTGATTGCGGCCGAGTGCATCGGCGACGGGCGTTTCTTTGTGGAGCGAGCATCGCAGTACGCACGTGAGCGAGTCGTTTTCGATCGACCGATCGGACAGAACCAAGGCGTACAGTTTCCTCTCGCAAAAGCACACATTCAGATTGAGGCCGCCAACCTGATGCGCTGGAAAGCCGCTGATCTCTACGACATGGGCGAACCCCATGGGGTCGAGGCGAACATGGCAAAGCTTCTGGCGAGCGAAGCCTCATGGGCAGCAGGCAACGCCGCGATGGATACCCACGGTGGCTTTGGGTTCGCCACCGAGTACGACATCGAGCGCAAACTCCGGGAGACTCGGCTCTATCAAGTCGCGCCGATCAGCAACAACCTTATTCTCGCCTTTGTTGGCCAGAAGTGCCTGGACCTGCCAAAGAGTTACTGAAACCGTCAGCGAGCCATATCAGCCGTTCGCGAGTGTGCGGTACTTTCCGCTATGGAAGACGAGGGGCTCGGACCCTTCTTCGCCAGCTTCGAGATCGACCACATTACAAAGCACGAAGTCATGGTCGCCTGCGTCGATGATCGCGTTGGGAGTGAGACGCAACCATGCGGCCGCATCTGCAATGCGCGGTACGCCGTTGTCGTCTTTCCAGTCAATGCCGGAGAAGCGCTCGTCTGGTTCGCGCATGAACGCGTTCGAGATGTCCTCTTGACTGCTGCTGAGCACATTTACGCCATAGGACTCTGCCTCTCGGAGCTTTCCCCATGAATACGAGGTGCTCGTGCAGAAGAAGCCAGCGAGCGGTGGATCGAGTGAGACGCTTACGAAGCTGCCAATGACCATCGCCTGTGGCTCGTCGTCGACCATTGCGGTCACGACGGTTACACAAGTCGGGACGTGGCCCATCACATGACGGAAGTGGCCGGGATCGAGTGGTGTGGTCATGGTGCATCCTGTCGGTGGTAGGCGGTGGCGCAGTAATGGGTCAGTAGTACTGAAGATAGTGGTCGGGTCAGACGTCGAGCGAAGCAAAGGCTCTTTCGAGCGCGTGCAGAGCAAGGTCGATCTCGTCTGCACTGACCGTTAGCGGCGGCATAAAACGAATCGTCACTCCTGCGGCCCCGGTGCTCATGATGATGAGGTTGCTCTCGTGAAGACAGTGAGCGACAACGGCCTTGGTGTGTTCGGCAGAAGTGAGGTCGATTGCGATCATGATTCCTAGGCCGCGGATGTGCTCGATGGTTGGATGCTCCGATTGCATCTGTTCGAGTCCTGAGCGGAGCTGCTGGCCGCGCTCGTTTACGTGGTCGAGGAATCCGTCCTCGGTTAAGACATCGATGGTCGCCAGCGCGGCGGCGCATCCGAGGACACTTCCACCGTAGGTGCCACCGTGTGATCCTGTTGGCCAGCGGTCATCGAGCTCGCGTCGTGTTCCGAGTGCGCTGAACGGGAACCCTGACGCGATTCCTTTTGCCATACAGATGATGTCGGGTTCGATGTCGTAGTGCTCGATCGCAAACATCTTTCCGCTGCGGGCAAAGCCGCTCTGCACTTCGTCGGCAATGAAGAGAATCCCGTGGTCGTCGCACCTCGCTGCGATGCCTTCGAGCCAGCGCGCAGGAGCGGGGATGTAACCGCCTTCGCCGAGTTCTGGTTCTACGATGACGCAAGCCGTTTCGCTGGGGGCGGTGCTGGCGACGAGCAGGCGGTCAAAGCTCGCGAGGCACCCATCGATCTCGGCGTCGGGGTCGTGTGCGCGCACATCGGGAAATGGCGCGGTGAAGACGCCGCTCGGGAGGGGAGCGTACCCGGACCGGTAAATCGCCTTGGAGGTGGTCATTGCCATTGCCATGTGGGTGCGACCGTGAAAGCTACCTTCGAACACGATGGTGTGGGGGCGCCCGGTGGCTTGTTTGGCGAGTTTGACCGCCGCTTCGGTAATTTCCGCTCCTGAGTTCGCGTAGAAAAACGTGTCGATTCCCGGCGGCGTGATCTCTGCCAGCCGGGCGGCTAGAGGCTGCAACAGGTCGTGGTTGAACATATTTGCTTGCAGGTGAATACCTCGAGCGGCCTGGGTCGTAATGGCCTCGACCACCTTTGGATGAGAGTGGCCGGTGGACACCACAGCGATACCCGCCGCGAAGTCGAGGTAGCGGTCGCCGTTTGTCGTCACGACCCATGATCCCTCGCCGCGCTCCACTTCGAGATCTGTCAGCTTGAACCAAACATTGGAAAGATTCGGGGTTACAGGCGTCATTGCTTCTCCAGGCTCAGATGAAGTGCTGCGCCGAGCATACGTCGTGGGTCGCGGCGACACCTACGTCTTGTGATGTGGAGGATGCACGAGCTCGGCGTTACATGGATCGTCTCATGCCGAGTAATTTATGATGGCAGAAGCCTGGCGCCAGGTCTCACTTAATCCGTGTCACAGAGTTCCGAGCTCGAAGGAAAACACCTCGAAGGGAAAACATGGCATTCAAGGTTGTCGTTGACTACGAACGCTGCGAGAGCAACGCAATGTGTATAGAGGAAGCCCCTGAGGTCTTTGACCTCGACGATGACTATGTGCTGGCGGTCCGTACCGATTCTCCTGATGAATCGCTTCGCGAGAAGGTCGCATTAGCGGTTCGGTATTGTCCAAAGCAGGCCTTGGAGATCGTGGACGAGTGAGAGAACGACCGTTCGAGCGAAACATCACGTGAAGTGACTGCCGAGTAGCTACGGCGGATCGGCGCGGATCTGGTAATAACTGAGCAGCAAACGTACAACTCGAAGAGCTGAGGTCGACGCCTCGGCTGAATCGGAGCATTGAAACAACATGGTAGAAAACCACCCCGCCACGGATAGCGCGGCCTCTATTCATCATGGTCGTGACGTTCTGAACGACC
The DNA here is from genome assembly GCA_964610745.1 of uncultured Acidimicrobiales bacterium. Classification (GTDB taxonomy): domain Bacteria; phylum Actinomycetota; class Acidimicrobiia; order Acidimicrobiales; family SHLQ01; genus SHLQ01. The sequence goes on from CAZSYL010000057.1 coordinate 7,098, forward strand.
CGATGACGAACAAGGGAACAGCATTCACACTCGCCGAACGACAAGAGCTCCGGATCGAGGGGCTCCTGCCGCCTGCGGTCGAGACGATCGACGAACAGCTGCAGCGAACGCGTCGTGAATTCGAGCGCGCCGAGGGGCCGCTTGCGAAGCACATCTACCTACGAGCACTCCAAGACAGCAACGAGGTGCTCTTCGTCCGGTTTGTGAAAGAGAATCTCGCCGCCGCGTTGCCAATTGTGTACACCCCAACGGTCGGGGAGGCCTCGCAGCAGTTCAGTCGTATCTATCGCCGTCCACGGGGGCTGTTTCTCAGCTACGAATCGCGCGATCGGATGCGTTCGCAGCTCGAGTCCATCAATCACGAGGTTGACGTCATCGTGGTCACCGATGGTCAGCGGATTTTGGGACTTGGCGACCAGGGCATTGGTGGCATGGGAATTCCGATTGGCAAGCTCAGTCTGTATTCGGCCTTTGGGGGGATCAACCCATCGCGTACCCTACCGATCACGCTCGACGTTGGAACGAACAACGAAGAACGCTTGGCCGACGAGTGTTATCTCGGAACCCGCACCGGACGAATTGAACAAGCTGAATACGACGCGTTCGTCGACCAGTTCGTGGACGAGGTCAAGTTGCGCTGGCCGAACGTCCTTCTCCAGTGGGAAGACTTTGCTCAGCAGAACGCCACGCCAATTCTGAAACGGCATCGAGACAGGATCCTCAGCTTCAACGACGACATCCAAGGGACCGCTGCTGTGGCCCTTGCTGTCGTATCTGCTGCGGTTACACAGTCGAAACAAGAGTTTGCAGACCAGCGCGTCTGCATCGTGGGAGCAGGCTCAGCCGGTTCAGGAATCGGATCGATGATTATGGCCGCGCTTGGCGACGCCGGCGTCTCTGACGTCAACCAGCAGATCATGCTCTTTGATGCCAACGGCGTTGTCGACGACGGGCGGGGCGACCTGGCAGACTTCCAAGTTCCCTTGGCGTTCCCTGCCTCGATCGTCGAATCCTGGGGTCTCGAAGAACAAACGCTGGCGAGCGTTATCGAGAAGTTCGAGCCAACCGTGCTGATCGGGGTTTCCGGTGTCGGTGGTCTCTTCACCGAAGACGCGATCCGCGCCATGGCGACGAGTGCTGCTCGTCCGATCATTCTGCCGCTGTCGAACCCGACGAGCCATTCAGAAGCAGTACCCGAAGACCTGCTCAATTGGACGAACGGCGCCGCCATCGTGGCGACCGGCTCTCCCTTCGGCTCGGTGACGATCAATGGTGTTACCCACACGATCTCCCAGTCGAACAACGTTTATGTCTTCCCAGGCATTGGTCTTGGAGTGGTGGCCAGTAACGCGTCGAAGGTGACCGACGAAATGCTGATGGCTGCGGCCAGAGCTGTCGGCGACCCCGACGCGGGGGAAGCCGTCGAAGGTGCCGGTGTTCTGCCGCCCCTGGAGGAAGTGACGTTGGTCAGCGAACGGATCGCGAAGGTCGTGGCACAGGTGGCGTCACGTCAAGGCGTGGCCGATGAGCTGACCGACGCCGAGATCGACGCACGCATTCGCGCCGTGCGGTGGGAACCGCACTACTAACGGCGATCGTGTTTGAACCCGACCAGTATCAGCTGCTCGACTTCGGCAAGGGACGAAAGCTTGAGCGATTTGGCACCGAGGTGCTGGATCGCCCGAGCCCAGCGGCTGAAGGTGCAACAATTGCAGACATTGCAGCTTGGGGCAGTGCCACAGCACGTTTCGACCAGGTGAAGGGCGGGAAGGGTCGCTGGGACGGCAGCGCTGTTCAACGGCTCGTTCATGACGAGCCATGGTCGGTGCGTCACGGTGAGAGTCTGCTTACCTTGTCGCTTAGCTCGTCGGGCAATGTTGGACTTTTCCCCGAACAGGCGAACAACTGGGAGTGGATCGCTGGTCAGGTCAACCAATGCGTCGGGGCGGTTGGTGCTGTTCGTAAACCTCGTGTGCTGAATCTGTTCGCCTACACCGGTGGAGCGAGCCTCGCAGCTGCCGCGGCGGGCGCTGAGGTCACTCATGTCGACTCGTCAGGCCCCACCGTGTCGTGGGCGAAAAGAAACGCGGAGGCGTCGGGCGCGGTCGATTTGCCCATCCGTTGGCTCGTCGAAGATGCAGTGAAGTTCGCCGCGCGGGAGCTTCGTCGCCAGAACCGCTACGACGGTGTCATTTTGGATCCGCCGACGTATGGACATGGCCCGAAGGGTCGGGCGTTTAAGTTTCGTGAACACATCGATGAGCTGGTGAAGTCGTGTGGAGAGCTGTTGAGCCCTTCGGACTCTGGTCATTCCTTCATGTTGTTTAGCTGTCACGTGCCAGGCTTTGGGCCAAACGATGCCGAGACGCAGATCCGTAGCGAATTCTCCGGTGCTGACGAGGGAACCATGACGAGTGGACCTCTGGATCTGGAGACAATCGATGGACGAAAGTTGGCTGCAGGGGTAGCGGTCCGTTGGAGTTCGCCTTCTAGTTGAACAACGCGGTGACCTCAGGGTTCGAAAGGGCCTCTGAGGGCGGAGCACAGCACAGGCACCGTCGCGAGAGCGCAACAACCGTGTCGGCGTGATCCACGTCATTGATCTGATGCGTCGAGAACAACACGGTGCGTCCAGCATCTGCCTCTTCCCGGATCACCTCGAGAATGCGCTGTTGTGACTTCACATCGAGTCCAGCGGCAGGCTCGTCGAGGAGCAGCACGGGAGCCTGTTGGGCAATGCCCTGCGCCACGAGGGCTCGTTGGCGTTGGCCCCCTGAAAGCTCGTTGATCGGCTGATGGCGCAGCTCGAGAAGATCAACTCGATCGAGGGCCTCGTCGCAGGCGCTGTAGTCGGCACGACGCATCGGACCGAGGAGGCCTCGTCGCGGGTAGCGGCCCATTCGCACGACATCGTTCACCGTCAACCGGAGCTGCGGATCGATGTTGGTGGCCTGCAACACGTCGGCGACCGGCCCGTCGGTGGCAACGGTGCCGGTCGATGGACGCAGTCGGCCGCTGATGAGCGCGAACATCGTCGATTTCCCTGCCCCGTTTGGGCCGATGACCGCGGTGACCGTGCCGGAGTCGATCGAGAAGGTCACCTTGTGTAGTGCAAGGGTGGCGGCGTTGTGAGCGTCGACGTTGCGGAGTTCGACAGCCGAGGTATCGAGAGTTGTCTGATGACGTTCAGGTCGATTCCACGGAAAGCTGCGCACCGTTAGACACTATCTTGGCAAGAATCATTCCCACTAACTGGTGCGGGATGGCACGATTCTGTTCGGTTCGCTCGGATCGCCATGTGCTGCTGTGCGGTCACGTGTTTATCCTTGGGTATCGCATCGGAGTTCGAACACCCTCGTGGAGGGCCTGTTGGTTCTCAGCGCGGGTTTGCTCGACCAACTTGTTCGGAGAAGAACGTGACGAACGCCGAAATATTCAGTTCTCGAACGCGATGCGTGTTCACCGGAGCCATCCCCAACGACGACCGCATCGTCGTTGGCCATTGCTTCAGCATCGAGCCGGGCATCTATGTCGATGGCAAGTGGGGTATGCGGCTCGGAGACATCGTGGTCATTGGTCAAGATGGCAAAGTCATTGGTTGCAACCAGACAAACCGAAACCTCGTCTCGGTCGGGTAGGTCGTGCCCGAGTCCACAAATCAGTACTCAGGGCTTCTGGAGTCCCCGACGCTGACCAATGAACTACTGGCGCTCTTTGAGACGCTCGTCAACGTCATGTTTTGCATCAAGGACGCCGACGGTGTCTACGTTGAGGTCAACACGGCTTTTGTGCGTCGGACGGGCCGCTCATCGAAGCGTGAGGTGATTGGTCAGCGAGCCCATGATCTCTTTGCCGAAGAACGAGCAGATCTCTACGAGGAGCAGGACCGTACGGTCATAGCTGGCCGAGGAGCGCTGCGCGACGAGCTCGAATTGATTCGACGCCCCAACGGCGGGCTCGGCTGGTATCTCACGTCCAAGCGTGCAGTGTCGGATAGCTCGGGAAGCTCCCTGGTGGGCTTGGTGAGCGTGAGTCGTGACCTCGAGACGCCGACCGATCATGGCGTCGGGATCGAGAGTCTTCAACCACTCGTTGTTCATGTCCGCGAGAATCTGCACGAACCACTTCGCACCAGCGACCTCGCAGAGGTTGTCGGGTGTTCTGTGGACCAGCTCGATCGTCGAGTACGCAAGGTGTTTGGTCTGACTCCGAAGCAATACGTGTTGCGAGTGAAGGTTGATCGCGCAATGGAACTGCTGGCAACGACACATGCCAGCATCAGCGAAGTGGCAGTTAACTCCGGGTTCTATGACCAGTCGGACTTCTCCAAACGGTTTGCCAGAATCACGGGCCGAACCCCTTTGCAGTTCAGAGAGACCGGTAGCGACCTGCCGGGCTAAAGGGCCGGGTAGGAACGCGGCTTCGGCAAGGACTGCTTTCTACAAGACCATGGGCGTCTGTCCCTTCATACTTTTCTCATGACTGCAATCGATCCAGACGCGTCCGGTACGCCGGACTCGATAACCGCAGATGACCTCATCGAACCGGCGATTGAGCTGGTGGCCAACTGGTTGGATCGAGCGGAGGAACTGGAGGATCGAGCAGACCGAGCCTCGATGAAACAGCTTGGTGAGCTCGTCGTCGATGACGAAGGCGTTCGCTTCGTGATGCAATTCGTTGACCGAGTTGCCCGGCCCGACGACCCATCCGTTGCCGCTAGCCAACTCAAAGCGCTTGTCGCGCACGGCAACGCGCCAGCGTTCCTCGGACCCATCGACAAACTGATGTTGACGGTCGGAGCGCAGATTGCACCGTTGGCCCCGAAGGTTGTTATGGGGCTTGCCGCTCGCCGCATGCGACAGATCGTCGGCCCACTCGTTGCCCCCTCTGGCCGGAGTGCTCTGGAGGAACACCTGGACGGTCAACGAGAAGCCGGATACCAAGCAAACGTTAACCTTCTTGGCGAGGCGGTGCTCGGCGAAACCGAAGCGAACGCGCGGCTTGAACGACTCAAAGCACTGCTGACGTTGCCCGATATCGATTACGTATCGGTCAAGATCACAGCGGTTGCTTCGCAGATCAATCACTGGGCCCACGAAGAGAGTTTGCGCCGCCTCACCGATCGGCTTGCCGAGCTTGTCGACGTTGCGGCTGCGTGCCCGACCGAAACTTTTGTGAACTTCGATATGGAGGAGTATCACGATCTTCACCTGACGATCGAGGCGTTCAAGTCGGTGCTCGGTTCACCGTCTCGGGCTCATCTCGACGCTGGCATTGTTATCCAGGCGTATCTACCCGACAGCTTCGCGGTCATGACCGAGTTGGTGGGGTGGGCGAACAAACGCCACAGCGCTAGCGGCGGGACGATCAAGATCCGTGTTGTCAAGGGTGCCAACCTGGCGTTGGAAAAGGTCGAAGCAGCAATGCATGGTTGGGAACAAGCCCCGTATGGCTCGAAGCTCGAAAGCGATGCTGGGTACCGCGCTGCAATGGACTGGCTACTCGATCCCGACAACCTGACCGGCGTACGTGTGGGGGTTGCGAGTCACAATCTGTTCGACGTCGCCTGGGCCAAGCTCGTCGCCGACCAGCGAGGCGTCTCCGATCGGATTCAGTTCGAGATGCTCCAGGGGATGGCGCCGGGACAGGCAAAGGCGGTCAATGCCGATGTTCCTGCCGGTAGCGCGCCGACGTTGCTGTACACGCCCGCTGTTGCCGAGGACGACTTCGATGTGGCTATTGGCTATCTATTTCGTCGACTTGAAGAGAACGCGTCGGTTGAGAACTACCTGCGCCACGTGTTTGATTTGGCGCCAGGGTCAGCGGCCTTCGACGAGCAGGCACAGTTCTTTCGCGATGGGGCCGCACTTCGCCACACCGTCAGCCATGAGCCTCGTCGCCAGCAGAACCGCTCGATGCCTCCAGAGGTCGTGCCAGCGGGGATGCCATTTGTGAACGAGCCGGTTACCGACCCGAGCCTGAGATCGAATCGAGCATGGATTGAAGAGACGCTTCAACGCTCACCGGAGTCAGTAACCACTCCGATCATCGAAGACGCTGAGCAGGTGCGCGCTGAGTTCGAGGTTGCCACTAGAGCGCAACGCGAGTGGGCAGCACGCTCAGCGAAGGAACGACGTGACATCCTCTTCCGTGTCGCCCACGAAATGGCGCGGCGTCGAGGCGAGATCATCGCAACGATGATGCACGAAGCGCACAAGACGATTGCCCAAGGCGATGTCGAGGTTTCTGAAGCCATCGATTTTGCCCGGTGGTACGGCGACCGAGCAATCGACCTCGGGTCTATGCATGGAGCGACGTTCGAGCCTCTCGGAGTCATCTCGGTGATTCCACCGTGGAACTTCCCCTTCGCAATCCCCGCCGGGGGAGTGTTGGCTTGTCTCGCGGCGGGAAATGGCGTCGTCTTCAAGCCGGCTCCCCAGACTCCACGTTCGGCCGAGATCGTCGCTGAAGCGTGCTGGGCCGCTGGAGTCCCGCGGGAGGTGTTGCGCTTTGTCCGCACTCCCGACAACGCCGCGGGCCGTGCTGTCGTTGAAACTGCCGATGCCGTGATCCTGACCGGTTCTTCGGAGACGGCCGACGTGTTCCGCTCATGGAAGCCAGATCTCAAGCTGTTCGCCGAGACATCGGGGAAGAACGTCCTGATCATCACACCGAGCGCCGACATCGACCTCGCAGTCGAGGACCTCGTGGCATCCGCTTTTGGACACAGTGGCCAGAAGTGCTCGGCTGCAAGCCTTGCGATCCTCGTTGGCGATCTCGCGAAATCCGAACGGTTCACGCGGCAACTTGTCGATGCGGTCGAGAGCCTTTCGGTTGGGCCTGCACAGAGCCCGGGTACCGACATTGCGCCGCTCGTCGATGGTGGCAATGAGCGCCTCGAGCGAGCGGTCGATCGACTCGATCCGGGTGAGTCGTGGCTCGTCGTCCCAAAACGAACAAAAGCTGGACAGATCACGCCAGGCGTTCGTTCAGGCGTGCGTCCGGGTTCGTGGTTCCACCAAACCGAGTGCTTCGGCCCAATCCTTGGGCTGATGTCCGCCGCGACCCTCGATCAAGCAATCGAGATTGCGAACAGCTCGGATCTTGGACTCACCGGCGGCATTCACTCGCTCGATCCGGCCGAAATCCGCAACTGGGCCGACACCATCGAGATTGGAAACGGCTATGTCAATCGTGCAATCACCGGTGCCATCGTGCAACGCCAACCCTTCGGTGGGTGGAAGCGAAGCGCCGTTGGTCCGGGAGCTAAGGCCGGAGGCCCGAACTACCTTCATCAACTCGGTACGTGGACGCCAACGAGCGAACCCGACGACTACGCCGAGCAATGGGCCTCGGAGTTTTCGGTGCCGCACGATGACACGGGGCTCTTTTGCGAGGCGAACGTCTTCCGGTATCGACCACTCGACATCGTCGGCGTAGCGTTTGGTCCGCTGGCGACCGCTGACGAGCGTGCTGCGGTCGAGCGCATCGCCGAAATGGCCGGCGTCGAGCTGAGGGTCGCTGTGGACCCTGTCGTCGATGAGAAGGGCAAGCGGGTTGCGTGGCTCCGCAGCCTTGCCCGGATCGGGGTGACACGCGTTCGTTACGTTGGTCTCGTTCCATCGACCCACGAGTTCGCTGCGGCGGGACACGCTGGGATACACCTCATTACTCAACCAGTCACCCCTTCAGGGCGACTCGAGTTCAGCCACATCATGCGGGAACAGGCAATGTCGGTGACCCTGCATCGTTTCGGCAACCTCGTGAGCGCCGACGAGCTCAGACTTTGAAAAATCGTAGGTTGCCGCGCGGCGAGCGCGTCCTGACCTGCAAATTCTACTCGTCGGTGGGTTCGATGAGGGGTTGGAAGACCTGGTCAGATTCGCCGAGTGGGCGTTGCTGGCGCATCTCCTCGCTCCAGGGGTCCACCAGTGCGCTGAGGTCAGCTTCGGTCAGGTCGTTGTCTGGTGTGATCGGGCTTCGGAATTCGATCTCGAACGCTTCGCCCGGGTTCACCGTCACGTTGAAACGGGCGACGCGGTTAATCACCGTTGCCGGTTCGGGTGACCAAGTGATCGACGTGATCGTGGCACCGGGAAGGGGAGGTACCACCTCGGCGTGAAGCCCGGACGCGGGTGCGTTGGCTGGGGCCGTGAGGCGGACAATGCCGATCAACTCGTCCTGGCTGGGTACGATCCGCCAGCCCCTGTCGACGATGAAGACACCCTCTTCGGCTTCGGCAAACGAGACGGTAAAGCCAGTTGGGATGGCAGTCGGTTCTGGCTCGCTGTCGGTCGGGGTCTCGTCGGCGGTTGGGTCGACCTCGTCCACCCCGTCAGCATCGTTGACCAACTGGTCCACGTCATCGGCCACGTCAGTTGTCGGAGTCGTGGTGTCGTTCGCGGCTGTGTCGTTCGGTTCGGTTGTGGATGAGATGACGTTGAGGCCGACGACGATGATCACCGCTGCTAGTGCGGCAGCGGTCAACGCGACGGCAGCAACCTTTAGATAACGCCGGTCCCGTTTTGGTGCGACGGGCGGAGCGATCTGTTCTCGCGTGCGAACCTGTGTCACGAAACCTTCGGGCTCCGCGATCTCGAGAGCTGAGAGCACGCTCGAAGCTGTCGAGCCAATGACGGCGACCGGTGCGCGGCAATTCGCTGCTACGCGTTCTGCGAGGCTTGCAGCGGTCAGTGCCGTCGGATCTGCGGCCTGAGCTGCCTCGTGCAAGGTCCGGCGTAGTGCGAGAATGGAGTCAGCAGTAGATATCGAGGGATCGGCGAGGAGGTCGGCGACGAGGCTGGTCGCGCGCGCTGGCTCCTCAAGCGGTCGGACCTGATACTCGGTCATCACTGTTCTCAGCGCATGCTCGAGCGTTGTTGAGCTGGCCCCGGAAGCAGCAATACTCATCGGTTGCGACCCGCGGTATCCACAGTGCGAGAGTAACGCACGTCACGGTCGAATTGCGAAAGCCGTACCGAATCGCCTAGGTGCTCTCGGAGACGGTGACCGAGAAGGAGCCATTACCGAAGCTAATCCTCGAGCCGGCCAGTACTTCGCAGCGTCGGCCGGGCGGAACCTCATGTGTTGTTCCATCAACCGCGCGCAGCTGCACACCGTGGTCAGTGTCGTTTCTCAGTCCAAGACGCGTTGGATCCGTCGGGTGGGTCTCGACGGTGGCGAGGATCTTGTCAAAGTTGAGATTGCCGGTCGTGTGGTGCTCGGTGATCTGAGCGCCGCTCGTCGCAACGACTCTTCGCGTCGTGCCCGGGCCGACCTCCAACACGAGAGTCGGCTCGATCTCGGCGTGACACCTCCCGCAGCGGGTGGCGTTGCTACCAAGGTTCAGCGAGCCCTGGCAGGTAGAACAGGTATGGATGCCGGATCGGAGGTCGGCGAGAGCCGAACACCACTCGGAGTCCACAACACGTTTGGTTGGTTCGTGCAGCCCAACGGTGAACGAGCGGATAAATAGTGCTCGGATCGCCTCTGGGAGGTTGTTCCAGAGCCCTTCTACGTGACCATGCCACTCGGGGTGAGGGCTGTTCTTCGTTTCGTGGGGGTCGAAGCAGAAGACGGCGTGGGTGCCGAAATGGCGGATGTCTGACGCCGCGTCGGCCAAGCCTGACTCGGTGAGTTTCCCCTCGAGGGGATGGTGAACCACCAAGAGATAGAAGAGCATGACGGCGAGAGAGAACCGATCGGTGAACTTGGAGGGCAGGGCTTCGCCTCGAACAATCTCGGGGGCCATGAACTTTTTCGAGCCGAGTACGTGTGCATGTCCAACACCCTCGACACAGACATTGTCGTTGTCACAGATGAGAGCTGCGCCCGTCTGCTGATGCATGAAGGCGTTACCGAAGTTGATGTCGCGGTAGCAAAGCCCGCGTAGGTGTAGCGCCCGAAAGGCGAGCGACAAGTCGAATGCGAAGCGGGCGATCGACGCTTCGTTGCGAACAACTTGACCCCGGAGAAGTGCCGCCAAGCCAATGAAGCCGTCGGGGCGCAGGTCCATGACGTAGCCGAACTGGTCGTCGGTCTGCCCTTCGATCATTCCAAGAGGCCATAGGAATGCTTCGCTTGGAGCGCCGCGCTTGACGAGCTCGCGAATCGCGGATCGCCGTTCGGGCGACGCAACGTTTGCGTGGTACCACTTCAGCGCGAGTGGCCTGTTTCGGTCGCCATCTCGACCAAGGGCAAAAACTTGTCCCTCACCTCCGGCCCCGAGGAGTTCGCCAATGATGCGCGATTCGCCGAACACCTCGATGCCGGTTCCGGTACCGACTGCCACATAACCCCCTTCGCAGTCGTCGAGCCCGGGTCAAGGCCCAAAGAGCACTTGCGCCGCTGTTGGTCCGAGAATATCGTTGCCGGAGGGGCGACCCAAATACTAGGCAAGCCAGGCGGACTTGAAGCGGGGGTTGATTGCCGTAGTGGGGCCATTCGTTAGAGAAAAGCGAGCTGAGCTGATCTTCGCTGTCGATATCAGCGGATCGATGCTCGCGGACGCCAAGATTCAGTCCTTGAATGCGGCGGTAGAGGAAGCTCTTCCCTCGCTTCGACGGACCGCTGCTGAACAGGTGGGCGTCCAGATGGTCGCAAACGTCCTCACCTTTGGAACGACTGCGCAGTGGTCGGCCAGCGAGGGGCAACCACTCGCCGATTTCTGGTGGCAGTCGCTCAACGCAGAGCCAAAGGGGTTAACCGAGACGGGTCTTGCCCTCGACCACATCGTGAAGTTCCTTGACGGGCCCCACGAACTTCCCCCAGCGATCATTCTCATGACCGATGGGATGCCTACCGACATCCACGCTCCGAGTTTTTTGGACAGCTTGCACTCGTTAAACCAGCACCGGCTCGGCTCGGCAACCTCACGCGCAGCAGTTGCGATCGGCGCTGATGCCGATCGTCAACCCCTTGAGGAGTTTGCCAACGGTGGTCCTGTTCTGAGCGCAGAACGGCCCGAACAGATGGCCGACGTCATTCGAAGTGCCGGTACCAGCGTGATCACCTCTGCATCGACCCCAATCTGGTGACCATCTCTAGGCGAGCACCCATAAAGGACCACTCATGGACAATCTAGGACCATCTCTTGGCGGCAAGCCGTTACATGTCTTCTGGCTCCTCGACGTGTCGGGTTCGATGTCGGTGGCTGGCAAGATCGATGCGCTAAATGATGCAATGCGCGTCGCGGTTGACTCCGTCCGCGATGCAGCAGCGGAGAACCCCACGATCGAAGTCTTTGCCCGAGCTATCGCGTTTGCTCACGACGCCGACTGGGTCGGAGGCGAGACATTGCCGAACAGCGTTATCCCGCAAGGAATTCCGATCGCCGATTTCCGATGGAGCAACATCTCTGTCGTCGATCAAGGCACCACCGAGGTCGGGCGGGCGATCGACCTTGCCAGCCATGCAATCGCCGAGGTCAGCCAAAGCGGCCGAGGCCTCCCTCCTGCGCTCATCTTGGTGTCTGACGGAAAACCAACCGACCTGAAAGCGCCATCCTATGGAGCGTCCCTGCGAGCATTGGCGGAACATCCGTGGGGCCGTAAGGCATCTCGCATGGCAATAGGTATCGGCGACGATGCAGACATGGACGCGCTCCATCAGTTCACCGGCCACGAGGAGATCCCTCCGTTGAAGGCAGCGAACGCGGAGGATCTGCGGCATTACCTGCGCTGGGCATCAACGGTGGTCGTCGACGAGGGCTCGCGACCCACCACCGATTGGCAAGAGCGCGACACGGTCCACACTTCAGCGGGTGAGCCTGACCATCAGGCCACCGCTAGCGGAGAGCAAACGCAATCGCCTGCAGCGACCATCTCACCAGCAGACACGACAACCCAGGACACCGACGCACCCGACGATGTGGATGGCCTGGCGGCACCGACGGGACTGCCCCACACTGATCCTCCACCGCCGCCCGGCGTGGATGAGCCCGACTCAACCACCCAAGTATTGCCACCTCCTCCACCTCCTCCTCCGCCACCCCCCGGCGGGGCACCTGTCTGGTGACGTGGTTTACCGTGTCAGCCAGCGCACAAGGCTCTCGTCACGTACGCCTCGACCAGCCCAACGAGGATGCCCATCGCTCGGGAACGTCGAATGGGCGCGCCATCGTTGTGGTCGCTGACGGGCACGGCTCTCCAGCGTGCAGCCGTGCTGATCGCGGCTCGCAGCTTGCTGTCGACGCCGTCTTTGACGTACTCGCAAACCCACCTCAGGAGTCACACGACCAACTTGCGTTGGCGGTTGTTGGGCGTTGGCGCGAAGCGGTCGAGGCAGACTTATCCGCCAACAGCCCAGACGAGAGTGAACTGATGGGCGCACCAGCGCCTCATCATCTGCTCTACGGTACGACTGCGGTCGGGGTCGCAGCTGACGAGCAAACGCTGACGGTACTTCAGATTGGCGACGGTGATGTCCTTGTTGGACAGCGCCACTCCGAAGTGGCCACGCGCCCGATCGCCCCTCGGAACATGGACAGGCCCGGAGCGACCGAAAGCTTGTGTCAATCCGATGCTGAGTCGAGAGTTCGAATAGCCTCGATCGACCTGGATTCAGTTCCGGTCGATGCGGTGCTGATTGCGACCGACGGCCTGGACACGGCGTTCGCCGACGCCGCGTGGCACGACGAGACGATGCGGGACCTCCTCCATCGACTGCAATCGATGTCGTCACCGGATCGGATTGAAGAGTCACTCGAGGGATGGTGCGAACCACCCGCCGCGGTAGGCGGCGATGATACGACTATTGGATTGCTTGTGCGACACGACCTTTGGTCGGACGGGAAGGAAAGCTAGATGCGACCAAGGATTGCGAGCCTCGGGGCCAACGAAGGAACCGATCAGGCGACGGCACGGCACTTTTCCGGTGCGAACTCACGAGGGTTGCGGTCCTTTTCGCTGGCGCTGGTGCTCGCCGTCATCGCTCTGATCGTTGTTATGTTGCTCCCATCGAGGGCCGAGGCGCAGGACACGGACCTTCCCGACCAGGTCGTGATCTTCGTGATCGATCTGTCGGGTTCGATGAACGAAGCTTTCGACGGGAGTAGAACAAAGCTCGATGTCGCCAAGGACGCGTTCGCAGCGGCCTTCGCAGACGTCAGCCCAAACGCCTTCGTGGGGATTCGCGTCTACGGCGACCAGTTCCCGGCAACCGCCCCTGCATCGCGCGAGCAAAACTGCACCCAGGACACCCGTCTTGTCACTCCGATCGAACGGGTCGATCCCGACGCGCTGATCGCAGATGTGAATGCTTTCGCAGCGACGGGCGACACGGCAATCGCTCTTGCCTTGCAAGCCGCCAACGACGACATCCCGGAAGGAACCCTTGGTACCGTCGTTCTCTTCTCCGATGGACGTGACGAATGCTTCGATGCTGATCTCGACGGTGACCCAACGGTCGGGCCGAGCTTCGGAGAAGATCCGTGTGTGATTGCTCAGCAGCTCGCTGGAGATGGTGTTGATCTGCGCATCGATCGCGTCGAAACGGTCGGCTTCGGTGCCGACGCCGCAGCTGAGCAAGAGCTTCGCTGCATTGCCGACTCGACCGGCGGGTCCTACACACCGATTGAAAACCCCGCCGACGCACGCGAGGTTTTGCCGGAAGTGTTGGCAGCAATCTCGAGTCCGAGAGAAGCAGAACGACTTGGTGGTTCCCCGATCGTGGGAGCTGCCACTCAAGAAGATGCACCTGACTTTGAACGGCTCGATGCGGGCAGCTCGGACGGCCGCTTTACAGACACCATCGAAATGAACACCGAGAAATGGTATCGAGTCGGCCAATACGGACCGGGTGCGGGGACGTTCACCGCCACAGCCTTTGGTCTGCCCGCCCAGGAGGGCATCGATTTCGGCCTACGACTCTTCGTACCCGAAACGGATCAGACCTTCTTTGAGAATCAGGGCGACACCGATGCTGGCCTACCTCGGCGTCCCACCGCGTCGATTCGATGTCCCGGATGCGAAATCACCGGTCTGTCCGACGAGATTGAGGCGTTCTGGATTGTGAGCCTCTCGTCGGACAACCCGGACCTTGGCGGTACCTATGATCTCGAACTGCTTACCGAGGGAACGGCGTTCGGCGGGACCGAGACTGGGTGCGTGGAGCCACAGGCGTGCTGGTATGCCGAACAGATTCCGGTTCGAGAGCAGGCGATTGAAGAAGCCACCGCCGAGCTCGACGAGTTATTAGTTGCGAGCGGTGGAGCGGACGTGGATCGGAGCGAGCTCGATTCGCTTCGCGACCAGATCGCGGCTCAGGAGAGTGCACTGTCCAACGCCGAAGCAGCAGCCACCGAAGCAGAGACCGAAGCAATCAATTCTGCGGCGCGAGCGGTCGATCTTGAGGCTCAGGCGGCCGCGTTCGGTGGGGAGGGAACGTCGCTGTTGCTCCCCATTCTTCTCGCCGCTCTTGGTTTGGTAGCGGCCATTGGATCGTTCTTTGTTGGCCGTAAGGACAAAGAGCCACCGGTGGTTGCAACTGCAGCAGGAACAGCTGTGAGCCCCGGACAAGGTGGCGTTGGGGCAATCGTGGAGACACCGCCTGGAGCCTCCTCGGGACTCGAACATCCACCACTAGAAGGTGTCGTGGGGAGCATCCAACCAACATCGCCGCCACCTCC
>CAZSYL010000057.1:21823-25243 GCA_964610745.1 uncultured Acidimicrobiales bacterium
GCCGCCACCTGCTGAAGTCACTCCAGCCCCAGAACCCGACGTTTCAGCGCCTATTGCAGACGCCGACATTGACGAAGAATCCACGGATGCTCCGACGCCCTCGACCGAGAGTGTTTCTCCCGAGGGCGTGCCTGGCTGGTATGTCGATCCGGGTGACGGCTCCCAACTGCGATGGTGGGACGGCACAACATGGACCTCCCACGTGCAAGCCCTAGAAGGGGGAGAGCATTGAGAACTCTTCGCAAGCTCTTCATTGCTTTGTTTGTGATCGTCGCGCTGTCCGCAACTCTGTTTGCAGGTAGCGGCATTGCCCAGGATGCAACTCCCGTCGATGGGACAGCCGACTTTCGGGCCCCGCCATTCATTGGCAACGGTACGTTCACCGACACCATCGTTGCCGGGGAGGCGGTCTGGTACGCGGTCATCTATACCAACGACAACCCGTATCGAATCGAAGTGTCCGTGCCGAGCGCGGACCTTGATAACAACCCTGATCTCGAACTCGAGACCCAATTCATTTCACCGACGCTTGGGGCAGTCCAGACCGGTTCCGATGTCCTGGCGGGACGAGGGTCGATCACCGGAGGCGGTCCTGACACGAATGCATGGTTTATTCAGATTGCGCTGAATACGACAGGTCGACTCGGCGTGGAGCATGAAGTGATCTTCGAGGTCGAGGGAGTTGAGGAGAGCGGAATCGAAGACTGCGCAGCGGCGGCGGACTGCACGCTCGACGATGATCTCGCAAGCCTCGACGAAGAACTCGAGGACATCCAAGAGAGTCTCATCGCCATCGAGAACGCTGGTGACGATGAGTCAGCCATCGTGGCTGAGACCGCTCGTTTGGAAGCCGAGGTCGCCGCCGGCGAGGCAGCGATCGCTAATGCCGATGCTCGCACGGAGGTGGCGTCGGATCAGATCGACGATGCGTTGGAGGACATCGCAGCGGTATGTGCTCCGGAACGAGACTGCGACGAAGCCCCCGATCCGGGTTCGAGCACACCGTTGGTAGGGCTCATCGTCGGCGGAGTCATACTCGTTGGTGGCCTGACCCTCCTGGGTATTCGGTTCGTTCTGTGATGGGGACGTTCGCAAGACGGCAACGAACACGGTTTGGAGATGCATGAGACTGCAAGTGCAGGTTGACGGGGCGCGCCACGAATTGACACCGGGGCGCACCTACGTCGTGGGGCGCGGCACCAACGCCGATGTTGTCGTCGGAGATCCGCAGGTTTCGCGCAATCACGTTGAACTCATGTTCCACAACGGGGCGTGGATTGCGGTCGATCGGTCGTCGGGCGGGTCGTATGCCTTTGGTCAGCGATTTCAGAGTTTACGCATCGAGCAAGGACTGGTGATCTCCCTTGGTCCGCAGGGAAGCCCCATGGTCGCCTTTGCTCTGGTGCCAGATGCGCCCGCCGCCCCGACGCCGGCCGCGCCCGCACCAATGCCAGCGCCTACACCACCGGCGCCTCCAGTGCCCCAAAATGCCCCACCGGCTGCACAAGTTCCTGGGCCGCCACCAGCCCTGGTGCTCCAAGCGCCACATGTTCCGGCGGCTGGAAACACCGTGGCTCTCGACGATCGCGCCTTGCGTCTCGAGCTCGACGGTCAGACTCGAACGTTCCAGGTCGGGCAGCGCGCGGTGCTCGGTCGCGGCCCCGATTGCGACATGACGACGACCGATCAACTGGTCAGTGCACAACACTGTGCCTTCACCCACGACGGCAACTCCTGGTGGGTGGAGGATCTCAACTCGACCCGCGGGACGTTCATCGACCACAAACGGGTCACCCGGAAGAAGATCCAAGGGGCCTTCTTCGTCCGGCTCGGCGACGACGACGCAGGTGTGCCTGTTCGTGTGGTGACCGCTGGTGTGCACAACCTGTCTCGGGACCGCAGGCCGTTGTTCATTGCGAGCGCGGCGCTGGCGGTGGTTCTTCTCGGTGGGTTGATCGCGGCGTTGTTTTGGCCCGACGGATCCGACAGCGAAGCCCAGATCGCGGCTTTGCAAGAACAGATCGAGCAGCAGCGGGAGCAAACCGATGAACAGATCGCAGAGGCTCAGGAACAGGCAGAGCAGGCAATCGCAGACGCCAACGCGGCCGGAGGCGCTGGTAACAGTCCTGGCCAGTTGATGGCCGCGCGGCTGTCGACAGCATTAATCCTCGTTCCCGATGAGAGCGGCGAGATCGTCAGCAGTGGGTCTGGACCTTTGATTTCTGACGATGGATTGATTCTGACCAATATTCACGTCGTGCTTCCTGCGACCGAGTTCGATCGGACCGGTGCTCGAGAGTTCGTAGGCTCGTTCGACCCCGACGAGGTTCTGGTCGGGTTTCCGAGCACCGACGGCGGACCCGCTGACCTCTTCTTTGTTGCCGAACAGGTCGAGGCGCATCCGGCCCATGACGCGGCGCTTATTCGCGTCGTCAGTGGGGTCGATGGTGCTCAGCTGAGCGACCTTCCTGATCCGCTGCCGATCGGTGAGAGCGGAGCGCTGCGCGCCGGTGATCAGATTGCGGTCGTTGGTTACCCGGGTGAAGCCGGAACGGAGAGGGTGAGCGTTTCGCTGTCGAACTTCCAGAGCTTTCAGCCCTGCGCGGGAACCGAGACCGACGCGTTCTTTGGATGCCTTCGAAACTATGACGAGGGATACTTGAATATGGCGGGGGAGACGCTGACGAGCGGATCGTCTGGAGGCCCCATTTTAAGTGGTGGAGAGGTTGTCGGTATCCAACTAGGAGTAGCCGGAGCGCAAGACCTTGGGGTCCCGATCGATCTCGTGCTCGATGAGCTCGACGTCGACTGACGCGGGAGCTTGTGCTCCTACGCGCTGGCGACGGGCTTGACCTCAGCACGGTAGGCGAGAGTTGTGGTGGCGAGGGCGAGGACCGAGGGTACGAGTTGGGGGAGGCCGCTCGAAAACTCGATGGTGACGGCAGCTGCGATCCCGGCGATGGCGACGAAACCAAGGAAGGCGACAGCGACGCGGAAACTCCAGCGAGCTTCGCTGATGAACAGCGACCAGATCAGGCCGACGGCGAGGAAGAGGTTGTACACACCCTGGTTTGCAGCGAGCTCCACCGTCTGAGGGAACAGGTCAGGCTCAAAGGTCGAGAAGACATCGGGCCCAACCGACTCCCACGCAAAGATCTCAAACCATGCGATATAGACGTGGAGCGCTGCAGTCAGGCCGATAAGTACTCGCGAGATCCATTTCATTTGGTGACGCTACAGCATCGGGAGCCATATTCGGCGCGGATCGTCGAGGCCCCCTCTGGCTCGGCTATGGTGAGCTCACGGCGACTGTCACGCCGAACCTCCGTCACGGCTCCCACGCCGCCGACACGAGGAGGCAAAGGGGACCTTGAGTGCTCGACGGGTTACACGTGATCGAACACTCTTGGTGTCCCTGCA
>CAZSYL010000058.1:0-3992 GCA_964610745.1 uncultured Acidimicrobiales bacterium
AGCGACGGATGTTCGAGTCCTCAGAATCCATGAACGACTCGATGTTGTCCGAGGTGATTCCGAATTCCCAAGCCTGAACGGTTGCCATGGTTGCCCAGTTGACGACCTGCGCCCACTCGGTGTCACCGTCAGCAACGACGGGGCCGAGAGGCTCCTTGGAGATGATCTCACCAAGGATCGAGGTGTCGATGTCCATGTTCGCAGCGAACGCAGCGAGCTGAGAAGCATCCGAGGTCCAAACTTCACACTGGCCGGCCTGGAAGGCAGGGTTCAGCTCGTCGTTCGACTCGAACTCCACAGCGGTGAATGGAATACCACGATCGCCGAGAACGGCGTTCAGGTTGAGGAGCGTCGTGGTGCCTGTAAGCACGCAGATCGAAGCGTCAGCGACGTCGTCAAGCGAGGCAATGCCACTGTCTGCACGGACGAGGAAGCCCTGGCCGTCGTAGAAGGTGGTGTGCAGGAAGTTTGCCTGCTCAGCACCGTCGCGAGAAGCAGTCCAGGTGGTGTTACGAATGAGAACGTCGATTTCGCCGTTCTGCAGGGTTGGGAAGCGCTGTGCAGCAACAAGTGGGGTCACGTTGACTGCACTTGCGTCACCGAGAACAGCTGCGGCAATAACGCTGCAGAATTCGATGTCGAAGCCGCTGAAGCCTCCGTCAGCATCAACGATGCCGAAGCCGGGAAGAGTGTCGTTACCACCACATTCGATAACACCTGCAGACTGAACGGCTGCGAGAGTGCCACCCTGGGTTGCGTCGACCTGCTCGGTGTCGTCGCCACCGTCGGCGTCGTCGCCACCATCGGTGTCTCCACCATCGGTTACATCGGTGTCGTCGCCACCGTCTGCGCCGTCTGCGCCGTCCGAACTGCTGCCGCATGCTGCTGCTACCAAGGTGATGGTGAGCAACATGGCAAGCAGCCGAAGCAGCTTACTTGATTTGATCATTTGGATTTCTCCCTCCGTGCTCAATGCCACCGTTGGCATGTGGTCGTGTAACGACCGCTAGAGCGTGTGAAACCGTAGCGAAGAACTCTTGTACGTACAAGGCAGGGCACAGTTCCTCAATCCACGCTTCACACAACTGCAACACTCGTTATTTCGGGCATCGGCTCGACCACCCAAATGCCAACCCGTCGCCTTTCCGGAAAATTTGTATGTCCGAGCGCGATAGGCGTGCTTCGTCGTACTAATTCTGGGGAGGGGAGGAGGTGGGAGCGCGGGTACGTTGAGGTGATGGACGTTATCGAGATGCTTCGTAGCCACCGTTCGATCCGCAAGTTCACCGAAGAACCGATCGAAGACGACCTCGCAGAGTCGATCATCGCTGCTGGTTTCGCGGCGGCAACCTCATCAAATCTGCAGGGCACGACGGTCATCCGGGTTCGGAACCCCGAAACCCGGTCGTCGATCGCCGAGCTCGCCGGTGGCCAAACGTATGTCGAGACGGCTGCGGCATTCTTCGTGTGGTGCGCCGACCTGCACCGTTCCTCGGTCGCGTGCGAGATGGCCGGGGGCGACTTCCACGGTGGGATGACCGAACACTTCATCATCGCCGCCACCGATTGTGCCATCGCCGCGCAGTCAGCTGTCGTCGCGGCCGAATCGGTCGGCTTGGGGATCTGCTATATCGGAGGCATTCGCAACGATCCGGCCCAGATGACCGAATTGCTCGAACTGCCCGACCAGGTCGTTCCGCTCTTCGGTCTGTGCCTTGGCTGGCCGGATCAAGACCCGGCCCTCAAACCGCGGCTGCCGCTATCGGTGACACTCAAGGAAGAGACCTACAACGAGGTCAACGACCGAGACGGCATCACTGCCTACGACGAACAAATGCGTGAGTACTACCTCGAGCGGACCGACGGAAAGGTCGACCGAACGTGGTCGGCGGATATGAGCGCCCTGCTCGGCAAAGAAAGTCGACCGCACATGCAGCCCTTCCTCGACTCCCAAGGCATGAATCAGCGCTAGAGCTAGGGTCGTCCTCGTCGACGTTGGCCTAATCGTCAAAGACGGCAGCGCCAGGTGTTTCACTCGTCGTCGCTCCGGTCGTATCAGCGCCGGTGAAGCCTTGTTGACGCCAGGCTTCGTAGACGACGATCGATACTGCGTTTGCGAGGTTGAGGCTCCGGTTGCCGGGTCGCATGGGAATCGACAATTGGTTCTCGACGGGTACCTGGTCGATGACGCTCGAGGTAAGGCCATCGCGCTCGGCTCCGAACACCAGCGCCGCGTTCGAATCGAAGTCGATGGTGTCGTAACGACGTTGCGAGGCAGAAGAGAAGGTGTACATCGGTCCCTCGATCGCAAGCTGTACCGAGGCGAAGTCGTCGTGGACCGAGACATCGGCCAACTCGTGATAGTCCAGCCCGCCTCGCTTCAGCAGTTTGTCGTCGAGTGTGAACCCCAAGGGTCTGACCAGGTGCAGGCGGGCGCCGGTGTTGGCGCACAGGCGAATGATGTTGCCGGTGTTCGGAGCGATCTCGGGTTGAACGAGGACGACGTGCATGACCGCGCACGTTAGATGCTGTAGAACAACAGTGTGGACAAACCGCGCGACCACAGTCGCTCCTTCATTGGAATGATCCCCGACGAACACTGGTCAGAAACGACCGACCTGGCTGACCAGTACGACAGCGTCGTGGACTCCGGCTATGGCCGGGTCGACAACATCATGGCGGTTCAGTCCCTCAATCCGCGAGCGCTCGCAGCACACAACGCGCTGTATCAGTCGGCCATGTCGGGCACGGCGACGCTTCGCAAGGTCGAGCGCGAGCTCATTGCCTACGTGGTGTCGGTCGAGAACCGATGCCATTATTGAACGCTTCACCACGGGCGTAGTTTGCGCCGGCTCCTCAAAGATGAGTCCTTGTACGAGGCGATCGAGGATGGCTGGCAAAGCGCGCCCCTGTCGGACAAACGGCGCGCGATGCTCGCCTATTCGGTCAAGCTCACCCATGATCCAGGCGACATGGTCGCAGGCGATGTCGAGTTGCTGCGCTCCGAGGGATTTTCTGACCGAGACATCCTCGATATTGCCGAGGTTGTGGGTTACTACGCTTACGTCAACCGATTGGCCGATGGTCTGGGCGTGCAGCCCGAGGACTGGATTTCCGACGACTAACCCTGGCGGCGCGTTCACGCTGGTGGCAGTCTCGCCTAGTCGACGAGGACCCGCTATCGTCGGCTCATGGAAATCTCCAACTCGTTCACCGTCGATGCACCAATCAGTGAAGCCTGGGAGCTCCTGACCAATATCCCCGAGATCGCTCCGTGTCTACCGGGCGCCAAGCTCACCGGCGTCGAAGATGATGTGTACTCGGGAGGCATCAAGATCAAGGTTGGTCCAGTCACCGCTGAGTACAAAGGCTCGGCAGAATTCGTCGAGCGCGACGAGGTCAACTACAAAGCGGTCATCAACGGAAAGGGACGAGACACCCGAGGCGCCGGCAATGCCCAAGCGTTGATCACCGCCCAGATGGTCGCCGTTGGTGAACAGACCCAGGTCGACATCGTCACCGACCTCAAGGTGTCGGGCAAGGTTGCTCAGTTCGGTCGCGGGGTCATGCAGGACATCTCCACCAAGCTCCTCGGACAGTTCGCTGATTGTCTCGAGGCGAAGATCAAGGCCGGCGACGAGCCGGCAGCTGAGCCTGCAGACGCACCGGCCGATGCCGCCTCAGCGGCGGCCAGCTCACCCGCAGATGCTGCTTCTTCGCCAGCCGCGTCGGCCGATTCGGCAGGGAGTTCGAAGGACTCTGAAGATGAGGTCCTCGACCTCGGAGACATCGGTCTCGGCGGTGTTGTGGCCAAGCAGGCTGCACCGGTGTTGGGCGTGCTCGCCGCGATCTTCTTGCTCCTCAAATTGCTCCGCCGGAACTCTGGCGGCGAGAGCTAGAGCGAAACGCGTCGGAGACGACAGCGCACGCTGACGATCCAATGACCGCTGATGAGCCAATGACCGCTGATGAGCCAATGACACTGTCTGGCG
>CAZSYL010000058.1:4092-25066 GCA_964610745.1 uncultured Acidimicrobiales bacterium
CCAATGACCGCTGATGAGCCAATGACCGCTGATGAGCCAATGACACTGTCTGGCGGTCAACTACTGGTGGGATGTCTTGAGGCTCAGGGCGTCACTGCTGGCTTTGGCGTGCCAGGCGAGAGCTATCTCGATGTGCTCGACGCCCTGCACGACTCTTCGATCCGTTTTGTTGGTTGCCGGCAAGAAGGTGGTGCTGCCTACTCGGCTTCTGCGTGGGGTCGGCTCACGGGGCAACCGGGAATCGCGTTTGTAACCAGGGGACCAGGGGCGACGAATGCCTCGGTCGGGCTTCATACCGCGATGCAGGATTCATCGCCCATGATCTTGTTCGTTGGCCAGGCGAGTCTCGACCATCTGGGCCGTGAGGCTTTTCAAGAGGTCGACTACCGGGCATTCTTCGGCCCTCTCGTCAAATGGGCGACCCAAATCGAGTCGGCCGATCGTATTCCTGAGATCATTAGTCGGGCTTTCATGACGGCCCAGTCAGGACGACCGGGTCCAGTTGTTGTGGCCCTGCCAGAAGACGTGCTCTCCGCTCAAACGACGGCCGTTCCCGGACGTGCGGTCTCCGTCGCGGAACCAGCACCCTCAGCCAAGGTGATGCAGTTCGTCGTCGAGTTGTTGAACACCAGCGAGCGCCCCCTGGTCATTGCCGGAAATCTACGCGGGTCGGTGGAAAATCGAGCGGCGCTTGCTGCGTTCGCGACGGCGCACCATTTACCGGTCGCTGCTTCGTTTCGGGCGAACGACGTGATCGACAATCACTCGGCGAGCTATGTCGGAGATGCTGGAGTGGGCATGGCCCCACACGTGCAACGCCTCATCTCCGAGGCTGACCTGATCATCGCTGTCGACGTGCGCTTCGATGAGATGATGACCAAGGCGTACACGCTGTTCGAGATGCCCGATGCGAGTCAGCGGATCGTCCACGTCCATCCGAGCGATGGAGAAATTGGCAAGATCGTGCAACCGACCATCGCGGTCCAGTCGAGCAGCCGACTCTTCTGGGATGCGCTCGCCGCCAGCGACCTCACCACGCCACCCGGACGGGTCGACTGGTGCGCACGGGCGCGCGCCGATCAGGTCGCGGCACTGACCGCACCCACCCAACCCGGAGATCTCGACATGGCGGCGATCATGTTGTGGCTCCAGGAACATCTTCCCGCCGAAGTTATTTTCACAAACGGCGCCGGTAATTTCGCAGCCTGGCCGAACAAGTTCTTCGCCTTTGGTCCCAAGGCTCGGCTGCTCGCGCCCGAGAGCGGTTCGATGGGATACGGCCTTCCCGCAGCGATTGCGGCCGGTGTAGCCGAGCCGCTGCGCACGGTTGTGGCCTTTGTTGGCGATGGCGAGTTTCAGATGACGATTCAAGAACTGGGAACAGCCGCGCAAGCCGGGGTGGAACCGATCGTGCTCGTCTTCAACAACGGAACCTATGGAACGATCCGAATGCACCAGGAGCGCACATATCCCGGTCGTGTCAGTGGCACTGAGATCATGAATCCCGATTTTGTCGCTATTGGTGAGGCGTACGGTTTCCACGCCGAAAGGGTCGAACGAACCGAGCAGTTTGCCAATGCATTCGGACGAGCCATGGCATCGGACACGGGTGCGGTGATCGAGCTGATGATGCCTCCGAATCAGCTGACAGCGACGCTTTCGGTCGATGATCTTCGCGGGGCGAACCATAAGAATTGATTTACGTCTTGCCAAGTTACCGTTTGGTAGGGGACCATAATGGCGTTCCAGCGCACATGGTCCCGCACTATTGAGTGCTGCTGTATTGGAAGGGGAGTCGTAGTGTTCGACGTTCAATCTGTTGTGAAGTCCGGGGGAGGACGACCATCTCGTCTGATCGCAGTGCTTTTCGCGCTGGCGCTTTTTGCCACTGCCTGCGGCGGGGGGTCAACCGACGCCGAAGCCGCTCCCGAAGATGACGGCGGCGGCGACACAGCCTCGGATTCTGGCGACGACCAAGACCGTGGCGTCGATGAATCAGCCGACGGTTCCGACGTGGTCGCTGCGGACGATCTCGAGGAGATCGAAACGGGTGGCACCCTTCGCATCGGTCTCCAAACCGAGGCAGATGCGCTCAACCCCACGAACACGCCGCTCAACCGAGCGCCAACGCTCATCGCGACCGCGATCTTCGACACGCTCGTCGTCATCGATGCCGATGGTCAATGGCAGAACAACCTCTCGGAAAGTTGGACGCCCAGCGATGACTTCACCTCCTGGGAGATGACATTGCGCGGCGGCATCATGTTTAGTGACGGCGAGGTCCTCAACGCTGATGCCGTCATCCGAACCGCCGAAGCATTCTTCGCCGACCCGCTCACGTCGCTGGTATTCAAGCCGGCCTTCGATGTCGATACGCCGTTTGAGAAGGTCGACGACCTGACGGTTCGTTTCAACGCGAGTGGCCCCAACACCCAGCTGCCAAACTTCTTTGCCGAACAGGTCGGCATGATTGGCTCACCCGCATGGCTCGACGCTCGTGATGAGGACCCAAGCCTTGATCAACTGCCGGTCGGCGCTGGCCCGTTCCGAATCGAGGAGCGGATCCAGGATCAGATCACTGTGCTGGTACCGAACGAGAACTATTGGAACCAGGATGCAGCGCCGATTCTCGACCGAATTGAACTGCTCACCGACCAGGGCGGTGCGGACGGGCAACGCGTTGATGGGTTGTTCGCCGGCGATCTCGACATGACTCACAACACCGACGCAGAGTCCATCATCCGGCTTCGTGAGGAGGGCGACGCGATCACCCGCATCGAAGATCAGTCGGGCGAAGAATTCTTCATGCTGCTCAACGCGGCAGTCCCGCCCTTCAACGACGTCCGCGTGCGAGAAGCAGCGACCCTCGCCTTCCCGCAGGCTGAGTACGACGAGTTCATTAACGAAGGCACTGCTCTGCAGGCAAACACGTTGTTCTCTAGTGACACCATCTGGCACGTCCCGGAGATCGTGCAGGTTGGCGACTCGCCTGAACTGGCCGCACCACTCGTCGATGCGTACTGCGCCGACGTGCCCGAAGAGTGCACCGATGGTCGGATCAACATCGAGTACCAGCACGATGTCAGCGACACGCTCAGTCGTATGGCGGTCATCGTCGACGACTCGTGGTCCGAGTTCTTCAATATCGACCTGCAGGTCATTCCCAACGATCAGCACATCAACGAGGTCACGCTCGGTGCATACGACGCAGCAACCTGGCGATACCACGGCTTTGCCGATCCGGACATCGACTCGATCTTTTTGAGCTGTTCGACGATTTCGGCCTTGTCGATCAACTTCTCCCGCAACTGCAATGAGGAACGCGATGCGCTCTTCGAACAGCAACGGGCAACGACCGACTTCGACGAGCGTTTCGCCATCTGGACCGAGATCCAGGAGAATCTCCGGGACTCGTTCCAATACATCAACATCACCCACACCAACTGGACGGTGAGCGCTGGCACCAACGTTGGTGGCTTGTGCGATGCAACGGCTCCCGAGGGTGCGGTGCTTCCGTGTCAGAGCGGTGGGGTATTCCGTCTTCAGCATCTCTTCCTAACGAGCTGATCCAAGGGTCGAACAAAAGACACATTCGAAGAACAGAGCCGAGAGAAGGGGAGCGTTTCGGGCCATGAAATTTGTTGCTGGCAGGCTGGTGCAGATGGTCCTCGTCGTGCTGTCGGTCACCCTGCTTGCGTTCGGGGCCCTGAATTTCCTCGGCGATCCGCTCTTCAACATTCTTGGCGCGATCGCGGACGAAGCCTCTGGTTCCGAGTTTGATGAGGTCCGCGCTGAGGCACGAGCCGAATACAACCTCGACGAGCCTTTTCTTGTTCGGTACGGCCTATGGCTCGGCGATATGGCGCAGGGCGACTTTGGGCGGAGCTTCGCGAACGGTACGACCGTTAGTGAGGAGCTCAGCAGAACGCTGCCCGTCACGATTCAGTTGATGGTCTATGCGCAGGTGTTGTCCCTACTGATCTCGGTGCCGTGGGCGTTGTGGTCTGCCTCGCGCGCGTACAAGGCGGTCGACAAGGTAAGCACGATCGTGTCCTTTGGCATGCTCGGTATTCCGGTCTTTGCGTTAGCGGTGGTTGTGTTCTGGCTCTTTGCTGTTCGCTGGAACATCTTTCCGACGCGGTACGAGGGCGACACGATTGGCTCCCGACTGGTCTCGATGTTCCTGCCCGCGTCAGTCCTTGCCGTCCCCCTGATTGCTACGTATCAACGACTGCTGCGCACCGACCTCATCTCCACGCTTCAAGAGGACTTCATCGCTGTCGCCCGAGCCAAGGGCCTGCCGCAGTGGCGAGTGCTCGTTCGTCACGCCCTGCGCCCATCGCTCTTCTCGATGCTCACCGTGTTTGGCATTCAGACGGGCGCCCTGATCGGCGGGTCACTGATCGTAGAGAGCTACTTCAGTATCCCTGGGATCGGCGCTGGTGTCGTCGAGGCGATCATCCGAGACGACTTCCCCGTCGTGCTCGCCATCGTTGTGGTCGTGACCGTCATCTTCGTCGTCGTCAACTTCCTCGTCGACATCCTGTACAGCTTCCTCGATCCGCGAGTGCAACTCGATGGCTGATACCTCCGTACCCGCGACGTCCACGAACGAGCTCGAGACGGTCGAGGCGCCGCCTCCGCTGTCGATCGCCCGGCAGCTGGGCTTCGGGTTCTGGTTGAGCGCTGGTTTTGTGCTGGTCATCGTGGCGCTCGCGATCCTGGCACCGGTCCTACCGATCGCCGACCCGAACGAAACCGCGATTGGAGGTCGTCTTGAGGGGCCACGCGCCGGGCTGTGGTTCGGCGCCGACGCGACCGGACGCGACGTGTTGTCCCTTACCATCTGGGGTTCGCGAATCTCGCTGCTGGTCGGTTTCATCGCCATCCTTATCGGGTTTGCCGTCGGAGGGACGATCGGCATGGCCGCCGGTTACTTCCGAGGCATCTTCGACAAGATCGTCTCGTTTTTCTTCGTGACGCTGCTCTCGTTTCCTGCACTCATTCTCGCCATCTTGATCACCACATTGCTCGGCCGGACGGTGGCGTGGGTATCGGTCAGCCTCGGTATTCTCGCCATTGCGCCCGTCGGACGTCTGGCCCGAGCCCAAACGCTTGTGTTTGCCGAGCGGGAGTTCGTCAACGCAGCTCGGCTACTCGGCGCGAGCGATTGGCGGATCATCACCAAAGAGCTCCTACCCAACGTGGTCATTCCCATGTCGGCGCTTGCGCTGCTCGGAATGGGTATTGCGGTCGTCGCCGAAGGGACGCTCGCGTTCCTGGCCATCTCGGTCGAAGACGGCTTGAGTTGGGGCCGCCAGATTCAGGATGCCGGTAGTTCGGCGCGCAACTTGGAGAATGGCCCGCACGCGGCCCTGTTCCCGATCGGTGTTTTGTTCCTCACGGTGCTTTCGCTCAACTATGCCGGTGATCGCCTTCGTGAGGTCTTTGATGCGAAAGAGCTTCAGCTCTGATGGCGTTGTTAGAGGTCGAGGACCTTTCGGTGACGTTCGAGACACCGAGTGGGCCTGTGCGGGCTGTCTCAAACGTCAGTTTCTCGGTCGACCGCGGGGCAACGCTTGGCATCGTTGGTGAATCCGGTTCCGGCAAGTCCGTGACGGTCAAGTCGTTGATGAACCTGCTTCCAGGTTCGGCGAGGGTCACCGGCTCGGCGACCTATGACGGGCTCGACGTCTTCAACCTCGATAAATCGCGCCGCAAACACTTCTATGGCGTGGACATCGCCATGGTGTTCCAGAACCCGATGACGTCGCTCAATCCAGTGAAGCGAATCGCCGAGCAATTGACCGAGGGCATGCGTTACCACCGGGCACTCTCTCGGTCAGCGGCGAGAGACCGTGCGCTTGAGCTTCTCGAGCTGGTTCGCATCCCGGAACCTAAACAACGGCTTCGGCAGTATCCCCATGAACTCTCCGGCGGTATGCGACAGCGAGTCGTGATTGCAATGGCGCTTGCCAACGATCCAAAGTTGCTCATCGCCGACGAGCCCACGACAGCGCTCGACGTCACGGTGCAGCGCGAGATTCTTGATCTGCTCGATTCGCTCTGCGACGATCTGAACATGGCCATGGTCCTGATCACGCACGATCTCGGGGTAGTCCGAGACCGTGCCGATGAGGTTGTCGTCATGTACAAGGGGCGTGCTGTTGAAACCGCCGCCACCGCCGACCTCTTTGCGGCACCTGGCCATCGCTACACCGAAGCGTTGCTGGGATCGGTGCTCGACTTGTCGATGCCCAAGGGCACGCGGCTCGACCCCATCCCGAATCTGGATAGTGAAGGAAGTCCGGCTTGAGCGTGACGGCCGATTCAGACGAACACGTCAGTGGCGCCACGGCGGGTTTGCGTGGCGGTGAGCCGGCACTATTGACCGTCGAGCACCTGACTGTTGAGTTCGACATTGGGAGAGGTTCGAAGTTTCGTGCGGTCGATGATGTCAGCTTCGATGTACGTGCGGGAGAGACGCTCGGAATCGTTGGTGAATCCGGTTCGGGCAAGTCGACGACGGCTAAGTCGATCGTCCAACTTCCGCCACCGACCAGCGGTGAGATTCGATACGGCCCCAAGGTCCTCCGCTCGTTGAGCAAGGACGATCTACGAGCGCTGCGGACGGACATCCAGATGATCTTTCAGGATCCGGTGTCGGCGCTTAACCCACGGAGATCGGTCCGCGAGATCATTCGCGAAGGGGTCGACATCTGGGGAACATCTGACCGGTGGACGACCGAACGCCTCACCGAACTCGTGCAGTCGGTCGGCATCGACCCAGCGTCGCTCGACCGCAAGCCGTTCGAGTTCTCGGGTGGTCAGTGTCAGCGAATCGGGATCGCTCGAGCCTTGGCGGTCGAACCGAATGTGCTCATCTGTGATGAGCCGACCTCGGCGCTCGACGTCAGTGTGCAAGCCCAGATTCTCAACCTGTTACACGACCTCAAGGCCGAGCATGACCTAACGATGCTCTTCATCAGTCACGATCTCGCCGTCGTTCGCAACGTGAGTGACCGCGTCATGGTGATGAACCGGGGTCAGGTTGTCGAGCTCGGGGCAGCGGACAACATATTTGAGGATCCCGCACACGAGTACACGCGCACATTGCTCTCGGCCGTGCCGGGATCTGCCATCGACGAGTCGTCCGTCGTCAGCAGCGGCGACGACATCACCGACCTTTCTCGTCAACATCTCGAAAAGGTCGGCGACGATCACTGGGTTGCCCGCTCCTAGCCGGACTCGACTCATGAGGTTTCACTAAGGCGCGTTTGGAAAGCCACCGATACGTCTGAATGGATCAATGGCCGGGCAGTTCTCCAGATGATGACCAGCAGAGCGCGTCGTTCCCCAGCGCTACACCTGCTGGTTGGTACCACGCCGAAGGTGACCCAGCGGGTACGTCGCGCTACTGGGATGGTGCGCAGTGGAGCGGCGGACCGGTTGCACAATCCCAGGCGTTCACTCACCCTCAGCCTTATGGCAGTACTGCGGGCCAGGCCGGACACTCTGGCTTCACAAACGGATTTCCGATGCCCCCGGCTGGATACGGCGATGTACAAGGTGGCGTCGTCGAGCTCAGTCCGCTGGAGTATTGGCTGAAGGGTTGGAAGGACTGGAACAAGTTTGACGGCCGGTCTCGCCGCGCCGAGTACTGGTATTTCTCGCTGTTCAACGGGCTGATTGCGTTCCTGATGCAGCTGCTTATCGCGGTCGAGAGCATCGCCGTGATAATGGCGCTTGCCTACCTGGTATTTGCCTTCGCCTCCCTGATCCCGGGCATTGCCGTCGGCGTTCGACGCATGCACGACACAAACCGCAGCGGTTGGTGGCTGATCGTTCCGTTTGTCGGGTTGATCTTTTCGTTCATCGATGGGGACCGGGGACCGAACTCTTACGGGCTATCGCCGAAGTACCCATCACCCCAGCAGGTGACCAACACTTGGACCCCTGCTCCCATCGACACGTACTGACACCCGCCGCTCGTCCTCTAGGCCGTACGGCCCAATTGGTGCGATCCGGTTAGGTCGCATGGCGCGAAAGCCGAAGACGATGTCTATGCAGGCGGCACTTCAAGACCAAGCACATCCGAATCAAGTCGTGGCGGACTTTCTTCTGACCGAGATCGAAAAGGTCATCGTCGGTCAGCGCGAAACCCTCCGGCTTCTCCTCGCGACCGTACTCACCCGAGGACATGTGCTGCTCGAGGATCGCCCCGGTGTCGGCAAGACCGTGCTCGCTCGATCGCTCGGTGCGCTCTTCGGCCTTGAGATGGGTCGGATCCAGGGCACCCCGGATCTGCTGCCAACGGACATCACCGGCGTCCACATCTTCAACCCGGAGTCCCAAGGCTGGGACTTTCGCGCCGGGCCAGTCTTCTCGCCTCTGGTACTCGTTGACGAGCTCAACCGTGCGACGGCCAAGGCGCAGTCGGCGCTGCTCGAAGCAATGGCAGAAGGACAGGTCACCGTCGACGGCGAGACTATGCAGCTCCCGCAACCGTTCATGGTCATCGCGACGCAGAACCCGCACGGCGATGCTGGGACGCATCGACTGGGCGCTGCGCAGCTCGACCGCTTCGCAGTGCAGCTGTCGCTTGGCCTTCCAGGACGAGACGCCGAGCGCGCCGTCATTATGAAACAGGCTGGCGCGACACAGGGCGCCTCGGTCCGAGCGGTCTCCGCTCCGGCGGACCTCCCCCGACTCTTCGGCGCGGTCGATAGCGTCTCGGTCGATGCGACCCTGATCAACTACGCGCTCGATGTTGTCGAGGCATTGCGCGATCTCGACCCACAGGTGTGGTTGTCCGTTCGCGTCAGCGAGACCGTGGTCAGCGTGGCGAAGGGTTTCGCATACATGAACGGCCGTAGTTATGTTGCGCCTGAAGATATTCAGGCCGTGGCACTCCCGGTGGTCCGTCACCGGATGCCGGCTGGGGTCGATGACGCGGCAGTCCTTGGAACCATCCTTGCTCAGTCGGTCCCCGTTCACGGCGTGTAGCAGTGCAATCCACTACCAGCGACCGCGCGGCACAGGTGGACGGCGTCTCTCGGTCTGTCGTCCGGTCCACCATCCGATGGCGACCCACGCTCGTGGGTTACACGGTTCTTTTCGGCGGCGCCTGGTTGCTGTTCTTCTCGCGAATCCAATTCATCTCGTATGGCTTTCTCATCGTTATTGGCCTGGCGATGGTCGTTGATGCGGTCGTTAGCAAGATGCGGTTGACCAAGCGTGAGTTCGAGATCCACTGCACCCGCGATGTGGTGATGTCACCCGATACTCCGACCTTTTCGGTATCTGCCAGCCCTGGCGATATCGGCGTAAACATTGGAATGGTCAAGTTCTCCGTGCTCGATACGGCGAACGCCGAAATCGTCTTCATGCCAGCCGACGACGCGGGGCCGTTCGAAGTTGCTGCCAACGATGGCCCAACGCCGTCGGTCCAATCGGTGGTTCGCTTCGAGGTGTACGCATCGGTCCTCGGTCTGGTACGGGCGCGCCAGATCCTTGTCCATACACCGGCACAAATCGTGCACCGAGCACCCGAGTTCATCGAACTCGAGACAACGACCACCGCTGTAGCTGCCGTCGATGAGGTCGCGAGGCTACGCGACTACGTGCCAGGCGACCGGCGAGGTCGTATTGCATGGACGACCACTGCACGCACGGGCCAACTTCACGTGCGAGACGCTGGAAACGATGACGAGGGCGAGGTCTGTGTCGTCGTTGAGCTGGGGGGCAATTGGGACGTCGAGTCCCCGCCCGCCGACCTGGTAGACACCATCGAAGAATTCACCCGGATTGCTGCCACCGCTGGCAGCCTCGTGAGGGATCTACTCGAGCAGGGCCTGACGGTGAACCTTCGCAACTGTCAGGTCGTGAGTGAGTATCACTTAGCCAACGCTGAGAATGCGAGGAATGAACCCTGGAAGATTCAGGCGGTTGATGCCTCGTACCTGCGCGTCGTGGACGTCGAAGGCCTGGTGTCGAACGAAACGGCTCTCTTGAAACGTCTTGCCGGTGCTGAGCCAGGAGACGTTCATCGACCAGCCGGACCGTATCTGGAGATATGTCCGAAGGGGTACCGGTGGGTGTCGTGATGGACGCGAAAGAAAAGTCTGAACTGAAGAAGTCGTTTAAGTCGTGGGTGCCGAACATCGTTGTCTACGCGATCGGGATCTCTCTTTTCACGATCTATGGTTCGTTGCAGGATTCAGGTACGACCGGCGCCCAGACCGCTGTCCTCGTTGGCCTTGGTTTCGTCGCCGTGTATTCGGTGTGGAAAGTCCCCACGTTCATCATCTTTATCGTGATGATGCTCGCTGGAAGTTCTGGCGGGGTGTTTGCGCTGGTGGCAGCACCGGTCGTGATCCTTCTTAGCGCACACGCCCATCAACTTCACCGCGGTGGTCGTCGAACATTGCGCGAGTGGCGTCCCGTTCTGGGCGTCGCTGCCGTGGCGGCAGCTCTGTCGTTTCTCGTAGCGAACCTCGTGATTGGTGGTCGAGGCGCATCGGATGATGCGGGAGGCACCACTCGGGCGCCGCGGTCGATCGACTTTGGGTGGCTCGACTGGTTGTCGGAGCGCCTAGGTATTCGCGAAGGAAGCGAACTGATCGATGTCGCGGCTGGTGGTCGCCCGCCTGAGGAGACCACGAATTGGCTGTTGTTAGCAGCACTCGTCGCCGGAGTACTCCTGTTCATCGTCGCAACGGCGCTGCTCATTCGGTGGTTCAAACGCCGGGATCGTTCGGCGCCCAACCCAGCGGCTCCCGCAACGGCATGGTCCATGGAGCGGCTCGAGCGCATCGGTGAGTCGGTTGGTCGACCGCGCCAGTCCCACGAAGGTGCAATTGCCTACGCGGATGCTCTGGCTGAATACACCGGTGACGCTCGGTTGCGGGCGGCCGGACCGCTCATCTCGGCTCGAATGTTCGATCCCCGGGTCGCGACCGCCAATGATGCAGGACAGGTGGACGAGGCCATTCAGGACACCTTGGGTCCGATCGAATTGCAGCCTCCCCAAGCACCTCCAGCTCCCGTGCAGCCAACCGAGGTGAAGCGGACTATCGGCGATAGGTGGGGTTCGGCTGTGACCAGGCTCAATGGCATCTCGGTGCGTTCGGGCCTCATTAGCGGAACGGTGCTGGGCCTGCTCCTTCTCACGGTCTGGTACGTCGCTACGAACACCTCCAGCGCAACGGACCTACCTGAACAACTCGCTTTCGCGGACGACTCAACGGGCTTCTTCATCGATGATGAACCGGAGATTCTGGAGTTGTTCGCCGAGCAGTTGGCTCTCTCGCCCGACGAATTTCGGAGCTACCAGACCTGCACAAGCTGGACCTACTCCGACGGGTTGGTCGGCGGATTTAGTCAGTCCGGCATCGAGCATCCCATCTCTGGAGCTGCGATCGTCAGTACCGTCGACCTCGATGGATCGGACGTGAGCTGGTCGATCACGACCCCCACGGTCGGGATCGACACTTGGGTCGATGAGGAAACAGGGGAGCGCTACTTCTATGAGCTTCTCGAAGGAGACAAACAAGCCTTCAGCTCGTTGGGTTTCTCCGGTGACTTTATCGACGCGAGCCTGAGGACTTCGGTCGACGAACAACCGAACGACGAGATCGAATCTGGCTTCGTGCAATACACCGGGATGAGCAACGGTACCGGTGGCGTGTTGGATTCGATCGCCGGGGACGTCATCGACGACTACGGACTACCGACGGACTGGGTGGTCGATTTGTGGGTCGAGGACGATGTTGTCCAGAACGCGGCATATTTCGGACGAAACTTCCAGTTCGACGTCGAGGTGACCTTCACACTCACCACCCCGGTCCCGGATCTCGACCAAAGCCTCCATCCCCCAACCTGCAACTAAGATTTGTGATGACTTTCCGACCTATGCGGTCGGAAAGTCATCACAAAAACGTTAGGGGCGGGGGGCTAGGTCTTGTTTTGTTAGGCCTAGATCGGTGACGGTGTTGGGGAGCGGTTCGCCTCGGATGAGTGCTCCTGCGACCTGTCCGGCTGCTGGTGATGTCACGATGCCGCAGCCGCCCTGGCCGACCATCCACAGAAAGCCATCTACCGAATCATCCCAACCAAAGACCGGGTTTCGATCCGGGGCGAAGGTGCGAAGGCCAGCCCATGTTGTCTTAACGGTTCGAAGCGTGAGGGTGCTAATCGTCTGAATCCGATCGATCGCCATGGCGACGTCGAGTTCGGCGGCTCTGGCGTCTACTGGGTCGGACAGGTTCTCCTCAGACAGCGAGCAAAGTAGCTGGTTGCCGGCCTCGGGCTTGAAGTAACACTGCAACTCGGGCGTGAACGAGTAAATGAACGGCCAGTCGCTCGGGTCGTGTTCGATCGGTGCGGTGAACGCCGTGCGACGCATTGGCATGAGCCCAAGTTTCGCAACGCCACATGATTGGGCCACGACATCACCCCATGCCCCGGCCGCATTCACAATGACCCCCGCTTCGATTGGTCCAGCCTCCGTTTCGAGGTGCCAGTGCGAACGTCGTGATGCGCTGATGAGCCTTGCTGAACGTCGTATCTCCGTTCCGTTGGAGCGAGCCGTCCGCAAAAACAGTTGGTGGAGGGCCATCACATCGATCGAGCCCGCGGTGTCCTCATAGACGCCAACCGTCAGTACCGATGGATTCAACACTGGGCAAAGTTCGAGAAGTTCATTGCCGGTGACATACCGCAGCGTCGGCGTGACCTCTTTGCCGTGCTCGTACTCGGTGGTGAGCGCCTCGACGGTTGATTCGTCTCCGACCTTGAGGACGGGCATCGATGTGAGCAGCGGTGTGTCCGAGCCCGGAGACTCGTCGAAGAAGGGTTTGCTGGCAGTGCTCATCCGATGAAAGACCGGACCGCCTTCGCTTTCGACGTAGATCGCTGCCGACCGCGATGTCGTGTGATGCGCGAGCTCCGACTCCTGCTCGAGCAGGACGACCGAGTGGGTGGGAGCCACGTTTGCGGCTGCGCTCACACCCGCAATACCGCCACCGATAACCGCAACGTCAAAGTAAGAGGTCATAGGTGGCGATGTTAACTCGCGCCGATTCTAGTGATAGCTTCGATTAGCTATAGCTCGGGCAGAGATCGTTTGGACTATCTGCCAGAACACCCTGGGAGGGGAAAATGAAGAAACTAGTCAAGGTACTGTCCTTGCTTGCTGCGTTGAGTTTGTTCGCAGTGGCGTGTGGATCGACCATCGAAGACGCGGCCGAAACGGTCGGAGATGTTGCCGACGACGCAGCCGATGCAGCCGGAGATGCAGCTGACGATGTGGCCGATGCAGCTGACGACGCTACCGGTGGCGACGATGCAGGCGGTGACGCACTGGGCGACGGTTCGCTCGGCACCGTCGTGGTCGAAGCAGGCGCCGAAGTACAGATTCGTTCGCTGAACGCGATCTCCGGCGATGTGGCATTCCTCGGAATTCCAAATCAGCGCGGCATTGAACAGGCCGTAGCTGACTATGGCCCAATCAAGGGCTTCACCGTGACCAGCGGCGCAGGCCTCGACGACCTCTGCTCTGCAGATGGCGGCCAGGCAGCTGCATCGCAGATCATTGCTGATGAGCAGATCGTCGGCGTTATCGGCACCTCTTGCTCGGGCGCAGCTGCTGCTGCTTCACCGCTTCTCGGTGATGCGGGACTCGTTCTGATCTCCGGTTCGAACACCTCGCCAACACTTACCTCTGACCAGCAAGGAAACGTTGGCGAAGGCTACGCACCTGGCTACTACCGCACGGCACACAACGACCTCTTCCAGGGTCAGGCAATGGCGGAGTACGCATTCAACGAACTCGGCCTCACCAGCGCTGCTGCAATCCATGATGGCGATCCGTACACCTTCGGTCTTTCCGATGCGTTCGGTGCAGCCTTCGAAGCACTCGGTGGCGAGTTCACTGCAATCACCGCTATCGCCAAGGGCGACACGGACATGGTTCCAGTACTCACCGAGATCGCTGCTACCTCGCCAGAGGGCCTGTTCTTCCCACTGTTCCAGCCAGAGAGTGACTTCCTTGCCGACCAGGTCCGTACGGTCGCTGGCCTCGAAGACGTCACGCTGCTTTCGGCTGACGCAAGCCTGAACTCGGATTTCCTCTCGCTCGAGCAGAGCGAAGGCATTCACTTCTCTGGTCCGGACACTCGCTTTGGCGAGAACACCAACCAGAGCACCGGTCAGTCAGCCGCTGACGTTCTTGCTGCCTACGAAGCTGCCAACGGTGAAGCACCAAGCGCTCCGTTCTGGGGTCACAGCTACGACGCGGCTGCACTTCTCCTCGATGCGATCGATGCTGCATCGTTCGTCGATGGTGATGGCAACCTCGTGATCGACCGTGCAGGCGTTCGTGAAGCACTGAACGGTGTGAGCAGCTACTCGGGTCTGATCGGCACGCTCAGCTGCGATGAATACGGTGACTGCGGTTCACAGAAGATCACCATCATCGAGCACCTTGATTCCGGTGACGTCGAAGGTGGTCTCAACAACGTGACCTTCGAGTTTGCGCCTCAGTAAACACCGGGCGTATTAGCGAATTGATTTCGCTTCCAATTTGATTGCTTCAGCGGCTCCGCCCATTCTCTTGGCGGAGCCGCTGCTGCTTTTTCTCGCTCTCTGAAGAAGCAGAAGAGACTCCAATCTCAACACGGTCAACGATGACCGCGCTGAAAGGACATTTTTTGTGACTGCTGCTGTCCGCGTTAAGGGCGCGAAACGAACCAACGTTGATTGGTTCCTTCTGGGCCTACGCGTGTTTCTTCTTGGTCTGTTGGCTTTCGGATTCTTTGCCTTTGTTTGGCAGCAAATCGACAACCAGAATCCCCTCGCACGAACAATCAATCCCGATGCCACTGGCCTCACCGCAGACCAGATCAAAGGCTTGCTGGTGACCGGCTTGAGCCAGGGGGCTATGTACGGCTTGATCGCACTTGGGTACTCGATGGTCTACGGCGTACTGGGCTTCATCAACTTCGCTCACGGCGAGGTATTCATGCTCGGTGCATTCTCCGGTTTCATCACGAGCACAAAGTTCGAACAGGCCGGCCTTTGGGAAGATGCATTCCTTTTCTCGGTCATTGTCTCGGTGCTGGTCGCTGTGCTTGTGTCCACCGTTGCAGCGGTGGTCATTGAGAAGGTGGCGTACCGACCGCTTCGTGGCTCACCTCGGCTCATTCCGCTGATTACTTCGATCGGCGTTTCGTTCTTTATTCAGAACGCCGTCATCGTTCTCTTCTCGCCTGGCGCCAAGAGCTACCCACGTCTTCCCGACTACCTATCGACCCGCTATGACATTTTGACGTTCCAGGTCGAGGGCGTTCGTATCCTCGTTCTGGTCGTTGCAGCTCTGTCTATGGCCGGGTTGTGGATGTTCGTTGAACGAACCAAAACGGGCAAGGCAATGCGTGCTGTTGCTGAGGACCGCGAGATCGCAGCGCTGATGGGGATCGACGTCAACAGAACGATCGTCACCACCTTCGCCGTCGGTGGGGCCATGGCGGGCGTTGCTGGAATTCTCTGGGGACTGCTGTTCCGTTCGGTTATCGCAACAACTGGTTTCCTGCCGGGTATCAAGGCCTTTACCGCCGCTGTTGTCGGTGGCGTTGGCAACCTCGGCGGCGCAATGGCCGGTGGTGTTGGGCTCGGCGGCGCCGAAGCACTCGCACCGCTGATCCTGCTCGAGCCGATTGGGATCAACGGCGCATCGCAGCTCCGCGATGCGGTTGTGTTTGTTCTGCTAATCCTGGTTCTGCTTATCAAGCCGACAGGCATCTTTGGTGAGCGCCTTTCTTCGGAGGACCGAGCATGAGTATCGCACTTGATCCAACCGCTCTCGACGGTGTTGGCACCGAGGCAATATCGAAGGGTGCTTTCGACCTCGACTGGCGCCGGGTGTTCCGCATGGGCCACATCCTCGGTCTTGGTCTCGTCTTCGTAGCACTAACCGGGATGCCGGTTGGACTCGACGACCGTCCAATCATCGAGGGTGTCATCTCCTTGGGGTACCTCTCGTTGATCATGTACATCCCGATCCTCGGATGGGTCGTTGGCAACGAGACCGTTCTCGAAGGAATGGCCGAAACCAAACGAGGCATTCGTGACATCGTTGCGGGGTTCGGCGTTGGCGCGGTCGGTGGCCTCTGGATGGGCATCTTCGTTCTGGCGCTCGAGAACTTCGATCTCCGCGACCCGCTCGTCAACTGGAACGATGAGCTGATCATCTTGGCAACGTTTAATCGCGGGGCAGCGTTTGGCAGCTGGTTCTG
Source organism: uncultured Acidimicrobiales bacterium (assembly GCA_964610745.1). Lineage (GTDB taxonomy): Bacteria > Actinomycetota > Acidimicrobiia > Acidimicrobiales > SHLQ01 > SHLQ01. Next base: position 20,388 of record CAZSYL010000058.1, read on the forward strand.
GATCATCTTCGCTGGCATCCTCGGAGCGGTCGGTGCGTCGCTTCACTTGATGACGGCAAAGATCCGACGGGCCGTGCTCGTCATGGTTCTGACCGTCACCGGAGTCTCGATCTTTCAATCCTTGATCGATGATGTCGTCGGTGGCGTCGGCGAGTCCATCGCCGACCCGGGCCGTCTCTCGGAGTTCTTTGGCGAAGGTGACACTCCTCGACCTCGTGTCGACTCGGTGTTCGATCCGGTCGTCGACTTCGTCTACGCCCAGAACGGCGGGCTGACGATTGCGGGGGCCATTGTCTTGGCGGTGATTTCCGGCGTGGTATCGCTCGCTGGCCGGGGTCGGTATGCAAAAGCGAAGGCCGACTATGCAGCAAAGACGGGACCAGAGCGCAGTCGCCAAACCGCGATCATGATTGCGGTTGCGACCTTGCTCCTGTTCGTGCTGCCGTTCTTTACCGGACGTATCACCCAGGAGTTGCTCGCCAACGTCGGCATCTTCCTCCTGCTTGCCCTCGGACTCAACATCGTGGTTGGCCTGGCTGGCATTCTCGACCTTGGGTACGTGGCGTTCTTTGCTGTCGGCGGGTACACCACCGCAGTGCTCACCGCTACCAGCCCGGGCGAATCCTGGCCAGAGTGGCTGCCGACCCTCGATGGTCCATTCGGCTGGCTTGTCTCGCTCGTCGTGACGATCATCATTGCTGGACTGGTCGGCCTCTTCATCGGCGCACCGGTGATTCGAATGCGCGGCGACTACCTCGCCATCGTGACCCTTGGCTTCGGCGAGATCATTCGACTGCTGTTCCTGTCGGATTGGCTCGCTGGGTATTTCAACGGTGCCCAGGGAATCATCAACATTGCACCGGCCGATTTCGGGCCGATCGGAACGGCGTCGGGCACCGACCCTCGGTCGATCTTCTATCTGGTCATGGTGTTCGCGGCGATTTCGATCTATGCGTCATGGCGCCTTGAACGGTCTCGCCTCGGTCGTGCTTGGATGGCAATCCGCGAGGACGAGAGCGTTGCTGAAGCCATGGGCATCAACACGGTGAACGTGAAACTAATGGCCTTCGTCGTGGGCGCCGTGTTGGCCTCGTTCTCCGGAGCGATCTTCTCGGCCAAGGTCGGTTCGATCTTCCCGAGCTCGTTCCTCATCCTCGTCTCGATCATCATCCTGGTGGTCGTGATCGTCGGTGGTATCGGCAACATCATGGGCGTGATCGTTGGTTCGGTCGTGCTTATTGGTGTGCTCGGTGGCCCGCGCCAACCGGGGCTGCTGGCCGAATTCAGTGAGTTCAAATTGCTCATCTATGGCGCTCTGTTGATCTGGATGATGCTCGCCCGTCCCGAAGGTCTGGTGCCAAATGCTCGACGTAGTCGCGAACTGCACCAGGACGAGTTCCTCCAAGATGCGTGGCTCAAGGGCGAGGTCGATGATGCCAAGGCCGATGGAACGCCTGACGTGGAGGTGGAGGCATGAGCGAGCGACTTCTCGAGATCAAGAATCTGAGCGTCACGTTCGGTGGCCTTCACGCGTTGAAGGACCTGAACTTCCACGTCGACGAAGGCGAAATCGTTGGCGTGATCGGCCCGAATGGTGCCGGAAAGACGACCTTCTTCAACATGATCTCAGGGATGGTGACGCCGACGTCTGGCGAAATCCTCTTTGAAGGTCGATCAATGATTGGGCTCGACCCAAGTCAGGTCACCCAGCAGGGCATCTCGCGTACTTTCCAGAACGTCCGTCTCTTCGCCAACATGACGATCGCCGAGAACGTCATGGTGAGTCAGCACTGCCGTACCAAGCAGGGTGTCTTCGGTGCGCTGTTTAACTCGCCCGCGTTCCGCAAAGAAGAGAAGGAAATCCGAGAGCACGCAGAGAAGGTTCTTGGGTTCTTTGGTACCCGTCTGATCGGGTACCGGCTCGAACAACCTGCATCGGTGCTCAGTTATGCAAACCGTCGCCGTCTCGAAATCGCGAGAGCGATGGCGACAAGTCCGCGTTTGCTGCTTCTTGACGAACCAGTCGCGGGAATGAACCCGAAGGAATCGGCAGAGCTCACCGACCTGATCGGCAAGCTCCGCAGCGAATGGGGATTCACGATCGTCATGATCGAGCACGACATGAACGTGGTTCGTGACGTGAGTGATCGGGTGGTTTGTCTCGATCATGGCGAGACACTCGCACAGGGATCATTCGAGGAAGTCTCGAATGATCCGGACGTGATCGAGGCGTACCTTGGCCGACCACTCGAAAAGGACGCCGCATCATGAGCGAAGACAACAACACTGATTCAACGCGAGATGAGAACTCTGCACAACCGATTCTCGAGTTTCGCAACATCAACACGCACTACGGTGCCGTCCATATTTTGAAGGACGTCAACCTGGCCATCTATCCCGGCGAGATGGTTTCGCTTCTTGGCGGAAACGCCTCGGGTAAGTCAACGACGCTCAAGACACTGCTCGGCATGGTGAAGCCGACCTCGGGAGAGGTCGTTCTCGATGGCGAAGTAGTCAACGACAAGCCGACCTCGTACCGAGTGGAACGTGGCATCACGATGGTTCCTGAGAACCGTCGCCTCTTCAAACGGCTGTCGGTCCTCGAGAACCTGCAGCTCGGTGCATACCTGCGCAACGACCGGGCGCAGATCAACGCCGACCTCGAGCGGATCTACAGCATGTTCCCTCGGGTCTATGAACGTCTCAGTCAGAAGGCCGGCACCCTTTCCGGCGGTGAGCAGCAGATGGTGGCGATGGGTCGAGCGCTCATGGCGCAGCCCCGTGTGCTGCTTATGGACGAGCCATCGATGGGCCTGGCCCCGGCACTTGTCCAAACGAACTTCGAGTTGATTGAACAGATCCACCAGGAAGGCATCGCGATCTTCATGGTCGAGCAGAATGCCAACATGGCGCTTTCGCTCGCCGACCGTGGTTGGGTGCTACAGACCGGAAAGGTCGTCCTCGACGATACCGCCGAGGCGCTCCTTGCTAACCCCGACCTGCGCAAGTCGTACCTCGGCGAAGCAACCTCGGCGTAGTCGACCGTGGAGCAAGTCGGACCAAGATTCTTTGGCCCCGAGGAAGTTGCCGCGGCCCTACCGTGGTCAGCGCTAATCAGCGGAATCGAGGATATTTTCCGCGATCCAAATGCCGTGGCGCCTGAGCGAACGGTGCACTCCATACCGACTTTGGGCAGTGACGCGGCGCTGCTGCTCAAGCCTGGGTGGGTGGCCGGCGATGTGATCGCGATCAAGGCGGTCAGCTTCTTTCCCGACAACGGTCAACTCGACCTCCCGACCATCAACGCTGGTGTGCTGCTGTTCAGCGGAGCGAACGGAACGTTCCTTGGTGCGTGTGATGGAAATGAGTTGACGACTCGGCGAACCGCTGCGGCATCTGCAGTTGCAGCAAAGCGACTCGCCCGCACCGATGCAGATCGCCTTGTTGTCGTTGGGACAGGTGCGCTTAGCCCAATGACCGCCCTCGCGCATTGCTCGGTACGCGACTACAGCTCGGTCGAGGTGTGGGGTCGCGACCCGGATAAAGCGCTTCGCGTCGCCAACGGCCTAATTACGCAGAACATCCCTGCGCGGGCGATCGAAGATCTCGATGCTGCTGTGGCCGAAGCGGACGTCGTTACCGCAGTCACCGGTTCTACGTCGCCTCTCGTCAAGGGTGCATTGCTCAAACCTGGAGCACACGTCGATCTCATTGGCGCATTCACCCCCGAGATGCGTGAGTCAGATGATGACGTCATGCGTCGCGCGACAATCTTCCTTGATACTCGCGCCGATGGTTCGATCGCTGGCGATATCTCTCAGCCTCTCGACGCTGGCCTCATCAGCATGGACGACGTCGTGGCCGATCTTCGTGAGCTCGTCAATGACGAGCACCCGGGTCGGACATCACCCGAGGAGATCACGGTCTTTAAGAGTGCTGGGTTCGCTCTTGAAGACGTTGCTGCGGCCAGGCTCGTCTTCGAGTCGTGACGGTCTAACCAGCGGTAGTAACGGTCAGGCTCTGACTCGCGGTGTTGCCGCCTCCCTGGCCCCGGCCATTTGCTTCGACCGTCACGGTGATGGTGTAGGTCGTGTTTGGCTGCAGCGCTGGAGTCCAGAACCCGGGGATTCCGAGGTGACGTGTCGTGCATCCATCGGCCTGTCCGGCGTTCGAGCCCACGATTGTTCCGCTGGAGTCGGTGATAACGAACGAACCGTTGGCACAAACGTTGGACTCGTAGTTGACCTGGAATCGTGTCGACTCGGTACTAGCGACACGTAGGTTCAGGACTGCGACGGGGTCGACGGCCGGCGCGGCGTCGCCACCTGGAGTCCGGAAGGCCACTGGCGACGAGGTGACGGAGCTACTGCCGTTTAGGGTTACCGAAACGGAATAGTCCGTTCCCGGAGTCAGCCCGCTGACCGTGACGTTCTCCAGAACCCCACCTGTGGCGCTACCGCTCTGTGTTGCGACGTTCGTCCCGCCTGTCGTCACTCGGACGGTGTAACCCGTCGTGACGCTTGAGGTGAAGCGGAACCGCACGTTGGTCTCGCCAATGTCGCCAATGTCGATTCGTTGTTCGAATTCTGGTGGTTCTTCTGGTGGCTCGGGCGTCGTTGGAGGCACGACTTCTTGGGGGTTGACGGTGATGGTTCGGGTTGTGGTGTCGGAGCCGCCGT
>CAZSYL010000059.1:0-24989 GCA_964610745.1 uncultured Acidimicrobiales bacterium
TCTCGGCTTCGCCTTCGTGGAAAACGCGCCGCCTGGTGAGCAACCTCGGGAAAGCGCTCCACCTGTTGGGTCCGCGAACTGTTAGCTGTGCTGTGCTGCTTTGCTGGTGCGGTAGCTGTCGATCGTCTTTTGAAGCGTTTCTTCTAGCGGGGTGTGGACCAGGCCCAAGACCTCGGTTGTTTCCGATGAGTCGACGACGAATGGCGCCTCGAATTGATACATCACTTCTTTGAGCTCGCGCATGTCGGCCATGACAAGGCCCAGCAACGTGACGGCAAAATTGGGAATGCTGCTAACCGTGACCGTGTCGACGCCGGCAATTCGGGCCATCTCATCGACCAGCTGTGTCTGAGTCATTGGGGGAGCGGTCGGCACGTGCCAGGCGCGGCCCCACGTTTGTTCGTTTCGGGCTGAGGCGATCAGGGTTGCCGCGACGTCATCGATCGCTGTCCAACTATGTGCAACGTCGACCCCGCCCAGCACCGAAACTGACTTTCCAGCAAGGAGTCGGGGAACGACTCGATCACCCATGTGGCCGTTCTGACCAAGGTCAGGTCCAATGAAGTCAGATGCACGGACTTCGACGGTTCGAATTCGCCCGGCATCGTGTGCAGCTTTGGCGGCCATCCACATATCTGCCCGAACTGCACCTTTGATCGATCGCGGGTTCAAGGGGTCGGTTGCTCGCATTGGTTTGGTGGGCGGCGCATAGCCGTAGAGGTTGGACAGGGTCACAAGCACTGCGCCGCTCGCTTCGGCGGCGTTCAGCAACGATTCTGCGAGCGGAGGCCAATCGGTGGTCCAGCGGTGGTACTTCGGGTTGGCGCAGTTATAGAGGGCGGTGGCGCCCTCGGTTAACGAGGCGAGCGTTTCTTGCACGGCAGCGTCGGCTGCGATGCGTTCTATGTTCGGATGCACTGGCCCGCTTCCCGACCGAGTGATGATGCGCACTGAAACACCTGCCTCCGCGAGCTGCCGTGCGGTTGCAGAGCCGGTTGCACCAGCGCCGACGATGACGTGCAGGTCGGTGTGGTTCGAGGTGGGAGAGGTGTTCATGAGGAATCCTTTGCGAGATAGGGTGTACTAAACGAGAGCAGTGCTCTCATTTGTCATGAAAGCAACGAATAGGCTTGTTGTCAAGAGCAGTGCTCTCCTTTGCGTTGACCGCTCTCCAGACCACCGCTAAGGTGGTGGAATGGCCGATGATCAAAAGCCGTCCGGTGGTGTGCGTGCGCGTGTTCGCGCCGAACTCACCGCCGAGATCAAGGCACTCGCAACGAAACAGCTAGAAACCGAAGGCGCATCGGCGATCTCACTCCGGGCTATCGCGCGGGAAGTCGGTATGGCCTCATCTGCCATCTACCGGTATTTCGCCAGCCGTGACGAACTACTGACAGCGCTGATCATCGACGCGTTCAACGATCTCGGCGAGGCCGTTGAGGCACGTGATGCCGCAGTTCGTCGCGAAGATTACCGCGGTCGGTTCACGGCCATTGCGACCGGGATTCGAAGCTGGGCAATAGCCAACCCGCACCAATATGCGCTCATCTACGGCTCGCCGGTGCCCGGTTACAAGGCCCCCGAAGACACGATCGACCCGGCAATACGAGCACCGGTTGCTTTGATGTCGGTGGTAGTTGAGGCAAAGTTGCCCGGTGGTGCTCAGCGATCGAGAAGTCAACTCGCAGCTTCACTTCAAGGGCTCGCGGACTTCACGGGAAACTCAGTTCCAGTGGGCGATCTCGCTGCAGCGGTCGAAGCCTGGGGCGAGATCTTTGGTTTGGTGAGCCTCGAACTCTTTGGCCACTTTGTGAACGCGATCGATAATCCCGAGCACTTCTTTGGCCATGTAGTCGACGCTATGGCCGACCGCATTCTCTAACGGTCGAGCACGGCGGCTTTGCCAGGAGTCGTCTTGTCGTAAGACACGATCATTCGCTACCCGCGCTCTGCTTCGCGTTCGGCGGCTTCTCTTCTGAGGATCAGCAGGATCCAGATTGCAATCAAGAAGGCGGCGACGTTCAGGATGATCTGGATAGTACCGGTAACGAAGAGGCTGTTCACCGCTATCAGCGCGAGTGCCCACATCAGACGTTTCCGGTCGGCCATCTTTAGCTTTTCTATCAGGGCGGACATCGTGTCAGTCTCGCAGGCGTTCGGCCGAACGCCTCCCACTGATCAGGTCCGAATAAGGAGCTTTCACTCAAATGGTTGAGCTGGCTAGCGGGCCGACCACAGAGGTGAACCTCGATCTAAACCCACCTAAACACACGGGTCAAGCGCCCGGGTTTAGGCGGGCGATACTGAAGCCGAGAGTTGTCGCTACCGACATCCAGATGATTGTTGGAGCAATGAGCGCTGCGGCGAGCGGTTGCACTCGCCACGCCGCGATCGTTGCGAGAATCACGAGTACGAGGACTCCCAGTAGCCACCAGGCGCCGAAGTCAAGCCGTCCCGGAGCAAAGATGACCGCTTGCCACGCAACGGCGCCAAGAAAGTGAGCTGCGAGCAAGCCGAGTGCAAGCGCTTTGCCATCGCTCTCGCTTCTGAGCAGCACAACTATCGCCAGGGCCTGAAGTGCCCACAGCGTGAACCATGCCGCAGGGAACGCCCAGTCCGGCGGGATCCACGACGGCAGCGTAAGCGATTGAAAGAAGGACATGGCGAAACAGTAGGCTCAACCCATGCAGATTATTCGGCTTGTGCGAGCTGTAATCACCGCTGTTGGCCTCGCTGCCGGTGTTGCTGGAGCCCTTCGACTCAAGGGGTCGGGAGGCATTCCGCCACGCAGCGGTGGATGGCGAGAACTGTCTGGTAACGACCTGACGTGAACACGACCGTGCTGGTTGTGGGTGCTGGAGCGACTGGCACTCGGGTCGCCCGTCAACTTGTTCGCACCTCGCCCGATTGTTCGGTCGTGCTCGTCGATGATTCGCCTGGTGCAGCCGAGTCAGCGTCTCATACGCTCGGTCCAAAAGTATCGGTCGCTGGCGAGATGATGCCGAAGGTCGATGCCGTGGTGCTGGCTACCCGCGCCGGAAGTCATGCAGCCCTCGCGCAGCAACATCTTGCGACCGTACCGATCATTGTGTCGGTTGGCGACAGCATCGATGACGTTCGAGATCTTCTCGACCTCGATGATCAGGCTCGAGCGAACGGCTGTCGCGTCGTAGTTGGAGCGGGCATGATGCCCGGGCTATCGGATGTTCTCGCTGCTCACGGGCGACGTTGGTTTGATTCGGTCCGTGAGATTCATGTTTCGAAGTTCGGTACGGGCGGCCCGGACTGTGCAAAGCAGCACCACCGGGCGCTCAAGGGTCTCTGTTTCGACTGGCGCGAAGACCAGTGGCAGCGCCGCCCCGGAGGCTCTGGACGCGAGCTTGCGTGGTTCCCAGCTCCGGTTGAAGCTGCGGACTGTTATCGAGCCGCTCTCGGTGACCCATTGCTCCTGGTCCGCCAGTTCCCGAATGCCCAGCGGATCACTGCACGAATGGCTGCGACCCGTCGAGATCGTTTGACGATGCAGCTTCCAATGTTGCGTAGCCCACATCCTGAAGGCCTGCTCGGCGCAATTCGCGTCGAACTACGCGGGCTTCGCGACGGAGCGCAGCTCGAATTGGTCCTCGGATCCTCCGAACGCCCCGCTGTTGTCGCTGGAGCGGTCGCGGCTGGAGCGGTCGAGTCTCTGCTGACCTCCACGGCAACTCTCTCAACGGAGGCGGATTTTGGGGCCAGAGGATTGGCTGAGTGGGTTCATCCCCTGCAGTTCCTGCACGCTTTAACGAACCGTGGAGTGCGTAGTCAGATCTTCGTCGGGGCCGATGAGACCTACTAGTCAGGTCCGTTCTGCCCACCAAAAACAGCTACAGGTGACACTGCTTCGCGCCGACGAATTATTCGAAGCCCAGAAATTTCCAAAAAATCCCTAAAGCTTTTTCTCGAACGTGCCGAGAACCTTTTTGTGATGCCGGTGGGAGGACATCACAACAACACGACATTGAGGGAGCAAACAAATGGGCGAATCGATCGAAACCACGGTCGACCTGACGGATATGAACGCAATGATCGAGGCAAATCTGCCTTTGGTTAAGCACATTGTGTTGCAGGTTGCAGTTCACTTTCCACGCCACGTAGAGCGAGAAGAACTCGCTCGAGCTGGCGCACTTGGACTTGTCGAAGCGGCTCGCCGTTACGACGAAAGCCGTGGCGTACCGTTCGACCGATTCGCAGCACAGCGCATCCGAGGAGCGATCCTCGATGCAGTGCGCGCTGCTGACTGGGCTCCACGCTCGGTTCGTACGCTCGCCCGAAAGCTCGAAGCAACCGAACAGCGTCTCGCAAGCCGCCTCGGTCGTATCCCGACCACCGAAGAGATGGCTGAAGCGTTGAGCATGGACACCAACGAGCTTGCTCGCTTGCGTGACCGCATGTTCCGCTCGGTCGTTCTGGCCCTCGAACACGAGGTCTCCGACGATGTTGATGATGATCTCACGCTGGTCGACGTTCTCGTTGATCACGCAGCCATCGAGCCTTCCGAAGAGCTCGAAACACGTGAACTCCACGCCTACCTACGTGATGCGATCGCACTTCTCCCCGAGCGTCAGCGTCTCGTGATCCTCGGCTACTTCCTCGAAGGTCGTACCAGCCAGGATCTTGCTCGCTTCCTCGGTGTGACCGAGAGCCGAATTAGCCAGATTCGCTCTGAAGCAATCCAGATGCTCAAGGAAGGCATCGAAGCTCAGTACGCCGCAGGTGGATCACGAGCTCAGGCACCGCGGGGCCGTTCGGCTCGTCGCAAGGCTGCGTACGTCGATGCCATTGGCGACCGTAGTGACTGGCACGATCGTATGGATCAGATCTCATTGATCGAGTCTGATGCTCCAACCCTCGAAGTTGGCTTGCCTCTTTCGTAGGAGAGTTTTGAACATGGGGAACCCGCACTCTGGACTTTGGTCTGAGTGCGGGTTCGTCGCGTTTTAGGGGTGAACCAACTACGGTCGTTGGATGCAGACACTTCAGATGCCGACGACCGCGCGCAACGCCATCGGGGCCCTTGTCCTTGCTCTAGCACTCGCTGCGTGTGGTGGAGATGGTGACACTGCAGCGGAGTTCACTGGCGAAGTGTCAGACGTGCAAACGACCCCGCTCATCGAGATCAACGCGAACCACGTCGAACCACCCGTGTCGTTCAACACCAGCCCATCAACCGGCGGTGACCATTACCCGTTTTGGGTGAACTGTGGGTTCTACAACGAACCGGTCATCGAAGGCGCTGCAACCCACTCGCTCGAACATGGCGTCGTCTGGATCACCTACAACGCGTCGCTCGCCGCAGAAGAGATCAGTGCCCTCGAAGATCTCGCCGCGAGCAATCCTCGCCTCCTGATCTCGCCTTACGATCATGCCGAGCCGATCGTGCTGAGTGCATGGGGCGCTCAGCAGCGCGGGATCAGCTCGGCGTCTGCTCCAGAAGTTGAAGCGTTCATAACCGACTGGGCCGACAACCCAGTTCTTGGCGAAGCCGGGGCTAGCTGTAGCGGAGCGGCCGGAAACCCGCCGAACGATCCCAACACGCTCGTCGATGGCACTCCAGTGCCCGAGGAGTTTCTTTCCTAACACGCCGTCCTGTGGCTGTGCCCCGAATCAATCTTCAGGAGTCTCCGCGTCGGAGTCGTCTTCATTGTTTGCTGGTTCGTCATCTTCGTCAGTCTCTGGAACTTCGAAGATCTCGGTGAGCAGTTGGTCGTGGATGAGACCGTTGGACGCAACGAAGTGGCTGCCTTCCTCCCATTGCTCTCCCGACTGAGCAGTGATCACACCGCCAGCTTCAGGGATAATCACCTGCATTGGTGCAATATCCCAGATCTGTACTCCCGGGTCGATCACCGCTTCACAGCGTCCGGTCGCCAGGAGCACGTATGCATAGGCATCGGCCCACGTACGAGTGGTCGCTGCGCTGTTGAGGAGGCGGTCGCGCTCGGCAACATTAGGCCAGTACTCGAGGCCGCTGGTCATGATGTAGCTGCCATCGAACTCGCCGTTTTCGTTGACCGAGGTCTCGCGGCCGTTGTGGCGTGCGCCGAGCCCGCGGCCGGCTGACAAGACTTCGTCGAGGGCCGGCATCACGATGACGCCAACAGCGGGGCCATGTTCGTCGACGACCGACAGCAGCGTGCCGTAGAGGGGCACGCCGTGGGTGAAGGACTTCGTGCCATCGATTGGGTCGATGATCCAAGTGCGACCGCTAGTCCCGTCGCGGTCGTCCTCTTCCTCGCCGATGATCGTGTCGGTCGGGAAGGCGAGACCAATCTGTTCGCGCAGGTATCGTTCGGCGGCTTTGTCGGCCTCGGTCACCGGCGATCCGTCTTCCTTGGTGTCGAATTGAACCGCACCTCGGTCGAACCACTTTCGGGTCAACGCCCCGGCGGCGGTTGCGAGCTCGACGGCCATGTCGACGAGCGCTTGATCTACCTCTGGTTCGTTCACGGCGCCCAATACTACTGAGATGAGAGGCTCGTGAGCTGAAAGTTCAATTAGTTCCTCGCAGGCTCTTCTGAACGCTGGTCGGGTGCTGGCAGCTCCGAGGCGAGCGGATGATATGCGTCGATCCACTCATCCATCTGCAACCAGCGCTCGAACAGCCAGTGAATTTGCTCGTCCCTGGTGGTTGGAATCGTTGCTCTGTCGAATCGCCAGGCCTTGACGCGAAGCCGATGTCGAGGGTCGCCGATGTTGGCGAAGACCTCAGGCACACTGCCGAACGGCTCGACCCCCACGTGGCCCACCAACACCACATCGGCGTCGGGAGCCGCCTCGAGCATCGCGAGGGTGCCCGCTGGCCGAGGAGGAAGCAGGTGGCGAAACTGGGCAGCCATTCGGGCTCGGACAGGGTCGCGGCGCTCGAGGCTCTTGATAGCTCGTTTCAGGCGGGTCTGGTTGAAGAAGGTTCCTTCGGGGAAGATGACCGCCACCGAGTCTTTATCGATTCGTGCTGCGAGGTCGCGGATGGGCTGGAGTTCGGTTTCGAGATCTTTCGAGGAACGATTCACAAAGACGTGCCCCATGCGATGCCCAACGATGTCGAGGTTCGGACCCCACTGGAGTTCGTCTTTGAGCGTGTAGAGAGTGAGTAGGCCCCTCCTACCGAACAGCACGGCCGGTATGAGCGCATCGAAGATGCTGCGGTGCCGGGCAACGACGATGGCGTTTCCGCTTAAGAGAGACTCGTCGAGTTCGGAACCATCGACGGGGAGGGGTGCGAATTTCGCGATCGCCTCCGTGATCTTGGTCGTGTACCAAGTCATGATCTTTTGGTACTTGTCCTGAATGCGCGGTGATGTTCGATTCATGCCGAACGGACCCTGCAACCACACCCCAAAGACGACGATCTGGCCGACGATTTCGACCATAACGACCGAGGCGATCAGCGCGACGATCCGTGTTTGACGCAGGCGTCCCGTTCCACTTCGTCGGTCACGGACGAACGCGATGAGCGACGCGATCGGAGCAATGATCGGGGTCAGGAGTGCCGAGGTGATCAGCGTGATTCCGCTGATGCTTCTCCGCCGCCACGGGCCAGGAACGTTAAGTGCCACGGAAAAAGAGTAGAACGAGTTAACTGGTGGTGTGGATCTGGACGCCTCAAAAGCTCAAGAGATGTGGCGAGCGGGTGTGGATCGGCAGGTCGATGATCTTCGCCATGTTCCCCGCCCACGTGTTGGTGATCTGCTCGGCGGCATCAGCGTTGCGCTCATTTTGATCCCACAGTCGATCGCAAACGCAGCGTTGGCAGGGTTGCCACCGGTGGTTGGGTTATTCGCCTCGGCGTTCCCGCTGCTCGTCTTTGCACTGTTTGCGTCGTCGCCGTATCTCCAGACGGGGCCCGTCGCTCTCACCAGCCTTCTCACCGCTGGCGCTCTTGTTGGGGCAGGGCTCGCACCCAATACGGCCGATTACATCGCGGCAGCAGCACTGCTCGCACTCATCGTTGGCGCGGTGAGGTTGATCATTGGCCTGACCCGGCTCGGGTCGGTCGTTTACCTCATGGCCGAACCGGTGACGATCGGGTTCACCTCCGGCGCCGGACTTGTGATTCTGGCGTCGCAGCTGTCGAAGGCGCTTGGGGTCACCCTTCCCGAGGATGTCGCGGCCGACGAGAACCCGATCCAACGGGCGCTCTGGACGGTGCTGCATCCTGGCGAATGGCAAGTCTCGGCGATCGTGCTGAGCATTGTCACCCTCGCCCTCATGCTGCTCGGCAAACGTGTGCATCGGTTGTTTCCTGGCGTGCTGATCGCGGTGGTTGCGACGCTGTTGTTCTCGCGCGTCGTCGGCTACGAGGGCCCGGTCATCGATCCGATTCCCTCCGGGCTGCCGAGCCTCAGCCTTTCGCTGCCGTGGGGGTCGTTCGGGTCGTTGTTGGGTGGCGGGATTGTCATTGCGCTGGTCGGCTTTGCCGAACCCGCGTCGATCGCACGAGCATTTGCGAGCGAAAGCCAGAGTCGCTGGTCGTCTTCGAGGGAGTTCGTTGCTTCGGGTTTCGCGAACCTGGTCGCGGGAGCGACCGGGGGATATCCCGTCGGAGGCTCATTTGCGCGGAGCTCGGTGAATCGGATCGCAGGAGCCGAGACCCGTTGGAGCGGCGCTGTGACGGCAATCGTGATCCTCGGGTTCCTCCCGTTCACATTTCTGCTCGACGGATTGCCCGATGCGGTACTGGGGGCTGTGGTGATTGGCGCGGTGGTGTCCTTGGTGAAGCCTCGCCGACTGTGGGATTTCCGCAGGCGCTCGCCGTGGCAGGCAGCGCTCGTCTATCTGACCTTCATCGCCACGTTGGTGAGCCCACCAAACATTCACTACGCGGTGGTGTTTGCTGTCGGGGCGACCATTCTGCTGCACTTCCTACGCCCGTTTTCGCTCGAGGTGGTGAGCGCGCCCGATGGTGGCCTCGATCTTCGGCCTCGTGGCCTGCTGTGGATGGCGACCAATGCCCGGTTTGCCAGGGGATTGATCGACGCCATTGAAGCCGATAGGGGAAGCGGACCGGTGCGGGTGAGTCTTGATCGCAGCACCGCAATCGATGCGGCGACCGCTGCTGCGCTGGTGTCGGGGAAGGAGACAGCTCAGAACGCTGGCAGGACGTTCTCGGTGAGCCACGTCCCGCTCGGCGCCGAGCTCGTCCTCGAAGGTCTCGACGTAACCGTCGTCTCCGACCAAAAGTAGAACAACCGGTGGATTTGGGGTCAGACCCCAAATCCACCGGTCTCTTGCGGAGAGGGAGGGATTTGAACCCTCGAGACGGCTATAAACCGCCTACTCCCTTAGCAGGGGAGCGCCTTCGACCTGACTCGGCCACCTCTCCAGTAGCAAAAGCGAGGATACCCGGTCTTCGTAGCTGGTCAACCCTTGAAACGCCGATGATCTGCGAACGCGGCGGCACTAGTGTTCGGTGATGGCAAAGCTCGCGCTCGTCACGCTCATCGTCGATTCTTATGATCGCGGGATTTCGTTCTTCACCGAGGTCCTCGGCTTTGAGCTCATCGAGGATTCGCCAGCGACGACCAACGATGGTCAACCCAAGCGGTGGGTGGTCGTCAGGCCACCGGGTGGGGAGAGTGCACTGTTGTTGGCCAAGGCTGACGGGCCAGTGCAGGAGGCGTTGATCGGTGCCCAGGTGGGTGGCCGAGTCGGTTTCTTCTATCACGTCGATGACTTCGCCGAGACCTACGAACGAATGCAGGCGGCGAACGTCGAGTTTGTCGAGCAACCCCGTAGCGAAACCTATGGCCTCGTCGTCGTCTTCAAAGACATCTTCGGCAACAAGTGGGACCTTCTCGGTCCACCGGTCGGATGAACGCCGACGCGCTGCTCGGGTGGTTCGGCGACAACGTCGACTTCTTCGAAACAATCACTGAGGACGAACTGAACCTGGTCGTCCCGAACTGCCCCGGATGGACGATCGTCGATTTGCTGAATCACCTTTCGTTTGGGCTCGGTGTTTGTTATCCGATCGCCGCTGTCGCTCCGCCGGGCACAACGGCGGATGTCGTTTTCGTCGATGCAGACCGTTCTACGATGGATAGCGAGGCGACCGAAGCGCGGGAGCTGTTCGGAACGAACATGCGGAGTTGCCTGCGTGAGCTCGGATCGTTGAACCCGGTGTCACCGTGTTGGACATACGAGGGCCCCGGACAGGTCATGTTCTGGCTTAGGCGTGCGGCGGTCGAAACAGCCCTGCACCGCTTCGACGCCGAGGTTGCACTCGGTCGTCCGGTAACGGAGCTGTCGCAGGATCGTGCTGACGAAGCAATCGATGAAACTGTGGACTTTGCGTTGCCATTAGCGTGCGCCAAGGTCGGTGCGCCTCCGTCGAAGCTGCAACTCAATTCCACCGATACGGCGCTGGTTTCCGCGATCGGTTCTGGCGCGGAGTCGACGACATTGGCGGGCAGTGCCCAGTCCCTGCTTCTAGCGCTCTGGGGGCGCAAACCAATCGACGAGCTCGAGGTCGATGGCGACAACGACCAAGCCGAGCTCTGGCTCACATTGGTTGGTCGAGCCTTCTCTGGCCGGTAGCGACCGCAGGTCTCGGATCCTCCGGTGGTTACGACAGCTCGGCGGACTGGTCGTATTGCATCACGAGCACGGGGTTGCCGCCTGGGTCTTCGAAGGCGAGAAGGTGTCCGACCGACGGGATGGTCGACTTCTCCATGAGGACCTTCCCGCCAGCGGCGAGGATCGCTTCGCGGGCCGCATCAACGTCCTCCACAGCGATCGTTCCTTCAAAGCCGAGGGTCGGTGCGTTCTCGAGGAGTTGACGTCGCTCTTGGATCGCTCCCATTGGTGACGTGCCATCCTCGTCGAGAATCTGAACGAACCCCGGCCCGTACTCGCGAAACTCCCAGCCAAACACCGACCCATAAAACGCTCGGGTGGCATCGACGTCATCAGTGTTGATCGCGAAGTGGGTCAGTCGTGGAAACACCGCGCCATGCTCGCACATCCCACGAGAATTTGTCGGAGGAAGCACGCTATGCCCGCTCAGACCTACAAACTCTCGTTCGTGTCGAGGTCAAAGTTTCGGAGTGGCGAGCTGACTATGAGTGTCGGGATCGGAAAGAGAGCACACAGATCTTCTCCGTGCCATCCGCGCAATCGGCGCCGGAACTCCTGGTCGAACTTGGGGCGCACATCTCCGCGATGATCGACGAACTGTCCCCAGTGAGACATGCCTCGGAAGGTATCCGTCCCGCTTCTCGTGGCGGCGTTGGCGGTATGGCTGGCGGGAAACAGCGATGAGTACGAGCGAATCGCGTAGAGCCAAGAAGCGCCCGTTACTCGATCGACTTCCGGGTGGTCCTGGCAGACGTTGTTCAGAACGCTGAAGAGCTCGCGACGACGCAGGTTCAGCTTTCCGGGATGAAGCGGACTCTCGCCATCATTGACCGTTGAGTAAAAGTGCGTTCGTGCCACGTTCTGATAGCGATCGATCGAAAACGCTCCCACGGTCGGCCAACCGTGCAACAGGTGTTCAGGCGTCGCCTCTGGGAGGGACGCCACAGCGTTCATGACGATTGCGACCCGATCATCATGAGAGCTCGCGGCCTCAAGGGTTCCGAGCAGCTCGGTCCACAAACCGTCGGTTGGTGGATCGGTCGGTATTCCTAACCCCAACCTTCGCTGGAAGTTGGTGAGACGGTGAACTCCCTCGCTGATGGTCCCCAGCCCCAGCTCGCTGAATCGTTCCGCGAAGGCGAGCTGCAGCGAGACGAAGTCCGATTTCAGCGGAGGTGACATAAAGCGATGGTACTTCCACGGCTGTGGAGCACGAGCTGTGCCCCGAGCATCGTCGAAGAAAGTTTGAGGTGGCCTGTAAGGAAACACGTCTGGCGTCATCTCCTCTGTGTCCAACCTGTCCAGATCGGGCGGGAACAAACAAAGGAGTGGACAGATGCGTAACACACACAAACGATGGTCTTTGACACGGAGAGGGCGAGTGAGGGTTGGCGTAGCACTGCTGGCCCTGAGTCTTCTGGCGTCGGTCCTTGCGAGCCCGGCTGGAGCTTTGGAGCTGCGCTCGGCGCAGGAGAATCGACCAAGCATTGAGTCCCGGCTCGTTGCCGTGGAGTTGAACTCGCTCCAAGCGGTGCGGCTAGACACTCCCGGTCGAAATCAGCCATATGCCGTCGGAGGTTTCTCGAGTGAACCGAGGGTCGCTCACGGTCAGGCGTGCGACATCACGTTCGATGGGTATCCGTTGACGTTTCAGCCCGACAATGCGCGCTCTGGTTGGGTCGCTGACCCATGGCGTGAGCAGTGTGGCCAAACGTGGACTGAGGTCGCGCCCACACATGAGAATCACATGCACCTGGGTTACGAAAACACCGACATCTTGCCGTGTTCACAGGGGCCTCTCGCGGGTGTGTATGCGATTGTCGATGAATACGGCAACTGCACCGACTTTGATCCGCTGACCGAGCCTCGGACAGCGATGTACTCCCACAACGAGGCGGAGGTCATCGACTTTCGTATGGTTGGCGACGACGGCTATGAGAATTTCCGATTCGACCGGATTCGAGTCGGATCTTCACCGATCCAGGTCTGCATCTACAGTGCCGACATCACCAAGTTTGTTGCCAACAGCGGGGGCATAAATGCCACCTGCGGAGTGCTCCCAGAGGGCTATTGGGACCTAAGCGGTCATGACGAGGATGCTCGCTTGGTAACTCTGACTGGTCACAACACCTCGGGTGCGCCGTTCTCGTTCGACGACATTCGGATCAGCAAGGTCTAGCTCATGCGGCTCGGTCCTAATCGTTCGTCAGCATTCAAAGGAGGGACCCGTTCAGCGACTGTTGTGGGCGTCTCGCCCATGGCGGCTACGACGATTAGGACGGGTCGAGGACCCAAGGACACCCGGTAAGCCACGTCAGTGGGGTCAGGTCTCACTTTCACCGTTAGTCCCTCTGGGGTCAACGCCGCCTCGGATGGTCGATCTGTGTTATCCCATCGCTGCCATCGCACAGCTCGACACAGAGGCAGATGCCTCATGTATGACGCGCCACCGGCAGCTGGTCTCGATGGCATCGACGTGCAGCTCTACGCTGGCGAACCGAACAGCGACAATTTGTCCATCTGTCTCTCGAAGAGATCGCCACTGGGCGATTGCGCTATGTCCGCTACGGATGAGGCCAGAGAGCGTCAGCGCCAGCGAGATACTCTTGCAGCCGTTGGTCAGGGTTTTTGTTGATCAGCAGGCGGTCTTTCAGCGGGTGATCCTGGCTGCGCACCTCGTGTTCGAGTTCAAAGAGTGGTTCATCGGTTTCCGGATGCACGATCCAGTTGAATCGGTATTGGTACGCGTTTGTCTCCTCGACGATCAGGTCGCGCCCCGACAACCACGAGTGCGGTGCGGCGAAGTCCGAGATGTACACCGCAATGTGATGCCCGTCGTACTCGGGCACTGACGCTGCCTCGACGAACGAAAGTCGTTGTCCAGCTCCTACGACGACATCGCACCTGCCGTTGGCAACTCGTGCCGGAGCATCGAAAGCCTGACGATAGAACTCGGCAATTCCCGGTGTGGTTCTTTCGGGCACCGCGAGCTCGACCGCCGATATCCCCAACGGCATTCGGTCCGTTGACGCCTCGACGCATCGGAACTGATTACCCCATGGCCCGGTGATCTCGATGCTGTTCTCAGTGCGCGTAAACCCGAACGATGTGTCGGAGAGGTAGGGCGCGGCCCGTGTCAACCGCACGATGAGAGAATCGAGGTTCGGAACAGATAACACGATGGTGCCGCGTAAGACGTCAGCTCGGTCCGCGGACAACGGAATATGGAACTGCTGGCGACCGACATTGAACCAGACAAGCTCCGGACCAAGGTCGATGTACGGGTCGCGTGTTAGCCCCAGCCCATGGACAAAGAAGATGTCAGCAATACCGAGATCAGGGACGCGCAGATTCACATGTTCAAGCTGGGTGATGTTGCCAATTGCCTGAACTGATCGATCGAATGTGTTTGGCATAGCGGAGCACTCTCCAGGCTTGTGGTTCAGTTCACCAAGTTCGCGTCGGTCGCGCTGCGGACTTGGTCTTCGGTGACGTCGGGCGCGAGTTCAACAAACTTGAGGCCACCTTCGACCACGTCGAATACACCGAGGTCAGTGATAATCCGGTCGACAACACCGGCACCGGTGAGCGGAAGCGTGCACTCCTTGAGAAGCTTGCTTTCGCCGTGCTTGTTCGTGTGGTCGGTGATGACGACCACGCGACCAACGCCAGCCACCAGGTCCATGGCCCCACCCATGCCCTTGACGAGCTTGCCGGGAATCATCCAGTTGGCGAGGTCGCCGTTCTCGGCGACCTCCATCGCACCGAGAATCGCCATTGCGATTTTGCCGCCGCGGATCATCCCAAACGAGGTTGCGCTGTCGAAGTAGGAGGTGTGTGGCAGTTCGCTGATTGTTTGCTTCCCGGCGTTGATGAGGTCGGCATCAATGTCAGCGTCGTCAGGGAACGGACCCATCCCGAGCATGCCATTCTCGGATTGCAGCGTGACCTCGATGTCGCCGGGGATGTAGTTCGACACGAGTGTTGGAATTCCAATACCGAGGTTGACGTACCAGCCATCCTGGAGTTCTCGTGCAGCTCGCTCGGCCATCTGGTTGCGATTCCAAGGCATTAGCCGGCCCTCACTGTTCGTTGTTCAATCCGTTTTTCGTGGTCGCCCTGGATGATCCGGTTCACGAAGACGCCGGGGAGGTGGACGTGGTCCGGGTCGAGCTCGCCGTTTGCGACGATCTCTTCGACTTCGGCCACAGCGACCTTTCCGCTCATTGCTGCGGGGGGGTTGAAATTGCGCGCCGTCTTTCGAAAGACCAGGTTTCCGCTCTCGTCAGCCTTCCAGGCCTTGACGATTGCAAGGTCGGCAACGAGTCCGGTTTCGAGGATGTAGGTCTCTCCATCGAAGTCTTTGTGTTCTTTGCCCTCGGCAATCACGGTGCCCACGCCTGTCTTTGTGTAGAAGCCTGGAATGCCTGACCCAGCAGCGCGCATGCGCTCTGCGAGAGTTCCCTGAGGGTTGAACTCGAGTTCAAGTTCGCCGCCGAGATACTGACGCATGAACTCGGCATTCTCACCGACATAGGACGAGATCATCTTTTTGACTTGCCGAGTGTGCAACAAGATGCCAATGCCGAAGTCGTCGACTCCGGCATTGTTCGATGCAAACGTCAGATCCTTCGTTCCCGCGTCTCGAATTGCACCGATAAGAAGCTCGGGTATCCCACACAGACCGAAGCCCCCCGACGCGATGAACATGCCATCGAACAGCAAGCCATCGAGGGCCTCGCCGGCTGTCCCGTAGACCTTATTCACACGTGTACCTCCGTCGAACCAACTTACCGACAACTAGTTCTGTCAATCTTTACAAAGACACATCGATTTACATCGACATATCGATCATGACCTTCATTGCGCCATCGATCCGTTGGTCAGATACTTCGAGTGCCCGGGCGAACTCGTCGAGAGGGAACCGGTGAGTAATGATGTCATCTGCACGGAATCGTCCGTCCTGGAGGTAATCGAGGGTCGCCTGCATCTCTCCGGCGACCGACCGACTACCGACAAGCTCAAGCTCGTCGAGCACAAGTGGTGCCATTGGAATTTTGACATCTTCGGTCGGGATACCAACGAGTGAGCATTTCCCACCCCTCGCCAGCATCTTCATTGCCATCGGAACTGTCACCGTTGTCCCAGCTGCGTCGAGCACCGCATCGGCACCTCCCGGAACCATCTCAAGGAAGGCGTCGACACCGCGAGGGTCGTTGGTGTCAAAGACCTCATAGCCGAGTTTCTCGACAATCTCTGTTCGCTGTCCACGCGCCGCGACGATGACTCGCGATGCGCCAAGCACCCGAGCTGACTCCGCAGCAAAGAGGCCGACAGGTCCGGCACCGATTACGGCAACGGTGTCGCCCGACTTGATCCCTGCACGGTTGGCACTATGCAGTGCAATCGATGCAGGGTCGGTGATTGCCCCTAAGTCGTAGCTCATGCCCTCTGGAAGTTTGAAAACGCTGCGTATGTTGTGCACGACGTATTCGGCATACGAGCCCTGTTCGGTGTGACCGTAGTGGCTGTGCATGTGGCGCTCGCCGTAGTGCAAACACAGGTTGTATCGTCCGCTGAGACAGCTCTTGCAGTTCATGCAGGTGGAATGTGATGACCCCGCGACGCGGTCGCCAATGTCCCATCCGAAGTCCTTGACACCCTCACCGAGTTCGACGACTTGGCCCGACCATTCGTGGCCCGGGATGAACGGATAGAACGCTGGCCAATATTCGTAGTGACCCTGGATCATGTGCACGTCCGTGCCGCAAATGCCGACTCGTTCAACCCGGCAGAGAACCTCCCCTGGTCCAGGAACGGGGTCCGGTACCTCTTCGATCGAAAAGTCGTTCGGAGCTTTGAGTACTAGCGCTTTCATAGTGTTTCCTTAAATAATGGCGACCGGGTCGAGCATGGAACCGGTCGAACCCTCGATCTTCGTGGGGAGGGCAATGAACAAGAATTCGTGGACTCCAGCTGCAGCGATTTCCTCGAGATAGATCGATTCGAAGAGATAGATCCCTTCTTCGATCAACAACAACGTGTGCACTGGTTGTGGGTTGGCGGGCGAGCCAGGATCGGGTGCGGGTTGCACCTCGTAGGTCTCAGTATCGGTACCGGTTGCAACAACTCCGGTTTCGAGCAACCAGCGAGCAGCGGAGATATCGGGCCCAGGGGTTTTGTGCTTGGCCATCTCCTCGGCATCGGGCCACTTCGAGAGGTACCCGGTTCGGATCATGACAATGTCGCCAGCGCGTACTTCTACTCCTTGGTGCGCTGCCACCGCCTGAAGTTCGTCGGCGTTTACCGGCTCGCCAGCAGGCAACGCGTCTACCCCGCGATAGCCGGGCACGTCGAGCAATACGCCGCGCGTAATGAAGTGCGGGAGTTTGGATCCGTCACCGATCTTTGGCCCACGGTCCCCTAGGTGTTCCTGGGCGCTAACGCCGGAATACCAGTGGTCATCTTCGCCGATCGTTATATGTGCGAGCGCATCGACGTGCGCGCCGCTATGCGACGTGCCGCTTGTGACCTCGGCCATGTACCCCAGATTGACTTCGTTCACGGGCCCCCAAGGCTTTTCCCCGTCACCTCGCAACCCGAGCGGAGTCCGATACATCGTCACCTCGAAGGGCGGATGCGAGCCAAACAACGGCATGCCCGTAAAGCGAGGCAAGGCCAACGAGTACACCGTTCCGTCTTTGGGAATCTGGAGCGCGGTGAGAAGAGCGCCTGGCGCCTGAAACGCGGCCGGACCACGATTGGGATCGTTGGTAGTGGATGCGTCAGACACGCCCTGTACTTCCTCTCATATTTCTTTTGATCGAGTCGTTGTTTGTTCGGGAAATACCACGGTCGGGCTGGACGCCTGGAGGGACGCGGCGCCCAGCCCCGACCGTGATCAGTCAACGGATGCGACTACCAGGTACACACGTTGTTCTCGTCGCACTCAGCAAGTGGCGCAACCGCGTCGATGAGCTCGAGTGAACGCTGCGGGTCGAGGAATATCGATTCGCCAAGCCCGTCAGCCGAGATTGGCGTGTAGGCCGCCCATTGATCGTTGACGCCACCAGCGGTGTACTCGGCGCTACCGGTCACACCGTGGTAGTTGATGTCTTCACCGGCTCGGATCAAGTCCAAGCATTCTTGGTATGTGAAGCATTGGGTGCCGGGCGCCGAGCCAACTGCGGCCATTGCCGGGGCCCATGCCGAAGCATCGTAGGTACCAGCAAATTCCACCGCCAGAGCGGTGTGCACCATCACGTCGTAGGTCGAGAAGTGGTAGAGGTCACCTGCGGTGCCGAAGGCATCGGTGTCCTGGGTGCTATCCCATGTCGAGGAGAAGAAGTCCCACGCTTCTGTGCCCTGATCTGGAGCGAAAGCAGCAACACCGATTGCCTCTTGGGAGGCAATGTTGTCTGCGCCGACGGCATCGAGGAACTCAGGCTGGACCATGCCGGTCTCGCCAATCCAGTTGAGCGAGAGACCAGCGTCAGCAGCTTGGCTGATCAACGCACCAGCGTCGGTCGAGTTTGCCTGCACGATGACAACGTCCGGATCGAGATCGGAAATGGCCTCAACTTCTGCACGGTACGACGGCTGTGATGCCTGAGCTGGGATCCGAGAAAGGACTTCGATGCCAACTACTTCAGCAGCAGCCTCGGCGGCATCAGATGCCAGGATGAATCCCTCGACGTCGGTTTGGAAGATCACTGCAGTCTCTGCACCGATTGACTCGGCGTACTGGATTGCGGAGGTTCCAAGACCAGCGTCAAGACCTTGCGCACGGAAGATTGGCTCCTCAGGAGTTCCGCCGATGTTCCCGGGGATTGCGCCACCGTGAACCGAAGGCACGATTGGGGAGTCGTTCTCTTCCCAGTACTCGAGCATGAAGTCTCGGTAGGTGCTGTAACCGTGAGCGATACTCACCATGACTTCAGCGCCGTGTACCTCGAGGCATTCTCGAGCTGCCTGAGCTTCACCAACGGTGCCGAGGTCGGCTCCGACGTGCTGCCATTCGCGACCGAGTGGCGGGTCGGCGTTGATTACCTCATTGATCGGGAATTCGACGTCGTTGGTAAGCGTCTCACCCAACTCGGCAAAGTCGCCCGTGTAGTATGCGAGTTCACAGACAATCACAGGTTCGGTAGATGCTGGAGTCGCCTCTGGTGCTCCATCGCCGCTATCTGCAGCGGCCGAGTTGTCGTCGTCTGAGCCTCCAGCTGCGGTATCAGCACCGCCGTCGGATGATCCACATGCTGCGGCTACAAGAGCCAAGGTAAGGAACAAGCCGAGTAGCCGTCCTCGCTTCGTTGTTAATCTCATTACTTTCCCCCTGTTGTTGGTTTCGCTCCGTTCGAAGCGAATTTGAATCCGTCTCTACGGATTCAGAGCTTGTAGGCCTCCTTGAGGCTTGCCGTCGTTACCTCGTCAGCGGGGATGGGCGTACTGCCCTTACCGAGCGTCATGACCATGACGCGATCGGCAATTCCCAGCGCCAAGGTGGCGTTTTGTTCGGTCAATATGATTGCTACGCCGCGATCGGCGTGAATTTGCGCGATCTTCTCGAAAAACAACTCGACATAGAGCGGCGAGAGTCCAGCGGTGGGCTCGTCGAGCAATAGCACCGAAGGATCCTGCATGAGCGCACGGCCACATGCCACCATTCGAGACTCGCCACCGCTGAGATCGCCAGCGCGAAGCGATGTCTTGGTCCGAAGATCGGGAAATGTCTCGAAGATTTCTTCGAGGCGCTCGTCGGGCGAGCGATCGCCGACCATCCCGCCGATCGTCAAGTTTTCGATCACCGAAAGGTCGGGAAAGACCGCTGCTTCCTGAGGAACGTATCCAACACCGAGTCGGGCCGAGTCGGCCGGCGCAATGTCGGTGGTCTCGGTACCGTTCACCGTGACGGTCCCGTTCATGATCGGGATTAGCCGGGCCAAGGTGGCGAGCAACGTTGTTTTGCCAGCACCGTTTGCGCCCAGGATCGTAAAGACCTCTTGGCCGACATCGAAGTTCAAATCGTGCAGCACGGGGACTCCCCCATATCCACTGCTCAAGTTGCGGATACTGACCAGGGTTTCACCCGGTGTTAGAGGCACAGCGAGCGCAGATGTTTCGACGGTCTCGTTGTTCTCAGCCATGTCCGGCTCCGAGGTACTTCTCGACGACCGTGGCGTCTGTTCGAATTTCCTCAGGTGAGCCCTTCATCAACAAGCGCCCTTCGGCCATGAACGCCACCTCGTCGCACAGTTCCCAGATCACGTCGAGATCGTGTTCGACTATCACGACCGAGGTTCCGGCCGCAGCGAGCTTTCGGATTTCGCTCATTACGAGTCGTGTGACATCGTCGGGCAATCCTGCGGTTGGTTCGTCGAGCAGAAGAAGCGAAGGTTTAAGGAGAAGACAGCGCACGATGTCGAGAAGCTTCTTCTCGCCGGCCGACCCGGCAATAGCGTTTGGATCTTCGAAGCCGAACGTGTCGAGCATGTGCTGAATCTCTTCCTCGTTAGCCGAAGCAAGCGCGCGCTCGGCAGAGAATCGGCAGGGAGACTCGTCTCGTGCCGAGGCAACGGCGAGCAACATGGAATCGAGAATTGTGAGCTGATCGAAATCACTGATGACCTGTGTGCTCTTGACAACACCGTGGTGCACCATTCGATGGGTGGGTTCTTTAGAAAGGGTGATGGTTTCGTTGTTGGGTTTATGCAGCGTTACCGTGCCACCGTCGAGCGGGATCGAATGCATGATCATTCGCATCAGGGTGGTCTTGCCCGCGCCGTTGGGGCCGAGCAAGCCTTCGATCGGCGCATCGCCGAGTACGAGCTCGTCGACATCGACGACCCGACGCCCTGAGTAGCTCTTGTGGGCGTCTCGAATATGAATTTCGCTGCGGTTACTTGAAGTCATGAAGCCTCCGCATCAGCTTGGGGCGGTTCATATCACCGAGAATGCCCCGTGGCCGGAAGATCAGAACCAGGATGAGCACAAGGCCGAACACGGCTTCGCGGCCCACTGGCACTACTTGTGGTGCCCACGAACTGGGCACTGAGATGTAGAACTGCAAGATCACGTCGAAGAAACCAATCGTGATGACCGTGCCGATGATTGGCCCCCACACCCGTGCTGTTCCACCGAGGATCATGCCGGTGAGAACCGCCAAGGTGACCGTCACGGTGATGTGGAATGGAGCAACGAAACGGAACCACACAGCCTGCAATGCCCCGAGGAGTCCCATCAGTGCGCTTGTCGTTGCGAAGAGTCGGTACTTTGCAAGCGTCGTTGCCTTGCCGAGGCTTTGAGCAAGCGGTTCATTACCTCCAATGGCGATTAGGAGACGTCCGAATGGGCTGCGGTGTACCCAGGTTGCGTAAAGCAATATCCCCACCACGACGAGCAAGGTGACAATCAGCCACACGAACTCGTTACTCGAAGAGTTGCCGGCGTCGAATGGGAAGACGATGCCGCGCAGTCCTCGAGCACCATCGGTCAGGCCGGTGAGTGTCGAGGCGAGAAGCAGGACGATTCCGGCAAAGCCCAAGGTGCCGACCAACGCACCATCGACGTCGAGGTCGGCAATGATCCATGCGATGAGCAGCCCCGCAACCCCCGCGGCAGCGGTTGCCGCAATCGCGGAGATAACGAACTGCCACGGATCGCCAAACGGCCAGTCGAAGTGGGTGTACGTCACGCCGAACACGTACATGCCGAATCCCCAGAATCCGACGACACCAAAGTTCGCCATCCGGGCAAGTCCCATCTGCAGGTGCGTCAACAGGCCGAGGCCAGCCGTTTGCACGACAACGTAGAGGCCGCCGACGAGAAGTGTGGGAAGGAAATCAAGCATCGTCTATACCTTCGACCTTGCGTTCGAACGTCGCCCTCGGAACTTCAAGATGAAGAGGAAGAACACGATCAGGATGAGCTGGGCCCACAGTCCGTTGAACTGCAGAGTGAGCGCAGTGAGCACGATGCCCGTCGCTGCACCTACCCACACCACGCCCACGAGATCCCAGATTCCGCCAACCAATACGATCAGCAAGATCAACAGGAGCTGGCGAGCACCGAGCAGTGACGTCACCGACGAGGCCACTCCGAAGAACGAACCAGCCAAACCACCAGAGACGCCGGCGACGAACCAGATCAACAAGGTGACCCGTAGCGGACGAATACCGCTTGCTTGGGCAAGCCCTTCGTTACTGGCGAGCGCCCGAATCTGCAGACCGTACGACGTGCGTCGAATGAACTGATAGATCGCGAATGCGAGCACGGCAACTGTGGCTACAGCAAACAATCGGAATGACGGAACGCCTACCCCGAACACCTGCACCGTGTTTGGCGAGCCGGTATCGAAGGCCACTGCATTGAAACCAAAGACGAACTGCAGTGCATGGCGCAAGAACAGCGATAGTCCAAAGGAGATGACGATCAGTTCCAATCCTTCGACCCGACGGTTCTGGGCCGGACGAAAAACAGTCAGATAGGTGACGACACTCAGGAGGCCAGCCATGATCCCGACGGGCACGATCGACGCAATAAAGCCAACACTGAATGTGCCGGTGAACCACACCCCGAAATAGCCGCCCAAGGTGATCGTCTCGGCATACGCGACGTTGAGCAAGCCTGTCAGCCGGTAGAGAAGGGCAAATCCGAGCGCAGCAAGCACCAGTGGCGCGTTCTCGGTTGCACCGATGACGAGGCTCTCACCAACAAACTCCGACAGGCTCGCTGCAATGACGAGAACAACAATCCCGGCACCGATGAGAATCCACCGCGGGACGCTACCGGACCGAGCTGATGATGGTGTTGCAGCTGAGCTTGGGGTTGAGGTTGGCTCAACGACAGCAGACACCAAAATCCCCAAGCATTCCGGGCGCAAACGCCCGACTCCCCTGATGCATATTTCCCCCCGGAAATCTCTTTTACTCGATTATCGATAATCTATCGCGGACGCGCAAAAGAGGTCAAGTCAGCAAAGCAGCCTGGCCGCTAGGCCTCTTCGGCGTCGGTTAAATCCTCGTCGAAGAGCGCAGCGCGCACACTGAGCTGATGATCACGAGCTCGTCTTTCGGCCAAGTCGGCGTCTCGATCGACAAGCGCGTCGAGAATTCCCTGGTGTTGACACAAGATGTCGCCTGACTCCACTTTGGGAGAAGTGAGGGTCAGAAACGTCCGAGCGAACGGCTCGAGCTGTGCAAAGACACGCTCAACGGCTTCATTGCCCGAGGCAACAGCAATAATGGTGTGGAACTTGGTGTCCGCTCGAGTCATCCCCACAAAGTCTTCAGCTTCATGGCACCCGATCATGGCCGCTTGGGTTTCCTTGAGGGCCACAATGTCTTCCTCGGTGAGCCGATGAGCCGCCAGGCGAGCACCCAGTGCGTCAATTTCCGAGCGCACCAGGTTTACGTCACTTAGCTCTTTGGCCGTGGGACGCCGCACACGGGCTCCACGGCGTGATTCGATTTCGATCAACCCAATTGCTGCTAGCTCGCGAAGGGCTTCGCGCACAGGTGACTGACTGATCGAAAGCTCCCGGGCGAGACGCGATTCAACAATGCGCTCACCTGGCTCGTACTCCCCGCGAACAATGCGATCGAGAAGCACCGTCTTGACCGTATGAGACAGCGGTTCAGGGTTTGCGATTTCTGGCTGTACTGCGCTACTCATACTGTCCTCCTTTGAGATGGCGTCGGCGGCCGTGATGTTACCCGCAGCCACCGGTACGAAATATATTCGCATTTGGCCTGGAGGCTACCGAGCCACCGAGGAGGTCGTCCACCTTGGTCATGGTGAAGTTGCCTTCCGCAACTTTAATCGAGTTCGGGCCTCGGCAGGAGTCGCTAGCTCACGATGGAGCGCTTCGGCGATCGCCCGCACCCGTGTGACCTGAATGTGACTCGCCTCAGCGAGATGGCCCGGGCCATCCCACAACGAATCTTCGAGCCCAACGCGGGCGTTTTCACCGGCGGCCAACGACACCGCTGCGGTGCGGATCTGGGCTGCCCCGGCTCCCAGTACCGACCACTCGTACTGGTCTCCAAAGAGTCGGTCGGCGGTGCGGCGCATATGTAACAAGTCTTCAATGTGGTTGCCGATGCCGCCGAGAAGCCCGACGACGGACTGCACAAAGATCGGAGGTTCCACCAGGCCTCTGTCGAGGAAGTGCGCCAGGCTGTAGAGGTGTGAGATGTCGTAGCACTCGAACTCAAATCGAGTCCCCTGATCTCCGCACTTGTTGAGAATGCCTTCGATGTCTTGCAACGAGTTGCGAAACACGAGGGCCTTGTTGGCCAAGTGCTGGCGTTCCCACTCGTATTTAAAATCGTCGAACCGGTCCAACATTGGGTACAACCCGAAGTTCATCGTTCCCATGTTCAGCGACGCGAGCTCGGGCGCTAGCTCGATCGCGGGTTGGATTCGTTCGTCGACGGTCATGTGCGGGCTGCCGCCGGTGGTGAGGTTCACCACAACATCGGAAGAGTCTCCAATGATTGCAAGCAACTCACGAAATAGGCCAACGTCTTGCACTGGGTGTCCATCATTGGGATCGCGTACGTGCAAATGCACAATTGCCGCGCCAGCCTCAGCGGCGGCAAGTGCATCGGCAGCAATCTCTTGGACGGTCACCGGCAGATAGGGCGACATCGAGGGCGTGTGGATCGCGCCGGTCGGTGCACACGTGATGATTGCGCTCTTCATAGCTTCTCGTTCCCAACACCGGGCCGGTTTGTTGTCGGCACGTCGCCGAGATCTGTAGCAAATTCGTCAAAGGTCACCGTGCCCTCGGGCGAGACCACAAGGGAGTAGCCGTGCAGAAACGGCGGTTCTTTCGTGTAGCGACCTTCGTGATGGAATCGGACAGCGCGAAGCACTGGCGAATGCGTCATTGCGACGACGGTCTTTCCTCGCCATGACGGAACATCGGCAAGGCTCCGTGAGAGCACGTCGACGCGTCGACCCACGTCGTGGGCGCTTTCGCCAGGAACGTTGCCGTGCTCGAGCCAATAGCCAACTCGATCTTTGGCGGTCAACAGCCCCCCGTAGAACGCCGATGCTTCTACCGCGGCCTCGTCGACACCTGGAGCTTGGGACGCGAGAAACTCTGCGCCCTCACCCAGGTTGATCCGATGTCCACCAAGGTAAAGATCGGGGTTGCGGAGCCCAAAGCTGACTACCGATTCGGGGATGGGTTTGTCGGACGCACCGCTGTACGCCTCAGCGAAACGGTCCGCGGTATCGCGCGTTCGGAGTGTCTCACCACTGAGCAAACCCGCAATCTCAATCCCCTCGCTTGCAAACCACTTCCCGGCAGCTTCGCACTGGGCAACGCCAAGATCGGTGAGTGGCACATCACCGCGGTGATGTGCCAC
>CAZSYL010000060.1:0-14779 GCA_964610745.1 uncultured Acidimicrobiales bacterium
TGCTGCGCCAAAAGGCGCAGCGGCGTCGGTCGTCTCGTTTTGTCGTGGAAACGCCCAAGCTCGTACTCGAAGCGCTTGAGAGTGGTCTCACGGTCGACCATGTGATCGTGCCTGGTGATCAACATCCGGATCCAGATATTGCTGAGCGGTGCGAGGCGGACAGTGTGCGGATGTTCGGATTGGAAGCCAATGCGTTCACCAAGCTCTCCGACGCCCGCACGCCGCAGCCAGCGCTGGCCGTCGTGGAGACGCCTTCGCTCGAGGTGGATGACCGTTTTTCTAGGGGCGGCAACTATCTCGTGCTGGTCGAAGTGGCCGATCCAGGCAACGTGGGCACACTTATTCGTACTGCTGAAGCGTCCGGTTGTGCTGGCGTCATCGTCACGTCGCAGACCGCCGATGTGTTCTCGCCGAAGGTCGTGCGCTCGTCGTCTGGTTCGGTGCTTCGGGTACCGATCGGCGAGGTCGAGACCACGGACGTTCTAGACACGCTTCGAACAATCGATGTGCAGAGCGTCGCTAGCGCGATGGACGCTCCGAAGTACAGCGAGGCCGAGCTCGATGCGACTCGTGGCGTGGGCCTCCTTCTCGGCAACGAAGCTCACGGATTGGATTCCGGACTCGTCGGCGCCGCAGATCACGCCATCTCGATTCCAATGCACGGCAAGGTCGAATCGCTCAATGTTGCAACGGCTGGCGCCGTTTTGGCCTTCGGGCTGTTCTAACGATTGGTTGAACTAGGCGAGAAAGTTCACGATCTGCTCGACCGCTTCGTGGGCGTGGGCGCCCATCAGAATTCCAGGATGTGTGGCTTCTTCAACAACGTGAATTGGCTTGTCGTAGTACGTTGCCATGTCTGCTGTGAGCTCGGGTCTAATGCCGAAGGGCAGTGACTCTCCGAGGCCGGCCGCGATGAATAAGGTCGGGATGTTGTCGAGAGCTTCCTTGGGGATTGAGATGCCCTGCTTTCGTTGCCTTCTCGCCGGACCGGAATCGTCACCCAGCATGTCCATCATGTTCATCATCATTTCGGGCGAGATATCTGGTAACACCGCCATGGCCACCGCCGGATCCTGTGGCATGCCGGCATCGAACGAGCTGTACTGGTCGGGGATGCCGTCGATCGATTTCTCGCCCTGTATCTCGCGCGATGCACTCGGGTCGATCGAGACCACTCGCGTTGCCAAACCATCGATCGCGCTCATGAGCACCACCAACCCGGACATGCTGTGTCCAATTGAAACCGCTGGCGTCGTCTGTTCAGCCTCGATCACGTCTTTGAGGTTCTGGGCGTAGGAATCCATGTCGAGCGATTTGAGGTCGCCCTCGGAGTTTCCATGACCAGCGAGGTCGAGCGCGACCACGCGATAGCCAGCCTCGACCAAGGGGTTCACATACATGGCCCACATCGCTGCAGACCCAAATGAGCCGTGCACCAGCAGAGCGACGCGCTCTGATTCTCCGCTGGCGTAGTACGCGATTCCCGAGGGTGTCTTCTTCTGCTCGTCGTACAAGTTCATGGTCGGGGGTTCTCGTTCATCCAGTGGTTGAGGTACTCAGCAACGCCATCGTCGTGATTCGACGCGGTCGTGATGTCTGCAGCGGCGAGGACTTCAGCCCGCGCGTTCGCGACAGCGATTGCTGTGCCTGCGACAGCGAACGCCGGTAGGTCGTTGAAATTGTCGCCAAAAAAATGGACATCGCCAAGGTCCACTCCGAGTTCGTTCGCTGCCATCTCGGCGCCGTCGCCTTTTGAGACCGCGCTGTTTGCGATCTCGAGATAGGTGTCTTTGGCGCGGTAGGTCACCACGGCCTTCCTCGACTCGAGAAGCGACTCGATTTGGTCGATCAGGTGTGGCTCACCCATGCACATGATCTTGTGAGGGGGTGCCTCGGTGATGAGGTCCGTTTCGGCGTAGTGGCTGGCGGGTTCGGGATTCGGCGAGATAGCGGTGTTGTTTGTTTCCCGCTGAGACCAGTGATCGTCGGCCCAGGCGTACCAGTCATCGCCCGAGTAGAAGCTGCAGTGCAGGTCGAGCTCCCGGCATTTCTCATAAATCAGCACAGCGGACGCGGCGTCGACTGGAACGTCGAGGACAGCATCACCATCACTATTGAGCACCAGGCCACCGTTGTATGCGGCCAACGGGACACCCGTGCCGCCGTATATGGCTTCGAGGATGCGCATGGAACGTGGTGGTCGGCTCGATGCGAGAACGAAATGGTGTCCGGCTTCGATGACCCGGCGGATCGCCAAATCGGTGCCGGGGGAGATGGTCCGCTCCGGGTTGAGCAGTGTTCCGTCGATGTCGGAGATGAACAGCGCCATTACCGAGACGTTATCGTGGCTGTCGCCGGACTTCATTCGTGAACTTCGGTTTGTCCTACGGTCGCGAGATTCCCACCGAAAGCGCCGAGAACCCCAACCCATCGGGCAGACTGGGCGGATGGAATTGGACGCACTGGTCGAACGAGCAACGACCGAAATTGCAGCCGCATCCGACCTCGACGCGCTCGCCGAGGTCGAACGAGCCTTCGTGGGCAAGAAGGGTGAGCTCGTCGGATTGAAGAAGACCCTTGGCCAGCTCGAACCCGACGAACGCAAGGCTGCTGGCCAGGCGTTGAACGAGGCAATGTCGAGCGTCGCTGGTGTGGTGAACGAACGCCGTGTCGTGCTGTCAGTCGCCGCCGAAGCCGAGCAGCTCGCTTCGGAGCGCCTCGACCTCACCGAGGTGATGGACGAGGTTAAGCGAGGCCACCTGCACTTGGTTACCCAGGCTCGGGACCGCCTTGAAGACGTTTTTGTTGGCATGGGTTTCACGGTGGCCGAAGGCCCCGAGGTCGAGTCGGCCTGGTACAACTTCGAAGCTCTGAATATCCCCGAATGGCATCCAGCTCGCGGCAGTTTCGACACGATCTTCGTCGACCTCGGCGAACCCGAAACAACGATGCTGCGCAGTCACACTTCACCGGTGCAGGTGCGCACGATGGAGAACGAGAAGCCACCGATCTACATCGTTGCGCCGGGGCGAACGTTCCGCACCGACACCGCCGACGCCACCCACCTCCCAGCGTTCAACCAGATCGAGGGCCTCGTTATCGATAAGGGGATCGGCCTCGGCGATCTCGCAGGCACGATCGAGAGCTTCGTGGGAGCGTTCTTTGGCCACGAGGTCAAGACCCGCCTTCGCCCAAGCTACTTCCCATTCACCGAGCCCTCAGCCGAGTTCGATATCAGCACACCATCTGGTGATTGGCTGGAGCTCGGAGGCTGCGGCGTCGTCCAGCCCAAGGTGCTTGAGAACGCCGGCATCGACCCCGAACAGTGGCAGGGCTTTGCCTTCGGCTTCGGCATCGACCGCCTTGCGGTCATGCGGTACCAACTCGATGACATTCGTGAGCTCGTCAACAACGACGTCCGTTTCTTAAGCCAGTTCTAGAGGTACAAAAATGAAGGTATTGCTCTCCTGGTTGCAGGAGTTCGCCCCCGGTATTGACGGTGACCCGACCGAACTTGGTGAAACGCTGAGTGGCCTCGGCCTTGCTGTCGAAGAGATGACGATCACTGGTCAAGGTCTCGATGGGATCGTGTTGGCGAAGGTCCTCGACCTCTCGCCGCATCCTGACGCAGACAAGATCCAGATCGTGCAGGTCGATTCGGGCGATGGCCAACCATTGCAGGTGTGCTGCGGGGCGTTCAACATGGCGGTTGGTGACCTCATCCCATTCGCCACGGTCGGCACGACCATGCCCAACGGCATGGAGATCGGCGTTCGCAAGATGCGCGGCCAAGAGAGCAACGGCATGTGCTGCTCGGCCGAAGAGATCGGCCTCGGCGATGACTCAGACGGCATCATGTTGCTCACCGACACCGCAGACGAGTCGCTGATCGGCGAACCGATCACGACTGCGCTCGGTATGGAAACCGATGTGCTCTACGACCTGGAGGTCAACGCAAACCGGCCAGATGCTATGTCGGTCGCCGGCGTCGCTCGCGATCTCGCAGCTGCACTGGGCGTACCCTTCAGCTTCCCCGAACGAACCGTCGAACGAAGCGGCGAGAGCGCAGAAAGCGCGGCTGGCGTCACGATCCACGATCCGTTCCTCTGTGGACGTTTTGCAGCTCGGGTTCTTCGCAACGTCACCGTGGGGGAGAGCCCGCAGTGGATCCAACAGCGCCTTATCGCGCTCGGCATGCGTCCAATCAATTCGGTTGTCGATATCAGCAACTATGTGATGCTCGAACTCGGTCAACCGAACCACGTGTTCGACCTTGACACACTCCAGGACGGCGTGCTGAACGTCCGGCGCTCACGCGAGGGCGAGACGCTCGTGACCCTCGACGACGTCGAACGTTCGCTCGTTCCCGGTGACGGGGTTATTTCGAACGCCGCCGATGAGGCGGTCAGCCTTGCGGGTGTCATGGGCGGTCTCGCCACCGAGGTCACCGAGCAAACAACGAACGTGTTGCTCGAGATGGCGTGGTGGGATCCACCTTCGATCTCGCGCACGGTCAAGCGGCTCAACCTTCCGAGCGAAGCCTCGACGCGCTTTCGCCGCGGTGCTGACTGGGGCGACAACATCGACCGTGCGCTCGATCGTTTCTGCCAGCTGATCGCCGAGACCGGAGCGACCATCGCGCCGGGACAGATCGACGTCGCAGGCGATGTCCCCGACGTTTCGGCTCAAACCGCTCGTGCCTCAAAGATCAACAGTCTCCTCGGGACTCAGCTCACCGCCGATGAGATGGCGGCTCACCTGACATCGATCGACTTCGGCGTATCGGTGGTCGACGACGATCTTTCGATCGAAGTGCCGACGTTCCGTTGGGATGTGGTGAGCTCGCACTCGGCTGAGTTCGAGGCGAACATCGCAGAAGAAGTCGGTCGCATGTACGGGTACGAACGCATTGAGAAGACGGTGCCGAAAGGGGAGCAGGCCGGTCACCTCAGCCAGTACCAGCAGGACCGCCGCCTCGTCCGAGATGTGCTCGTGGGCGCAGGATGTGACGAGACTCAACCAATGCCTTTCCTCGCCCCTGGCGACTTGGCCAACGTTGGTCTTCCCGAAGACGCGATCAGCTTGTCGAACCCACTCGACGCCTCCGAAAGCGTTTTGCGTACGTCGTTGATGCCCGGCCAGCTCAAGTCGATTGCGTACAACCAGTCACATCGAACACCGCCTCCGTGGTTCTTCGAAGCCGGCACGGTATTTCTCGAACCTCAAGAGAACGATCGCGGTGAGATGTTGCCCGACGAGCACGAATACCTCGCCGTTGCACTAGCTGGTGAGCAAGCACCATCAGCGATTGCAATGCTGAACCTGCTCGCAGAAGCTCTCGCGCTTCCGAACGTGCAGGTGCGCAGCTCTGGCTCCTTGCCGGGCATGCATCCGACACGCTCAGCCGAAGTTGTCATTGCAGGCCGAACTCGCGGGGCCGTCGGCGAAGTTGCACCTTCGGTGCTAAGAACCTTTGATGTCGACGGGCGCGTGGCGTGGCTTCAACTCGATTTGACCGAAGTACTCAACGGCCCCCACGGCAAGCGGTCGTACCGGAGGGTGAGCAAGTTCCCATCCAGCGATATGGATCTGGCCTTTGTTGTTCCCGACGACACCGGAGCCGATCGCGTTCGCAACACGATCACCAAGGCTGGCGGGGATCTGCTGGTCGACTTGTCGTTGGTCGACACCTACCGGGGTGCGGGCGTCGAGGAAGCAAGCCGCTCGCTGGCGTTTCGTCTGCGCTTCCAGGCCGCGGACCGGACGCTCAACGATGAAGAGATCACGTCTTGCCGAGAAGCGATCATCGCCGCCGTCGGAAAGCAGAACAAAGGCGTTCTCCGATAGACGCGACTCCAGCCAACTAGGGGGAACGTCGTTCTTCGCTACGGCAGCCCACCACTGCAGCTAAAATTGGTTATGGCGTCGTATTCGAAAGCAGAACTCGAGCAGAACAGAAAATCGGTCGCCACGGTGGCACTGGTGGGTGCGGTACTCGTGCTGATCGCATTTGTTTCTTCTGGCTTCAGCATCGCAAGCCTGCTCGTCGGGTCCGCTGTTCTGCTGGTATTGATCGCAAGCCTGTGGTGGCTTTTCGCATCGAAACGGGCATCGAACCTCGACGGCACGTGGGTCGACGGTTGGAATGGGCGCGACGATTGGTTTGGGCGTTATGACCTCCCATTTGTGTCGGGCCGAACAAAGTCTGAACCGTCCGATCACGGCACACCCGAATGAAGTGCTTGCATAAATATGCAAATCAGTGAATAGGCGGCTACGCTCGGCTGAATGACCTCTTCGAACAGCCCAGCCAAAGTCGGAATCGTTGGCGCTTCGGGTTACACAGGCACCGAGCTGCTGCGTCTTATCGACGGGCACAAAAGTCTAGAACTTGTCGCCGCTACTGGCGATTCGAAAGCCGGTACTCGCATTGCAGATCTCTACCCGAGCCTTGCTGCTGCATACGGCGACCGAGAGTACGAGCCATTCACCCCTGAACTCGTCGACGGCCTCGACCTGGTGTTCATCGGGCTGCCACACGGCATCTCGATGTCGGTCGTGCCACAGATTCGGGGCAAGGTCGGCCACATCGTCGACCTCGGATCTGACTTCCGCCTCCACGACAAAGCGCTCTATCCCGAGTGGTACAAGGCTGAACACACCGCTCCCGAGCTACTCGACGAGTTCGTCTACGGCCTGCCTGAACTGTTCCGAGACAAGATTGCTGGCGCCGAGCTGATCGCCGCTACCGGCTGCAACGCCGGAGCGTCGATCTTTGCGCTCGCGCCGTTGCTCGAAGCGGGCGCGATCGAAGGCCAGGGCATCATCATCGATCTCATCACCGGGGTTAGCGGTGCAGGACGCCCACCGAAGGAGAACACGACCTTTTGCACGGTCGATGAGAACGTCACCGCGTACGGGCTGTTGAGCCATCGCCACACCCCCGAGATCGAACAAGCGCTGACCGAACGCACCGGAGTTGATACCCAGGTCCTGTTCACCCCACATCTGGCGC
The DNA here is from genome assembly GCA_964610745.1 of uncultured Acidimicrobiales bacterium. Taxonomy (GTDB): domain Bacteria; phylum Actinomycetota; class Acidimicrobiia; order Acidimicrobiales; family SHLQ01; genus SHLQ01. The sequence goes on from CAZSYL010000060.1 coordinate 7,016, forward strand.
CAATGAACCGGGGCATCATCTCGACCTGCTACGGCCGTCCAGCCAAGGACGGTCTGACGAGCGACGACGCACTTCAGATCCTGTCGGACTTCTACGCCGATGAGCCGTTTATGGTCGTCGACGAACGGAGCCCATCTACGAAGGCTGTTACCGGTTCGAACAGTGTGCACCTGACGGCACGTGTCGACCCGCGCACCGGCCACGTCATGGTGATCTCGGTTCTCGACAACCTGATGAAGGGCGCGTCGGGTATGGCCGTCCAAAACGCCAACCTCGCCCTCGGGCTCGATGAGACGATGGGTCTTTCAAGCATTGGCGTGTACCCATGAGCGCTGTTTCGCCACTGGCCCCGGAGGCCTTCCCCGAGATGCCACCGGTCGCGGGAGTGCAGCTCGCGACATTCGAAGCCGGCCTCCGTTACCAGAATCGCGCTGATCTCATGTTGGCCTTCTTCGATGAAGGGACGACCGTCGCCGGCGTGTTCACCAAATCGCTGTGCCCTTCAGCACCGGTCGATTGGAGCCGCTCGATCCTGGGCAGTGGAACAGCACGCGCCATCGTTACAAACAGTGGCAACGCCAATGCCTTTACCGGCATTGCCGGTGCAACGTCGGCTCGCCTGACCGCGGAGAGGATCGCGGCATCGCTCGGTGTCGCACCTGAAGAGGTTCATCTCGCGTCGACCGGGGTCATCGGTGAAACTCTGCCCGATGAGCGTTTGGTCGAGGGCTTGAAGAGCCTCGCCGGACATTTGGCTCCGAGCGATAGTGCTGGTTGGGAAGCAGCAGCAAACGCGATCCGCACCACCGACACGTTCGCAAAGGGCGCGTCGGCACAGCTCGACCTCGACGGGACCCAGGTGACCGTTGCTGGCATCGCAAAGGGGAGCGGCATGATCGCCCCGGACATGGCCACGATGCTCGGCTATGTCTTCACCGACGCAGCGGTGTCGGCCGACGTGCTTCAAACCATGCTCACCGGCTCAGCCGCAGCGTCCTACAACCGGATTACGGTCGATTCCGACACCTCGACGAGCGATTCGGTGTGGCTGTTCGCAACCGGCGCGTCGGGGACACCACCGATCACGTCGGTCGAAGACCCTCGTTTTGACGAGTTGGCCGAAGCGGTCGGCTCGGTCAATCTCAACCTCGCCCACCAGATCGTGCGGGATGGCGAAGGCGCGACGAAGTTTGTGGAGATCACGGTGTCAGGCGCCGAGAACGCGGACGCGGCCTCGACCATCGCGCTGTCGATTGCGAACTCGCCGCTCGTCAAGACAGCACTCGCTGCCGAAGACGCAAACTGGGGTCGAATCGTTATGGCGGTCGGTAAAGCTGGACAGAGGGCTGATCGCGACAAGCTTGAGATCTACATCGGCACCGAGCTCGTGGCCGAGGGTGGACAGCAAGCCCCGGGTTATGACGAGGCACTCGCCACCGAGCACCTCCAGAACGACGAGGTCAAGATCTCCGTCGACGTGGGCATCGCCAACGGAACGGCAACGGTCTGGACATGTGATCTGACCCACGGATATATCGAAATCAACGCGGGGTATCGATCATGAAAGAACAGCCATGAAAGAACAAACCACCGCGCAAGACATTGCCGACCGGGGTTACGAACCCACTCGTCGAGCCCAATCGCTGATCGAGGCACTGCCATACATTGAGCAGTTCCGCGGCGCGATCGTCGTCGTTAAGTTTGGTGGCAACGCCATGGTCGACCCCGAACTAAGCCGCACGTTTGCCGAAGACATCGTGCTTCTGCGCTCGATTGGGCTCAAGCCCGTCGTCGTACACGGCGGCGGACCACAAATCGGTGAGCTGCTCGGCAAACTCGGCAAAGAGTCAGAGTTTCGTGATGGGCTTCGGGTGACCGATGCCGAGACCCTCGACGTTGCCCGCATGGTGCTCGTTGGCAAGGTGGGGCGTGACATCGTCGGCGCGATCAACGTGCACGGCGCGTACGCCGTTGGCCTCTCGGGTGAAGACGGAGGGTTGATTCAGGCTGAGGCGCGAAACGCCGAGCTTGGTTTTGTCGGCGACATCGTGTCGGTCAACCCGAACATTGTCGAACGGTTGCTCAGTGAAGAGATGATTCCTGTCATTTCGACCATCGGGTCTGATCCGACGGGTCAGGCGTACAACATCAACGCCGACACCGTCGCCGGAGCGCTCGCTGGGGCGCTTCGGGCCGAGAAGGCGATTTACCTCACCGATGTACCAGGCCTGCTCGCCGACGTTGAAGACCCGACGTCGCTGATCGCGCAGGCAACGATCGAAGAACTACACGGCTTTATCGACGACGGCACGATCGCCGGCGGCATGATCCCCAAAGTCACCGCATGCATCGAAGCGGTCGAAGCTGGTGCTAACGCAGCCCACATGCTCGACGGAAGGGTGCCTCATGTCCTCCTGCTCGAGTTGTTCACCGACGCCGGCATTGGAACGAAGATCACACTTGGAGACGACTCATGACCACCTCGTACACACCGTCGGCTCACACCGACGCGGTCAACGCAGGGCCAGCGCTGAGCTTCTGCCCGCTGATGCCGAACTACGGCCCTCCGACGCTCACGCTTGTTCGCGGCGCGGGGACCGAGGTCTGGGACAATGACGGTCGGCGATATCTCGACTTTCTCGGTGGCCTTGCGGTCACCTCACTTGGACACAGTCACCCCGTCGTGGTCGATGCAATCTGCGAGCAGGCCCAAACGCTCACCCACGTCAGCAACCTCTACAACAGCATCCCAGGCCCCGAGGTAGCAATAACCCTTGATCGTTTGATGCAGACATTCAGCTCTGGAGCTACGCCTTCGGCGCAGCTCGGCCAGGTCTTGTTTCAGAACTCGGGCGCCGAAGCAAACGAGGCTGCGATCAAGCTTGCTCGCAAGGTGAACGGGCGAGGGCGACACGTGGTGCTGTCTGCGCTTCGCAGCTTTCACGGTCGCACCCTCGCCACACTGCACGCGACAGGACAACCGGAGAAGCACGAGGCGTTCGCGCCACTCCCAGAAGGGTTCCGTCACGCTGCCTACAACGACGTCGATGCCATGGAGGCAGCGCTCGACCCGTCGGTCGGTGCAATCCTCGTCGAGGCCATCCAAGGTGAGGGCGGTGTTAACACCCCCGACGCTGGATATCTCGCGGATCTCCGAGCGTTGTGCGACGATCGTCAATTGCTTTTGATCATCGATGAGGTCCAAACCGGCGCAGCACGCACCGGCGAGTGGTTTGCGTTCCAACACGAAGACGTCATGCCCGACATCGTCACGATGGCCAAAGGAGTCGGTAACGGCATGCCGATCGGAGCCGTGTGGGCAAAGCGCGAGTTCTCGAAGATGTTCCGCCCGGGTGACCATGGGTCGACCTTTGCAGGAGGCCCGCTCGCGGCGGCCGCTGCGCGGGCAACCCTTGCGGTCATGGAACAGATCGACGCACCACGGTTAGCGACCGAAAAGGGCGCCGAACTTACCTCAGCACTGCTGGCCCTCGACGGGGTGGAGGCGGTCCGCGGCAAGGGACTGCTGCTCGCAGCCGAACTGAACGAAGACGGCCTGCGAGGTCGAACCGGCCCCGAGGTTTCCGCTGCAGTCCAGAAGCAGGGTGTACTGACCAATGGCGTCACGAAGACCTCACTGCGGTTCGCGCCGCCACTAACCGTGTCATCGGGTGAGATCGAAGAAGCGATCCGCAAAATTGATGCTGCCCTGAAAGGAGCCGAGGTATGAGACACCTACTGGAGATCAACGACCTGACCGTTGACGAACTACATCAGGTTCTTGCGCTTGCGCAGAGTCCGGCGCCACCTCAGGTGTTGGCCGGAAAGGGCATGGCGCTCCTCTTTGAGAAGCCAAGCCTTCGAACCCGCAACAGTATGGAGATGGCCGTCTTCCAGCTCGGTGGTCACCCCGTGTACATCCAGGGCGACGAGGTCGGCCTTGATTCGCGCGAATCGGTTGAGGACGTCACCAACACACTCGCTGGCTATCACGCCGCTGTCGGAGCTCGGGTATTTGAGCACTCGTTGGTCGAACGCATGGCAGCGGTGGACAAAGTCTCGGTGGTGAACCTACTCAGCGACGCCGCGCACCCAATGCAAGCCCTCGCCGATGTGCTCACGATCACTCAGGAGTTCGGCTCCGTCGAGGGACGTGTGGTCGCATACATTGGCGATAGCAACAACGTCACTCGTTCCCTCGGCCTCGCCGTGGGCATGCTCGGAGGCACCTTCCGTATTGCATCGCCGGTCGACTACAGCTTCAACGATGACGAACTTGCGCTCCTGCGGTCGACCGGCGGACAGGTCGAGACCACGACCGACCCGAACGAAGCGGTTGAAGGGTGCGATGTGGTGTACAGCGATGTCTTTACGTCGATGGGCCAGGAGACCGAGAGCGAGCTTCGTCTCGAAGTATTCGCGGACTATCAGGTCAATGGCGAGCTCATGGCCAATGCTGGGGATGCGGTGTTTCTGCATTGCCTACCAGCGCATCGTGGCGAAGAGGTGACCAACGAGGTCGTCGACAGCGCGGCAAGCCGCGTGTGGAAGCTCGCTGAGAATCGTATGCACGCAGCGCGCGGCTATCTCGCGTTTGCGCTCGGCGGTGATGCGTAATGTCGCCGCGAGCCGTTCGTCGTCCTCCATCACTCCTAGAAAGTGAGCGCTCCTATGTCTAAGACTTCGCGTCAGCATCGGATCGTGCAGCTTTTGGGCGATGTTGCGGTGACGTCGCAAACTCAACTCGTCGACCTGCTCATCGCCGAAGACATCGAAGCAACACAGGCCACGGTTTCCCGCGATCTTGAAGACATTGGAGCTGTCAAGGTTCGAGTTCCGGGTGGCGATCTTGTATACGCGTTACCCGAGCACCCAAGCGAACAGGTGGCACCCGCAGATCATCTGCGCCGAGTCCTCAGCGACTGGGTTGCTGACGTTGCCTATTCGCACAATATCGTTGTCGTCCGGACCCCTCCAGGGTCAGCTCATGTTGTTGCCTCAGCGCTCGACCGATCGGGCCTAGAGGACGTTATCGGCACCGTAGCGGGCGACGACTCGATCATGATCGTCGCTTCAGAAGAATCCACTGGCAAGGACCTTGCCGCCCACATTTCAGATCTCGCAGGAATCTAGGAGTTCCCTACACCCATGTCAGCACATGCAAACAACCAATCCGTCGACAAGGTCGTTCTCGCCTACTCGGGCGGACTCGACACCTCGATCATTCTCAAGTGGCTTCAGGAGACCTACGACTGTGAAGTCGTCACCTTCACCGCTGACCTCGGGCAGGGTGAGGAGGTAGAACCCGCACGTGCGAAGGCGCTCGAGATGGGAGTCCCCGCCGACCAGATCTACATCGATGATCTTCGCGAGGAGTTCGTCCGCGACTTTGTCTTCCCAATGTTCCGAGCGAACACGATATATGAGGGTGAGTACCTCCTCGGTACATCCATTGCGAGACCGCTTATCGCGAAGCGACTCGTTGAGATCGCGGTCGAACAGAACGCTGACGCAATCAGTCACGGCGCTACTGGGAAAGGCAATGACCAGGTTCGCTTTGAGCTCGGCGCCTACGCGCTCAAGCCCGATATCAAGGTGATTGCGCCGTGGCGCGACTGGGATCTTGGTTCTCGCGAGTCGCTGATGGCTTACGCTGCAGAGCATCAGATCCCCATTGAGATGAAGCGTGGCAAGGAGTCGCCGTTCTCGATGGATGCCAACCTCTTGCACATCAGCTTTGAAGGCGGCCCGCTTGAGGATCCGTGGACCGAGCCACCGGCTGAGATGTGGCGCTGGTCGGTAAGTCCCGAGGCTGCGCCCAACACCGCAACCTATGTCGAGCTGACGTACGAGTCCGGTGACATCGTGGCTATAGATGGCAAGGCCATGACGCCGGCCACCGTCCTCACCGAACTGAACCGCCTCGGTGGCGAGAACGGCATTGGTCGCCTGGACATCGTCGAGAACCGGTTTGTCGGCATGAAGAGCCGCGGTGCGTACGAGACGCCGGGTGGCACGATCATGTTGCGGGCTCATCGTGCGATCGAGTCGATCACCCTCGATCGCGAGGTCGCGCACCTCAAGGACGAGCTGATGCCTCGATACGCAAAGCTCATCTACAACGGGTTCTGGTTCAGTCCCGAGCGAGAGATGCTCCAGACCGCCATCGATCACAGCCAGGCTGCGGTAAGTGGTGTGGTGCGGCTGAGGCTGTACAAGGGCAATGTCACCGTCGTTGGCCGCAAGAGTGATAACTCGCTGTTCGACGAGAAGATCGCCACATTCGAAGAAGATGATGGCGCATACGACCAGTCCGATGCTGAGGGCTTCATCAAACTCAACGCGCTGAGGCTCCGGACGCTAGCGAGCAAACGTGGCTGAGGGTGAGACTCTCTGGCATGGTCGATTCGCTGGTGGGCCTTCGGAGGCGTTGCAGCAGCTGAATGACAGCTTGCCGTTCGATCAGCGTATGTTCCGCGAAGACATCGCTGGTTCTCGTGCTCACGTCACCATGCTCACAGCGGTTGGCATTCTCACCACCCAAGAGCGCGACGGCATCGTCGTGGCGCTCGATGCGGTTGAAGAAGAGATCTCCTCTGGCCGCTTCGAGTTCGCCACCAGCGATGAGGACATCCACACCGCTGTCGAGCGTCGGGTCACCGAGCTCGAGCCTGCGGGTGCAAAGATGCACACCGGTCGTTCTCGCAACGACCAAGTGGCGACCGACGTTCGTCTGTGGACGCTCGCTGCCATCGACGAGATCACCGACCTTGTTCGGGCATTGCAGGCAACGCTGCTGGCAAAGGCCGAAGAGGCCGGCGATGCCTACCTGCCTGGGTACACGCACCTTCAACAAGCCCAGCCCGTTGCGCTCGCACATCATTTGCTTGCCCATGGCTGGATGCTCAACCGTGATGTCGATCGCTTGGCTGACGCCCGCCGTCGCACCGACGTGTCGGTGCTCGGCGCAGGGGCACTGGCGGGTTCGTCGTTGCCGCTCGATCCGTCGATCTCGCAGAAAGAACTCGGGTTCACCGGTTTGTTCGACAACAGCCTCGACGCTGTGGCCGACCGTGACTTTGTTGCCGACACGCTCTACGCGCTGACGATGATCGGTGTGCATCTCAGTCGCATTGGTGAAGAGCTCATCATTTGGGCGAGCACCGAGTTTGGGTTCATCACGCTCGACGACGCGTTCAGTACTGGGTCTTCGATGATGCCGCAGAAGAAGAACCCCGATATTGCTGAGCTGGCTCGTGGCAAAGGTGGCCGACTCATCGGCAACCTCACCGGTTTCCTGGCGAGCGTCAAGGGCTTGCCCCTGACCTACAACAAGGACATGCAGGAAGACAAGGAGCCGCTCTTCGACGCGGTTGACACCGTGCGGCTCACGCTGCTCGCGCTCGATGGCATGATCTCGACCACGACGTTCAACACCGACGCAATGGCCGCCCAAGCCAACTCGCCCTACGCAGCGGCTACCGATCTCGCCGAGTATCTCGTTGCCAACGGCACTCCATTTCGTGATGCGCATGCCATCGTTGGCGAACATGTTCGTCACGCTCTCGAAGGCAAGGGAACGCTCGCTGATTTGGTCGAAGCGGACGACCGACTCGGCCCAGAGGCCGCGGCAATTCTGCAACCGGGAGTATCGGTGACCCGTCGCACCACGCATGGCGGAGGTAGTCCTGAGGCGGTCGCCGACCAAGTCGAACGTTTCCGGGCAGCGATTCGCTAGATACTGAAGAGGTTCAGCGGGTGAAG
>CAZSYL010000060.1:14879-23705 GCA_964610745.1 uncultured Acidimicrobiales bacterium
TCGAACGTTTCCGGGCAGCGATTCGCTAGATACTGAAGAGGTTCAGCGGGTGAAGAGGCACAATGGGTAAGCCAGTCGAGGTAAACCTCGATGAACACTCCTCGGTTGTCGCCCCCCGTTTGCTGGGTTCGATCTTGCACGGACCGAACGGGTCGGGGCGCATCGTCGAGGTCGAGGCCTATGGAAGCTCAGATGACCCTGCGAGTCACGGGCACAAAGGCGTCACGAAGCGGACTCAAACGGTCTTTGGCCCCACCGGTTTTCTGTATGTCTATTTGAGCTATGGCATCCACAGCTGCGCAAACGTGGTCACCGGCCCCGTTGATGAAGGTCAAGCAGTGCTCATTCGTGCTGTCGAACCGCTAGAGATCACCGCGGACATCGCTGCGGCTAGGTCGAAAGTCAAGCGAGATATCGACATTTCGAACGGTCCCGGAAAGTTATGCCAAGCGCTCGGAATCGAACTCGCACACGACGGCATCGATCTGAGCGACCAAGCGTCTGCCGTGCGGCTTGAGTTTTGCGAGCCATTAGACGCAGCAGAGATCGAGACGACGACGCGGATCGGAATCTCGAAGGCCGTAGACAAACCCTGGCGATTCACCGTTGCGAACAACCGCTGGGTGTCCAAGCCGTAGCCATGACGGTGCTCAATGGCCCGGATTCTGCCTCTAGCAGAATCATGCAAGTGTTCAGCGGGTCTTCGCCATGCTCGGGTGATGACTAGCACCACAACACTCAACCCTCTCGATCGGCTCCTCGAGCGGCGAATCATCCTGCTCGGCGAGCAAGTTGATGACCAAAGCGCGAATCGGATCGCCACTCAACTGCTCATGCTGTCGACCGAAGACCCCGACAGTGATATCTGCATGTTCATCAACTCGCCCGGCGGATCGGTGATCTCGGGCCTCGCTGTGTACGACACTATGCAGCTAATTCCTAACGATGTGGCAACGGTCGCGATCGGGCTGGCTGCGAGCATGGGCCAAGTTCTTTTGTGCGCGGGCACGAAAGGAAAGCGCTTTGCCCTACCGAACGCTCAGGTCCTCATGCATGAGGGTTCGGCGGGCCTTGGCGGATCGGTCGCGGACGTTGAGATTCAGGCTGCCAACTTGCTCAATACGCTCGATTGTCTCCGGTCGATCATCAGCAAACACACGGGCAAAAGCTACGACGAAGTGGTCGAAGACGTTGGCAGAGACCGATGGTTCAACGCACCAGAAGCGTTGGAGTACGGCTTCGTCGACCACGTCGTTTCGTCGATCGACGAGATCGTTCCTGAACGGCCAACGCGCAGCGTCGGGTTGCGACGGAGTCAACAACGGCCGGCCATGGCAGGAGGTGACGCGCGATGAGTTCGTACACGATCCCGACCGTTCTGGAAAAGACGCCAAAGGGTGAACGGGTGTCCGACATCTACAGTCGCCTGTTGTCCGAGCGGATCATCTTCCTCGGCACACCGATCGATGATGGAGTGTCGAACGTGGTGGTGGCGCAGTTGCTGCACCTCGCGGCCGAATCAGCTGAGCGCGACATCTCGTTGTATATCAATTCGCCGGGAGGTTCATTCAGCGCGAGTCTTGCGATCTACGACACGATGCAATTCGTCCCAGCCGATGTGGCCACACTTTGCGTTGGTCAAGCAGCGTCGACCGCAGCGATGCTACTCGCATCGGGCGCGAGCGGGAAGCGCTCGGCACTGCCCCATGCTCGCGTGCTGCTCAACCAGCCCCATACGGAAGGAACTCGCGGTTCGCTCAGCGATCTCGCTCTCGAGGCCGCAGAGCTCGCGGCGATCCGCAGCGAGGCGGAAGAGATTCTGGCGATTCATTTGGGTCGTTCTGCAAGCGAGGTTCGCAGCGATACCGAGCGTGCGCTCGTTCTTCGAAGCGAGGCCGCGATCGACTATGGAGTGATCGATCAGGTGTTGACTCGGTCAGGCGGCGAGCAGTGACATCGTCGGTCCGCCGCTAGCGCGGGTCCGGAGTCGCCGGGCTGTCCGTTCCAGCGCGTCGGCGGGCTCGAGGTAGAGCGAACGCGAGATCGATTCGAAGACCTCTGAAGACACGTCCTTGATGCCGCGCTCTACTTCAGACAGGTAGGGGAGCGACACGCCAGCTCCGTCGGCGACGTCGGCGAGCGTCCGTTTCTGGGAGAGGCGTTCGTCGCGCAAGACGTCACCGAGTGCTTCGCGCACACTCAGCGGTGAACGATCTTCGCTGGCCGGTTCGTGAGCATCCGACGTTGGAAACGGAATGATCGTTGCCCCCGCGATCTGAGGTGTTTCTTCAGCGGCCATATGCCGATGGTATCCCATGGCCCGCGACGCCGCTGGGCCGCAGGAACCCGAAGCGGCGGTTTGGCGGTGCTACCGTTCAGGTCATGCGTGAATACAAGAGGTTTGCAGTCGACGACCCGGCGTTGGTGGGTAGTTCGGAGCCTCGGGCTGCATGGCATCACGTCGCGCCTATTCACGTAGCCGAACTCGAAGCGGTAAAGCGGAAGTTCTTCGAACTGACGGCGCTCGACCCAGGAGCGCTCGATCGCGCAACCGGACCTGGCCACCTCACGGGTTCGGCCTTGGTGTTCAATCACGACGCAAGCGAAACACTGCTGTTGTTTCACACCAAACTGCAACGCTGGCTTCAGCCCGGCGGCCACGCCGACGGCGAGGCGAACCTTGCCCGAGTGGCGCTGAAAGAAGCCACCGAAGAAAGCGGTATTGACGGCTTGGAAATCGTTGATCCAGCGGTCGATCTGGACATCCACAACGTAGCTCCAGAGGGAGCGGATCCGGTCTGGCACTACGACGTTCGCTTCGTCGTATTTGCGCCAGCGGGCGCACAGCCCGTTGGCAATCACGAGTCCGAGGCCATCAAATGGGTGCCGCTCGACGAGCTCGATGACTACGACCTCGATGCGGGACACCATCGGATGATCAGGGCGGGAAAGCTCGTCGCGGATCAACTGATCAGCGAGAACGCCTAGTCGTTAGTACCGGAGACGTTTCTTCCAGCGCTCGAGCCGCGGGTTGAACGTTTCGATCGAGCGAAGCGCTTCGGCACGCACCGCTGTTCGCCGTGTCGCCAGCGAGTCGATCTGTTCGCTTGGGACGAGCATGAAGTCCCAGTAGTAGGTGCCCACAACGTCGCGGAACTCGCTCGGTGATAGCTCGTTGCCCAGCAGGTCTAAGATCGACAAGTTGTGCTCTGCTGTGAAGCCGACAAGGTCGTCGGCGCCATATCCGTAGACGCCGGCGGATCGGAGTCCGAATTCGATACTGACCATTGGCCGATCTCGGTCGATGAGGTTCCTCGCTCCCGACAGAACGTCGAGCTCGCCTCCCTCAACGTCGACCTTCATGAATGACACCGGGCCTGGCAGTTCCCAGTCGTCGAGACGATCGACGCGCACCTCGATCAGTTCGGTGCGATCGATGTTGTTGGACTGCGAGCGGTTCGTCTTGCGATCCTTGAGCCCGGACTCACCGGGAGAGCCTACGTCGAGCACGAACATGGCGGTGCCGCACGTCTTGGACAGCGCGAGCTGCCGGACCTCGACGTTGTCGCGTCGGCGGAATTCGCGCCGAAGGCCGGCTGCGAGCTGTGGGATTGGTTCGACGAGGATGAGGTGCAAAGGTGTGAGGTATCGCTGAAACCGGCGACTGTGCATCCCGTTGTGCGCGCCCACGTCGATGATGACGCCCCCGGGCTTGATGTAGCGCCGGTAGCTGATCGTCAGGAGACGTTCCCAATCAATGTCGGCCGCAGCGAGACCCTGGTCGTTGCGAAGACGGTCGATATCGGCCACAGCGGGACGTGCTGTCGGTAGCGGCGAAGGAGACATCTGCCCCAATCGGCGCAGGTTTGCTCAAGATGAGGTCTGTGTGGAACCGCTGTGGGTTGATCCGCTGTGGTCGATGCCCTACAGGTCGCCCGGTGGTAGGCAGCTGCGGAACTCGTTGACTCTGGCGAAGCCGCTCATGCGTTCAGCGATGAAGATGCCGTCGGCTTCGGTGTTGAGGAAGCGGACATCGCCCTCGGTTCGCAAGCGCTCGACATGGGTCACCCGATCCGCGATCAGAATGTCCCAGTCCAGCAACCAACGGGCCACCAGGTTTCGATCGGCGGCGGTGCCGCCCTCGAGCGAAGCGAGATTCTCGCGCATGCGCACAAGCTCGACGTTGCTGTTCTCGACGATGTTGGCGCGTTCTTCTGGACCCTCTGCGGACCGTGGCGACGGCAGAGCATCGAGGAGCGCAACGGTCGAAGCGCACGTAGATTCGATGTTGGCGACATACACCTCGTCGGCGAGCTGGTCCGGTGCTTGGAAGATCTGTCGAGCCCACGGGCTAAACGCAAAGATCCAGAACGCGATGGCGCCGAGGATGAAGACCACCGCAAAAATGCGGGTGACCGTTCCCATGCCTTCGGGGACCGGCTCAAAAAGCTCGCTGTCCTCTCGTTCGTCGGCGTCGTGATCGTCGGTGCCGTCGCTTGATGGTGAGAACCTCATTCAAGGACCTGCAGCACAATGTTGATCGTCGTGCCGGCCTCACCGGGAGTGCCCGGCGGTGGACTCTGTCTGACGACCTCGGCCGGCGTGGTGTTGTCTACGGACACAAACTCGTTGTCTGAGTTGACGAATGCTCGGGAGCTGACGAAGCCCTGGCTTCGAACCTCTCTTCGTGCAGCGGCGAGGGTGAGACCTCGGAGGTCGGGGACGACGCGCTGGATGGGAGGGATTGCGACCTCGACGATCACCGTCGTGCCACCAGGTACGGAGATACCGGCGGGAGGCGACTGGTTGATGATCGTCTGTGGAGCAAATGTCGTGTCTTCGACCTGAACAGGGGAGAGGATGAGCGATGTGCCTTCAAGTTGGGTTGTTGCCTCGGCAACGGTCAGGCCGAAGAGGTCCGGGGACGGCACTGCATCGGGCACGTCGAGGAGTGTGGTGGGCGGGGCGCTGACCGGTGGAACCGGGAACTCAGCCGCGGGGGTTCCCGCGTGAGCCGCGGTCATGATCTCTCGCCAGATCTGCGCCGGATAGGTGCCGCCAGCAACCTGGATTGCGGTACCCGGGTCTTCGGCGGTGCAGGTCTTGCGACTACACGGAACCATCGAGATCTGACCCTGTGGGAAGCCGACCCACACCGCTGCTGCAAGGTCGGGGGTGTAACCAGCAAAGGTGGCATCGGCGAAGTTCTGTGCGGTGCCGGTCTTGCCTGCCGCCGGACGGCCAAAGTCGGCGTCGCGTCCGGTTCCCCGGTTGATGACCTCGCCGAGGATAAAGGACAGCTGGTCGGCAGTCGTTGTCGAGATGACTTGCTCGCCCTGAGGGTCATGGCTCCAAAGGGTGGTTCCGTCCGGATTCAGGATCTCGGTCACAAAGACGGGGTCGTGCTGCACGCCGCGGTTGGCAAACGTTGCATATGCCGCAGCAAGATCGAGGGTCGTCACGTTCTCCGTGCCGAGAACCGATGCGTAGACGGGAGCAATGTCGGATTGCATCCCGAGACGCTGGGCCCAATCACCGGTCGCGCCCGGGCCGAGTTGCACCGCGAGTTGGGCGTAGACCGTGTTTCGCGACCACACCGTCCCGTCGACGAGGTCGGAGAACCCCGTCGAGGAGCCGCCCCGGACATTCCACGGTTCGTTAAGGTCGGGTGGTTGAAGGGTGATCGTTTGCGGTGCCTCGAACTGCTGGGTGACCGAGATGCCCCGTTCGATCGCGCCGGCGAGCAAGATCGGTTTCATCGACGAGCCCGCCTGACGGCCGGTGCCGGTCGCGAGGTTTACGTTCGCGAACTCCGAGTCGCCAAAGAAGTCGCGTCCACCCACCATTGCCAGAACTTCGCCGGTTTCAGGATCGATGACAACCGCAGAAGCATCCGGGGTGGATTCGCCTTCGGGGATGATGGCCTCGACCGCTGCCTCGGCATCGGCCTGAAGTTCGAGGTCGATGGTGGTGCGCACTCGGATCCCGCCGCGAAGCAGCAGGTCTTCGCGGGCTTGGTACGTGGAGAGCTCTTGGGCCCGGATCGGGTTTTCGAGCATCCACTCTTCGGTCATGAACTGGCCGTTGAGGATCCAAGCTTTGACCTCTTCGACGAAGTGGCCGGCGGGATACTGGTCGGTGGCTTCATCGAACTCGGGAGCGAGGATCATTGGATCGTCGACGGCGATCGCGTGTTCTTCGGCGGTGATGAAGTCGTTGCGCAGCATTGCGTTGAGCACGACTTCACGACGCGCAATGGCACCCTCGGGGTTGTTGTACGGATTGAGGGCACTCGGCTGCTGGATGAGGCCGGCGAGCATTGCGGCTTGTGGAAGGTTGAGATTGCTAACCGATGTCCCGAAATACTGCTGGGACGCACTCTCGATGCCGTAGGAACGAGCACCGAAGAATATCCAGTTCAGGTATTCGGCGAGGATGAAGTCCTTCGAGAAACGATCTTCGAACTGTCGGGCGAGGATGATTTCCTCAAGCTTGCGGCTAGCGGTCTGCTGGCTGCGGTCGAGGAAGACGTTGCCGACGTACTGCATGGTGATCGTGGAGCCACCGCCGGAGATGCCGCCGGTCGTGACACCACGGGTAGCCGATCGAAACAGACCCTTGAGGTCGACGCCATCATGGAGGTAGAAGCGTTCATCTTCGATTGCGATGACCGCGTTTCGCATGACTTCGGGGATCTCGTCGATGGTGACGACCGTGCGGTTCTCGTCCGATGGTGGCTCGGTGATCAGACGTCCGTCTCGCGCAAAGATCGCGGATGTCTGCGCGACCTGGGGCGTCGGTGGGACGAGATCGCGGGTCTGCCACGAGCACGCTGTGGCGATCAGTGAGAGGACCGTGAGCAACAGAATGGCGCGACGGCGACGTCCGAGAAGGAGCATTAGTCCATTTTGGCCCATCGGCAGAGAAAAGCGCATTCGCCGGGGGAGCTTTCGCGGTAGATTTTTACGATGTCCGGTGCTGATGTTCTCGATGACCTCCGTGCTCGTGGTCTGATCCACGACACAACTGACCTGGAGGCGCTGCGCGAACGCCTCGATGCCGGACCGATCACGCTCTATCACGGCATCGATCCAAGCGCCTCGAGCCTGCACATTGGCAACTACGTCGGCGTGCTGGTCTTGCGTCGGTTTCAGGACTTTGGCCACAACGTCATCGTCCTCGTTGGCGGAGCGACGGGAATGGTCGGTGATCCAGGTGGGCGATCAGAGGAACGCAACCTGCTCGATGAGGAGACGCTCGCGTCGAATATCGCCGGGATTCGCAGCCAACTCGAGCTGCTCGTCGACCTCGATCCCGACGGCGATGCCACCGCAGAGATGGTCAGTAACTATGACTGGACCAAAGACATAGGTGTGCTCGACTTTCTTCGAGATGTCGGAAAGCACGTGACCGTCAACCAAATGGTCGCCCGCGACTCGGTGAAGAGCCGGATGGAGAGCGAACACGGGATCAGCTACACCGAGTTCTCCTACATGCTTCTTCAGGCAATGGACTTCCACTACCTCAACGCCGAGAAGGGATGCGAGCTGCAGATCGGTGGTAGTGATCAGTGGGGCAACATTGCCCAAGGCGTCGATCTGATTCGTCGCCGTGAGGGAACCCACGCCCACGGGCTGACGTGGCCGTTGATCACTAGGGCCGATGGCCAGAAGTTTGGCAAGAGCGTCTCGGGCGCTGTGTGGCTCGACCCCGAACGCACCTCCCCGTACGAATTTCACCAGTACTGGAAGAATACCGACGACCGCGATGTCGAACGGTTCCTACTTCAGCTCACGCTGCTCTCGATCGACGAGATCGGGACCATCATGGCAAGTCACGCGGAGGCACCCCATGAGCGGCGTGCCCAGACGGCGCTCGCCGATGCGGTCACCGAACTCATTCACGGGGGAGAGGCAGTGGACTCGGCGACGCGTGCGAGCAACGTTCTCTTTGGGGGTGCGCTGCCGACAGCCGATGACCTTCTCACTCTGAAAGGCGTCGTACCCGAGGCCGAGTTGGCCGCGAGTGGGCTTCACGAGACAGAACCGGTCGTCGACCTTCTCGTTGCCTCCGAGCTGGTGAAGTCGCGGAGAGAGGCTCGTCAGGCCATCGCCGATGGGTCGGTCCGCTGGAACGGTGCGAAGGTCGACGACGTCGAGTCGACGCTCGACGGCGCGCTCATTGCCGGTGCGATTGGGCTGCTTCAGCGGGGCAAGAAGAACAAACGCCTCATCTCTGTTCTCTAACCTTTCTATGTCACCCTTCTGTCTACACCTGGGCAGTTATCCAACGTCGGGATTACAGCTTTTGTGGGTTCGCGCCGATAGCGATGTAGAGCTGTCTAGAACTCACGCACGGTCGACGGTGAGGGGGTATCGGCAGGAACCCTACGAAACTTTGGAGAAATCCAGGATTTCTTTGTGGAACTGGTTGCGCGATCCCACAGCTCTCTGTAGTTTAATCAGTCGGCCCAGCCTCCTTGGAGCAGCGGCCGAAGGGCACCACCGGGCTGGAGTTTCAACTCCTTCCTGAGTGTCATGCGCTTCTTGAAAACGGAGAAGAGGACGAAAAAGCCAGTGCGGATTCGTACCAATGATCGATTCGAGTCGATCGGTACGTAATTCATACAGAAGCAACCGTTCTTGTTTGGTCTTGTCGCTACGGCGATGAGTCTCGACAATGAACACAATTCCGTTCCTGAACAAACTCATTTCTAACGTGTGAGGGAAGTCAGGGACAACCTAACTAGAGGCCAGAAACACTGGTCTCGGCTAGAGAACACACTCGACTCGGTAGGGCTTGCTCTATCGAGACCCATGATTTCAG